>DAOUBQ010000092.1:0-42688 GCA_034432755.1 Anaerolineales bacterium
AAAAAGCCCGAAACCCGCTCCAGGTACGCCGAAAGTTCCATCAGCGGGGCCAGGTTGTATTTCTGCACCCCCTCCAGGTTATGAAAAGCCAGGATGGTTTCCGCCAAATCGGGGATGCCCGTTCGCTCGCCCATCCCGTTGACGGTGGTGTGGATGCAATCGGCCCCGGCGCGAATGCCCGCCATGGCATTGGCAAGCGCCAGGCCATAATCATCGTGGCAGTGCAGGTCAATTTTGCAGGGCAGCAGCCGCGCCCGCAGCGCCGCCACGCGCTCTGCCATTGTGTGCGGCTGCATAATCCCCAGCGTATCCGCCAGGCTGATGCGGTCGGCCCCGGCCTCAATGGCCGCATTGCAGACCGTCACCAGGAACTCAAAATCGGTGCGGGTGGCGTCTTCGGGGGTGTAGCGCACCTTCAGCCCCAAACTTCGGGCGTAAGCCACATGCTCGCGGATGATGTCGAGGGCCTGCTCTTGCGTCTTATGCAGTTTGGCGTCCAGGTGGATTTTCGAGGTGGCGTAGAAAATCGCCACCCGGTCGGCGCCGCAGGCTTTGGCTTTTTCAATTCCCGAACGAATGGCCGCCGAATGCGCCACAATTTCGGCTTTCAGGCCGAGCGCGGCAATTCGCTGAATGGCTTTGGCAACGTTGGGCGAAACCGAAGGGTCACCGGCTTCAATCATCTCCACCCCCACCTGGTCGAGCAGGCGGGCAATTTCGACTTTTTCGTCGAGGGTAAAGTTGACATAGGGCGTCTGTTCGCCCTCGCGCAGGGTAGAATCAAGCAGTTCGAGCATAGAGCCTCCGGGCAACAAAAAACGCGCCCTCCGATTGACGGAAAGCGCGCTGGATGTGCGTAAAACAGATAGAACGGCAGGAAAACCGCTTATCTCTTTGTGCTTCTCACCCAACGAACGCGCCCACAAGCCCGCCAACCGAACAACGCGGCTGTGGGCTTGCGCTTAGACTTGAGTTCATGAGTGAGAAAGCGTTGCATATTGGGCGGTATTCTACCAGCCATCCGAAATATGTCAATAGATTCAGCAAGTCCAAATTCAAAGTTTCTGGTGTTGCCAGGAGCCAACGGTTTGTGTTTTTGTCAAACCGACCACGAATTTCCATGAATGAACGAATGCTGAAACGAAAAATCGAGCAGGTGAAAGCACCTTCAGCGCTCATCACTTCTTGCCAGCGAGGTATACCTATGCTATCCTCTACAACAATGAAATCAAAACGAAATTATTCTTTGGTAACCAGCGGCTCGTTCTTACTAGCGTTCGCGGCCCAATTTCTGTTCCTCGCGCCTTATGAAAAAGTGGGTTTCCTGGCTGCCATGCCCCCTCTGGTGGCCGACCTGCTCGGCGCGGCATTCTTTTTACACAGTATTCTCCTGATTTCATCAATATTACTGAATTCCCCGCCTTCCACGCAATCAATGTTCAACCTGGTCGCAGCGATGATGCTGGCATTGATTGCATGGGCGTATTTCCAATTCGACCTGTTTATCGAAGGTTTCGTCCTCTCTGCGCTCAGCCTGGCTTTCGTATTGTGCAACTGGTTAAGACCCAAGCGAGACTGGCTGGTCGTTATCATGCAGTGGGTCAACCTGGCAATCGGCATCTGTTTGTTGTGGCAGCCTGCGCTCCTGCTTGCCGCGCCAACCTATGGGTTTTTGACGGGCGTCAGCACCATATTCGGGATACTATTTGTCTTAAGCGGCCTGGTTGGTCTGATGATGGGGATTTCCCCCACCTTCTACCGAGGCAGAGCAGGCCGCTTTCTATCGTTGCCCTGGCTTCTTTGGATACTCGTATTCGTCCCTTCCTTTGAACTTCCCCATTTGGGCATTGCAGTCAGCATTGGCACGTCCCTGGCGCTCAATGAATTCATCCCCTGGAAGCGGGTCGTCATGCGCCAGGCAGTGGATATCGGCAGGCGATTTTTTCGCCTGGCAGCCTTATCACAGGTGGCACTGCTGGTGCTGCTGGTCTGGATGATTCGCTATATTGAATTTAACCTGAACATCGCTCCGGAGGCTTCGCGCGCAATCCGCCAGGTCATGGTGTTCTTTTTCAATTTTATGGCCTCGCTCGACATCTTAACCGTCGTCTGGGTTAATCTATCCATCAATGGCGCGTTTTCAGGATTGGCCGGTTCAAAGAATAGGCCCCAGCCCCTTCCAAAACCAACAGGCTTGTGGAAACGCTTGGCCAACAGCGTGTTGGAGCCGTTCGAAACTTCCCAGGGGTATATCAGCGACATTGTGGATACGCGCCGAGATTATGAAACCCTCCTGGCCCGGCAACTTGCGGCAGAAAAACGTCGTGTTGCCCAATTGAGCCTGCTCCACGACTTGAACCGCAGTTTGGAAGTCGTCCTCGACCCACCGGTCGCCGCACAGTTAACCGCCAATGCTATCCAAAACGCGCTTGGCGCCAGCCTGACCACTGTATTGCGCTATGATGAATCCCGCGAGGAGATGGTCTTGTTGGCGGCCAGCGGGCCAAACGCTGTCGAAATCCCGCCGGGATACCGGCAGGCCATCACGGTCGGCATCATCGGGCGCGCCGCCCGGCTGCGCAGAACGCAAATCGTATCAGATACACTGCTCGACCCCGATTATTTTCACATGGAGAATACCGAAGTCCGCTCAGAACTGGTTGTGCCGCTGCTGCACAATAATCATCTGCAAGGCGTGCTGATGATTGACCATTCAGATGTCAATTATTTTGATGAGAGCGATATACGCACGCTTGAAACCATCGCCATTCAACTGGTCACATCCTGGATTCGCAGCGAACACGACCAACGCCTGACCAACCTGATTAATGCCGGAATTACCCTTTCGACCACGCTAGATGTTGAGGGAGTTATCAAACAGATTGCCGAGGTGGCGCAAAACACACTCGACGCACAATTTACGTTCGTTGCCCTGCTCGACCAGGCGGGCGGTTTTACCCGCACTGCACATATCGGCTACGCCCCTGCCCTGTTGAGCGCATTGGAAAACGACCCCGGCGGAAATACCCTCATCCAGACTATCCTGAACAGCGCGACGGCGGTCCGGCTGCGCGATGTGCGCAAAAAATTCAGCAACACTCCCACCATCAGCAATGAACTGCGCAGCCTGCTGGCCGTTCCCATCCGCTTACGGCAATCATCCATTGGGGCTATCCTGGCTTTTGGAAAGCAAGGAAACAACCTGTTTTCCGAAAACGATGAGGGGCTCATCACCCTCCTGGCAACGCAATCCGCTGCGGCCATCGAAACGACCTGGCTCTACCAAGAATTGCGCTCCATGCTGATAACCGCCACCCATCTTTACCAGTTAAGCACCAAAGTCCTGCTCTCCGAGCAATTGTCAGATGCTGCCAGCGCCATCGCCGAGACCACGTTCCAACTTAGCAAAGCGGTTGTCGCCGGGATTGTGTTGCTCTCCCCCGAAAAGGAAGTGGAGGCGCGGGTGCAAATTGACGCCAGCGGCCTGCATCCTGGCTCACAACACCCCATGTCTCTAATTAACGATGCCCTCGAACACGGGCAGACCATCATCACATCAGCAAAAAATAACACCGAGCGAATTTGCCTGCCTCTGCAAACTCCGCGCCGCCAATATGGCGCACTCTGGGCAGAAGTGGACGAAAGCCAGACCGCCAACAGCCGATTCTCTGATACCATGCGATCCCTGGCAAACCAGGCCGCCATCGCGCTGGAACGCGGCATTTTGCTCGTTGAAACTCGCAAACAAGCCCAACAAATTGAGGCAGCCTACCGGGAATTGGAAATCACATACGACCAAACCCTGGGCGCACTCTCATCGGCACTGGATGCCCGTGACCGCGAAACAGAAGGCCACAGCCTGCGCGTCTCACGCCTGGCAACCGAATTAGCAAAACGGATCGGGTTCTCACCCGAACAGGCCAAAGTAATGGAACGCGGTGCTATCTTGCACGACATCGGGAAAATCGGCATCAGCGACACAATCTTGCTCAAACCCGGACCCCTCACACCTGCAGAGTGGGAAGTCATGCGCCTGCACCCCGATATTGGCGCGCGAATCATTGAGGGTATTCCCTTCCTCAAAGATGCCTTACCAGTCATCCGCTACCACCAGGAACGCTGGGACGGAACCGGCTATCCAATTGGATTGAAAGGGCATGATATTCCTCTCATGGCGCGTATCTTTGCCGTTGTAGATGCCTTCGATGCCCTGACATCCGAACGACCCTATCGAAAACCTATCCCGGTCATGGAGGCCATAGATTACCTGCGCGAAAAAGCGGATATTTTATTCGACCCAGACATCGTAAGTGAATTTGCAAAAATGGCCGAAGACGGGACCTTGGATAATCTCTCATAAACATGCTGCGCCGCATCTCATCCCCACAGAACCTGACCCCGCAGAAAACCCAGCAAATCACCACGCCCTCCCTGCTCGGAATTGCGATTCTCTGCTTCCTGCTCATTTTTTACACCCTGACGGGTAATTCAGACACACAAACCCAGATGCGCGCGGGCGGCTTGGGACTATTGGGAAAAAGCGCGAAAAAAATAATCAGTCAAGCAACTCACCAAACGCCTCAACCGTCTGCTCTACCGCTGCATCATCAATCCAATAATGCGTCACCAGTCTGAAGCGGCGCATGCCTGTGGCATGGACGAGAATGCCACGCTCTTGCATACGCGCTTCGATTTGTTCCACCGTCCAGGCAACCGAATCGGCCAGGGTGAAAAAAACCATATTGGTCGGCGGCATTCCATCCAGTTGAATTTGGGGAATTTTGCTCAAACCTTCGGCCAAATTAAGCGCCCGGGCGTGGTCATCGGCCAAACGGTCTACCATGCGCTCCAACGCGACAATTCCCGCCGCCGCAAGGACTCCTGCCTGGCGCATCCCTCCGCCCAGATGTTTGCGGATGTGCCGCGCCCGCGCGATGAAGGCCCTCGACCCGCACAACACCGACCCTACCGGGGCGCACAGCCCTTTCGACAGGCAAAACGTGACCGAATCAACCGGCCCGCTCAACTCGCGCGCGTCCACGCCCTGGGCAACCGCCGCGTTGAACAGGCGCGCCCCGTCCATGTGGACGACCAAACCGCGCGCGTGCGCAAACTCAGCCAGCGAACGCAGATATTCAGGGGTTTGAAAAGTCCCGCCGCAGCGGTTATGAGTGTTTTCAACAGAAATCAGGCGCGTGGGAGGTTGGTGAACATCGTCCGGGCGAATCAGTGCTTCGATATCCTCCAGCGCCAGTGAACCGTCGGGCTGCTCCATCACCTGCCGTGAATGGATTCCACCCAAGTACGAGATTCCACCGCCTTCGTAGAGAACGGTGTGCGCCCGCGCGCCCAAGATGGCCTCATCGCCGCGCCCACAGTGGACAAGCAGGGCAATCAGGTTGCCCATCGTGCCAGAGGGGACGAACAACCCGGCTTCCTTGCCAACCTTTTCGGCGGCCATTTCCTGCAAACGATTGACGGTTGGGTCATCGCCAAACACATCATCGCCCACCGGGGCAGCGGCCATGGCTGCACGCATTTCGGGCGTGGGCTGGGTGACGGTATCGGAGCGCAGGTCAATATAGTCCATTTTAGAAGCCTTCGAGTTTGCTCAAATCGGCAATCCCGGCAGACAAGTCGGAGACCTGTCCTACCAGGGCCAGACGGTTGCGGCGAATCGCTTCGTCTTTGTCCATCACCAATACTTTGTCGAAAAATTCGGTGATGGCGGGCAGGAGTTTCTCGATATCGGTCAGGAATTCATCAACAGACGACGGTCGCTGGGCGATGGATGAGAGAGAGTCGTACAATCCGCGCTCGGCTGACTCAACCAGTTTGTTCTCGTTCACCGCCGAGGGTATACCGTCTTTTGCAGAACGAATCATCCTGACGCAGCGCGCATACCCATCTAGAATGGGCGGCCAGTCGGGGCGTTCGACCCACTTCACCAAGGCTTGCGCGGCTTTTGCGGATGCTGCCGGATTGTGGGATTGGGCCGCTAAAACGGCCTCGACCACATCATAGCGGAATCCCGTTTCGATGAGCAGGACGCGCATCCGGCCGGTCAGGAACTCCAGAACCTGGGCTTTGACCTCCGCCGAAACAGGTATCGGCTGAAGCGTGGCACAGGCCTCAACTGCAGCGCGCAGGTCGAAGTCGAGATTGTGTTCGATAAGCGGTTGCACCGTGCCAATGGCGGCGCGGCGCAGGCCAAAGGGGTCTTTCGCGCCAGTCGGAGCCAGTCCGGCGGCAAACAGACCAACCAGCGAGTCGATTCTATCGGCCAGGGCCACAACCAGACCGGCTTTTGTCTGCGGCACAGGCTGGTATTGCTCCCCAATCGCCGCCGCCACTTCGGCTGGTTCACCGCTGCGAAGCGCATACTCGCGCCCGATAATGCCTTGCAGCGAGGTCATTTCGGTCACCATTTGGGTGGTCAGGTCGGCTTTGGCGAGAAAGGTTGCGCGTTGCACAATGGCGCGCTGAACGTCATCCAGGCCAAGCATTTCACCGATTTTTTCAGCCAGACGAAGCATACGTTCCGATTTATCGTACATCGAGCCAAGTTTAGTCTGGAAAACGAGTTTTTTCAGGCCATCGCGATAGTGTTCGAGCGGGAATTTGACATCCTCGCGCACGAAGAAGTTGGCGTCGGCAAAGCGCGCGCCCAAAACGTGTTCATTACCCTGGCGGACGATGTGGAGATGTTGGTCGTCCCCGTTGCGAATGGCGATGAAGTATGGCATTAAGTTACCGGGTGTTCCGATTTCCCGGTTATCCGGTTTTTCCTGTAATGAGTTAACCGAAGAACCGGCTAACTGAACAATCGGGAAGTATCGCTGATGCTTCTTCATCGTCCCAATCAGCACATCGCGGGGCAGTTGCAGAAATTCGGGGTTGAACCCGCCCAGCACGGCAGTCGGTTTTTCGATGAGATTGGCTACTTCGGCCAGCAAGCCCGGCTCGATGAGGGCCTCGCCGCCGACCGATTGCGCCGCGGCTTTGACCTGTTCCACGATACTGGCTTTGCGCTCTTCGATATCGAGGACGATGCCCGCGCTGCGGATGGCGTCGAAATACGAATCGGCAGAAGGAATGACGATTTCCGGCGAGTCGTAGGGGCGCAGGCCACGCGAGAGATGTCCAGATTGCACGCCAGCATACGAGAAGGGGATGACCGTCTCGCCGAGTAAGGCCACCAGCCAGCGAATTGGGCGCGAAAAAGCCACACCAGATTCGTTCCAGCGCATGGTTTTGACGAAGGAGATGCCCGCCACCCAGTTTGGCAGGGCTTGGGCCAGCACTTCGGGCGTGGAGCGGCCTTTGGATTTGACAACCGCCGTGACATATCTGCCGCCATCCATCTCGCAGACTTGCAGTTCAGACACATCCACGCCGTTCTTTTTAGCAAAGCCCTGGGCGGCTGGCGTGTAGGACAAAATATTATCTTGTCCTACAATCATTGCCCGGTCGGCGGGCGGGCCTTTCACCAGGTCTTCGCGGTCGGGCTGGGCCGAGGCGAGATTTTCGACAAAAACAGCCAGGCGGCGCGGGGTGGCGTGAACCGTTACGGGGCCATGCTCCAGGCGCAGGTCATCCAGCCAGACCGGGACTTTTTCGCGCAGTTGCACCAACGCCGCGTCCACATCCGCCGCAGGCAGTTCTTCGGTGCCAATCTCCAAAACGAATGAGGAAGGCTGAGGGCGGAATGATGAAGTTTGGGTTTCCAATTCTGCATTCTTCATTCCGGCTTCTGCATTTTTAAGCAGCGGGTAGTCCAGTTCTTTGCGCTGTTCCAGGTAGGCCAGCGCCACGCGGCGGGCCAGGTCGCGCATTTTGCCAAAACTGGCCTGGCGTTCGGTCAGGCTGACCGCGCCGCGCGCATCGAGGATGTTGAAGGTGTGCGAGGATTTCAGAACATAGTCGTGGGCAGGCAGGACGAGGCCAGCGGCGAGACAGGCTTCGCACTCGGCCAGGTAAAGTTCGTACATCTGGCGGGCGCGAGCCACGTCGGCGATTTCGTAATAGTATTTCGAGTGTTCGTACTCTTCGCGGCGGCGAATTTCGCCGTAGGAGATTTGCTCGTTCCAGGGTTCGTTCCAGATGCCGCTGGCGTTATTAAGCGCAATCAGGATGCGGTCGAGGCCGTAGGTCAATTCGACAGCCACTGGGTCGAGGGCCACGCCGCCAACCTGCTGAAAGTAGGTAAACTGGGTGATTTCCTGCCCATCTAGCCAGACTTCCCAGCCCAAACCCCAAGCCGAGATGGCGGGCTGCTCCCAGTTGTCTTCTACGAAGCGGATGTCGTGCTGGCGCGGGTCAATGCCGATGGCTTTGAGCGAGTCGAGGTAGAGTTCCTGCGGGTTGCCTGTATCGGGCTTGAGAATGACCTGGTACTGGTAGTGCATTTGCAGGCGGTTGGGATTTTCGCCGTAGCGGCCATCATCCGGGCGGACGGAGGGTTCAACATAGGCCACATTCCAGGGTTCCGGCCCCAGCACGCGCAAAAAGGTGGCCGGGTTCATCGTCCCTGCGCCAACCTGGGTGTAGTAGGGCTGCCAGATGAGACATCCGCGCGAGGCCCAGAATTCTTGTAGTTTGATGATGATGGATTGGAAGGTGTGAGGCATTTTAGATTTCCGATTTTAGATTTGCGATTGGGAATGATTGCGGGGGGATTATACCGTGAAAAATAAGACGCTTCTCCACATACGGCTTAGCCAATTCTGCCGCCCTCCATATCCAAGTTTAACAACGCAGAAGGGCGCTTTTGCACCCTTCTTTTGTTTTGGTTTTCATCTCGTATTTTAGATCAAAGAGGTAATGTCGAGGGCCGCTCATCCAACAAGTACCTCACTCTGTCAGGCGCTGAAAGCGTTTGAGCAGCTCGTGCCAGCCTTTTTGTATTTCAAAGGATTTCATTTGCCAGGTACCAATGATGCCATACGGGATGAACAAGACGAACAGGACATAGACAGCCCCATTAATGAAACTGGCGCTTTCGCCAATGTAACGACGCAGGCCAAAATCGAGAAGCCGAAAAACGATCGCCCCTATCAGCGATCCGCTGAGGGTGCCAACCCCGCCAATCAGGACAATTAAAAGTGCAGTGACGGTAAACGAGAGACTGGCAATGTTGGGGCTGATGATGGGCTGATAAATGGCGTGCAAAAATCCGGCCAGGGCAGCGGTGACGGAGGAAAGCAACAAAGCGGCAAACTTGAAGGTGAAGGGGTTATAGCCAAGCATCCTGGCACGCTCTTCGTTTTCTCGAATGGCAATGCAAACCCGCCCGGTGGGAGAATCGACAAAGCGTTTATAAATCAGGTAAAACAGCAGAAAAACCGCAAGTGTAACAAAATAGAGCCGCAATCGTTCCATCGCAGGGTTGATGAAATTGGGGACGACGACGCCCTGCAAGCCCACATCGGCGCCCGTGTAGGGGCCAAGTTCGGTAGACATCACAACGATATGAAAAACGCTTGCCATTCCGAGCGTTACCAGGGCAAAGGTGATGCCCTTCACACGCGGCAGGACGATGCCAACCAGCAAGGCCTGCACAAAAGCCGCCGCAAGAACCAGCAAAAAGGTTTGAACCAGGTTAAACCCCAAACTCTTGATGGCAATGCCCGCGGCATAAGCTCCAACAGCAAAAAACAGGCTGTGCCCAAACGATAAAAGGCCTGTGATGCCAAAAATTAAGTCATAACTGAGGGCAAACATGGCGAGAATGAATACTTCGATGCCAAGCCCCTGCATAAACTTACTTGTTCCACTGGCATTGGCCCAAACCACTGCCGGGGAGGCGCCTTCAAGCAGGCCAACGAGAAAGGGAAACAAAATCAGCACAAGCAAGGTGAGCAGTGAAAACTGATGTTGGCGAAAAAAGGAGGTTTTCATAGCAGGTTATTCCCTCTTTCCCAACAACCCATTGGGCATCAACAACAGGATAATCACCATCAGAAATATGGTTGAAGCCGGAACAATGGGTGGGGTAGGTTTGAAAACGATGTCGGTAAAGGGGATAGAGATACCAATTTGCCCATACTTAATCATAAATTGCTGAATAAGCCCCACAATGACCGAGCCAAGCGCTGCGCCAGGGTAACTGGTGAGACCGCCAATGGCAAGCGCAACCAGGGCATTCAGCATCACCGATTCGCCCATCTGATAAGACAAGCCAAAGGATGGCGCAGCCAAAGCCCCGCCCAGGGCCGCTAACCCAACCCCAAGCGCAAAGACGAGGGTGAAAACCTGCCGAACGTTAATTCCGAGCGCTTCGACCATGTCGCTGTCTTGCACCCCAGCGCGGATAATCATGCCTAGGCGTGAGCGTTTAAGCAGCAACCAGACGGCAATCAGAATAATCAACCCAACCAGCGGGATAAAAATTTCGTTATAGACGCGCACGCGGCCTCCCAGAACCAGAATGGTGGAGCAGTGCAGTTGCCACCAATCGGCAAAGGTTGTGGCCGGGCAACCCGGCCCCGTGCCGGTGAACAAGGCCGGTTTGGGCATAATGAATTCGGGCCGCCCCCATACTGTGCGCACAATTTCGACGCCAATCACGCTCATGCCGAGCGTTAGCATAATTTGATAAATGTGTCGGATGTAAAGAGGCCGAATTACGGTGACTTCCATCAATGCGCCCAATCCCACCCCGGCCAGAACCGCAACCACCACTGAGACGAGAAAAAGCCAGTTGGTGCTTAGCCCAAGCAGCCAGGCAGTGAGCGATTCGTTGAAAATGAGCGCTAAAAGACCCAGCAACGTCAGCGCCGCTGCAGGCGCAAAATGACGCCAGTTTAGCCGCTGCGGGACGGTGGCGGTCCCTGTCAGCCAGAGCGTTGAAAAAGCAGCCAGAAAACTGCCTGTCAGTAACCCCAAAACGGCCAGCGCGGGCGAAATCTGTTCAAAGGTTGCTCGCTCAGGCATGGTGCGCGTCCCCTGGTCGGCCATGAAGGCGTAGGTGCCTGGGCTTTGGGCAAACTCTTGTAAATTCCAAATGGCAATTGGGTAGCGGGTTAGGGTAATCAACAAGATGACGAGAGAGAGGGCAAGCCCGACCCAGGGCAAAATGCGTCGCGGCATTCTGGCAAGATGAATTTGGTGAATGGTGAACGCCCAAACACCCTGAAGTGCAAACCCGCTCAAGAGCAAAGCCAAAGGCGAGAGCAAGTCAACAAACGTATCAGGCCTGACGAAGACTGTCCAGGCGATGTAAGCGCCCAGCATATAGAGCGTGCCATGTGCCAGATTAAGAACATGCAACAGACCAAAAATAAGTGAAAAACCAGAAGCAACCAGAAAGGTGAGCGAACCGACCGCCAGTCCCCGTAAAAGGGTGATGATGAAATCTTTGGTTTCCATGCCCTGGGCAGCAGAGATGAACAGGCTCACCAGGAAACCAAAGGTAATGTAGAGAACAAAGTTTTTGCGAAAGGTCACTTTGAAATTGTGCATATCCCGTCCTTTGCTATGCTGCACCCAAATAGCGATGAATGGAGGCCGGGTCTTTAACCAGTTCAGACATCAGCCCGTGTTTGACCGAACACCCTTCTTCAATAATGACATAATACTCCGCCAATTGGCTGGCAACCAGAAAATTCTGCTCGACCAGAACCACGGTGGTATTTTTTGAAAGCTCCCGAATGGCAGCCATCACTTTTTCGATAAGCACAGGAGCCAGACCTTCAGAAGGCTCATCAATCAATAAAAGCGTATTATCAGCAACGAGGGCGCGAGCAATTGCCAGCATTTGCTGCTGCCCTCCAGAGAGGTTGGAGCCTGAAAGAGCAATCAGCCGCTTCAGGTCGGGGAAGAGCCTGAAGAGAAATTCCTGTTTGCGAGCATAGTCGCCTTTTTTGCGCTCTGCGATTTTCAAATTCTCTTCAACGCTCAGGCTTTGGAAGATGGCACGATGTTCAGGAACGAAGCCGATTCCCAGCGCAGCGATGTCGAAGGGGCGCATTCCGTTGATTTCACGCCCGTCGAAAATGACCTTGCCCTGGTGAGACGGGGTGAGGCCGAGAATGGTTTTGAGTGTGGTGGTTTTGCCCGCGCCGTTGCGCCCTAATAAGGCAGTAATTGCCCCACGCGGCACACGCAGGCTCACGCCCTGCAAAATATGATACTGCCCGATGAAGGTGTGTACGGCTTGGAGTTCGAGCAGAGTTTCCATAATTTACACTTTCAACTGGTATAAACCACCCAGGTAGGCGGTTTGAACTTCGTGGTTGGCGGCAATTTCAGCAGGCGCGCCCTCGGCAAGGACACGCCCCTGATGCATGACGGTAATTGTATTGGACACTTTCATGACCACGTTCATGTTGTGTTCAACCAGTAAAACGGTTTTATTTCCGGCCTGCTGAATTTCTTGAATCAAGTCAATCAGTTCAGGAACTTGTTCAGAGGCCATACCCGCGGTCGGCTCATCGAGCAGCAACACATCCGGGTCGGGCGCGAGGATCATGCCCAGTTCCAGTTTGCGCTGGTCACCATGGGGGAGTGTTTTGGCAAGCGCGTGAGCGCGGTTTTTCAGCCCCACTTTCTCTACAACCAGCCAGGCGCGCTCCTGGTATTGCCGAAATGAGTCGGCAGGGCGCCAGAATTTGAGGTTATCGCGCCCCATTGCCTGGGCGGCCAGGCGGATATTTTCTAACACGGTAAGGTTAGGAAAGATATTGGTAATTTGAAACGAGCGGCCGATGCCAAAGTGAATGGTTTTATGAACAGGCTGATGGGTAATATCACGGCCTTTGAAGAGGATATAGCCGCTGGTGGGTTCGATATTGCGTGAAAGCAGGTTGAAAAAGGTGGTTTTTCCAGCCCCGTTGGGGCCAATGATGGCGTGAAGAGTGTTGGCCCGCACCTGGATATTGACGTTATCCACTGCAACAAGTGCGCCAAACGCTTTGCGCAGGTTGATGGTTTGAAAAATAATATCGGGTTTGGTCATAGCACCTTCCAAAACAATCGAACCGTTGACGGTGGGTACCCGCTTGGCCTTGCCCACCGTCAACGGTCGGTTTTTCACTTTGCTTTATTTGCCACTGAGGCTGCCATAAGGCAGGCTGCCACAGCGAGATTTCAGATTTTCGGGCAGCAAACAGGGTGGTTCTGGGCGGGTGGTTTCGACATATTCGTAGAAGTTGGCGTCGGGGTCAGTCACGTTGAGCAATTTAAGAATGTACATGTCCTGAATGGCGACGTGGTCTTCAGGCCGAATGTATATCGTGCCTTTTGGCCCTTCAAAGGTCATGCCTTCCATTGATTTAACAAGCGCTGCACCGCTGACATCGCCGCCTGTCAACTTGAGGGCCTCCACCAGCATAATAGCGGCGTTCATGCCATCGGCATCGAACAGGTCGGGGTTGAGACCATAACGCGGCTTGGTGTTTTTAACCAGGAAGTCGTTAATGGGATTTTTGGGTGCACTGTAATGATAGATGATGCCATTAGTGCTGCCAATTGCATTGCCATACCAGACGGGCATCAGGGTGTTGTCAATGAAAGTTGCGCCAAGTGCCATCGTGTCGGTCACGCCCTGGTCTTTGGCGGCCTGCATGAGCGGCACAAACCCGCCGCCGGCCCAACTAACAATGTAGGCTTCGGCGCCTGAGGCTGCAATCTGCTCCATGTAGGGGGTGAAATCTTTGGTATCGAGCGGTGCAAAGATGTCATCGGCAACAAAAGTGCCGCCCTGAAGCGCACAAGCATCGCGGAAGGCAGCCGCCGAGCCGCGCCCAAAAGCATAATCTGGCGCAATTTGAACGAAGGTTTTGTATTGCTTGGCAAGGTAGAGACATTCGTTGATGGCATCCTGGTAGTTATTGCGGCTGACACGGAAGGTGTACTCGTTGAAGTTTGCGCCAGTAATGTCGTTGGCTGCCGCAGGCGCCACAATGAGCGGAATTTTGCTCTCAAAGGCAATGCCCTGCAAGGTGGCGGTAGCCCCCGAAGAAACGGTGCCAACCAGAATGTTGACCTTCTGCACATCAATCAACTCGCGGGCGAGGGTGGCGGTGTTTTCAGGGTTGCTGGCGTCATCGCGCACAAACACCTGAATTTCGCAATTATCCACCTTAAAAGTGTTTTCTTGTGTTGCAGCGAAGTCAAATTTCTCGCCAGCCGAGCCGGGGGCGCCCGCTTGATACTCCATGCCAAGCATGAACGAGCGCAGAATGTGTGCGCCATAAATTGCCAGCGAGCCAGAAACATCTGTGATGAGACCAACCTTAACGGGCGTGGCGCAAGTAAGGCTGGCGGGTGCAGATTCAGCCGTTGGCTCTGGCGTTGGGGCATCGGTCGGCTTCGCCAGGGCTGCCGTTGGCTCGGGAGCCTGGGTTGGCTCTGGGGCCGGTGTGGGTGCTGCCGCAGGGGCACAGGCGGTCAAAATGAGCGCTGCGGCAAGCACAACAAAGGCGAACAAACGAGTCAGTTTCATGGGTTTTCTCCTCCGAAGAATGTTTTAAGACAGTTTCAGGGCTGTCTGGTTCGTTTATCAACCAGCCAAGACTGGTTGTGCAACGCAAATTGGCTATTCCGCGCAGAGAGAGAGTGATTTGCTAACAGGGTTGGAAACCAAGAAATGTTTTGGGGGCTTCCATCTCGCCGCGCGTAAGAAAGACCGCCGCAACGGGCTGACCAATGCGAATCTTCTCCGGCTGTGTTCCATCTAACCCTACCAGTTGCGCGCAAATACGCGGGCCTTCTTCGAGTTCAATCACTGCCGCGCAATAGGGGTTGTTGCGGCCAAAACCGGCTGCAAGCATGGCCGTTGGGGCAATATAAATGACAGAATACGCGGCCAGCCTGCCCTTGCCCGAAAATTGAACCGGCTCCAGCACGCGGCCATGACATTGAGGGCAAATTGGACGCGCCGGATAGTCGATTCTCTGGCAAGCCAGGCAGCGGCTGCCCACCAGCTGGTTTCGACTCAAGGACTGGTGATGACTGACATGATTAAACTGGCTCATGGCTCATCTCCGTTCAAAAATGTGGACGACACAGGTTTGGCCAGTTCCACCCACGTTGTGGGTGAGGCCCAAACGTAGAGTACCCGGCAACTGGCGCTGACCGGCCTCTCCGCGCAACTGCTTCCAGATTTCGATGACCTGCCCTACCCCCGATGCGCCCACCGGGTGACCTTTAGATTTTAGCCCTCCCGAAGTGTTAATGGGCCGCTGCCCGTTTCGGGCGGTTTGGCCCTCTTGCGCCGCGCGCCAACCTTCGCCAGGTGCAAAAAAGCCCAGGTCTTCGGTAGCGATAATTTCGGCAATGGTGAAACAATCGTGAACTTCAACCACATCAATATCGGCAGGCTGCACCCCAGCCATTTGGTAGGCAAGTTGGGCCGCTTTTTTGGCGGAGGGCAGCGAGGTGAGGGTGGGGCGGTCATGAATGGCGCCATCGCTGGCCTGGCCTGAGCCGATGATATAGAGCGGGTCATCGGTAAATCGGCTGGCAATTTGCTCGCTCACCAAAAGCACCGCCGCCGCGCCATCTGAGACGGGTGAACAATCATATAAGCGCAGCGGCCAGGCAATGTTTGGGTTGGCGCGTTCATCGTGCAAAAAAGCCATTTCATCGGCCCAGATTGGAGCGGAGAATCCTTTTTTGAGGGCACTCTTCTTGCGAATTTCCATAATGTCGGCAATGCGCTGCCCAAACTGCGCTTTGGGGTTAAGTGCGCCGTTTTCGTGGTTTTTGCAGCCCACTTTCAAAAAGACATCGGGATGAGCGCCATGTTCTGCCATGTAGGCGGTTGCCATAGCAGCATACAGACCAGGAAACGTGAAGCCGGCTGGCACTTCGTAAAGGGCATCGGCAGCGGTTGCCAGCGTGTCGGTCACCCGTTCAATCGGCAAGTCGGTCATCTTTTCAATTCCACCAACCAAGACCACATCGTATAACCCGGAAGCGATTGCCAGAATGCCCTGCCGTAGGGCAGCGCCGCCACTGGCGCAAGCATCTTCAACGCGGGTGGCCGGGCGCGGGGTGAGGCCCACCCAATCTGCCATGATGGGTGCGGTGTGGCCCTGATTCTCGAACAGGTCGCTGCTAAAGTTTCCTATAAACAGGGCTTCGATGTCGTTGGGTTCAAAGCCTTTATCCACCGAGTCCAACATCTCCTGAAAGGCTTCCACGAACAAATCGCGGCTCGATTGCCCGGCGAACGCCCCAAATTTCGACATTCCCGCACCAACCAGGGCCACACCTCGGTGAAGGGTGCGAGTGGTCATGGTTTTCCTCCAGAATGGCTTTTCAAAAACTGATGAAAATGCTGATTAAACTCAGCCGGTTTTTCGATGTGCGGGCTGTGGGCTGCATCGGCAATCACTTGTTCATCAAACCACCCCCCCACAGCCGCATATTGTTCTAAAACCCGGCGGGTTTGCTGAATCATGGGCTGAGGCGGGTACACTTCTTCACCGGGCCAGCCAGGCAGATAGCCCAGCTTGCCCAAAACGCCCAAATCGAACATCGAATGGTCAGAGACGACCAGGTCACTATCGCCGCGAACCCATAAGATGGGCGGCTTGGGGTCAACCGCCAGAAGTTCGGCCACATCATGAGCCAGGTATTTGGGCGACCAGCAGTTGACGATGCCCTTCACGCCAGGGGCAACGTTGGGCCAATGGGGCGAGGGAACGAAATCGCCGGGGTATTGATCGGGGCCAATTTTTTGCATCAAAGAGGCTGTGAGAAAATCTTCTTCGCGGGCAGCCCGAAAAGGCGCTTTGTAATAAAAGGTGTTGATGACGTTGCGCGGGGAGTTGGAGTCATCGGCGCTTCGGTCGGCCTGTTTAATGCGTTCAATGAAAAGCGGGCTGACCACGCCGCCGCCTGAACCAGCAAAGTCGTCATAGCAGGGGGTGCCATCCACATTTTTTGTACCGCCGAATCCGTAAGGAGAAACCGGGCAAACGAGAGTGAGCGAGAGCGCGCGGCCAGGATGATCGGTCACAAAACGATAGAGAACGCCTGCCGCCATAGACCAGCCAACGAAATGAGCGGCGTCAAGCCCCAGCGCATCTAATAGCGCAGCCACATCATCCGACAAATCACGCATACCGCGCGTTGCGTCAATCAGTTTATTTTCTGTCCAGCCATAACCGCGCAAATCGGGAGCAATTCCGCGATACCCGGCGGGCAGGGCCAGCATGGTTTCTTCCCAATACAGCGCAGCCGAAAAGTTACCGTGCAAGAAAACAACAGGCATGCCATCTTTTGGCCCAGAGAAATAAACGTTGTGTTCAATGCGGGCAGTGGTCACCATTCGGTTGGTGACTCCAGGTAATGGGGGTGGTTTTTGCATTATTTTGCTCCTGGTTCAATCTTTGTGGTTAAGGCGGCTTGGTACAACCAGTTTCGGCACAATGCCGAGGCGGTGTGCTTCTTCGCGCAGCCAGGGTCGAAAATCAGGGTGGGCAATCTTAATGAGCGCTTCAAGGCGGTCTCGCACGCTGCGCCCGCGCAGTTGAGCCACGCCAAATTCGGTCACAATGGTATCTACATCCTGGCTGGGAACAGTTACCTCCGCACCCTCAGAAAGGATAGGAACAATGGTTGAAATTGCGCCATCTTTGGCGGTGGAGCGCAGGGCGATAATGCCGCGCCCACCGGGGGATAACTGCGCGCCACGATGGGTGTCTAACTGCCCGCCGGTTCCGCTAAAGTGGCGGTAGCCGATGCTTTGCGAGCATACCTGCCCAAAAATATCCACCTGCAAGGCAGTGTTGACG
The DNA here is from genome assembly GCA_034432755.1 of Anaerolineales bacterium. Taxonomy (GTDB): domain Bacteria; phylum Chloroflexota; class Anaerolineae; order Anaerolineales; family Villigracilaceae; genus UBA5195. Next base: position 17,748 of record DAOUBQ010000092.1, read on the forward strand.
CTGACCATCTTATGGTTTCGGCCAATGATGGCAGGGTCGTTGGTGACCCGGCCTTGTTGGAACTCGACACCAATGTTGTTCTCCAGAAAATCGTAGAGTTTCTGCGTGCCGAGGGCAAAGGCGCCGACCATTTTGCCCGGCCACAGGGTCTTGCGGCGGTTGGTGACGATGCCGGCTTCGTATAAATCCACCATGCCATCGGTAAACATTTCGGTATGGATTCCTAAATCACGCCGGTTATGCAAAAAAGCGGTAATGGCATTGGGAATTCCACCGATGCCGAGTTGCAGGGTGGCGCCATCCTCGATTAAGTCGGCAATATAGCCGCCAATGGACTGTTCGGCTTCAGAGGGCGGGGCGGGCGGCATTTGAAAGAGCGGCACATGGTTTTCAACCACATGATGCACTTCTGAGATGTGAACCTGCGTATCGCCGAGCGTCCAGGGCAGGTTTTCGTTAACTTCCAGCACCACCAGGTCGGCGGCAGCCATCAACTGCTTTTCGATGACCAGCCCCAATGAAAGCGACATGTAACCGCGCTTATCGGGCGGGGTGGCCGTTCCCCAAAAGACGTTTAATTTGCCAGCCGAAGCAGCCAGTTTGACGGTTGCGGCCTGGTGCAGGTTGTTGGGAATGTAAGAAATGCGGCCTTCGGGGTGAACCCGTCGGTCGGGCGCGCCGTAGAACCAGTTTTCGACGAAAAAATGCCCGGCCATCTCCGGCTTGATGACAAAATCGTATTGGCGAAGCGGCAAGCAAACCCAAACGGTTATATCTTGCAGGCGATGACGGTGTTTACCCAGTTCGGTGAGCAAGCCAACCGGTTCAGAGGCCGCCATGGCCGTCCCTATCGTCTGCCCAGGCTGGACGAGTGAGACGGCTTCGGGAATGGAGAGCAATTTCTGACGGTAGAGGTCTGCGGGGATGGTCATGGGTATCCTGTGGTTCAGGGCATCACCAGGGCGGTTCCGGCCTGGTTGTAGCCCACGCCGGAGCCAATCAGCAAAACCAAATCTCCCGATTTAATTTTGCCGAGTTGAATGGCGTCATCGAGGGCAACAGGGATACAGGCTGAACCCATGTAGCCCCATTTGTCCATAATCCAATGGGCTTTGCTGAGCGGCATACCGAGGGTTTCCATCACCAGTTCGATAGAGGGTTTGCGCACCTGGGTAAAGATGACCATGGCGACATCCTCGAAACGAAACCCGCCTTTCTCTGCTAAGCCGCGCGCAATTTTGGGCCAGCCTTCGTGGTTCACTTCGGGCGGGTAGCGTTGCAGAAGGCGCACCTGCGTGCGCCCGGCCTGCACCGATTCGACCGAGGCCGGCTCAAAGGTGCCACCGGAATAGATGCCCCAGTAAGAGTGATAAGACCCATCGGCCAGGAAGGTGGATGAAACAAAGCCGGGTTTTTCGCTCACGCCAATCACCGCTGCGCCTGCTCCGTCTCCATAGAAGAATGAGGTGATGTCGTTGGGGTCAGCCAGTTTGCTCATCATGTACGCGCCGATGACCAGGATGTATTTCATCCAGGAATTGGTGGCAATCAAGCCGCAGGCCGAAGCCACGCCCGTTGGAAAGGAAGCGCAGGCGCAGCCCAAGTCATACGTCCCAGCGTTCACTGCACCTAGTTTGTGCTGAACGACCACCGAAGTGGCTGGGGTAATGTAATCGGGGCTGTCGGTGCCAAGCAAAATCATATCCAGTTGTTCGGGGCGAATTCCAGCGCGCTGAATGGCCTGCTCAGCCGCGCGCACGGCTAAATCGGAGGTGGCCCACTCGCGAGGAGCATACCAACGGGTAAGGATTCCGCTTGATTCGGCAAATTTATCTACCACACCAGGTAAATCGGGCGAGACTTTTGCCATGCGCTCTTTGAAGGTTTGATTGGAGATTTCAATTTCAGGGATGTAGCGGCCCGTGCTGAGAATGGTTCCGTAGCGCATTTTGCCTTTCTCCTTTTGGATGATTAAGTGCCCACCACAATGCCACCGTCTACACTGATGGTGGCGCCCGTCACAAAAGAGGCTTCGTCGCTCGCTAACCACAGGTAGGCGTTGGCAATATCGCGCGGTTCGCCCAGCCGCCCCAGCGGCGTGTGTGATTTCATATCGTTGAGGATGTTTTCGGGCATTTGCTGCACCATCTCGGTCATAATGAAACCCGGCGCAACAGCGTTGACACGAATGTGATAACGGCCTAATTCGCGCGCCCAAACTTTGGTCATGCCAATCACACCGGCTTTGGTGGCAACATAATTGGTCTGCCCAAAATTGCCATATAAGCCTACCACCGACGAGGCACTTAAGATAACGCCGCCGCCTTGTTTAATCATGTAAGGGGCTACCGCTTGAGCGCAGTTGAAAACGCCCTTTAAGTTGACATTGATGACGGCATCCCAGGCCGATTCTTCCATCTGCTTCACCAGTACGCCATCTTTGACACGCACAAACAGACCATCACGCAAGATACCGGCGTTGTTGACCAACACGTCCACCCGCCCGTAATGAGCAACCACGTCATCCACCCAGCCTTGCACTTCTTGCCGGTTGGCAACGTTGACTTTGTAGAAGCGCGATTGAGGGCCAAGTTCGGTCAGCAAGGCCTGCCCAGCGGCCTCGTTCAGGTCACAAATGACCACGCGGGCGCCTTCTTCGGCAAAACGCAAGGCGGTGGCTTTGCCAATACCAGCAGCGCCGCCGGTAATGAGAGTTACTTTGTCTTTCAAGCGCATGGAAAGAACTCCTTTCAGTGGGGGTGAATATGGAAATGGTAGCAAACCGGAGTTACAAACCGGTTACCAGGTGCAGTCCATCTGAGGGGGTATCTTCGGCTTCGAGCGACACAAAACGACGAAGGAAGGCAACTGCTTCGGGCCAGGAGTCGAAGTGCATTTTCTGGCTGGTCTGAATATGACGAATCTCGCCCCGATAGGCGCTTGCGCCAGGCTCAATCACAAAACGGATGACGAAGGATGCAATTGAGGGGAAGGTGACGTATCCATCGCTGTAAAAATAGCAGATGGAGGTTACAGGCGAGTTACCGTGCCGGGTCAGGCGGTGAGGCTGCTATACAGATTCTGGGTTTCTGTAGAGGGGTCAACCTGCAATTCCTGGCGCAACACCTGAATACAGCGCTGGTAGGTGCGCCCAACCTGACCCTGGTCGCCGAGTTTATGGTAGGCGAGCATTAAGTGTCGGTAGGCGCGCTCCCAGCAGTTATCTTGGGTAAGAATACGTTGGGCCAGTTCAATTGCTTCGGCATAGCGGGCGTGCTGAAGCAAGGCTTCGACCAGTTGGTCGGCAGTTTCGAGGAAGAGTGCCGCCAGCCTTTCGCGCTCTTCAGCCGCCCAGGTTTCGTAGAGTGCATCGGGTAGATATTCACCCTGGTAAAGTGCTATGGCGCTTTGTAATTCGTTCGGGTCGCTGCCAGCAGCCCGCCGGGCGCGCTGGGTAAATTCTTCGGCATCCAGCCAAAGGTCGGCGCCAGGGCGCAAAAGATAGGTTGAACCATCGCGCAGGATGAAGGCGGAATCAGCGCCAGGGTCACGCTCTGGCTCCAGCACCTGGTAGAGGGCGTTGAGGGTGCTCTTGAAGTTGCGCTGGGCGGTGGCAGGGTCGGCTTCGGGCCACAAAAATTCGCACAGTTGGTCACGGTCGAGGGCGGCGTGGCGGTAGTTGAGCAAAATCTGAAAGAGTTGGCGGGCTTTCTCGCGCCGCCAGCCATTGGCGGGGACGGGCTGCGAACCCCGCCAAACCTGAAAGCCGCCCAGAGTTTGAACGCGCAACTGATAGCCGGGGTGCAGCTCGAGGCGAGCGAGGCCCATTTGGGCCAAAAGTTGACCAATGTAAGCCGTTTCCCACCCATTTTGGCGGGCCAGCAACAGCAGGGGGGTGAACAATCGCTCATCGGGCGCGCCCAACAAGGTGGGGCGGGTAAATAAGAAGTCATAACCATTGGCGCGGCAAATGGCAAGCACTTCTGGCAAAATTTGCGTTACGCGGGGGATTTGACGTTGACGCAAAGCGCCCCATGCCAGCCACAAGCGCGCCGCGCTGCGCCCAAACGGGTCGCTGCACTCTTGAAATCCGACGGCGGCACGGTTTAGCCAGATTTCGGCGGCCTCATAGCGGGCGGCAAGCATAAAGCTTGCGCCCAGGGTTAGGCGCACCAGCGAGGCAATCCACTCATCCCCGGCCTGGTCGGCAATTTCAGTGGCTTCCTGGGCGTGCTGATGTGCCTGAAGTAAATCGCCCTGATAGCCATAGGCGCGGCACAGCCCCCAGCCCGATTCAACCCGAAGGCGCGCAACGGCCAGAGTGCGGCTGATTTCGATGCTTTTCTGATACTGTTCACGCGCGCGCAGGTAATTTTCGGGTTCGCTGAGCAACATTAGGGCGTGCCCCTGGCGCATGTAGCCCACCGCCGCCACAAAGGGTGATTTGAGCGCATCACCGCGCTGCGTGCCATGCAGGGCGGTTTGATAGGCTTGCCCGCCCAGGCCCATAAAAGAGTAAATGAGTGAAAGAATGAGCATGGTCTCGCGGTGGGCACGCGGGGTCTGCACGGGATGTCGTTTTTCGGCCTCCAGGCGGGCTTCCAACCGCATGCGGGCCTCGTTGAGCCGACCAGTGCGCAGCCAAACGCGGAACAACAACTCATCATTCGATGGCCCCTCCAGGCGCAGTTCTTCGGCGCGCTGACGAAGGCGCTCGGCTTCCTCAACGCGCCCGGCGTTGAGTTTGTTTTCGGCCAGCAGTTCAAACAAGCGCACCTGGGCTTCGCGGTCATGAAAGCCATCGCTCAAGCGCAGGGCGGTTTCGAGCAATTCCTCGGCCCTGGAGGGGTTGACCGTATCGAGATAAACACGCGCCTGTCCACGCAAGGCACGGGCCACACCATCCTGCTGGCCGCGCGCGCGCCAGATGGTTTCAGCCTGGGTGTACCAGCCCAGGGCTTCCTCAAAACGGCTGTGCAGGCGAGCCAGGTCGCCTAAGGTGAAGAGCAATCCGGGGCGCTGATGCAATGTTTCGGGCGGCAAAGAGGCAAGATAAGCCGCCAACGTATCAAGACGCCCCGTGCTGAGCAAGGTTGCGGCATAAACATCGAGCAAATCGGCCAGTTCCTCCCAGGCTGCGGCCTCAAACAGGTGGTAAATGGCCGATTCGGGGTTGTTTTTCTTGAGAAACCAGGCCGCCGCAATGCGATTCCACTTTCGACGCTGCGCCTCGGACGACTGGCGCCGTAGAAAGTCATGAAAAATGCGATGATAGCGCAATACGCCCCCAGCCGTTTCGACCACAAACAAGTCTTGCCGTTTAAGGTAGGCCAGCATGGCTGCTGAATCAGAATCTGCGCGCACAGCAAGAGCATCGAGGCCAAGCAAAGCATCACAGGCTTCGGGCGGCAGGTCGCGCAGGGTGGCAGTAATCAACAAAAAATTGCGCACATCGGCAGGTTGCCGCTCGAAGACTTCACAGGTCAATACATCGAAGAGCGTCTCAAGCGGTTGGGGCTGCCAGCGGCTTGAAAAATCGAGCGCGACGGACTGGTTGCGCAGACTTTGCCAGAGCAGTTGCAGGGCAATGGCCCAACCCTCCGAATAAGCAAGCAGAGAATCTACTTCTTCCGCGCTCAGTTCGAGGCCATAGCGAGTCTTAAACAACTCGGCCGTTTCTTGCGCGGTAAAAATAAGGGTGGATTGGTCTAGAAGGAGCACTTCGCCCTGGGCACGCAGGCGAGAGAGCGTGGGTAGATTCAAAGCAGGGCGGCCTGAAAGCAAAATGTGGAGCCGCGCCGGCGCCCGCCCAATCAACCAGTCTAAAATAAGCGCAACCTGGGCTTCGCCGCTTTCCATCAGCAAATGGGCATCATCTAAGACCAACAAAGCAGGAAAATCTAGCGCTACGCTTACGGCGTTGATGGTTTGGTCCAGCACCGCACGCCAGGGCAACGGCCCTTGGGTTCCATCCCATTCTTCCAGAGCGGCAAGCGGCAGCCCGGCAATGGCCGGCAGGGCCTGAACGATGGCATGATTGAGATGAAGGAGAAAGACCAACGGGTCGGTATCTTCTTCGGTGACCTGATACCAGATGAGGGGGGAAATTTCGCTGGCCAGTTCAGCCAGGGCCGTGCTTTTGCCATAGCCGGCTTCGGCTTGCAAGAGAGTCAGGCGGTAATCGAGGGCTTGTTTCAAAGCCTGCACCACACGCGGACGCGGCAAGGTGCGCGCGTTACGCGGGGGAGGGATAATTTTTGTGCGCAGCAAGAGGGTGTTTCGCATGGGGTTAGGCCAAAAAAACCAACAACACCTGGTTGAAGGCCTGCGCCTGGTCAATGGCTACCGCATGACCACCACCCGAAACGATAACCTGCCGCGCGCCGGGAATACCATCTGCCAGGATTTTCTGCCATGCCGGGGAGACGGTGGTATCGCTTGCGCCAGTGATAACCAGGGTCGGGACGCGAATCTCCTTCAGCCGCCGGCGTGAATCGAACAAACCGAGATGACGCATGGCAGCGCGATAGGCGCGCGGGTCAGCGCGGGCAATCTGGGCGGCGGCCATCTGGCGTAAAGTCTCCTGCTCTGGAGATGGGAAGACTCGCCGCGCGACAATCTTCGACTGCTGCTCCAACCCAACCAGGTGAACCACCACCAATCTCTCGAAAAAATACAACCACTGAGAAAGATTGTTGGGCCGCAATACGCTGAAGGTGCTGACCAAGACCAGTTTACGCGTCAGGTCGGGATAATCGAGCGCGAATTGCTGGGCAATCACCCCCCCCATTGAGAGGCCCACCACATGCGCTGGGCCAGTCTCCAACTCTCGCAGCAATGCGGCCAAATCAGCGGCGACCCGCCGAAAGGTCCAGCCACGCTGATCGTAGGGTGAATCGCCAAATCCTGGCGCATCCGGGGCGATGGGGCGATACCCGGCAGCAATTAAATTGTCGAATTGCAACGTCCACATCGAACCATTCGCGCCCAGGCCGTGTAAAAGCAAAACGGCTGGCGAACCAGCCGGATTGGGGTCAAGAATATGCAAACGTGATGTCGTGATTTTTGCCGTCATAAAAAACCGGCTTTTAGCGGGGTTCGATATTGCCGTCCTTGTCGGTTTTCGGGGCTTCTTCTGGCTTTTCTCCGCTCAGTGCATCTTTGAACGAGCGCAATCCTTTGCCCAATTCACCCATCACATTGCCCAGCCGGCCAGGGCCAAACAGGATAATCACGATAACCAGAATGATAATCAGTTCTGTAGGGCCTAATCGCATCATAAGACTCTCCTTTTTATTAATATTACCACAATCCTACGGCTCGCGCCCAAACAGGACGCCCTCCAGGATGCGCAGTAAGCGCCGCAGCAGGGAGCGAATGCGGGCAAACGGTCGGAACCACTCAGCGCGGATGGCGCGCTCGGGCCGGAGTGGCCCGCTCCATTCGGCGGCCAGCGCACCCCAGGTCAGCCCGGCTCCAAAGCCAACGAAAACGACTTTATCGCCTGGTTTCAACTTGCCGGTCTGAATGGCTTCCACAACCGCAATGGGGATGGATGCGGTGGATGTATTGCCGTAGCGTTCCAGGTTGACGAAAAACTTCTCCATCGGCATCTTCAACCCGCGCGCGGCGGCCTCAATAATGCGAATGTTGGCCTGGTGTGGCACAATGAGCGTCAGGTCTTCGGGCTTCCAGCCCGATTTTTCGGCGGCTTCGAGCGTGGCCTGAGCCATTACACGCGTAGCAAAACGGAACACTTCTTTGCCGTTCATGTGAATGAAATGCATCCCGCTGCGAACGGTGGACTCGCTTGCCGGGTGTTTGCTACCGCTGGCCGGAACAGCGAGAAATTCACCGCCTGAACCATCAGAGTGCAACACCGACCCCATCACCCCGCCCGGTTTTCCGCTGGCCTGCAAAACAAAGGCCCCGGCGCCATCGCCAAACAGAATACAGGTGTTGCGGTCCTGGTAATTGGTGAGACGCGAAAGCGTTTCGGTGCCAATCACCAACACATTTTTGGCTGAGCCAGAACGAATGGCTTGCGCGCCCATGTTGAGGGCGTAAATAAAGCCGGTGCAGGCCGCCAGCAAGTCAAATGCGCCGGCATTGGTCGCGCCGATTTTGTCCTGAATCAGGCAGGCGGTGGCCGGAAAAACATATTCAGGAGAGGAAGTGGAGCAGATAATCAGGTCGAGGTCGTTCGGCAACAGCCCGGCCAAATTGAGCGCCTTGAAGGCCGCCTCGGCACCCAGGGTGGAGACCGTCTCCCCATCCGAAGCAATCCGGCGTTCGCGAATTCCGGTGCGTTCTCGAATCCACTCATCGGTCGTTTCGACCATTTTGCTCAGGTCATCGTTGGTCAACACCTTGTTGGGAACGGCCATGCCCCAACCAGTGATATGTGCATAAGGCATAAAGACTCCAAAAATTCAAAACGTATTCTCGGGCAAGAGGGGTCAGGAGATTTGAGTCTCCCTTTCATAGCGGCTAAAAATGAGCGTGGCATTATGGCCGCCAAAGCCAAACGAATTGGACATGATATGGCGCGGACTGGCCTTACGAGGCGTATTCGGCACATAATCCAGGTCACATTCAGGGTCGGGCGTGGTGTAATTGATCGTCGCGGGGATGATCCCATGCCGAAAGACCTCCGCACAGAGAGCCGCCTCCACCGCTCCTGATGCGCCCAACAGATGCCCGGTCATTGATTTCGTGGACGAAATCGCCACGCGGTAGGCGTGTTCGCCAAAAACAGACTTAATCGCCGCCGTTTCGGATTTATCGTTGAGGGGCGTCGAAGTGCCGTGCGCGTTGATATAGTCAATCTCAGATGGATTCAGCCCGGCATCCTCCAGCGCCAACTGCATACACAGCGCTGCCCCGGCCCCGTTTTCTGCCGGGGCCGAGATGTGATAAGCGTCATCGGTTGTGCCATAGCCAGAGACTTCGCACAGAATCTCTGCTCCACGCGCCAGGGCGTATTCGAGCGATTCGAGAACCAAAATCGCCGCGCCCTCGCCCATCACAAACCCATCACGGTCTTTATCAAAGGGGCGCGAGGCGGCCTGTGGGTCGTCATTGCGGGTCGAGAGGGCGGTCATCACATTCAAACCGGCCATGGCCACCCCAACGATGGAGGCCTCGGCCCCGCCTGCCAGCATCACATCCGCTGCGCCACGCCGAATCATTTCAGCCGCCTCGCCGACCGCGTTCGAGCCGGTGGCGCAGGCCGTCACAAAAGCCGCATTTGGGCCGCGTATGCCCATGCGGATGGCAATCATCCCGGCGGCGGTATCGGCAATCATCATTGGAATGAGAAAGGGACTGACCCGCTCTGGGCCTTTCTCACGCATCACGTCCACCTGCTCCAGCAGCGTGCCAATCCCACCAATTCCTGTGCCAACCAGCGCCCCAATTCGGTCACGATTCGCCTCAGTGATAGATAACCCGGCGTGCTGCACCGCTTCCTGCGCAGCGGCCACAGCAAACTGACAGAAGCGGTCCATGCGGCGGGCTTCACGGCTGCCAAACAAGGCCGCCGGGTCGAATTCTTTTACTTCACAGGCAAAGCGGGTTTTGTGGTGGCGGGCGTCAAACAAAGTAATTGGCCCGGCGCCCGATTTGCCGGCCACAATTGCTTCCCAGGTATCCGGCAAAGTGTTCCCCAAAGGGCTAATGCAGCCCAGGCCGGTGATGACAACGCGGTTTCGAGTCATTGAGTCTTCTCCCATAAAAATTCGTAGGGCAATTCGGTAATTGCCCTACGGTCTGCCAGATATAACACAGATGGATCAGAAGCGATACGCGGGAATCTACCCCTTTAGCAACTCCACATCCTTCTCGCCGCTTTCGCTCAAATTTAGCGACGGCAGTTCGGTGAGCGAGTTCAGGCCGAAGTGCTGTAAAAACTGCGGCGTCGTGCCGTACAAAATCGGGCGGCCAGGGCCTTCGGAGCGTCCCACTTCCTGCAACAGCCCCTTGCTGAGCAGGCTCTTGATAACGCCATCGCTGTTCACGCCGCGAATCGAATCCACCGCCGGGCGCGTCACTGGCTGCTGGTAGGCGATGATTGCCAACGCCTCCAGCGCGGCGCGACTCAGCCGGCTGGTGGCTTCCAAACCCAGGAAACGCTCGATAGATTCGGCCAGTTCAGGAGCGGTGGTCAACTGCACCCGCCCGGCATGACGCTGCAAACGCAAGGCGCGGCTGCGAAGTTGCTCTTCTAACTCTTCGAGGCCTTTTTCGACCTCGCTGGCGGTCACATTGAGCGCAGCGGCCAACTGCACCAGGCTGACCGGCTCGGCGGCGACGAAAAGCAGGCCCTCCAGCAAAACTGCCAGGCCGGGTTCTGAAAGGTTTTGAGATTCGCTCATGCTATAATTGCTCCGCTTAAGTCAATTTTATTGGAGAATACCACGATGAAAAAGAATCAACGCGCCATTTTAATGGCATTCTTGAGCCTGATACTGGCTTCTCTGGCCTGCACCATTAATGCCGGAGGGCCTGACTACCCCGAAACGCGCGTCCCGATTTCGACCGAATCGGCAGCCAGCCTGGCCGAGCAAGTCAAGGCCGCCCAAACTGCCGCAGCCCAGAGCGGCGCGTTGGTCATCAGCGTCTCCGAAAGCCAACTGACCTCGCTGGTGGCTGCCAAACTCGCCGAAGACTCCTCGCCGCTTGTCAGCGACCCGCAAGTGTACCTGCGCGACGGTCAAATTCAGATTTACGGAAAAGCCAGCCAGGGCCCCGTCCAGGTTAACGTGCGGATTGTCATCTCAGCCAGCATTGACGCCAACGGACAGCCATCCATCGCCGTCGTTTCGACTGACTTTGGCCCGCTGCCGGCGCCTGAAGGTCTGAACAAAACCATCACTGCGCTGATACGGGAGGCCTTTACCGGCGCACTCGGCCCGGCGGCGACTGGTTTTCGGCTCGAAAGCATTACCATCGCTGATGGCACCATGACGATGACAGGGCGGGTAAAGTAGCCCGATTATACCCTCCCGCAAAAAACGCGGGATACTTCACTGGTAAATCTGATTGCAATGCGTATTCTCCACGGGTTCGTTCTCTCCGCGCTCGCCCTGCTTTTGGGCGGCTGCCTCGCGCCGCAAGTTTCGCAGGGCAATCTCACCCTGCAAGTCAGTCTCAACGTAGACGGAGAGAATTACCCGGCGCAAATTCCGGTTGGAAGCACTGTTGCAGACGCACTCCAGGCCGCCGGGCTGCAGGTCGGCAGCCTGGACAAAGTTGAACCGCCGCTTTACACCCTCCTGTCCGATGGATTATCCATCAAAATTACGCGCGGTCGCGAAGAATTTGAAACTCAGCAGGACATTATTCCCTACGAACGTCAGACCGTGCGCAACGAATCGCTGCCACAGGGCGAAACGCTCATCATCCAACCCGGAAAAAACGGAATACGAGAAATCACCTATCGCAAATATTTCGAGAACGACCGCCTGGTCAACACCAACATCTCGCGCGTCACCATCCTCGAGCCAGCCCTGCCTGAAATCATCATGGTCGGCGCACGCGCCCCCTTTGCCCCCCTGCCCATCGCCGGGAAACTGGTTTACCTGGCCGGAGGCAGCGCCTGGATGATAGAGGGTTCAACCTCCAACCGGATTCCATTGGTCGTCAGCGACGACCCCCAAACACCCCTGGATGGGCGCATTCTGCGCCTTTCACCAGACCGACGCTGGCTGCTCTATACCCGCAAATCAGCAAAGCCCGCCGACCAGGAAATCAACACGCTTTGGGTGCTAGACATCACCGACCCCAAAGCCAAACCCATCAACCTGCGCACACCCAATGTCATCCATTTTGCCGATTTCGACCCGCTGGCATCGCTGACCGTTCTCTATTCCACCGTCGAGCCGCGCGCCGCCGCCCCCGGCTGGCAAGCCAACAACGACCTCTACCGCATGAAATTCGGCGCCAATGGCAACCTGGGCGTCCGCGAACAAATCGTGGAGGCCAACACTGGCGGCATCTACGGCTGGTGGGGAACCGACTTTTTCTGGTCACCGACTGGCAACCTGCTGGCCTACAGCCGCCCCGACGGAATAGGCATTGTCAGTTTCCGGGAGAAGCGATTGCTCCCACTGCTCGATATCACCCCGCTCCAGACCCGCTCCGACTGGGCCCTGATTCCGCCCGTTGGCTGGGGCGCCGATGGGAGAACACTCTTCGTGGTCACGCACGCCCCGCCGCCCGGGCTGGTCAACCCCGAAGAGTCGCCCAATTTTGACCTGAGCGCGCTCTCGCTCGATTCAGAGGTCCTGGTACGCATCCGACAGCAAAGCGGGATGTTTGCCTCCCCCTCAGCCTCGCGCGCGGGCAAACGCGGTGACGAAATGGCCTATTACGTTGCCTATCTGCAGGCCCTGCTGCCCCAGCAATCGGACATCTCCGGTTATCAACTGGTGCTGATAGACCGTGACGGCTCCAACCGCCGCGTCGTCTTCCCTCCCCCCGGCTCGCCCGGGCTCGAACCGCAATCCCCCGCCTGGTCGCCCTCCGCGCCATCCTTTGTAGAGGGAGATTTCGTAGCAGTTTTATACGAAGGCAACCTGTGGATGATAGATGCCGCCACCGGCGAAGCCACCCAGGTGACCAATGACGGGTTGATACAAATCATGGATTGGAAGTAACTTGCCTTAAAGAACAAGTAAAATTGGGGAAAGCTATCATTCCCACATCCCATCATCTGTTTTGGAGGACTCATGCGCATTGTCATCACCGGCGCGGCCGGATTTCTCGGTTCGCATTTATGCGACCGCCTACTGGTTGAGGGACATAAAGTTGTTGGCTTAGATAATTTCATCACCGGCTCAAAAGAAAATATCGCCCACCTGATGGGTCACGATAACTTCACCTTCTACAAGCACGATGTCTCGAATTATATCTACATCGCGGGCAAAGTAGACGCCGTGCTGCATTTTGCATCGCCCGCCAGCCCCAACCCGCAATCGCCGCTGGCCTACTTCAACCTGCCCATCCAGACCATGAAAGCCGGGGCGCTCGGCACCCACAACACGTTAGGGTTAGCCAAAGCCAACAAAGCCCGCTTCTTGCTGGCATCTACCAGCGAAATTTACGGCGACCCGCTGGAACACCCACAAAAAGAGTCTTACCCTGGCAACGTAGACCCGGCAGGCCCGCGCGCCGTCTACGATGAGGCCAAACGCTTCGCTGAAGCCCTAACTTTGGCCTACCACCACCAGCACGGGGTTGATACCCGCATCGTGCGCATCTTCAACACCTACGGCCCACGCATGGACCTGGACGATGGCCGCGCCCTACCCAACCTGCTCAAACTGGCCTTGCAGGGCAAACCGCTCACCGTGTATGGCGACGGCTCACAAACCCGCTCCTTCTGTTATGTTGATGACCTGATTGACGGCATCGTCAAACTGCTCTACTCCAACGAACACATGCCGGTCAACATCGGCAACCCGGTCGAGATGAGCATCCTGGAATTTGCGGAAGCCATTAACCAAATCACCGGCAACCCCGGCGGAATCGAATTCGTCGCCGACGCCCGCAGCACCCGCGACCCACAGCGCCGCCGCCCCGATATCACCCGCGCCCGTGAAATTCTTGGTTGGGAGCCAAAATTCAACCTCGAGGAGGGCCTGCGCCGCACCATTCCATACTTCAAACAAAAGTTAGGCCTGGTGGAATGACTACATTAATTAAAGACCCACTTGAGCGAACACGCTTCATAAAATTTGCCCTTGTTGGCACGCTTGGCGCGCTAATAGATTTCGGCGTCATGAACCTGCTGGTCTGGCTGGTCAAGGCCACCCTGGTGCTGGCCGGGAGCATCTCCTTCATTTGCGCCGTTATCAGCAACTTCACCTGGAACCGCTTTTGGACCTATCCCGAATCGCGTACCAAGCATGTCGTTGGGCAGTTAGCGCAGTTTACCATCGTCAACGCCATCGGCCTGGTGATTCGCGTCCCCATCCTGAAACTTGGCGAACCCATCCTCGACCGAATTCTCGAAAATTCATCGCTCAACCTGCTGACCACCAGCCATACCTTCATCAGCCACAACGCCACCCTTGCCATCGCTATTGCCATCGTCATGCTGTGGAATTATTTTGTCAACCGCTACTGGACGTACAACGACATTGATACGTAATGTTCTTTGCCAGACATTTTACGACTGGAGTTTAGAGTTCGTTTGCAATCAAAACCTTTTGAACACAGACACTTGCGCCTGCGCAAAGCCCCTCTCCCAATGGGAGAGGGGTTGGGGTGAGGGAAAATGACACAATTTTGCGCCAGGCTAAATAGATACAGTGCAACATTCCACAACCAATCACACAAAGAGTGCATGGTAATACTATAATTGAACTATGGCAAACACGATCATCCCCATTTTTTCCTCACGCGGCGATGCCGACGCCTTCCTGGTCTACCCCTACCTGTATAACCGCCTGGGCGAATGGATAGGCTTCGTCACCCCGCAGCGTGAAGTTTATTCGGTCCTTGGCTATTACGTCGGAACCCTGACCAACGACCCGCGCATCTTTCGCAAACGCTCACAAGAAGAACGCCCCCGCCTTAAGCCGCCCGCCCGCCCAGAGCGCATTCGAATCCCCTCCGGCAACCCGCTTCCCAAAATGATGGGCGATGTTCCCTTTGAGATGATAGACGTGTTACAAGACCAACCAGAACTTTTACACACCCTCGATTCTGGCGAATTCCGCTCCGACATAGACTAACCGATTTACAATTTTTGGATTCCTGCATGACGATGAGTTCCCTCGTACCCAAACCCATGCGCGCCTCGCAGGTCACGCTGGCGCAACTCATGCAACCCGAACACGCCAACCCGCAGGGAAACGTGCACGGCGGCTGGATTATGAAACTGGTTGACGAGTGTGGTGCGCTGGCCTGTATGCGCCATGCCCGTCAGCGCGTTGTGACGGTTGCCATAGACCGCATGACCTTTCGTCAGCCCATTAAAGTTGGAGAACTGGTAACTCTCACTGCGCAGGTGACTTATACGGGGCGCACATCTATGGAGGCCGAGGTCCTGGTCGAAGCCGAAAACCCCATCACCGGCGAACGCACCCACACCAACACCGCCTACCTCGTCTACGTCGCGCTCAACGAAACCGGCCACCCAGCCCCCGTTCCGCCCGTTTTTGCAGAAACCCCCGAAGAACATACAAAACTGGAAAGCGGGAAAAAACGCCAGCAGCAGCGGCTGGAGCAGAAGTAAACCGATGACCAACCCCGAACCAAACCCCGCAACTCCCCCTCCAACCGGCGAAACCACCCAGCCAACCCGGCATTTTAAATCGCTCAAAGAATTGCTCGATTTTGCATCGGTCAAGGATATCGCCAAAGACCTGGCGCAAATGGGTGATTCAGGAATCGCCGAAGCCCTGCCCTTTCCCTTCCTGGCAATTGTTGGGCAGAACGAGATGAAACTGGCGCTCATATTGGGGCTGATTAACCCCAATATCGGCGGAATCCTGCTGGTAGGCCCGCGCGGCACCGCCAAGACCACCGCTGTGCGCTCCCTACTCGACCTGCTCCCCATCATCGAACGTTCCACCTGCTACTACGGCTGCCTGCCCGAAGATATCGAAACAGGCGGCCTGGACGCCGTCTGCCCCGAATGCGCCCAAAAATACGCCGAAGGCAAACCGCTCACCGCCCCCGACCGGGTGCGGCTGGTTGAACTGCCGCTCAACGCCCGGCTCGAAGACGTGGTTGGCGGGCTGGATGAACGCGCCGCCATCCACGAGCGGATGCGCATCCGGCGCGGAATCCTGGCCCAAGCCGATAAAAATCTGCTCTACATTGACGAAATTAACTTATTGGAAGACGACATCATAGACGCCATCCTCGACGCCGCTGCCCAGGGAATCTACACCGTGCGGCGCGGCGCGGTTTCGGCCACCTATCGGGCGCGCTTCGTGCTGATTGGCTCCATGAACCCCGAAGAAGGCAAACTGCGTCCGCAAATTCTCGACCGCTTCGGGCTGCGCGTCATTGTACGCGGACTGGAAAACGCCGAGGAACGCCTCGAAGCCTACCGGCGTGTGCAGGCTTATCTCGCCAACCCACGCGCCATGATTAGCCTGTACGCCGACGAAATCGCACGCGCCCGCGAAGAACTGCAATCGGCCCGCCACCTTCTGCGCCGGGTGCAACTCCCCAACGAACTTGCCACCCACGCCATCCAACTCATTCAAAAAATGGGCATCGACTCACTGCGCACTGAAATCACCTGGTTCGAGGCTGCTCGCGCCTATGCAGCCGCCGATGGCCGCGAAACAGTCCAGGCCTCCGACTTAACTACCGTTGCCCCTATGGCCCTGCGCCTGCGCCGCTCCGAATTTATCACCCAGTATTTCGACCGCCAGAAAAACGAAGAAGCAGAGATGAAAAACCTGCTCGAAAAACTTGGCTAGGCCTTCTAACACGCCCCCACCAGCGCGGGCAAAATCTCGCCCGATTTGCCCTGCAAGAAAAAATCAACCTTCCCGGTAAGCGGCGTCGGCTCGGCGTTGATTTCGACCACCAGCGCACCCTGATTGCGCGCCGCGTAGGCCAGCGAAGCGGCCGGCTGCACCAGCCCCGATGTGCCAATCGAAAAGAACACATCGCAAGTCCGCGCCGCCTCCACAGCCGCTTCCAATTCTCTTCTGGGCAAGGATTCGCCGAACCAGACCACATCGGGCCGGAGCAAGCCACCGCACCGGGAGCATTTCGGCACATCCGAGCCAGATTCGTCCCACGCTGCCGCCTGTTCGCCACAGACCGAACATTTCACCCGCTGAAGATTGCCGTGCAACTCCAGCACGTTCACGCTCCCCGCGCGGCGATGGAGACCGTCTACATTTTGAGTGATCAGCGTAAAGGCTGAAACGCGCTTCTCCAGTTCGGCCAGCGCAAAATGACCGGGGTTGGGCTGAACCGAACGCGCCTTCTCGCGCCGCAAGGCATACCAGTCCCAAACCAATTTTGGGTCACGGGCAAAGGCTTCGGGCGTCGCCAAATCTTCGGGGCGGTACTGCGCCCACAGCCCAGGCCCTGAGCCTGCCGAAGGGTGAGCATCTCGAAACGTCCGCAACCCCGATTCTTGCGAGACCCCGGCGCCGGTCAATACGGCAAAACGCCGGGCTTTGCCCAAAAATGACAGCAGGTCAGGCGAAAAATCCATCACCCGCCCCCAAACGCCTCGCCCACAATCTGCTGCGCCTCGGCCAGAATCCGCTCCAGGTGGGCTTCATCCACAAAACTTTCAGCGTAAATCTTGTAGATGTCCTCTGTGCCAGAGGGACGCGCCGCAAACCAGCCATTGGCAGTGGTCACTTTCAGGCCGCCGATGGACGCTCCGTTGCCAGGAGCGCGCGTCAGCCGGGCGGTGATGGGGTCGCCCGCCAGCGTTTGAGCCTTCACCGCTTTGGGCGAGAGATTCTTCAGGATGGCTTTCTGCTCCGCATTGGCTTTGGCATCCACCCGTTTGTAACGTGGCGCGCCGAAGCGTTCGGCCAGTTCTTGATAGTGCTGGGCCGGGTCGCGCCCGGTCAGAGACGTGATTTCCGCCGCCAGCAAGTTCAGGAGAATGCCGTCTTTGTCGGTCGTCCAAACGGTGCCATCCTTGCGCAGGAACGAAGCCCCGGCGCTTTCCTCGCCGCCGAAGCCGAAAGAGCCATCCACCAGGCCATCCACAAACCATTTGAAACCGACCGGCACTTCGGCCAGTTCACGCCCCAGGGCAGCCGCTACCCGGTCAATCATCGAACTGGAAACGAGCGTTTTGCCCACTTTGGCCTCACGCCGCCAGCCAGGGCGATTCTGGAAAAGATACCAGATAGCCACCGACAGATAATGATTCGGGTTCATCAGCCCGGAGGAGGGCGTCACAATCCCGTGCCGGTCCACATCGGGGTCGTTGCCAAAGGCGATGTCGAAATCATCTTTCAGGTGAATTAATCCGGCCATCGCATACGGCGAGGAGCAGTCCATGCGGATTTTGCCATCGTGGTCAACCGTCATAAACGAAAACGCTGGGTCAACGGCGCGGCTGACGACCGTGATGTTCAACTTGTAAAGTTCGGCAATCACATCCCAATAAGCCGCCGCCGCCCCACCCATCGGGTCCACCCCAATGCGGATTCCAGACTGAGACACCTGCGCCAGTTCAAGCACATTCTCCAAATCACGCACATACGGCGTGACAAAATCATACAACTGCGTTGTTGGCGCATGCAATGCCTGCCGCAGGCTCATCCGCTTCACCGCTTTCAGCCCATCCTGCATGATTTGGTTGGCGCGCGCCTGGATGAGATTGGTGATTTCCGGCCCCGCCGGGCCGCCGTTGGGGGGATTGTATTTGAAACCGCCATCTTCGGGCGGGTTGTGCGAGGGCGTGATGACCACGCCGTCAGCCAGAGCAGGTGTGCGGCCCCGGTTATAAGTCAAAATTGCGTGCGAAATGACCGGGGTCGGCGTATAGCCCGGTGTAATCCGAATTTCCACCCCATTGGCAGCAAAGACCTCGACGGCAGTCGCCTCCGCCGGTTCGGAGAGCGCGTGGGTATCCTTGCCGATGAACAACGGGCCGGTTATCCCTTGCGCCTGACGGTACTCGACCAGCGCCTGGCAGACGGCCAGGATGTGCGTTTCGGTAAAAGCAGATTCAGTCGAAGTGCCGCGATGACCGGAGGTGCCAAACGCAACTTGCTGGGCCGGGTTGGCCGGGTCGGGCTGTTCGGTGTAATAGGCAGAAACCAGTTTGGGAATGTTGCACAACATCTCGCGCGGAGCGGGTTTTCCAGCCAGGATATGTGCCATTTTAGCCTCCGAAAAAGAATGGTTATGATGATTATAGCAAAAGTCCACACTTCATTGTTTGGCCTCTCAAATCAACTGCGCACAAAATATACTCTACCATCGTATACCAGCCCCCAAAGCCCCACAAACCGGCGGCGAGATTCCGTTATAATACAGGCACGGCTCGATTTTTACGCATGGAGACCCTATGATTACCGAATATCATCGTCCGCGAACGCTCGAGGAAGCCCTGCAACGGCTGGCCCAACCCAACACCCTGCCGCTCGGCGGCGGAACAAAAATCAACAGCCCGGCCTTCAAAGACCGCGACTTCGCCGTTGTGGATTTACAGGCTTTGGAGGATTTGAAGCGCATCTCCCGTAGTGGCTACACGCTGGATATTGGCGCAGCCGCCACCCTGCAAGCGCTTCTCGAAAGCGCCGACGCCCCGACAGCCCTGCAACAGGCCATCCGGCAGGAAGCCAGCCTGAACATCCGCAACGCGGCCACCGTGGCCGGAACGCTCGTCTCCGCCGACGGGCGCTCGCCATTTGCAACCGCCATGCTGGCATTGGACGCGAAGATAACCGTCATCAGTGAACAGTCATCCGTTATCAGCCTGGCGGAATACTGGGCCTTGCGCCCAGCGGGACTTATCAGCCTGGTCAGTATCCCATTAAACGTAAAGCTCGCTTACGAACAGGTCGCCCGCACTCCCCAAGATGCTCCAATCGTGTGCGCTGCTCTCTCCCAGTGGAAGGGTGGGCGCACCCGCCTGGCCCTCGGCGGCCATGGAGCCCATCCGCGGCTGGCGATGGACGGCACGGAAGCCGACGGCCTGGAAGCCGCCGCCCAAAACGCCTTCCACGAAGCCAACGACCCGTGGGCTTCTGCCGAATACCGCATGGAGGTGGCCGCTGTTCTGGCCAAACGCTGCCTGGAGAGCGTGCGTGAATAAAATCGGCGCATGGCTCCGTGATAACCGACCGGCCCTGCTGCCAACCATCCCCCTGGTTTTTTACTGGCTTTACTGGGCAAACCACCCAGGCTACTGGTTCAGCACCGACCCGGCAGCCTGGTATTTTTTGGATTCTCTGGCCCCCTTCAAGGGCAAACCCTACCTGTACGTTGACCACCCCGGCACGCCGGTCCATCTGATTGGTACTTTCCTGATTGGGCTAACCTATCCGCTCTTTGGAAATTCGCAAAAACTCATCAGCTACTTCATCGCCGAACCGGAGACCTTCTTCGTCATGGCAAACGGATTCCTGCTCGCCATGAACCTGCTGACGGTCTTCCTGCTCTATAGAACGGTCGCAAAAAGCCTGCAAAAAGACCAACTCTTGGCCGGCTTGGGGATTGGCCTGATGTACTTTGCCATCCACCCGCAAGGATTTAGTTCACTGGTCTATTGGTCGCACAACTCGTTCAACTTCATCTTCGGGACACTGTGGCTGCTCTGGCTCTACCATGAAGCGCAAACGGGTGATATTTCTCGCAAAAAAGGGTTTGCGTTCGGGCTGACAGCAGGCGCACTCGTCACCACGCAACTCTACCTCTTGCCCTGGCTGGCTGGCGGCGCGGCGACGGTCTTTTTCCTGGCCCTGTTCCGGGAAAAGTCGCTGCGCTCCGCACTCCTGGATGGACTGGTCTTCGGCGCGGGCGGGATACTTGGAATCGCACTGCTGCTCCTTCCCGCTTATCAGGCCCTGCCCCGCCTGCTGAATTGGTTCACCCGGCTGGTTGGCAGCCAGGGCGTCTATGGCACGGGGGAAGCCGGATTTTACTCGCTGCAACTCCTCCCGCTCAGCCTGGGATTCTGGAGCGAGCATGCCCCAGTGCTGATGACCGCGCTGGTCTTGAGCCTCTCCCTGGCAGTTGTCTCGCTCTGGAAAGCCCGGCGCGACGGTCTTGCGCTCTCCAGCGCCGACCTGGCCCTGGCGCTCGGCCTGACTCTCCAAGCCCTTCTGCTAATTTTCGTTCTATCGAAATTTTTCTACCGTCTGCGTTATCTCCTGTCTCTGGCGGCTTTGCTGCCCATTCTGGCGCTGCTGGCCCTCAAACTGGCTGAACAGGCCCGCCTGCGCATTGATTGGCTGAAACGGCTGGCTCTGGCTGGTTTGCTGCTTAGCATGGCGGCTTTCGTGGGGCAAGAAATCACCTCGCAGCGCAAGAAAGCCCTCGACGAGCGCGAAGCGGCCATTTCCCGCTCTCAAGTGGTCAGTATCCTGACGAAGCAAAAGGGGGTAGGCGAAAACGATTTGGTTATCGTCTATGCGTTCAGCACGCCGATAAAATGCGCCGGTCTGCTGACCGCCAATAATTGGATTCGCGCCTTCGATGACGAAATCGCCGCGCTTTGCCCCAACCAATATGCCATTTACGATTTCAAATTCGACTACGAACTCAACACCCCGCACCCCATCCCGCAAATCGAACAAATTTCCTGGGATGTGGTCGTCTGGCCCGGCAACGGCTCGAACCTGCCCGATTATCTTGACTCAGTGGGAGCGCGAACCGTTCCTGGCTCGTGGGGAATCAGCCGGGGAGGGTGGTTCTTCATCCGACCGTAGCCAGGCGGCTGAAGTCTATTTTCTCTTTTCCCACACCTGGTATTGAGGATTGTTATACACCCTGCGCCATTCACCCGACTCCTCGATTTTTTCGAGAAAGAGGGAATATTTGCGCTTCATTACCACCATATAATCAGGGTCTTTGCCCGAATCGCGGATGATTCGCTCGACACAGGCCAAGTCTGCAGACTGTCCGCAAGCAAAAGAATCGAGCAAGAATCCGCTTTGTTCCTCGATATTCCCCTGCCATTCATAAGCCCAATGCGCAAAGATTGGCGCACGTTTTGAGAGATAGGGGAACCATTCCGCTTCGCCGTAATCGGCCAGGATAATATAATCACTTTCGGCAGGGGAATTTTCGCGCAGGTATTGGGCCGCAGAGAGCAGATGCCAGGTCAGAGAGGGTTTCATCGCCGCAATGTAGACCACACCGCTGAAAAATATTGCAGCCACCCACAGGCCAGTCGCGGCAAGCGTAGCAGTCTGCAGAAAACGCCGGGTAGAAAAATAATCATAAATTTCCTGAAGCAGGCTGACTGCCAGGGTGATGCCCAACACGACCACAAAACGGCGGCTTTGCAGGCTAAACACTGAAGTGACAGCGAACAGGGTGGGTAACTCAAACCGTCGCCGGTAAATTTGCATCGCAGCCCCGGCCAGCGCCAGCCAGCCCAACAGGGGAATTTCGAATAATTTACTGAGACCAACCCACAACAGAGAAGTCATCCCCTGCGCGCTGCCTAACGCCGAAAATATATCGAGCGTATTATGCGAACGCAAAGCGTTGAAGAAAACATCCATCGGATGGTGGGAAAGGATGGCGACCAGCCAGGGAAGGACCGTCAGCGCAACAGTCCCCACCACAACCAGGGCTTGTTTCCAAATTTTGACATGGAACAGAAGCCAGATTCCCATCCATAGGGCCAGGAAATATGCGTAGCCGAGGTGGCTCAGAATGGTCAAGCCGCCCAAGACGCCCGACAGAGCGGGTAATTTCCAGTCAGAATCAGGGCGGATGCGCACAAAAAAAGTAAAAGCGAACAAGAAACATACAAAGGCCAATCCGCGCACCATGCCCGCCGCCCATACGTGACTCTCGACCAGATATGGCGCGGATGCAACCAACAGCGCGGCCAGGGCAGCCCAAACCTTCGAGCGAAAGAGATGCTCATAGAGCGACAACAACGCTATCAGCGCGGCCAGGCTGTAAAAAGGGACCAACCAGCGCAGGTAGAACCAGGTCGAAATCCCCAATTTGAGAAAAATCGCGTGCGCATAAAATCCGAGCGGAGGGTATACGTAGGGAATCCCACCCATGGCAGTCACCGGTAGGTGGAAGTTTTCATCAGCCAGCTGTTCGCCGAAACTGGCGAACATGCCCCCGTAACCAATGGGCAAATCGAGACGATAAGCATTGAAAAAGAGCGGGACGAGGCAGAGTGCGATACAAACAGTAATGAAGGCTACTTTCTTGAATTTCATGCTGAAATTGTACTATAATCTGCCCGCCCGCTTGTGGACAGGTAACGAACACCAGCATCGGGCATCTTTTATGGAGTTGGCATGTCGAAACGCTTGCAACAATTGTTGAAAACGATCTATCAGTTCACCCCTTATCTTATTGTACTGGCGCCCATCCTGGCTCATTGGGGCTTTTGGAATGTCTATAAAACGTACTGGGGCAATACCGACCCTTCGACCTGGTATTTCCTGGATTCCCTATCTGTCTTTGCAGGCAAGTCCTATACATTTATAGACCACCCAGGCACGCCTGTTCAAATCATTGGCTCGTTGTTTTTGGCTCTGACCATCCCATTTATCGGGAGCGGGCAGGATTTGATTGATTACTATATCGCCAGGCCAGAAGCGTTTTTTTTTATGATGAACCTTTTCCTGGTCGTTATCAACAGCCTGACCGTTATCCTTATATACCGGCTTGCTGCCAAAGTGACGAAGGCTAATTCGGTCTTTGCGGGAATCGCCGTTTCGCTGGTCTACTTTGCCATTCACCCCCTTAGCACGCGCATGCTCACTTACTGGCAGCACAACGCGCTGTATTTTCCGTTGGGGACCTTATGGTGGGTACTGATATACCGGAAAATCATGGATGGGAAATTTTCCAACCGAGATGGATTCCTGTTTGGAGTGGCCGCCGGGATTTTGGCGAATATCCAAATCTTCTTCATCCCGTTTATTGCCTCGAGCGTACTTGTGTCGTTTTTGCATGAGCGGCATAAATTCCAATCCTTCAAAAAGGGACTAACTGGAGCGGGTTATGCCATCCTGGGCAATCTGGCAGGCATCACTGCCATGATTCTTCCCATTTATCGGGAGCTTCCACGGTTCTGGAACTGGATTTCTGGAATTGTGTTTTCTGAAAGCCTGTACGGCGATGGCCGCGAAAGTTTTTTCACGTTCGATGCTTTATTGTTTGCCTTGCGTCGCTGGCAGGAAGACAATGCTGACATTCTTTTATTTGGTGCGTTGCTGCTTGCCGGGCTATTAATAGGGTTGTACCTCTACAAAAAAGAAAACACCAGGCTGCCGGCAAATCTGTCTATCCTGTTGGTTGTCTTGCTGATGCAGGTTTTGTTCCTGGTTGTTCTCATCACGCGAGGATATGCTAGACCCCGCTATTCACTGGCGCTGGCCGCGCTCTTGCCGGTCCTTTTCCTGGCGGTGCTGCAATTATTCGATTTATCGAAACGAAACCCAGCAATCATCAGGTTGGCCATCTTCTCGGTGATTGTTGTTGGCGCATTCCAGACCACCCACACCGGGATTTTACACCAGCACGAAAAACACTTACTAGAGGTGGAACTGGCGGCAGACAGGTCAGTGGTTATAAACTTATATGCGCGACAACACAACCTGGAAGAAGATGATGTTGTGATAGTATACGCCTATGGGACGCCCCTAAAGTGCGCGTCGCTGGTGCTGGCCAACGACTGGCTGGCCTTGTTTGACAGGGAAATTTCCGCACTTTGCCCTAACCAATATGCAATTTACACCGACGGAGCATCGGTCAATCTCAACAGCAACCGCAAATTGACCGATATAAAAAATATCAATTGGGATGTTGTGGTCTCTTCTGGGGAACCCACGTTCCTAACCTTGCTGGACAACGAGAAAATAAAATATGTCCCCGGCGCGTGGGGCATTACCAGGAGAAACTGGTTTCTCGTTGAAAAGTAGGGAAGAAGCCTGCCAGGAATGCTATAATTTTGGATGGCTTTGGTGCATGAATAGTTGACAAAGAGGGCGTGACCGTGTAACTTTGGTTTATGCCAAAACAAAAGCACACACACTCACGCCCAAAGACATTATACCGTGTTCAGAACTGGTCTGAATACGATCAAGCGCTGGTAGAGCGCGGGTCGATTACGATCTGGTTGTCGGATGAGGTCAGAGAGCAATGGCGCTATACAGGCGAAAAGCAACGTGGCGCCGAACTGAAAGTGTATGGCGAAGGGGAGTGGAAGGTCAGAATACACGGCAAGACGAAGCGGCGTACCTGGCGCAAACTCCATCTGGGGGTAGACCCGCAGAGCGGCG
>DAOUBQ010000093.1:0-79327 GCA_034432755.1 Anaerolineales bacterium
GATTTTGGATTTTGGATTTACCGAGGGGTCAGTGTCTCTTTCGTCCATGAACCGGAAAAATCCTTGCCACGAAGGACACAAAGGGGAAAAAGGCCTGGATTTTACGGGTGGTTTCCCTTTGTGGCTTTTACGTCTTTTGTAAAAAATGGTTTTTCTGTTAGAAAACGGTAGAGCCTGTCCAGTTTACCCGTTGTTCAGTTTGCCTGTTTCCGTTTTTCATTGTCCCAGCGATTGCAAAATCCAGAGCAGGGTCATGCCGGTGGCGAGGGTCCACAGGACGTTACGGGTTTTCCAGGCGACGATGGCTGCCCCCAGCCCGGCCAGCAGGCGCAAATTGTTGAGAGACAGGTCGAGCGTTCCTGCCGGGTGGGTGAGGGCCGGGAAGACGAGCGCGGCCAAGACGGCTGGCGGAACGTATTGGAGGGCGCGCTGCAGCCAGGCGGGCATGGAGATTTTGCCGAAAAAATAGATGAAGGAGAAGCGCAACGAAAAGGTTCCCAGCCCGATGGCGAGGAAGAGTAACCAGAGGGAGAGGGCGCTCATGAGCGGGTCTCTTGTTGGGCTTTGAGGGTTTCGGCCAGGTATCCGGCGCTGATTCCGAGTAAGGAGGCCAACACCAGGCCCAGGTTGTA
Source organism: Anaerolineales bacterium (assembly GCA_034432755.1). GTDB lineage: Bacteria > Chloroflexota > Anaerolineae > Anaerolineales > Villigracilaceae > UBA5195. Next base: position 633 of record DAOUBQ010000093.1, read on the forward strand.
GGGCAGCTCTTTTGCCAGCACCGCAATCATTCCGCCGGTGAGGGCAGCAATGACGCTTGGATGGTTGCGCAGCGTGCCGAACATGAGCGCCATGAAGCTGAGCGGGAAGGCGAACTCGAAGCCCCAGCGTTCGGGGATTAACTTTCCAAGCAGCGCGCCGGTTAGTGCGCTGGCCTGCCAGGTTGTCCAGACGGTGAGGGCTGCACCGAAGTAGAACCAGCGGCGACTGACGGTTTCATCGGTCACGAAACGCCCCATGCTGACGCCAAAGGCCTGGTCGGAGAGCATGTAAGCCAGCGGGGCTGTTTGCCAGGCGGGCAGCCGCTGCAGGTAGGGCGCGAGCGTGGCGCTGTACATGATGAAGCGCAGGTTGATGACCCAGGCCGTGAGCAGCATGACAATCCAGGGACTACCCGCGCTCATCAGTTGGAAGACGGCCAGTTGTGATGCGCCGGCAAAGACGATGAAAGACATGCCGATGGCCTCGAGGGGGGTTAATCCGATGCTGACGGCAGCAGCGCCAGAAATCATGGCAAACGGCACGACGCCGAGCAAAATGGGGAGTGCGGCGCGCGCGCCGACGAAGAAATCGCGGTTGAGTCGCATTGATTTTTTCTGGAGTTTAGCGTTCGTTTGGAGTCAAAACTGTTTTTTGGACGCGGATTACGCGAGTTTTACAGATGAGAATCTTGTCTGTCAGAAAGCGCGGCAATGCCTGTTGTCGGTTGCGAAATGTAGCGTTACGCAATTTTTTTATGCGTAGAGGCAAATTGTACTGCCGCCTGCAGGTTGGAAGCCTGCGGTATTTCAGTCTATCCGCCGCACCACAATCAGCGTGATGTCGTCGGAGACGGGAGCGTCGGCGGTGAAGTGGATAACAGCGTTATCTACTGCTTCCAGCACTTGGGAAGCCGAGGCGGGGGTTAGGGAGTTTAGCACGGTGTACAGGCGGTCTTCGCCGAACATCTCCTCGGTGGGGGAGAATGCTTCGGTGATGCCGTCGGTATAGAATAATAAGACATCGCCGGGCGCCAGGTCAATGGTAGATTGGCCCATCTCGACGCCGGTATCTACCCCAAGTGCCATGCCGGTGCGGGTCAGGCGTTCGATGTGTGGGGATGGAGTAGATTTCATCCAGAGTGGCGGGTTGTGTCCGGCATTGGCATAGGTAAATTGCCCGGTTTGCGAATCTAGCACGCCGTAGACCGCCGTAACGAACATGCCCTGCTCGGCGTCGGGATAGAGAAGGTCGTTAACCTGGCGCAGGGCCTCGGCGGGCGATTCGGTCTGTAAAATGGCGGCGCGTACCAGCGTGCGGGTGAGGGCCATGAACATGGCCGCCGGAACACCTTTGTCGGCGACATCGGCAATAAACAGGCCCAGTTTGCCGTTTGGCAGCTCAAAAACATCGTAAAAATCGCCGCCTACCTGGCGGGCGGTGCGCCAGCGCGCGGCCAAATCCCAATGCGGCAGGTGGGGCAGGGTTTTGGGGATAAAGGTCTGCTGGATTTGGCGCGCCAGTTGCACTTCGGTCTCCAGGCGTTCGCGGGCGACCATCTCGCGCTGGAACAGGTCGTTTTGGATGGCAAGCGCCACTTGCTGGGCGATGCCGTTCAAAATTTCGAGCCGCCGGGCGCGAAAGCGCCGTCCACCGGCGGCTTCTTCGGCCAGCATGATGCCAAAAATCTCGCCTTTGACCATCAGTGGGAGGGCAATCAGCAGGCGTTCCTCGCTAAAGGTCAATTCTTCAACTTCGTGGGGCAGGCAGGGTTGGATTTCGAACCAGGATTCCGGGCCGAGATGGGCTTGTGCGCACATTGTCATTTCACCGCTTTCGATGGCCGCCGCCAAAAGGGGGAGTTCATCCCACTGCAAGGTTCTCCAAATGAGCGGGTGGACTTCTTCGGGAATTCCATAAGCCTGAGCCGGGTGCAGCAGTCTCGTTTCGGCCTGGTAGGTGTAAATGGCCGAACGCTCCACCCCGACCAGGATGGGCATGATGCGGACAATGGTACTCAGGATATCATCCAACTCGGACAGGCTGACGACGGCCTGAGCGACTTGCAACAGGGCTGCCGAAGCGTAGGCCTGCTCCTGGGCGGTGTCGTAGAGACGGGCATTTTCGATGGCAACGGCGGCATAACTGGCGAAGGTGGTGGTCATGGTCTGGGCTTCATGTCCATAGCGGCCGTGAGTGTGGTGCGCCAGGGTGAGGATTCCGACCGATTGGTCGCCGATGCGCAGCGGTACGGCGATGGCCGAATGGTCGGGGTCGAAACCCGCCGAAAGTGCGGAGGGGCCGCTGGGGTCACTTGGTTTGCGGATGAAGGGTTGGCGTGAAAGTAAGGCCACCGCCAGCATGGTGTTGGCTTCAGGGTATGTTTGGCGGGCGCGTTCCAGGTCGCTGGCGCGCGCGCCATGCACGGCGGCGCAATAGATGGTTTCTTCATCAAGCAGCCAGATGGCGGAAATATCGGAGGGCAGGTTGCGCTCCAGTTCGGTCAGGATGGCGTCTAGCACTTGCTCGAGGCTGGCATTGGCCGAAAGCAGCACCGCCACTTCGCGCAGGCTGTCGCCCACCTGCCGCCGCCACTGCTCGGAGCGGTATAAGTCGGCGTTGCGGATGGCTGCTGCAATTGAATCGCCGAGGGTTTCGATGGTGAGTTTATCTTGTTCGGTGAAGGCGTTTAACTGGTCTGACTGTACATCCAGGATGCCCAGCACCTGCCCGCTGAAAACGAGCGGCACAGTCAACTCGGAGCGGGTGTTGGCCGGGGGCAGGGGTGAGGGGTGGTAGCGCGGTTCTTCGTCTACGTTGTTGGCGAGCAGGGTCTGGCCGTTGCGCGCCACCCAGGGGATGATTCCTTCTGGCTCGTCGAGGTCAATGATGTAGCCTTCGAGGGCATCGGAGCGCGCGCCAGACCCGGCTTCGTAGTGAATCTGGCGCCGGTTGGGATGTACCGTGAATAGGTGAACATGGGCAAAGCCGAAGCGTTGGTGAATCAGTTCGGCCACTTGCTGCATGAGTTCGCGCAGGTTGAGGATAGAGGTAATTTGCTTGCTGACTTCGCCAACGACGCGCAGTTGGTTGGCCTGGCGCTGGAGACTGCCGTAGAGATGGGCGCCCTCAATTGCCACGGCCACGCTATCGGCCAGGGCGCGCAGCACGAGCAGGTCATACGGGTGGAAGGCGTTCAGCGCATCAGATTGCACGTCCAGCACACCCAGCACGCGCTCCTCGATTTTGAGCGGAATCACGGCCTCGGAATGCGTTTCTGGCAAACTGTCTATGGGGCGATAGGATGGTTCGAGGCGGACATCGTTGACGATTTTTTCTTCGCCGGTCAATGCGGCGATGCCGACCAATCCCTGGCCCAGTTCGACATAGAAGGCCAGCTCGCGGCGGTGGCCTTTGCGGCGGGTGGCGCCGCCTGAGCCAGAGCGGAAAGTCAGGGCATGTTGTCCTGGCTCCAGCGTAAAAATGCCCACATAATAATATTTGAAGGTTGATTGGATGAGGCGGGTGACGCGATGAGCCAGCTCGTCCAGGTCAGGTTCGTTGGCAATTTGGGCCGTCACGGTGCGCACCAGCCCCAATTGTCCGATGCGCCAGCGTTCGACATTGATGCGGTGCCAGGCGATGAGGGCGATGGAGGCGGTTCGCGCCAGGCCTTCGATGAAGGCGATTTCTCGCCGTTTGAACGACTCGCCGTTTTTGCGCCGGATTCGTATTACACCCAGGCCGATTTCCTCATGCCGGAAAGGAACGGCTATCGTATGCGCCTGCTCGACCTGCTTGCGGACGGTCTTTTTCTGCTCGAAGGCCAGGCGCATGAATTCTTCGGGCGGCTGGGGCGGGAAGACGCTTTCTACCCAATCGGGCAGGCGGAAGGCGGTTTCGTCCAGCCAGAGCAGGGTTTCTCCAGGCACCAGGCGGTTTGCCGTCTCTAATATCAAGTCGCGCTGAGCCGCAAAGGTGGTAGATGCCAAAATGCGTTCGCCGAGGTCGAACAGGGCGGGGTAGCCGGGCTTGCTGCGAGAAGCCGGTTTCTGCGCCCTGCCCCGACGCTTAACCATGGTAAGGGTGTTGCCCTTCTCTGGAGACCACTCGAAATGCACCTCGTCCATCAAATTGCGCATGAAGAATAGTCCCAGCCCACCAATGGGGCGGTCTTCGAGGGCGGCCTCTATATCGGGTTCGGCAATATCGTTTGGATTGAAGGGTTTGCCCTGGTCGTTGATAATCATCGTCAGGGCATCGTGGGTGGCAGCGACGTTGATTTCGATTTGTCCGTCAGAAATGCCTTCGTAGGCGTATTCGATGATGTTGGAGCAGGCTTCATCAACTGCCAGTTGGATGTTGTAGATTTCTTTCGAGTTCATGCCGGCCTGGCGCGCAATTTCGCCAACGAAGTCGCGGATGAGGTCGAGGTTTTCGAACTGGGCAGAGAAGGTGCGGGAGGGCATGGCGATTTTTAGATTTGCGATTTTAGATTTTAGATTTTAGATTTGCGATTTTGGGTTGGTGATTTGTGGTTGGCGATTGGGCGCCTCTTCCAAATAAAGAAAGCCGCCTGAGCGTGGCGGCTGGTGGTTGAGCGGCTTCAGCAGGATTTACAGGCTGCCGACAGCCGTGGTGACATCGGGGAATACCTTGAACAGGCTGGTGAAGCCTGCCAGTTCAAGGGCTGAATGGATGTTTTCAGGCACACAGGCCAGAACCACTTCGCCGCGATTGAAACGCTTGCAGTTGCGCTGGGCGGCAATGAGGGCGCGGAAGCCTGCGCTGGACATGTATTCAAGCCCGGTCATGTCAATAACGATTTTGAAGCGGCTTTCGTTATTGATGGCATCCAGGGTTTCGGCTAGTTTGGGGGCTGTGGCGCTGTCCACGCGGCCTTTAACGGTTACGAGGTCGCAATGTTTGAATTGTTTGGCGGTGACTTCCATCGTTCCTCCATAAGCGGGGTAATGATAACTTAATTATATCATGAGGAGGGTATTCAACGGATGGAGGCATGGATAGATGATGAAGCGGAGGGGTTGCGAGAAAAAGGAAGCGGCCAGCATACAATGATGCTGGCCGCTTGTGATTTGATTCGCCGATTATCGGTCTGAACCACGCGAGGGCGTGAGGGTTGTTCCTTCGTATTCCACCTTGAGCAGGACGGCGCGCACGGCGTAGCGGTAATTGTAAGTGTCAAGCCAGGGGACGTAGCCCTTGCAGGTGAGGAGGGTCAGCCAGGTGTAGCCATCTTGCTTGAACACCGAGAAATCGCGCGGCAGGACGGTGCGCATTTCGCGGACTTCGTAGGTGTAGCGGTAGCCCTCGGCATGCAGGATGACCGTGTTGCCCCAGTGGAGTTTATCCAGGTTGCGGAAGGGGCCGGGGGTGCCGTCGGCCAGGGTGACGTGGGCTGTGAGGCCGGTGGTGCCAACCTGCCCAGGGAAGGTGGTGCCGGTGAGATACCCCGCCTGGTTAGAGAGCCAGGTCAGGTCCCAGCCATCTTGGGTGAGCGGGACGCCGGTGATGGGCAGGTTCAAACCAAGCGCTGGAATTTCGAGCCACATCTGGCCCAGGTTGGTATAGGCTTTTTCGGCGGGTTGCTGCGGCAGTTTGGTGATGCGGTTGGGCGCAAAGCCAGTGGATGGCAGGGCGCCGGGCGCGTTGATGGTGATGGTGGAGGAGGCACCATAATTGTTGACGCCCGCCGCATCGTTCGGGTCGTACCAGCGTTCATTGGCGAAATCGTTGTAGTTGGAAAGCGACACAGGCTGACCATTCGGCTGTGGGTCAATTGGCAGGCTGGTCCAGGCGACGTTGGCAGTGTTGTTGGCGGGTGATGGCCCAACGAAGGTGGCCTGGAAGGTGAGCGTGGAGCTCTGCCCCAGCGGGAAGACATCCCAAATAAAGGTCAGGGTGCGGGTGGCGGAATTGTAGTTGAACGAGGTGGGCGCCAGGCCGGTGGATTGCACACTACCGGGGATGAACTCGAAGTTGGTGGGCAGGACATCGGTGACAATCACATCGTAGGCGTCAATGCTGCTTTCGGGGGTGTGCGCAATGGAGAGCGAGAAGGTGACCGGGCTGCCAAAGGGAAGGGTGGTCGGCTCGGCGCTCTTGTCAATACTTAAATCGGGTTCGACGATTTCGAGCGGGGGCGCGAAGGCCGCTAACGAGCCGCCGTCCCAGGTCCACAAGACGTTGTTGTTCAATCCGCCAACGCCGTTGACGTTTTCGGGAATGTCGAGGACGACCACTTCGTATGTGACGAGCAGGGTTTCTGTGTTGGCCGAGGGGTTGGTGATGTTGCCAAAATCAAAGTTGGTGCGGCGTCCCTGGTTGACCGCGCTGGGGCTGCCAAGTGGTTCGGCTTGCACGGTGGGGTTCAGCGGGTCGTTGCAGGCATCGGCAAAGCCGCCGGGCAGAGTGGTGGTGAGCGCGCCGCCATCTACGCTGACGCAACCCACGAAGGCCAGGCCGGTATCGAGCAGGTCGAGCGCGCGCAGGTTGGTGAGGGTGGCGCCAGCGGGAACATCGAGGCTAATCTGGTAGGTGATGACTTCGCCAATCAGCACGCGCGGCAGGGGGGGCGGCGCGGGGTGCGATGGGTCATCGGGGTCAACGTCAATGTCGGTGTTGACGATGATTTTTGCGTTGCTGCTGGCAACGATGTCCAGGTCGTCATCGCTATCGCCCAGGCCGGGAATGGCATCATCGGCCACGCTGACGCTGTTGAGCAGAGTGGGGCCGATGGCGTCGTCGTTGACGCGCACGGTGACGGTGATGGTGGTGGAGGCGCCAGAGGCCAGGCTGATGCCCGTCCATTCGAGCGTGCTGCCAGAGATGCTGGAAGGCGCGGGCGCGGCGCTTTGGAAGGTGACTTCGGCGGGCAGGGTGTCTGTTACGCGCACCGCGGTCAGGTCTTGCGCGCCGAGGTTTTGGATATTCAGGGTGTAAGTGATGAGCGAGCCAGGGGCAACGGTGGTCAGGCCATCGTCTTTATCAATGGAGAGGATGGCATCGCGGTCGCTGTCGGTATCGTTGTTATCCGAGGAGTCGGTTTCGATGACGCCAGTCGGCGGGGTAACGGTGACGGTGTTGTTGAGCGTGCCGGTGGCGGCCGGCGCAATGTTCACATTGACGATATAGGTAATGGTGGAGCCAACCGGCATATTCACCGTATCGGTGAAATTGGCGGAGATGAAGCCACCCGAACCGGCGCAGGTTGCCCCGCCAGTGGTAACGCATGTCCATTCCCAACTGGTGATTTGGGTTGGGAGGTTATCGGTTACCACCGCGCCATTCACGTCTGATGGGCCGCCGTTTGAGACGACGATGGCGTAGGTCAACATGCCGCCGGGCAGGTAGTAGTCGATGCCGTCATCTTTGCTGACCGAGAGATTGGCGCGCTGTTCGCCATACACACCAAAGTCTACGCGGAATTCGGTGGTGGAGCCATCGGGGTTGTTGGTGGTTTGTTCGGCAGCCGGGGTAAGGGCAAAGACACCGCTCTGGATGTAGCCTCCCGGATAGCCAAGACTGCCGACCTCCGTGCCGTTGTCGTCCGAATCGGTCAGGTTGATATCGGGGTTGGGGGCTGGTTCGTAAGCGCCGCCGCCGGTGCTGGAGTAGTAATCACGCAATGCGCCCAAGCCCTGGAAGTTGCCCTCCGGCAGGCGGACGAGGTAGTTGCCTTGCGGCAGGCCACTGAAGGTGTAGATGCCGCCGCCCGCAGTGGTGGTTGTGCCGAGCAGGGTCGAGCCATCGGCTGACCAGAGTTGAACGCTGACGCCGTTAATGCCGGTTTCAGTGCCATCGAGCAGGCCGTTGTTGTTGAGGTCGTTCCAGACCTGGTTGCCGAGGCGAATGGTGTAGAAGCCGAAGTCCACCGTCATGTTGGCGCGGGCATCGGGCTGACCCTGGTTGCCGCCATCCAGGTCGGTTTCGCCGGTGGGTTCAACTGGGCCAAGGCCAAGCGTGACGGGGCGCGAGGTGACTGCGCCGGGCAGCGAGCCAAACAGGTTTAACTGGCCGTTATCATCCAGGTCGGTGTCGGTATCGGGGTCGGGGGCGGCGATTTCGGTCAGCGTGCCGTCGTTGTTGCGGGTGGTGCCAGAAGACCAGTAGCCGTTGAGGACGCCTGCGAAGTTGGAGGCCGGGAGGACGACGATGTAATCGCCAGAGGCCAGGTTGTTGAACAGGTAGTAGCCGCCGTTGGCGGTGATGTCCGTTGCCAGCGCCGCGCCGGTGGGGTTGCCGGAGGCATCAGCGGCGTAAAGTTCAACCGTCACGCCGTCAATTCCCACTTCGCCTGCGTCCATCTGGCGGTTGTTGTTGGTGTCGTACCAAACGCGGTTGCCGAGCGCGTATTGTGGGATAAAGCCGAAGTCTAACGTTGGGTTGTCGGTGGAGCCGGTGGGCTGGTCTACGGTGTTGTTGTTGAGCGCGCCCGTGGAGCCAGGCGTGAGCGTGAAGACTGCCGAGGAGACCGTTCCCGCGCCGGTGCCGAGGCCGTTATCGTTGTTATCGGCGTTGGTGTTGGGGGTGGCGCTATCGGCGGCGTTGTAGGTATCAATGGTGCTGGTGCTGGAGGGTGGGGCAACCACGCGGACGAGGTAATCGCCTTGCGGCAGGCCCTCGAAGCGGTAATTTCCCCCCGCATTGGTGACGACGCCACCGGGACCATCATCTGCCGTGCCGAGGATACCATCGGGGCCGACCAGGATTTCGGTGAGGCCATCAGATGCATACAGGCGGACGGTGATGCCGGGCAGGGGCGCATCGAGCGGGCCGCCATCGTAGTTGCCGTTCTCGTCGCCATCGGTATAGACCAGGTTGCCAACTGAGACGCGGTAGAAGCCGAAGTCAACCGTCATGTTGGCGCGGCCATCAGGTTGCGTTCCCTGGCCGAGGCCTGCTTCCAGGTCGGTTTCGCCGGTGGGTTCGGTCAGGCCGGTGGGGCCGAGTGTGACGGGCAAGGAGGCAACCTGCCCATTGAAGGGGCCGCCGGTTTGGAGCGTGCCATTGTCATCCGAATCGACATCTGGCGCACCATCTGGGTCGGGGGCGGCGGTTTCGGTGATGGCGCCTGCGCCGCTGAGGGTGGTGGCCGAGGACCAGTATCCCACCAAAGCGCCTGCGCCGGTGAAGTTGGAGGCGGGCAGGGTTACGATGTATTCGCCGGGTAAGAGGTTGTCGAACAGGTAATAGCCGCCGCCGGAGGTGGTGTCGGTCGCTACAAAGACATAGGTTCCGCTGCCATCGTTGCGATACAGGTCAACAATGACGCCGTTTACGCCAAATTCGCCCGCATCTATCTGGCTGTTGTTGTTGGTATCGTACCAGACACGGTTGCCGAGGGCATAGGGGTAAACGAAGCCGAAGTCAACGGTTGGGTCGGTGGTGGTGGCGGTGGCGTTGTTGACGGTGATGTTGGCGGCTATTTCGCCAGCCTGCATGGTGAGCAGGTTGGCCGAAACCACGCCGCCGGCTGTGCCAACGCCGTTGTCGTTGTTGTCGGTGTTGGTGTCAGGGTCGGTGGTGTCGGCGGGAGCGAAGGTGTCTATGGTGCTTATCATGCCGGCGGGGCCGGTGACGCGCACGATGTAGTCGCCATTGGGCAGGCCGCGGAAGAGATACAGGCCGCCTGCATCAGTCAACACGCCGCCGGGCGCGTCATCGTTATCGCCCAAGATGCCGTTGGGGCCGACGTTGATTTCGGTGCCATTGGATGAATACAGTTGTACCTGTATGTTCGCCAGCGGGGTGTCGGTGCCAGAGTCGTAATTGCCGTTGACGTTGAGGTCTTCAAAGACCAGGTTGCCGATTTCGGTGCGGTAGAAGCCAAAGTCCACGGTCATGTTGGCGCGGTTATCGGGTTGCGCGCCCTGACCAACGCCCGTTCGCAGGTCGGTCTCGCCCGTGGGTTCGGCAGCCCCACCCAGCGTGACCGCGCTAGAGATGACCGCGCCCTCAAAGCCGAGCAGAGCGGTGTAACTGCCGTTGTCATCGCGGTCGGTATCATTATCTGGGTCGGGGGCCAGGGTTTCGCCGATTGTGCCGTTGGCCTGCATGAAGGAGAGCGAGGATTTATAGCCGTTTAGCACGCCAACTGAGAAGTTGCCGTAAGGAATGACGACCACATAATCGCCGGGCAGCAGATAGTCGAACAGATAATAACCACCGCCTGCCGTGAAGGTGGTGGCCAGCACGCCGCCAGTGGGATTACCAGAGGCATCGGCAGCGTAGAGATTGACGGTTACGCCATCTATGCCCACTTCACCCGCGTCTTGTGTGCCATTGTTGTTGGTATCGAGCCAAACGCGGTTGCCCAAACCATAGTATTGCTCCAGGCCGCCGGTTTCGCTGTCGTTATCAGCATAGTCATCCACGCCGCCGGAGCCGGTGCGCTCGTTCGGGTCGCTGCCGGGCAGGGAGGTCCAGGTCAGGTTGGCGGTGTTGGTAACGGTATCGTTCCCAGCCAGGAAGGGCGGAGTGGGTGGGCTGTTGACCGTGACCTGGTAGGTGAGCGTAGCGGTGTTGCCCAGCGTCAGGGTGGCGCAAGTCCAGGTGAGGTTGGGCGCGCCGCTATCGTTGGCTGTGCAGCCCCCCGAAGCGGTGATGGAGGCCGGAACGTAAGTGAGACCAGCGGGGATGGCATCGGTGATGGTCAGGTCGTGCGCGTCGGCTGTGCTGCTGGGCAGGTGCGAGACGGTGAGGGTGTAGGTGACTGTTTGCCCGTAGAGCCAGGTGGTATCGTTGGCGGCTTTTTGAATATCCAGTTCGGGTTCGCGCAGGGTGATGGGAGTGGAATCGCTGGCCGAGCCGCCCGTCCACGAGACGGTGGCGGTGTTGGTGAGGGTTGTGCCATTTTGGTTACCGGCCACATTGAGAACGCGCGCCACAACGCGGACCAGGAAGGCATTGTTGTTTGCCACGTTATCGGCAGCGGTGGTGGTGTTGCCAAAAGCGAGGGTCAGGTCGCCGCCAGAGCCGCCAGGGGCGGTGACGGTGGGGGCAGAGAGCGTGCCGTTGTAGTCTGCTGTGAGCAGACCGCCGCTGGCAGCCGCGCTGGTAATCACCTGGTGGCTGATGTATTCCAGGCCGAGCGGCAGGTCATCTACCACTTGCAGGTTGGGGGTGAGGCCTTCGGGCAGGGTGACGAGGATGTTGAAGGTCACCTGTTCGCCGATGACGTAGGAGACCGGGGTGGGGGCCAGTTTGTCAATTTGCGGTGTGGCGAGCGGTGCATTGACGCTGGATGTGGCGGCATAATCATCCACGGCGCCGCCCACGCCATCCGAACCATCGCGCTCGCCCGTATCGGAGCCAGATGTGCCGGGGGTGGATGAGCCGGTGGGGTTGGATGTTGTTCCGTTGGGGCCAGGCAGGGAGGTGTAAAACAGGTTGGCCGTGTTCGGAATGGTGTAGCCAGCCGGAGCAGTCGCCGCGACTGTGGCCGTGACCGTGACGGTGATGGTCTGACCGGGGTCGAGGCAGGTGGCAGTGAAGGTGAGGGTGCTGCCAGTGAACGAGCCGCCGTTGTGGTTGAAGGCCGTCGTCCCGCCGCCGTTACCGGTGCAGGTCGCGCCCTGCGTGGTGGTCACGCTGGAGACGGAGAAACCGGTCAGGTTGGTATCGAAGGTATCGGTCAACGTCAGGTCAAAGGCGGTGGCGCGGTTGACGCCGGAAGCGGAGGTAATCGTCAGGGTGTAAGTGATGGGGTCGCCGGCATCGGTGGGAGCGGTGGTGAGGCTTTTGGCAAGCGTGAGAGCAGGTTCGGCCACAATGACCTGCACCTGGTTGGAGTTGGGTCCGTTTTGCGTCCCGCCCACAAAGACGGCAAAGGTGTTGTTGCGCGCATCCCCGGCGTCATTGCTTCCAGCAGCGCTGTTGTTGACCAGGGCGTTGAACTCCACGATGACGTATTCGGCATCGGCGTCGTTATCGTTGTTGGTGAGTGTGCCGAGTTTGAAGTAGGGGTCGGTGCCGTTGCCGTAAGTATCGGGGTCTGCCGTGATTGAATTCGATGACCCCACGTTTTGGTCGGGCAAGGCATAAGTGGGCGTGACCAGGGTGGGGTCATTGCCGTTCACCCAGGGGCCAGCGCCAAAGGGGCCGCTGCCGAGCGCCAGTGCAAGCGTGCTGCCGGTGGGTTCGGTGGAGGCAATCGGCACGCCGTTGGAGAGCAGAGCCAGGCGGGCTGTGCCGTCATCGAGATAGTTCAGGCCGCCGGGCAGCAAATCTTGTATTTGGAAGTTGGCGCTAGAGCCTTCGGGGAGTTGTACCACCAGCCGGTAGCGGATAATTTCACCTACGGCAACGCGTGGAGTGGTTGCGCCGGAGGGAATGTCGGTATGGGTTTCGGAGGTGGCGGCCAGGAATTTTTGCGGCTGAACGTTGTTGATGGTGAGGTTGGCCGCGCCCTGGCTGGCGTAATCGTTGAGTGCGCCGCCTACGCCGTCGGCGCCGGTGCGCTCGTCAGAATCGGTGTTGTAGGTGGAGCGGTCAGAAACAGAACCAGATAGGCTCGTCCAACGCGTTTCGGCGGTGTTGGTGATGGTCTGGCCGGGGGTGACGGAGTAATTCACCGTAGCCTGGAACGTGATGGTGCAGGACTCGCCCGGCTGGAACAGGCCGCCAGAACCGGTGAGGGTCGGTGCGCCGCTATCATTGAGCGTGAGCGGGGTTGAAGCGCTACATGCGCCCAGCGCCAGCGTGCCGGGGACGTACGTCAGCGTGGCGGGTAGCGTATCGCTGAACGACACCTCGTGAGCGGTGGTGGAGCCAGCCGCCGGGTTGGTGAGGGTGACGGTGAAGGTGACCGTATCGCCCGCGTCGGCAGTCGCCGGGGCGACAGATTTGGCCGTGTTGACCACCGGCTCGATGAGGGTGATGTTGGGCGCGGAGACGGCGGGCAGGCTGCCGTTGAGCCAGGTGAGCGCGGCTTCGTTGTTGCGCAAACCGCCGCCCTGATTGCCAACCACGTTTAAGACGACCGCGCGGTAGGTGATGGTGATGGTTTCAGCCACCGTGTTGTTGCGGTTGGTGTTCACCAGCGTGCCAAAATCGAAGGTAATGCGGCGGCCATCTTGCCCGCCAAAGGCCGCAATGAGCGGGTTGCTGCCCGCGCCCGTGCCAGCGGTGCAGTTGGTGCAGTTTCCGCCGGCATCGAAGGTCATCACATTGCTGTAAAGGCCGTCATCTCCTGCCCCGGCGCCATCGGTATCGGGGTTGGAGACGACCACCGATTGCAGGTCAACGAAGGCCAGGCCGGGGTCGAGCGTATCCACAATTTGGGCGTTGGGCAGTGTGCCTTCTGGCGCGGTGAGCGTGAGGGTGTAGGTGACGAACTCGCCAATCACGGCCTGGGTGTTGGCGTTTTGGGGCGTGTTGATTTCGGTGCCTATCAGGTTTTTGGTCAGCTGCGGGTTATCGGTGGTCACCGTTGCGTCTTCCGATTGCGGCTGGGGCAGGAAGTTGGGGCCGCCTTCGGAGCCGGAATATCTGACGAGCGTGGCGGTGTTGGGGTAGGTTCCGGGCGCTATATCGCTGCGCATGCGCAAGTCGTAGGTGATGACGATGACGTTGTTGCCCAGATTGGGGTCGTGCGCCGCGCACACGCCCTGCCCCACCGGGTCCACCAGTTTAATGCCTGTGCTAAACAGATTGCCAGGCCCAGCGGGCGTATCGGTGGGCGTGGTGTAGGAAATGGGACCAGAGCCATTGCCATAATAAATTTGCAGGTTGATGCTGTTGGGGTCACCGGTGGTGGGATATTCAAATCCAAGCGCGTCGAAGGTGTCTTGAATGACGATATCGAAGGCGCCATTGATGCCCGTGCCGTTGTTGACCAGGAAAATGGCAAAGGTCACCAGGTCGCCGGCATCGAGTCCGCTCACGTTGCTGTCAATGGGGGTGGTGGTGAGCAGATTCGAATTAATTGTGCCGCTCCAGCGCACCGGGCCTGAGCCAGGCGCGGTGAAGGTGATGGGCAAGGGCGGGGTAAAGGTGGGGGTGGGGTTGTCGGTGGCGACCACGCTCTTGTTGGTGATCATCACCGGCGAAGTGTAGGTGATTTCGATAATGGAGGCGGCTTCGCCGGGCGTGCCGTTGGTGGAGCCTTCGGTCACATAGGCCTGGTTGGTCAGGTGCAAGTTGTCGGCAAAGGGGTCGTCTTGAACGGTGACCGTGAAGAGCAAGTCTATGACCGATGAAGAGTTGTTTGGGCCGTCATAGTTACCATAACTCCAGCGCGCCCAGTTGCTCGTTCCATTCGTGCTAACGGTTGGAATATTGGCGGCAGGCAAACTGTGATAGGTATCGCCTGGCCCCAGGCACGAAGAGCCAGCCGCCGGTACGCCGCAAACGGTGTTGTTGTGCATTGTGACCTGCGTGGCATCGAAAATAGGCAGGGGCAGGTAGTCGGTGAGCACCAGGTTCTCGAAATCGCTGGTGACGAGGGTGTAAGTCAGGCGGAAGGTGACGGTATCGCCCGCGCCCACGCGCACCGGCAGCGAATACGAAGTATTGCCGTTGATCGCATACACGGCTTTGGTGAGCGCGCCGCGCCCAATGGTCACGCTGGCCGAAGAGTTATCGGGCTCGGTGAACCCAGTGGGTGTGAGTGCATCGGTGGTGGCGAGGATGCGCCCATTGACGAACTCGCTGTTGTTCAGCACATCACCCTGGTCCACGCTGGCATCGCCGGAGGGGAAGGTATCGCTAAAGGCTTCCTGAATGACGGTGCGGAAAACGACACGGGCGGTGGTGGGACCGTCATTGTAGCCGCTGCAGACCGGGTCACCGGCCACGCCGCCGGGCGGCACGCAGCCACCGATGAGGCGGCCATTGCCCGAGCGGGAAATCATTTCATCTGAAATGCGGAAGGTGATGGTGGTCGTTCCATCGTTGGGGGCCGGGTCGGCGGGGGTATAGTTGGGGCTGACGGTGTAATTGGCAACGTTGAATGCGCCAGAGGAGTTATAGGAGGCCGGATTGCCCACAATTTGCAGTGTGGGGGTAAATGTGGTGTCCCAGCGCTGGCCGTCAGAGATGGTATCGGTCAACGTCACCTGGTCAAAGGCGAAGAAATCGGAAATTTGAAGGTCAATCGTGTATTCCAGCACAGCCCCTGGCGCAGGCTGGCCGCCGCCCACCACGCTGACGCTCTTTTGAGTGGCGATAGACTTGGGGGTGAGGGTGTGTTCACAGCCGGGCGGGTTTTGGGTGAACGTCCCACCGGTGTCGCGCGGGTCGAGCGGAGCCCACGTCCCGCCGCCGCTGGCATTATTGCAGGAAAGGGCGTCATCGCCGGTGGCAGGGTTGATGACCGCCCCTCCACCCGAATCGCGCAGGGGGATGTAGTACTCGAAGGTCATGCTCACTGTGCCGCTCACCGAAGCAAAGTTGCACGAGAGCGTGCCGCCAGGGGTTACGGTGGAGGGCGTGGAACACGTGGCGCCGCCTGGCACCGTGCCTATCAGCGAGACGAATTGCATGTTGGCGGGCAGCGTATCGGTCAGGGTGAAGGGACTGAGCGTCTGCCCAGGAGCGATTTCAGCGGTCACGGTGTATTGACGCGGGAAGTTGGGGCCGGTGGCAGTCTCATCTTCGGGGCCGTTATAGGTTTTGGTCAGGGTAAAGAGTGTGGGTGTCACACTGCCATTCACCCAAGCGCTGAAAGTGAGGTTGGGGTCATCGCCGCAGCACCAATCGTCCAGCGCGGTATAACCAAACTGATAGCCGCCGCGCGCCTGAATGGTGAGCGGCGTGCCTAAATCGGCCAGGTTGCTCATTGAGGCGGTTACATTCACCGTCACAGGCGGCTGGTCGGGGGTGAAGGAGCCAAAGGGCAGGCGCAACGCCACCAGGGTGTCGCCCGCATTGCCGCAGACCTGCACAAAAGCGCCGGTGTTATCGCGCATGTAGGGGTGGTTAACGCAGGTAATGCCGCCCGAACCGGGGAAGGTCAGGACGGTATTCTCAACCGGAGAGCCAAGATAGGTGGCACTGAGGAAGGTCAGCCCATCGAGCGGCGGGTTGCTGTTCTGCGCGCCATCTGCGCCGTTGCGGGGAATAATCAAGTCAATCAGGGGGCCGTAGCCTGGGTCGTTGGCATCGGGGTTGTCGAAGGTGACGGTGAAATTGACGGTGCTGCCGATGAAGGCCTGCGCCGGCACGTTGAGGGAAACAGCGGGCGGCTGGGCCAACGAGGGGCGTTCAACTGGCGCTGCCACTGCTTCTTGCGCAGGAATGAGCAAGGCGGCTTGCATCAGAATCAGGAACAACACCAAAAACGCCCGAACATAAAAAGAAATAGTTCGAGAAATGAATTGCATAAATGGGCCTCCCGGCAAAATTTGAATATTTCCCACAGGGCCGGTTTCGCTCTGACTCGCTGACAGCTTAGCCCCAGCACGGGGCAGCGACCAATTCGGCTGACAGTTCACAGTCTCCCAGTTTGCAATGATGTTGTAATCAATGCTTACATTATAAGGTTAAATCCAGTTAAAATCTTCACCCCTATCAAAACCGTAGGGGAAATGGCCCAATGACATGGCGATTTTTGCAAATCGCATCCCCCGAACTTTCTCTGATGGTGGGGACGATAGCTATTCGGCCAAGTTGGTTATTTCGACCGGGGCATCAGCGTTGACACCCAGCCACACATCGGGTATGCTTGTCGTTTGTCCGGGCAGGCCCGGCGCGGCAGGACTCCCCGAACCTTGTCAGGTCCGAGAGGAAGCAGCAATAAGGGGAAGTTCCTGGGTGCCGCCGGTCTCCTGCCCGGATATTGATTCAGCGGGTACATCTTTCATCCTTCTGCCTTCATCCTTTATAATCATCCCATGACCGCCAAACGCTGGTTCCTGTTTATCCTGTCCATCCTGGTTGGGATTGGGCTGGGCCTGTATTACGGCTGGGTCATCAGCCCGGTGGAGTATGTCGATACCATTCCATCCACTCTGCGGGCCGATTACAAAGCCGATTACTGCCTGATGGTGGCTGAAGTGTTCGAGAGCGAACAGGATGTGCAAGCCGCCGCGCGCCGCCTGGCCCTGCTCGGCAGCGAGTCCCCCTCTGTTATTGCCTCCGCCGCGCTTGAATTCGCCCGCCAAAACGGCTACGCCCCCACCGACATCCAGCTCCTGCAAGACCTGACTCTTGCTCTGCAGGTGTGGCAGCCATGAACGACCATCGCGGCCCCTGGTTCATCTTCACCGGACTGTTACTTGGCCTAAGCATCGGCATTGGCGTCGCCTGGGGAGTGCCGCAAGCCCAGCCGGTCAACACCTCCCCCGCCTCGCTGCGCTATGATTTCAAAAACGAATACCGCTACATGATAGCCGCGGCCTACACCGTCAGCGGTGATTTAGGCCGTGCCCGCGCCCGCCTCGCCAGCCTGGCTGACCCCGATTCGCTTCTGGCGCTTGGTGAGCAAGCTCAACGCATGTTGGCGCAAAATTCTTCGATTGAGAGGGTGAGAATCCTGGCGAATCTCTCCGAGGCGATTCAATCTCAGCCCCAAGCGACTCTCGCGCCCGAAACTGGAGCAGACTCCGCTGCATCTGCCTCTCCGCTCAACGAACCGACTTTGCCCCCCGAACAGCCCTCTGCCACCCCCACACCCGAACCCACCGAAAACCCCTCCCTGCCGCGCCCCACATCCACGCCTACCAACACCCCTTTTCCCACCCTGCCGCCGCTCCCAACCGCTACCCTGCGCCCCACGCGCACAAACACGCTTACCCCTGGCCCGCCGTTCATCCTCATCGCTCAGTCCACTGTGTGCGACCCTCAACAACCCAGCCTGCTCAAAGTGAACCTGCAAAACGCCCTTGGGCAACCCGCTCCCGGCCAAGAACTGGTCATCACCTGGTTTGGCGGCGAGGAGCATTTCTTTACCGGCTTCAAAAACGACATTGGCCCCGGCTACGCCGATTTCAGCCTGGCGAGTGGGGTTGAATACGCCCTCAGCCTATCGGAAGGCCGAACCCGAATCACCGGCCTGATTGCGCCCGCTTGCACCGACCAGGATGGCAAGCCTTACCCCGGCTCCATCTTGCTCGAATTTCAACAACCCTGAGCCATGCCCAGACCGTTTTCCCGCCTGTTGCTCGTTTTCGTTGTCCTCATCGTGCTGACCTCCCTGTGCAACTTCCCCAGGGCTTTTCCACCGCCCGAACCAACGGCCTTTCCCCAAACGCAAGTCCTGACCGATACACCCCCGCCCCCCACTGAACCCCCCACCATTGGCCCGTGCGGGTTTGTGTGGGCAACCCAAAGCTTGCCACAGATCTCGCAACAGTTGTTTGAACGCTTGCAGCAGGCTGGCCTGCCCGTTAGCGCCGCCCATTCCGAAGCCTACGGCGAGAACTGCGTGTATAGTGATGGCACGGTGGCTCGCTTCGCCGCCATGCAAACCGATTACCGCGTTACGCTGGCAGTTGAAACGCTCACAGACGCCGAAGCGCTCGGCAGCCTGCTGGAGCAAACTCTCGAAATCATTGACGGGTTCCCAGTGGGGGAAACGCCCGGCCCCAACCCCGGCTATATCGGAATCACCTTCCAGGCGGGCGAAACGGTCGAAAACCTGTGGTTCCAGCAAACCCAATCCGACGCCCTGCGCGCGCAGGGTTTGGGTGGGCAATCGTTGTATGAGTCGATTAAGGGCAAATAAAGAAACGCCTCAGTCACCCATTTTTATCCGTTGATGATTTCCAGCAGTTTGTCTTTGAGGGCCGCATTGCAGGCCAATGCTTCGTTGTGGGTATGCCCTTCGCGGCCATCCCAACTGCCGAAGTAGCCATCGGCCTCTTTGAAGATGACCGGGAAGGGGCCGCAATCCCAAATGTTCATGACCGGGTCGAACATGGCTTCGGCGCGCCCGGTGGCAACGCACAGGTAGCCGTAGGCGTCGCTCCAGCCTCGCGCTTCATAGGCGGCCTGGCTCAGTCGTTTCCAGGCGGGGCCGCGCCCGTGCTGTTCCATGCTGCGCTCATTGGTGTAACAGAGATAGGCACGTTCCAGGCGGTTGGTCGCCGAGACGCGCGCCGGGCGTCCGTTCCACCACGCCCCCAAACCCTCGGCAGCGCACAGCATTTCATCGGTGCCGGGGAAGTAGGCCGCGCCAACTTTGATGACGCCTTCGATTTCCAGGCCAATCAGCACGCCGTAGAGTGGCACACCGCGCAGGAAGGCTTTGGTGCCGTCAATCGGGTCGAGTATCCAGCGAAAACCCTGCCCCCCATCCCCTCTCCCACCGCGAGAGGGGGGATTTTCCCCAAATTCCTCGCCCAGGATGGCGTGGGTGGGGTAGCGTTTTTCGATTTCGGCGCGGATAAATTCCTCAGCAGCCCGGTCGGCAGCAGTGACGGGGGTGTCGTCGGCTTTGTAATCGGGACGGATTCCAACGTTGAAGTAGCCGAGGGTGATTCTTCCGGCGCGATAGGCGAGTTCTGTGGCGAAATGCAGCAGGGGCTCCAGGTTCATTTGTCATCCTTGATGAAAATGCGCGGCACACGCGCGGAGATATTGGTCATTACTTCATAACTGTTTGTGTCGGCCCATTGGGCCAGGTCTTCGGCAAAAATTTGCTCGCCGTTGGCGGCTTTTCCAAGCAAAATCACCTCGTCGCCCAGTTCGGCGTTATCCCCTTCGAGGTTGACCATGAACTGGTCCATGCAGATTCTTCCGACCTGCTGGTATTTTTTGCCGTTGATTATCACCTTCGGCTGGTTGGTCATGCGGCGAAAGTAGCCATCGGCATAACCGCACGGGACGGTGACGGTGCGGACGGGGTGGTCGGAAACCCACAGCGAGCCGTAACTGACCGGATGCCCCGGCGGCGAGATTTTGCTGTATACGACTTGCGACTTCCAGGTGGCGGCGGGGGCCACTTGCACGGTGCGCAGCACGTCTTTATCGGGATAAATTCCATAGAACAGGATACCAGGCCGCACCATGTCGAAGGTGCTTTGGGGCAGGTTGAGGATGGCGGCGGAATTGGCAGCGTGAACCAGGCGTGGGCGCGGCAGTCCGCGTTTTTCGTAAAAAGATAATACTTCGTGGAAGCGCGCCAACTGGTCGCTGGCGTAAGAAAAGCCCCATTTTTTTTCCATGCCGGGCGTTTCGAGTGTTTCGGAGTTGGCGAAGTGGGTGTAAATGCCCTCGATGTCGAGATTCTGGCAGCGCAGGGATTGTTCCAGGAAAGATTCGGCCTCGTACCAGCGCACGCCAGCGCGTTCCATGCCGGTATCAATTTTGAGATGTACCTTGAGCGGTTTCCCGGCAGAGGCAGCGGCAGTTTCGGCAGCCTGCAATACTGCCGGGTGCGAGACCGTCAGGGTCAGGTCATGTTCGAGGAAATAGGAGACGTGTTCTGGCAGCGTCCCGCCCGCGACCAAGATTGGCTTTTTTATGCCAAGTCTGCGCAGGTGTATGCCTTCATCCAAAACAGCGACGCCGATATAATCAACATGCGGCTCAATGTATGGGGCGACGCCATCAATGCCGTGACCGTAGGCATTGGCTTTGAGCATGACCAGCACTCTGGCGGGATGTACCCTGGCGCGAATCGCCTGCACGTTGCGGCGTAGTTGGGAGAGATTGACAACGAGGTGGGTGGGACGGAGCGGGGGCATGAGATTGAAGATTGAAGATTGAGGATTGAAGAATGAGGATTGAAGATTGAAGATTGAGGATTGAGGGTCGTACCCTTTGTGTCCTTCGTGGTAAGAACAGGTTTTTTAGCGCAGCCAGTCGTTTATCATGGAAATTCGCAAACGGTTTGAGAAAACCTGAACCGTAACGCCTGACAGCGTTAGAAACTTTGAATAGGGAATGGCTGGAATTTCAAGATTAGCCACACAAAAAACACCCTTTTATCCTTCTATCCTGTTACACAAATTGGCGATTTCAGATTTGGAATCGCTGGTGTAAAATTGAAGAACTTATTAAAAACCTTCAGCGTGAAGGAAAAACCAAAAACTGAAAGTGAGAGTTCATGAAAATTGTAACCGATTGCGCCGCCGATATGCCTGCCAGCGAGTTAGAAGAGTTGGAAATTACGCAAGCCCCGCTCTTCATCCAGTTCCCCGAAGGCGAGGTCAACTCTGCAGACATCAGCGCCGACGATTTCTATAACCGGCTGGAGGCCATGCGCCCGGCTGTGCCGACCACGGCCCAGCCTTCGAGCGGGCTGTTCGAGGAACTATACCGCAAACTGGCTGAGACCAGCAAAGAGATTTTCTCCATCCACATCTCTTCTGGCTTGAGCGGCACGCTCAATTCGGCGCAGGTTGGCGGCGAGCAGGCGAAAGAGGCAGCCAACGTCCATTTTTGGGATACGATGACGCTTTCGGGCGGAGAGCGATTCCAGGTTCTGGCAGCGGCCCTCGGTCAAAAGGCTGGTTGGACGATGGAAAAAATCCAGGAGCGCATGGCGGCCATCCGCGGGCAGACCGAGGTGATTTACACGCTGGAGACACTGGAATATCTGGCGCGCGGCGGACGGATTGGGCGGGTGCAGGCGCTGATGGGGTCGTTGCTCAAGCTGAAACCGGTTATCCACGTTTCGCATGAAGACGGAAAATATAGCACGGTCAGCAAAGCGCGCACCATCCCAGCGGCGCTCGAATCGTTAACCGATTACCTGGTGGGCGTTTACAAAAAGACTCCGCTATGGGTCAACGTATTGCACGGACGCTTCCAGCAGGGCGCAGAAATGCTGTCGGAGATGGTCGAAGAGCGGCTGAACGTTGCCAAACTGGAAGTCAATCGCATTTCTCCGGTGCTGGGCGTGCATACCGGGCCGGGCATCGTCGGCTGCGCAGTCGTGCCGATGAAGTTGATGGAAGACCTGGTTTGATTTTAGATTGACGATTACAGATAGCAAACATCAAGAAAACAACGGGCAGCGAGAAACCGCTTCGCTGCTCGTTTGATTTTACTGCCCACCGAACACGGTTTACTGGATATTGAATCAAGTTCCCCAATCCCGCAAATACAAAAAGTCATACCCCACCGTGCGAGTGGTAATTTTGGCAACGGGCGGCATAACGCGCTTGAAGTGGTTGCGGCGCACGCGGCGGATGACGGTTTCGACGAACGCGCGGCTGAACCCGGCTTCGACGCATTCTTCCAGGCTGTAGCGCTGGTCCACCAGCAGGTAGAGCAGTTTATCGGCTTCTTCGTAGGTGAAGCCGAGTTCCTGCTCGTCGGTCTGCCCGGCCCACAGGTCTGCGGAGGGGGCTTTGTCGAGAATGGGCTGCGGCACGCCGACCTCGCGCGCGAGTTGCCGCACCTGGGCTTTATACAGGTCGCCAATCGGGTTGAGGGCATGGGCTGAGTCGCCATATAAGGTGGAGTAGCCGAGCAAAATTTCGGTTTTGTTGCCGGTGCCAAGGACCAATCCCTTGAAGGCTTCGGATTGGTCGTAAAGCGTAATCATGCGGCAACGCGCCATGATGTTGCCTTTGCGCATGTCTGATATGTCGGGGAATTTGGAAATCAGCCCGTCGGCCATTTCTGTGATGGGAATGTCGAGGTGCGGAACGCCTAAATCCTGGATGACCAACATGGCGTGGTCGAGCGAATCCTGCGAGGAGGTCTTGTAGGGCATTCGCACGCAGAGCAGGTTTTGCGGGCCGAGTGCTTCGGCGGCGAGATAGGCCACCAGCGCCGAATCGATTCCGCCCGAAAGCCCCAATACTCCGCGCTTGAGGCCGGTGCGGGTAATTTCGGAGTGGATGAAGCGCGTCAGCAATCCCCGGACGAGGGCGGGGTTGATGGAGAGGTCAATGTTCATTGTATTTCCTTAAAACGATGCGCCAGCGGTGCAGATTTTTAACTCCGCTTACTTTGTGAGAATGCGATTCATTGCGCTCATCACCATCTCTGGCCGCTCATCTCTTAACAGCGGCAATCTTGTGCGCGTGCGGCGGAGTTGGGCCAGGTCCACCTCGCACAGGGTGAGGGCTTCTTCATTATAAGGCGATTGGGCAATCTTGCGCCCATCAGGGTCAAAAACGGTCGAGCCGCCGAAGAAGTTCAGGCCGTCTTCAAACCCAACCCGGTTGGCGTGGGCAAAAAATGACGTGAACAGGCCGGAGTAAGCACGGTTGACATCTTGCACCCACTGCGCCGAGCCGAGGATTTCATCGGTCACGCCACGCCCAGGCGAGGCGGAGGTCATCAAAAACAGGTCAGCGCCATCCAGCCAGAGGGTGTAGGGGGAAGAAACGTGCCAGAAGTCTTCACAGATGAGCATTCCAGCCCGGCCAAAGCGCGTCTCAAAAGCGCGGAAGCAATCCCCGGCGGCGAAGTAGCGTTTCTCGTCGAAAATGCCGTAGGTTGGCAGGTACACTTTGCGGTGGACGTGAACCACTTGTCCAGCGGAAAGATAAGCCGCTGCAATGTAATAGCGGTAGCGGCGGTCTTCTTCCACAAAGCCAACCACCATATCCAGGCTTCGAGAAGCCTCCAGCAGTGGGCAGAAGAGCGAGTCATCGGTGCTGGGGCGGTGGGCAATCGTCGCGGCAATATCTTGCAATACGTAACCGGTTAGCGAAAGTTCGGGAAAAACGAGCAGGTCCGCACCCAACTGGGCGGCTTCTTTGGCGAGGGCCAGGTGCTTTTCCAGGTTGGTTGCTACCTCGCCGAGTTTGGTATTGATTTGGGCCAGGGCCAGGGTAAATTTCATCGCAGCGCTCGAAAAAATGGGATGAATATGGCTTCAATCTTACCATAAGCGCGTTTTGCTAAATCGGTATTTGAATCAGTCGTTTTCTGAGTATTCGTCAAACGGCTTTGGGGCGTCGTGAGTCAGTCGTCACAATTATTGCGCTTAATGAATTTTTACGGCTAAATAATGGCGATTTTATAAGAAAAAAGAAAAAAAATGACGAAAATTCATGTCATACAAGGATTGACACAGGGGAATTCTGCGGGATAATGCGCATTCGTTATTCGATTTAAGCCGTAACGCCTGCCAGCAACCCTAACCATCTCTCATCGGAAGAGGGGCTGAGGGCAGACATTTATATTAAGACAAGGAGGCAGAGTGAATCATTCTCTTAAACTTGGCGAACATTACATCGTAGACTTGTCGAATTGCAACCGCGATTTGTTATTCGACAGTGAGCGCGCTTACCAAACTTTTTCTCGCGCCATTCATGCCAGCGGCCTGACGGTGGTGGACGAAGGTTTCTACAAATTTAGCCCGCATGGCTTTACCTGCTTTTTACTGTTGGCCGAATCGCACGCCAGCCTGCACGCCTGGCCGGAATATGGCTATTGCGCCATTGACCTGTTTACCTGTGCCATTGACCGCGACTTGCTGCCGCTCATCCAACAGATTCGAGATGCCTTCGGGGCCACTCATTTCAGTTTTCGCAAGTTAGACCGTGATGCCGAACTGGTTGGGCGCATGTCCATCACCTTTGCTGCGCCCCATCTGGCGGAGGCCGCATGAGCATTTGGTTTACCGAGGAACTACACCCCTACTATCGCAAATCGCTGCGCGTTAAGCGTGTTCTGGCCGACGAGCAGACCGAATATCAGCACTTACAGGTGGTTGAAACCGAGTTTTTCGGCAATGCGCTGATTTTGGACGGCATTATCCAACTGACCGAACAGGACAACATGGGTTACCATGAGATGATTGTCCATGTACCGATGCTGGCAGTCGGCGCGCCCAAACGGGTGTTAATTGTTGGCGGCGGCGATGGCGGCTCGCTGCGCCAGGCCTTGCGTTACCCCTCGGTGGAGCAGGTGGTGGTTTGTGAACTCGACCGGCGGGTGGTGGAACTCAGCCGCCAATACTTCCCCAAATTTGGCGACCCCTGGGCCGACCCGCGCGCCAGCCTGTTGGTTCGGGATGCCTTTGGCTACCTGGAGGAGAACCCGGGCCAGTTCGATGTCATCATCTCGGATACCACCGACCCCATTGGGATGGCAGAACGCCTGTTTTCGGATGAATTCTACCGGCTGATGGCGCGCGCCCTGGCTCCTGGCGGCGCGGCGGCTACCCAATGCGAACAACCCTATTTTGATACTGCGCTCATCAAGAGTATTTACCAGTCGGCCCGCGCACTCACCAAAAACCCGGCCTATTACTATGCCCAAATTCCCACCTACCCCGGGGGCGGCATCGGTTTCATGTATGTTTCGGATACGCCCTGGCAAAATGGCCTGAATACTCCCTACCCGCCCGGCGAGAACGAATACATCAACCCCGATGTGCATCGGGCTGCCTTCGCTCTGCCGGAATTTTTCCGCAAGGATTTGTATGGTTAGAAACGAAAGACCCGCTAAATGCGCGGGTCTTTTTTCTTGCGCTGAATGCCTTCCCTTGAATCCTGATTACTGATTACTGTCCTTTGGCGCTTCTCTCACCACATACAAGGGGCGGCCTTTGACTTCATCGTAAATCCGGCCAATGTATTCGCCCAGGATGCCGAGTGAAATCAACTGCACGCCCCCCAAAAAGAGAACTGAAATCAGGGTGGTGGTTTGTCCCTCAAAGAAGTGCGAGCCGGCCAGGCGCAGAGCCGCCACAATTGGGATGGCGAGGATAGCAACCCCTGCCGAAATGAAACCAAAGTAAGTGGCAACCTGTAAAGGGAAGTAGGAGAAGCCAGTGATGGCGTTGAGGGCCAATTTGAGCATTTTGCGGAAGGGGTATTTCGTCACCCCGGCATGGCGCGCGGCGCGTTTGTATTCTACGCCAATCTGTTTGAACCCAATCCACGAGGACATGCCGCGCAAGAAGCGGTGTTTCTCGCGCATGGAGTTCATCACATCCACCACTTTGCGGTCAATCAGGCGAAAATCACCCGTATCGAGCGGAATCTTGACATCGGTGATGCGATAAATCAACCGATAGAACAGAGAGGCGGTAAACAGTTTGAACCAGGATTCGCCTTCGCGCTCAGCGCGCACGGCGTAGACCACCTCGTAACCTTCTTTCCACTTTTTTGCCAGTTCCAGAATGGTTTCGGGGGGGTCTTGCAAATCAGCGTCAATGACCACCATGGCCTGGCCGCGCGCATAATCTAGCCCGGCGGTGACGGCTATCTGGTGACCAAAGTTTCGGGCAAAAATAACCGGGCGTACCCGGCTGTCTTGCTCCGCCAGTTCGCGGATGCGGTCGGTGGAGCCGTCGGTGCAGCCGTCGTCAATCAGAATCAGTTCCCAGGGTTCCCCGGTCGAATCCATCACTTCACGAATGCGGCGATAGAGTTCGGGAATATTCTCGAACTCGTTGAAAATTGGGGCGATGATTGAGTAGGTAATGGGCATGGGTCAGTTCCTGTTGATTTTTTTGATGCGGCGGGGTGGGCTTACTATGGGCAGGGTGGTGCGTGGGGTATCCTCGAAGGGCGGCTGGTTTAATATCCGCCGAATCAGGTATTTGACAATGATGGCGGCCGAGGCCAGCACCGGCACAACCAGCAGCGCGCCCAAAATCCCGTTCAAGATGGTGGCGACCAGTATGACGACGAAAATCAAGCCTTCGTTCATGTGAATCATGCGGCCGATGATAAAGGGCCTGAGCCACATATTCTTAAAGTTAATCAGGACAAAATACACAAGGAAGACAATCACCGTTACCCAGCCGTTCGAGAGCGGTATCCAGTTTGAGCCTTCCAGCAGGGTTACGCCCATCGCCAGCGCCACCGCCAAGATAGGTCCCAGGTCAGGGATGAGCGTGAACAATCCGGCGATGACTCCCAGCACGAAAGCCCCCGGAATGCCCAGAATATACCAGGCAATCGTGAAAACAATGCCAACGATGAACATCAGCAGAATTTGGCCGCGCAGGTATGCCATCCAGATATTGCGCACTTTGCCGTATAAGGTTTCCACTTCCCATCGGTAGGAAGCGGGGGCCAGGTCGAACAGCCATTCGCGTATCACCTGCCAGTGGGAGAGGAACAAATAGACCAGCACGATGATGACCAGAAACCAGATAGTCCCGCGCGAGGTGGATTCGAGCAACAGGAAAGCGTCTTCTGGTACGGGCGCGAGCTCCATCGAGCGTAGACGCTTGAGGCTCTCGGCCAGTTGGGTCAGGTCGAATTCCAGCCCGCCCAGCAGAACCGGTGTGGAGAGGGTAGTCTCTAACTGTGTCAAGAGCGAGAGCAAATCTTGCGCTACGCCGGTTAGTTCGTCGAAGAAAATGGGGGTAATCGCAACTGGAAGGGTAATCAGCAACGCCAGGGCGGTGAAATAAACCAGGTTGACCGCCGCGCGCCGCGAGATGCGTTTGTTACGCGACAGTATCGCCACCGCCGGATTGACCAGATAGGCGATGAAAGCCGCTATCACTACTGGTTCAAGCGCTTCGCGCGCATAGTAAAGAAAGGCTACCAGGCCTGTAAAAAGCAAAATCCCAACCAGGTAGCGGAACGATAGGCTCCAGGCTGGCTTCATAACAATTTTTTAACGGCCTCGAGGGTGGGTTCAATCACTGGAGCGGATATGACGGACTGCATGGCCGCCCGCACATCTTTCAGCCCGCTGCCGGTATTCAGCACCAAAACGGGCGCATCCGCTTCCAGCCACCCGCTGGTTTTTGCTGCCATCAAACCGGCCAGGGCGGTGGCCCCAGCGGGTTCTGCGAAGACCCCGTATCGGCCCAGGGTGGCGATTGCTTTGAGAATTTCGGCGTCTGGAACAGTGATATATGTCCCGCCGGTTTCCCTGGCGGCCCGCACCGCCCGCACCCCGTCACGTGGCAGGTCGACCGAGATGGAATCGGCCAGGGTGGTTGCGCGAACCGGAGTAATGGTTTCGGTGTTGGCGTGGAAGGCGTTGGCAACCGCCGCCGAGCCTTCGGCCTGTACGCCTACAATGCACGGGATATGTTCGAGCCAGCCCAGTGCATGTAAATCCTTGAAGCCTTTGTGGATGCCTGAAATGATGTTCCCATCGCCGACGGAGACGAAGATGGTCAGGCGTGGGTGGTGCAGCGGCATAGTCGCTTCGATGGTCTTTTTGCCAAATCCTAGGCCAGCCTGTTGGTGCAGTCCCTCCCAAATTTCGTAAGCAGCGGTTTTTTTGCCTTCGGCGGTAAAGGGGTTGTAGCCGGTATTGCGGCAGTACCAGCCGAATTCATCGGCGGCTCTAACGGACAAATCGAAAGCGTCGTCGTAAGTTCCTTCAACGAGCAGGACTTTCGCCCCAAAGACCAGCAATTGCGCCACTTTAGCAGGCGGGGCAGTTTTGGGCGCGAAAATGACTGTTTTTTGGCCGACTGCTGCTCCCATGCCCGCCAGCGCCGCCCCAGCGTTGCCGGTGGATGCCGCTACGACGACTTCTGCCCTGATTTCGATGGCGCGCGCCACCACAATTGCGCTGGCGCGGTCCTTGAAGGAAGCCGTCGGGTTGCGGCTTTCGTCTTTGAGCCAGAGTTGTTTCAGGCCGAGTTCGGCGGCCAGGCGGGGCAGGGAAAGGATAGGGGTGCCGCCAGCCAGATTCAGCGAGGTCTGTTCCCCGCCCGGCGGGAAGGAAACCGGCAGGAGCGGCAGGTATTTCCATAGCGAGGCGTCATCCCGACACAGGAAGTCATCCGGCTGGTATTTTTTCTTGATGGAGTCGATATCTAATACGACATCCAGGTTGCCGCCGCAGGAACAGATGTAGGTGGCCTGCCCAGGCAGGTATTCTTGTTTGCACAGGGAGCAGCGATAGCCGAGGAAATGGCTCATAAAGCGTTCCTTATTTACCAATTATTATACTCTGCCTGCCCGGTAATCCTGATAACGGGTTGAGATTGGAGAGCGAAACATGCCCCACAGGAGCGCGGGGCATGTTTGGGTTTGGTTTTTTTGCGAGGGCGGAATGAATTCCGCATTACGCCTTTTTGTCCTCCGGCTCTGTCGCTGTGGTTGCCGCGGCGGTTGGCTGCTCATCAACATCCACCACCGTTTTGGCCTTCTTCTTGCCGTCGCCCAGGTCAATGCCAAATAGTTTGAGGATAGGCACGATGGGCAGGTCGCCCACGATGCGGAAGTTGGCGTCGTGGCGCAGCTTGTCCAGGCTGGTGGTCAGGTCTTCTTTGCCGGCGATGACCGGGGTGAGGCGTTCCACCAGGTCGGCCACTTTCAGGCTGGAGAAGACGCGCGGGTTGACCTCGGACATGACTTGTTGGATATAGGGCCGGAAGCCGGCGATGTTGTCACGCACCCAGTCTATGGTGGTGTTCTCGGCTTCGTCCACTTGCGCGCTGCTGACCCCACTGGTGTTGATGATGCGCCCAATCAGCGGCACTTCCTCGCCCAGCAGGTTGATGCTCTGCGAGAAACTCATCAGGTCGGTGATGATTTTGCCGGTCTGCCCGCCGGTTCCGTAGATGTGAACCTTGATTCCTGGCGCCATTGCCATGAAGGCTTCCTTGTAGGCCTCCACTTGCAGGGTGGCGAGCCGTTCGCGATGGGCGTGTTCGAGTTTCATCTTTTCGAGTTCAACCAGCACCGGGGCTTTTTCGTACAAATCAACCAGTTTTTGTTGGGCGCTGATTTCGACTTCTTTGAGCCGTTGGATTCGTTCCGCCTCGACTTCGGCCTGGGCGCGGGCAATTTCGGCCTGGGCCAAGCCCTCGGCGCGGTTGACGACGACTTGCTTTTCGGCCACCTGCACGCGGGCGGCTTCCACTTCGGCTTCGGCCAGGCCTTGGGCAGCGGCTTCGGCGCGGGTGGCCTCGGCCCGAATTTTGGCGGCGCGGGCGCGTTTTTCGGTGGCGGTCGATTCGGCGTCGGCTTTAATCAGTTCGGCTTTGGTTTGGGCTTCAGTGCGCAATTGCAAGGCGCGGGCCTCGGCTTCGGCTTCCACTTTCAGCGATTCGCCCAATTTATTGGCCTCTACCAGGGCAATTTCTCGCGCGCGTTCAGCCGCGGCCAACTGTTCGGCGCGCAGCCGCTCGGCTTCGGCCTGGGTGCGCTCCGCTGCGCGTTCAATTTGGCGGGCCTGCTCCATGGCCAGGCGCTCGGCTTCGGCTTTGGTTTCGGCCAATTTAATCGCCGCATTTTTCTGCTGTTCGAGGGCGCGCAATTCAGCCTCGCGCTCTTTTTGCAAACGGGCCAGGGTAGCGGCTTTTTCGGCTTCGGCCTGGCCCAGGGTTTGGGCCAGTTGCACTTTGGTCAGGTCGGTTTCGTGGGCAGCAGTGGCGGCGGCTTTTGCCAATTCCAGTTGTTTGACTTCCAGCTCGTGGCGGCGAATCGCCAGGGACTCTTGCTGAGAGAGGGTGGCGGTTTCAACTTCCCGCTCAGCCTCTAGTCGTTCGGCAGCCAGTTTCTTTTCGGTGGCGGCGCGGATTTCAGCCTCGGTGCGCTCACGTGACTGGTCATCTTGTAGTTCTTGCACCTGTTCTTTGTTCGTGGCGATGCTGGTCTCTTTGGAAATGCGCGATTCGGCCTGCTCCACCAGTTTATGGTAAGCCATGCCTTCCAGCTTGGTGATGGTCAGCAGCGCCAAGTCGTAGCCAAGTTCGGAAAGGATATTGTTGACCTTGGGAAAGGCGATTTCGGCCAATTTCTGGCGGTTGGCGATGATGTCTTGCAGCCCCATGGTTGCGGCGGCGGCAATCAATTCCGCTGTGCCGACCTCGGTAATCGTGTTGATGAGACCGCCTGTATCGAGACCCACGCGCTGGGCAGCGACATCCGCTTTTTCGGGGTTGAGTTTGGCAACGGCGTGCGCCCACAGCCGAAAACTGACTTTGCTGTTATCGAGCGCTTCCACGCCTTCATCGTTGTTGCCGCGAATCGGGACGGTAAAACTGATGGTTTTGAGTTTGATGACCTGCGTGAGCGGGTTCAACCAATAACGGGAAGGGCGCGCGGCGCTCTGTCCGAACACCTTGCGGTCGTTAGACATGGCCGCAATGTGCAGACCATCCCCAACGACGACGTGGATTTCATCAGGCGGGACGATGATGCGGCGACCAAAGCCGAACACATTTCGCGTGCGGTCGGCCTGGGTGCGCAAAGCCGAGACGCTGGTGTTGAACTCTTCCAACTGCTGTTCGGACCTGCGCTGGGATGACGTGGTCTGGGCGGCTTGCGGGGCGTCGGGCTTTTGTTTGTTGTCCATCCTTGCTCCTTTTCAAAATGTCACCGTCGGGAAAAAGCCATGCCGAACCGGTGAGGGACGGTTGTTTATACAGATATTCGTAGATGATGGGAAAAAGTTTCGGGTTATGGCTTCTCGATATATTTTACCCCAGGTAAATCTTTGAAATGGGCATCCTGCGTCCAGGTCAACAATTTTCCCGTCTGAAATGATACCGACGGCATCCCGCGCGGCCTCCCGGCTAGAAATTTGTGACAACCTTTCATAGACTTCGTAGAGAATGATTGTCGGCACAAGCAGGTTTTCGGAATCCTGCGCCGCTGATTCGAAGAAATGGGCGTTGGGCAGATCGCCAAGATATTCCAGCCAGCCAGACGAATCAACGATGTTCATACCCGCTCCGTCTCGTCTCGCTCAATGTTTGAATCAATTCCTTTCAAGTAGCCGCGCGCATCTTTGACGTGCGGCACAATGACCATGTGAATATCATCGTCATAGCAGATAAATTTGACTCGCTGACCGGGCTTGATGTTGAACTTCTGCCGGATTTCGCGGGGAATGACCACCTGGTATTTTGTGGATACGGTTGTCGTTTCAATCATGTTTTCTCCAATCGATAGAAAAAACGTAATACGATTTTGTCGTTTTAGCATATATTGGGCAATTTTCCATGTAAAAAGGCAGCAATTCCAAATCTGAAATTCTCTAACGCACATTTTGAATTTTTTACCGCCAAGAGCGCGAAGAACGCCAAGGGTTAAAGGGCGTCTTTGCGTTCCTGGCGGGCTGCGCGGTGAATTTCTGGCGTTTGTATGGCAGCAAATTCCACAATTCGGTTCGTTTTTGACGATTGGAACCCTGTTTGTGGGAGAAATCAGTCAAAATTTTGCTGAAAATCAGCCTTGGGTGAGAAGAAAAATATTCATGCACCAAAGCCGACGGTTTGAGAAAATCTGAACCGTAACGCCTGACAGCGTTAGAAACTTTGAATAGGGAATGGCTGGAATTTCAAGATAAGCCATACAAAAAACACCCTTTTATCCTTTTATCCTGTTACACAAATTGGCGATTTCAGATTTGGAATCGCTGGCGCCATTTGTTCAATCTTGCGCGTTTTTGGTCTTTGTGCTAAAATCTAAGCCGTTCGACCAATACCGCAAGCACCGAAAAGTGGGCGCCCCCCACTTTTTTGCTTGAAAGGGTACAATTATCCGGGTTTGTTCACGCGGGAGTTCGTGCAGGTATGAAAAACGAGTTTAGTCTGGCTTTCAACGAAGTGTTGGAAGAGAAACAACTTCCTAAGGAAGTCATTTTGAGCGCGTTGGAATCGGCAATGATTTCGGCCTATCGCCGAGCGGTTAATGCTTCCAGCGCCCAGCAGGTGGAAGCAAAAGTAGACCCCGACACCGGTAAGGTGACGATTTACGCCGAAAAAGAAGTCGTAGAAAGTGTGATGGATGAGCGTACCGAAGTGTTGCTTGGAGAGGCGCGCAAGGTCAATCCGCTCTGCCAGATAGGCGATATGGTCATTGTGGAAAGCACGCCGCGCGATTTTGGGCGAGTCGCCGCCCAAACCGCCCGCCAGGTTATTCAACAGCGCATTCGCGAGGCGGAGCGTGGCGCACAGATGCAATATTTCGAGCGCCAGTTGGGTGAAATTGTCAGCGGTGTGGTGCAGGCCACCAACCCGCAAAGCACCACCATCGGGCTGGATATGAAGGCCGAAGGCGTTATGCCCGCCAACCAGAAAATCCCCGGCGAGCGTTTCCGCGTACATGACCGGGTGCGCTCCATTATCATGGAAATCAAGGACGGTTCGCGCGGCCCGCAGATTATTCTTTCGCGCGCACACCGCAACTTCCTGCGCCGCCTGCTCGAAAACGAAGTCCCCGAAATTTATCATGGCATCGTCGAAATTCGCGCGATTGCGCGTGAGCCCGGCCAGCGCGCCAAGGTGGCGGTTTCGGCCACCCAGGCGGGAGTTGACCCGGTTGGTGCGTGCGTAGGTGTTAAGGGCGTCCGAATCCAGGCGATTGTGAAGGAACTGCACGACGAAAAAATTGACATCATCGAGTGGAATCCCGACCCGGTGGTGTATATCTCCAAAGCAATCAGCCCGGCGCGCGTCAGCGGCGTGTATCTCTCTGACGGTGAAAAGACCGCCACGGTCGTGGTGATGGAAGACCAACTTTCGCTGGCGATTGGCCGCGATGGGCAGAATGCCCGCCTGGCTGCCAAACTGACCGGCTGGCGCATTGACATCAAGAGCGTGAGCGAGGCTGCGTCTGACGCATTGAGCCGCCTGCAATCTGAACCCTCGATGCAGCAGATGGCACAAGCGGAGCAGGACAACCTGCCGCTCATCACCGAAATCCTGGCGAAGAAAGCCGAAGGCCGCCCGCTGACCCCTGAAGAATATCAGGCGATGGCACAATTCGTTGACCGGGTGGAACGTCGCACCATTGAACGGCAACGCGCCGTAGAGCAAGAATCTGCCGAAAAATTGGCCGAAGCCCGCGCCGGTCTCCCCGATATTGCTTTTACGCAGCCACTCGATGTATTGGGCCTGCCCGAACATGTTTATAATATTCTGACGGAAGCCGATTACCGCACCGCTGGCGACTTGTTGTTGGCGATGAAGATTTCTCGCGACCGGGTGCTGGGCTTGCCTGGGATTGGCCCCAAGGCCATGCAGGCGATTAATACCGCTGTAGCCGAAGCGACCTTCCATGTAGAGGAACCCCCCGTGGCTGAAGAAGTGGCCAAGGTGTTTGCCGAAGCGCCTGCACTGGCTGAAGAAACGCCAATCTCTGAAACCGCTCCCGAGGTGGCCGTGGAGGCTGAAGCCCCTGCGCCGGTTGCTGCACCCGAAGAAGAACCCGAGGCCGAAGCAACGTTTGAAGAATTGTTCAAGCTGCGTCCCGAATCCTTTGTCCCTGTTGCTGATGATGAAGCCGATAAGAAGGACAAGAAGGGCAAGAAGGGCAAGAAAGCGGTTGAGTATGAATTTGACGAAGACCGTGGAGAAGTCGTGGGCCGCAAAAAGCACAAACGTGGCGATGACTTGTTCGCAGATTGGTAACTTTTCAAACGGGTAAGGAAGGTACCGTCGTCAATCTGGTGTTGAGGTGAAGAAAAAACCTGTAAAACCTGTTAAACATATTCCCCAACGAACTTGTGTCGCATGCCGCGCCGTGCTGGCCAAACGCACGCTGACCCGCATTGTGCGGCGGCCTGAGGGGGTCTTGATTGATCCTTCGGGCAAGATGAATGGCCGGGGGGCCTACCTGCACAACCACAAGGCTTGTTGGGAACGCGGGCTGAAAGGCGCGCTGGCGAATGCCTTGCGCGTTACTCTGACAGCCGAAGACCGGCAGAGACTGGAAGACTACATGGCCAGCCTGCCGGACGACTCCGCCGAGTGCTTGGCTGGAACGGCGCCTGAGAGCAGTGCAATGTGATTCTTTGCGCCTGAGGCACGCTCCAGTCTCCCCTCCCGCGCGGATGGGCAGTTTCATTGCAAGAGGTGTCCTCATGAGTGCAAAACAAATCGAAATTCCAGCAGCTATTGGCGTTCGTGACTTGGCGCAAAAAATGGGCATCAGCCCTATTGATGCCATTAAAAAACTAATGGTTAACGGCGTGATGGCTTCCATCAACCAGACCATTGATTTCGATACCGCAGCGATTGTCGCGGCTGAATTTGGCTTCGATGCCATTCCCGAACAGCAGGAAGTTGAAGAAAAAAAAGAAGTTGGAGAAGTACCGCTCTGGCGGCAGAAAATTGCGAATGAAAAAGACGCCGACCTGGTAGCGCGGCCTCCGGTCGTCACCATTTTGGGGCATGTTGACCATGGCAAAACATCCCTGCTCGATGCCATCCGGCAGACCAACGTGGCCGCAGGAGAAGCGGGCGGTATTACCCAGCATATTGGCGCGTATCAGGTTGAAAAAGAAGGCCGCCTGATTACATTTCTTGATACGCCGGGCCATGCCGCATTTACCGCCATGCGGGCGCGCGGCGCTCAAGGCGCAGATATCGTTGTCTTGGTGGTGGCCGCCGACGACGGCGTGATGCCCCAAACTCGTGAGGCGATCGCCCATGCCAAAGCCGCCCGCGTACCGATCATTGTTGCGCTCAACAAAATTGACAAGCCCAACGCCAATTCCGACCGCGTCAAGAACCAACTGGCCGAGTTGGAACTCGTCCCCGATGAGTGGGGCGGCAACACCATCGTTTTACCGGTTTCGGCCAAGCAGAAAGTTGGTATTGATGACTTGCTGGCATCCATCCTGCTCGTGGCCGATAGTTCCGACATTCGCGCTAACCCCAACGGGAAGGTGATTGGAACCGTTATCGAAGCAGAGTTAGACAAAGCCAAAGGTGTCGTTGCAACACTCCTGGTCCAAAATGGAACTCTCAAAAACGGGAATGTGGTGGTGGCTGGCGTGGCGCAAGGACGCCTGAAAGCCATGTTCGACTATCGCGGCAAGCCCGTGCCAAAGGCAGGCCCTTCTATGCCCGTCTCTGTGCTGGGGCTGGGAGATGTTCCCTCGGCAGGTGATATTTTTGAAGTCGTTGAAAACGAACGCACGGCGCGTGAAATTGTGCTAAAGCGTCAGGAAGCCCTTAAAAACCAGGCTGCGGCCGCCAAAATGTCGCTTGAAGACCTGTTTGCGCGTTTCAAGGCTGGCGAAGTCAAAGAACTGCGCCTGATTGTGAAAGCCGATGTGCAAGGGTCTTTGGAGCCAATCGTCAAAGAAATCAACGAATTGGGCAAGACCAGCGCTGAAATTGCCATCAAAATCCTTTATGCTGAAACCGGCAACATCGGCGAGAACGATGTCATGCTGGCTGCCGCCTCGAAAGCCATCCTGATTGGGTTCAACGTTCAGGCTGAAGTGGCAGCTCGCCGCATGGCGGAGGCCGAAGGCGTTTCCATCCGCCTATACGACATCATCTACCGCCTGACCGAAGACATCGAAAAAGCCCTCAAAGGCATGCTTCAGCCCGAATTCGTCGAAAAGCATATCGGCAAGGCGCATGTCCTGGCCGTTTTCCCCATCTCTAAGGTGGGAAAAATTGCAGGCTGCCGCGTGGTGGATGGCGAGCTGCGCCGAAACGGCAAAATCCGCCTGATGCGCAATGGCGACATCGTCTTCGAGGGCGAAGTGGCCTCGCTCAAGCACGAGAAGGATGACGTGCGCGAAGTGCGCAATGGCCTGGAGTGTGGCGTGGGACTGAAAAACTTCCACGACATCCTGGTTGGCGATATCATCGAATGTTATATCCTTGAGAAAAATAATTGATTGACGAAACCCGTTAAAACGTGTACGATTACTCAACATAGATTTATGGTTGGAGTCTGGTTCCGCCACTTGCCGGGCTCCAACCCCATTCAAAATCGTCATCGGTAATCTTCAGTCTAAAATCTTCAATCTAAAATCTTCAATCTAAAATCTTCAATCTAAAATCTCTATGCCCTCCGGTGTACGCTTACAAAAAATTGCGGACCGTATCCGCGAAGAACTGTCTGACCTGCTCATTCGGGAGATGAATGACCCGCGCCTGCATCAAATTTTCGTAACCGACGCGCGCGTCGACCGCGAACTGGCCTATGCAGATATTTACGTTTCCGCGGTAGAAGGCAAAAGCCGTTCCGCTGAAGTGTTGGCGGGACTCGAATCGGCCAGTGGTTTCCTGCGCCGCGCCCTGGCTGCGCGCATTGAACTGCGCGTCTTCCCCCGTCTCCGCTTCCACTGGGACCCAACCCCCGAAAATGCCGACCATCTCGAAAAGTTATTCAAGCAATTGCGCGAGGAACGTAAGGAAGAGGGACGTGAATGACCATTGACATTGACACCACCATCAAAGCCAAACTTGACTCGGCCCAAAACATCCTCATCGTCTCGCACGTCCGTCCCGATGGAGACGCGATTGGCTCCCTGCTGGGGCTGGGATTATCGCTCCAGGCGGCGGGAAAAACCGTCCAGATGGTTTTGAACGACGGCCTTCCGGCCTCCTTTCGTCACTTGCCGGGCAGCGACCAGGTGAAAAAAGAGCCAAAAGACGGTTTCGACCTGTTCGTCACCGTTGACTGCGCTGATTTCCGGCGCGTTGGCAAACAATTCGAGACCGGGCCCAAGCCCCACATCAACATAGACCATCACATCACCAACGAACGCTTTGGCGACTTGAACCTCGTCGAACCGCAAGCCGTTGCCACCGCCGCTGTCTTGACTGACCATCTCCCTAAATGGGGGCTGGAAATCAGCCGGGAGGTGGCCGCCAACCTCGCCACCGGCATCATCACCGACACACTCGGATTCCGCACCTCCAACACCACGCCGGCCGCTCTTCGGCAGGTGGCTTTGTTAATGGAAACCGGCATTGACATGCCAGAACTCTACAACCGTTCACTGGTGCGCCGCTCGTATGCTGCCGCCAAATACTGGGGCGCCGGGCTTTCTAGCCTGACCACTCTCGATGGCATCGTCTATGGCACGCTGCGCCTTTCAGACCGCAAAAACGCCGGGTACGGTGGTAACGACGACGCCGACCTGATTAACATTATCTCGTCCATCGAAGACCATGCTGTCGGCATGGTTTTTGTCGAACAGCGCGACAGCGTCAAAATCTCGTGGCGCGCGCTTCAGCCGGGACTGGACGTATCGAAAGTCGCCCAATCCTTTAACGGAGGCGGTCACCAGGCTGCTGCCGGGGCCGATATTCCCGGCCATCTCGAAGAAATCCAACCGCGCGTACTTGCTGCCACGCGCGAAATGCTCAAATTATAGGGGGCATAGGAGGCTCACCATGGACCATCAAGACATTAAAAACGCAATTTCGGGCGTGCTTGTCATTGACAAACCAATTGGCATGACCTCGCATGACGTCGTCAACGCCATCCGCTTTGGCACGGGCATTCGCCGTGCCGGGCATACCGGTACCCTCGACCCGCGCGCCTCAGGCGTGCTGGTCATCCTGGTTGGCCCGGCGGTACGCCTGAGCGAATACGTTTCGGCTTCCGACAAGCGCTACCAGGCCATCATCCGCATGGGCGCATCCACCGATACCTTCGACGCCGATGGCCGCTTCACCCGCCAGGTGCAACCATCCATCAACGTCACCGAGCAGCAGTTCGAGTCTGTGCTCAAAAACTTCGTTGGCGAAATCGAACAGACCCCGCCACCCTATTCAGCCGTCAAAGTGCGCGGACGGCGCGCCTACGACATGGCCCGGCGCGGCGAACCAGTGGCGTTGCCGCCGCGCAAAATCAACGTTTACCATCTCGAAGTGTTGGAATGGGCGCCTCCTGAAGTGGTGGTGGATGTGCATTGCTCCTCGGGTACCTACGTCCGCTCTCTTGCCAACGACCTGGGCGAAGCCCTCGGCACCGGCGCTTACCTGGTTGGCCTGCGCCGCACCAAGAGTGGCCGCTTTAGCCTGCGCGATGCCACCCCCCTGCGCAAACTGCAAGAGGCCTTTCGCGCTGGCAACTGGTATCAGTATCTTATTCCGGCTGCCGAAGCCCTGGGTGATTGGCCTGCGGTAGAACTTAACCCCGATGAAGTGGATGCCGTAAAGCACGGCCATCGCATTCCCGCCAACCCTGCCGACCGCCCCGGAATCAACAACTTGGTGCGCGGCGTCAGCATGGCTGGCGAGCTGGTCTCGCTCATGGAACTCGATTCGACCACCTCCGAGTGGCAGCCCAAGAAGGTCTTTTTCTCTTAGTATGCCCCACAACCAATCCCTGGAAGCCGTTTCGCTGACCGGTTCCTGGCTGACCATCGGCGTCTTCGATGGCGTCCACCGCGGCCACCAGGAAATCATCCGCCAATTGACGGCAGGCGCCCATGCGAGCGGCGCGCCTGCCGTTTTGCTTACCTTCAGCCCACACCCGGCAAAAGTCCTGGCCGGGCGCGAAATTCCCTGCCTCACCACGCCCGAAGAGCGCGCCGAAATCCTGTTTTCGCTTGGCGTGGACCACGTCATCACTCTACAATTCACCCGCGCCCTGGCCGAGCGCAGCGCCGAAGACTTTATGGCCGAACTCAAAACCCGCCTCGGCCTGCGAAAACTGCTCATCGGTTACGATTTTGCCCTCGGCAGGGGACGCGCGGGGAATTTCCAGCGATTGAGCGAAATTGGGCGGGCGTTGGATTATGATGTCCAGGTTGTGGAAGCCGTTCGTTGGAGCGAAGATGTCATCTCCTCCACCTTAATCCGACAAGCGATTGCAGACGGGGCTGTGGCCCTGGCCGCCGTTAAATTGGGGCGATACTACTCTGTGCAGGGTTCCGTCATCCCCGGCGATGGGCGCGGACGCACCATTGGCATTCACACCGCAAATGTGGACACCCCCGCCGAAAAAGCCCTGCCGGCAAATGGCGTCTATGCCACCTGGGCCTGGGTGAAAGGTCAAAAACATCCATCCGTGACCAACATTGGCTTGCGCCCCACTTTCACCGGCGGCGAGGCCCTGCCGCGCATTGAAGCGCACCTGCTTGATTATTCCGGCGATTTATATGGCAAAACCCTTAAACTCGAATTTGTGGAGCGCCTGCGTGGCGAGCAAAAATTCCCGTCCGTTGAGGCGCTGGTCGCCCAAATTCGGGCGGATAGCGAACAAGCCCGAGGGATACTAAAATGAACTCCACCCCAACCCTGCCTGAAACCCATTCTCTGGCCTGGGAAGTTAGCCTGAAGAAAGACACGCGCTTGAACATCCTGTTGCAGGTGGCCGGGGTATTCTGGGTAGGGATAGTGGCACTGTTTTTGTGGTGGGCCTTTCGGGCATTGCGCCCCGATTTGAGGGAGATGCATCTTTCTGGTGATATTTTGACAACGTTTGCATGGTTTTTTGTGTCGCTGGTCATTTCTATCAGCCTGCATGAACTGGCGCATGGCGCGTTTTTTTGGTGGTTTGCAAAACAGCCCCCAAAATTTGGAATGGGCCCTGGCTATGCTTACGCGGCCATGCCGGGCTGGTATTTCCCCAAACGACAGTATCTTGTCATTGGGTTGGCCCCCCTGGTTGGATTAACCGCCCTGGGGCTGGTGTTCATCCCCTTTTTGCCTTCCTGGCTGCTTGGCCCGTTTTTTATGGGCATGGTGCTCAATGCCGGAGGGGCCATCGGTGATATTTACATCTGCCTGCGGATTGCCTGCGAAGCGGAAGATGCCCTGGTGAAGGACTTGGGTGATGGTATGGAAGTGTACCGGCGCGATTCTATGAGCGGGGTGCGTATCTGACTGGATAACGGCAGGCGGCTGGTGAGTGGTCTGCCGCAACTTTTTTAACGGGGGCGCGTAGGGTTAAGAACCAACCCAATGAAACGGGTCTATTCCTGGAGGTCCAATATGTCTAAACCTATTCTTTTTGTCATGCTGGCGCTGGCAGCGAGCGCGTGTGGTATCAATATTAACCTGCCTGAGGCCCAAGTTCCTGGCCCCGATTTGACCGATGAAATCAGCATTCCTGCGCCCGATTCTAACCCTGTTCGCCTGACGTTGGAATTTGGCGCGGGTGAACTACATCTCGCACCGGGCGCAGAAGCCGGCCTGGTGAACGGCACAGCCACTTATAACGTCCCCGATTTTAAGCCCGAAGTCAAAATGGATGGTGGGCACGCGCTTCTTAAGCAGGGTGAGTATCGGGTGAGTGGGATTCCGAATTTTGACGGTTTGAAAAACGAGTGGAATCTTCGGCTCGGCTCGCAGCCGATGGCCCTAGAAATTAAAGCCGGGGCGTATCAGGGCGAGTTTGACCTGGGCGGCCTGGCGCTCAGCAGCCTTGCCATAAACGATGGGGCAGCGGAGGTGACAATTGACTTTTCTGCGCCTAACCCTGAAAAAATGAGCCTGTTTTCTTATAAAACGGGCGCTTCGAATGTGACCCTGAAGAACCTGGCAAATGCCAATTTTGTCTCGATGGTATTTGAGAGCGGTGCGGGCAATTACAATCTCGATTTTGGCGGCGGCTTGCAGCGCGATGCCAGCCTCTCCATTCGCTCAGGCATGAGTAATCTGACGCTGGTCATTCCAGAGGGAGTGGCAGCGACAGTCAAGGTCAATGGTGGCCTTTCGAATGTGCAATTTCCTGCAGGCTGGGCGCAGCAGGGTGATTTGGTTACGCAGTCTGGAGATGGCCCAACCCTGACGGTGGTGATTGAAATGGGCGCGGGGAACGTGCAGATTACAAAATAAGCCGATTTTCCCTGTGGGCGTTTGAGGGCGCGTTTGCCTGCCCGCAGCCTGCACTCGGGCTGTTGGGCGGGTTTCAGATTCAGCCTGGGTTCACCCGCGTTTGCTGCGTGGCTTATTCTGAAGTCCTGTCCATTCGGTTTGTTTTTAAATCCATGGCTTTCTCCTTATCGCTGGGGTCGCTTTGTTCAACAGGATAGACCGAACAGGATGTTTTCACGCTGCTTTTCGCGTGGCTCATCCTGAACATCCTGCCCATCCTGTTTTTTCGCCTGAAACCAGGTTTTGAGAAAGCCATATTTTTAAATCTGCGCACTCTTCAATACCTTCGCCAATTTTAAAATGGCACTCAGCAACCGCCATATATAGTGTTTTCAAAAGGTTTTCGCCCCCACATATAGGGGTTCGCTATCACTCGCGAATTTTGACGAAGGTATTGCTCTTGACAGATGTTTTTTTTTGCATAAAATGATAAAGATTTTCATTATCAAAAATTGCCTTTGCGTTTGCACAGCGCAAGGCAGTTCACCTATTTTGAAGCGACTGCTTCTAGATAAAGAAAGGAGCAAGAATGAAATTAAGTTTCAATACCATCTTATCCGTTCTGTTGTTGGCCGCCTTTGGGCTGGGGGCTTGCAGCCCGGCAGCCAGCCAACCTGCCTCGGTAGAACCGGCTGCGTTCAAGGTTCTGGCTGTGGAAACTTTTCTGGCTGATATTGCTCAGAATGTGGCCGGGGAACGAGTTAAAGTGGAAAGCCTGATTCCGGTGGGGATGGACCCGCACGCTTTTGAGCCGACCCCGCAGGATGTACAGAAAATTGCTGAAAGCAATCTGTTGATTTTGAATGGTGCAGGTTTCGAAGAGTGGGCCGCCAAAACGCTCGAAAACGCTGGCGGTCAGCGCCAGGTCATTGAAGCCTCGGCCGGTCTGACCAGCCGCGAAGCGCGCGAGGGAGAAGAAGCAGTGATGTCGCCGGAGGAAAAGGCCCAACAGGTCTGTGAAGCGCTGGCTGATAAAACTGCCCAAGAAGCGCTTGCTGCTGGCAGCGATGCCGCCAGCGCGGTGGACCTGCACGGTGAAGAACATGCCCATGCGGACGAGAACACTCACCAACACGAGGCCGAACTGCTCTCGCTCAATTTGACGGCCAGCGATAACGGCTATGCCGGGTATGTCAAATTGGATGTGGCCGAAGATGGCGAGTATGTGATTGCTGCCAGCGGTGGAAACCTTTCGGTTACCGATGCCAGCGGAGCCGAGATAGAAGTGGAAGAAACGCTGCCGGTGAATTGCTCTGGTCTGAACAGTGGTATTCTGTTAGACCTGGAGCCGGGCGAATATGTGATTGGCCTGACTGGTCTAACAGCTGAAACCACCCCCTTCTTCGCCGGTTCGGCAGGTGGTCATCATCATCACCAGGGCGACCCGCACTTCTGGCTCGACCCAACCAATGTGATTAAGTATGCCGAGAATATCCGCGATGGCTTGATTGCCGCAGACCCCGCTGGAAAGGATATTTATACCCGGAATGCCGCTGCTTACATTGCCAAACTGACTGAGCTCGATGACTGGATTAAGACCCAGGTGGAGCAAATTCCTGCTGAACGCCGTCTGATTGTGACCAATCATGAGAGCTTTGGCTATTTTGCCGACCGGTATGGCTTTAAGATTATTGGCACGGTTGTTCCCAGCGTGAGTACCAACGCTTCTCCATCGGCGCAGCAGCTGGCGCGGCTGGTGAATCACATCAAAGAAACCGGCGCCATTGCCATCTTTTTGGAAACCGGCGCTTCGCCCCAATTGGCTCAGCAGGTGGCGGCTGAAACCGGCGTGAAGGTGGTGAGCGAACTCTATACTCACTCGATTACCCCTCCCGATGGCAAGGCGCCGACTTATATTGATATGATGAAATACAACGTCACAGCCATTGTCGAGGCATTGAAATAATCAAAAAGAGCAAGCCAGAGCCAAACGAGCGCCGGGAAGATTTCTGGCGCTCGTTACTCGTTAAGTGTGGATGACAATACTCAACCATGCGCTTGCTCCTGTAAGCCCTCAACGCCGCGCGCATTTAAAATTCGTTTTTGCGCCGGAGGATTGCGCCCTCAGGCAAAGCCTGCAAGGCGTCTATGATGGCGCTCAGGCTCTGGGCTTGCCTTGGGCGTCGTTCTGCTGGCTGTGGTGACCGTTTCTGACGTACGGGCAGGTTGACCCATCCCTGCTGATTGACGTTGATAGTTGTTAAAATTCTGGTACACTTCGTACCCGAACTGCGTTCGTTGGTTGGTTTTCGTTTTCACAAACGCTGATGGTACACAGTTCCATACTTTTTGCAAATTTTGTCAAAAGTCCAATTCAATCTACTCTATGACACTTCCTACCCGCGCAGAAATAGTCATCATTGGCGGCGGGGTGATGGGCGCCAGCACGCTATATCACCTGGCACAGGGCGGCGCAAGAGACATCATCCTGCTAGAAAAAGAGGAATTCTTTGGGGCTGGCGCCACCGGGCGTTGCGCAGGTGGTGTGCGCTACCAATTCTCCACCGAAGTGAACGTGCGCCTCTCGCTTGCCAGCCTGCCTATGCTCGAACGATTTCGCGATGAAATCGGACAAGACATCCACTACCGGCCCTGCGGCTACCTGCTGGTTGCAACCCGCCAACAAGATGTTGAATCTTTTCGCCGAAATGTGGCATTGCAGCACCGCCTGGGCGTGAACACCGAGTGGCTCAGCGGAGATGAAGTTCGTGCACGCCTGCCCCTGATGCGCTTTGAAGACGCCCTGGCTGGAACGTTTTACCCCAAAGACGGCCTGGTTGACCCCAATAGTGTGGTGATGGGCTACATTGGGGCAGCACAACGCCTGGGCGCCAAAGCCTTCAGACAGGCAGAAGTGACTGCAATTCATGTTCGAGGTGGACGCATTGAAGCCGTTGGAACCACCACCGGCATGATTCAGACCCGAATGGTTATCAACGCCGCTGGTCCTTGGGCCGGGCAAATTGGTAAAATGGCAGGCGTTCACATTCCCATTACACCCTTGCGCAGGCAATGGTTCACCACCACGCCCCTGCCACAAATCCCGCGCGATTTTCCCTTTGTGATAGATTTTGCGCAAGGGCTATATTTTCATCGTGAAGGTGAAGGCTTGCTCATTGGCATGTCGAACCCGCATGAAAAACCAGGCTTTAACCAGAATGTAGATAAAGCATTTGAACTGGTCAACGTGGAAGCGGCGATAACACGCCTGCCCCTGCTTGAACAGGCCAGGCTGGCCTCCCATTTGGCTGGGCTATATGAGGTTTCTCCC
Organism: Anaerolineales bacterium; assembly: GCA_034432755.1. Taxonomy (GTDB): domain Bacteria; phylum Chloroflexota; class Anaerolineae; order Anaerolineales; family Villigracilaceae; genus UBA5195. The sequence continues at coordinate 45,237 of DAOUBQ010000093.1, forward strand.
GATGCGCACCCCATTTTCGGCAAAACGCCGCTGGAGGGGTTTTATGTAGTGGCCGGGTTTTCAGGGCATGGGTTTATGCACGGCCCGGTGGCAGGCAAATTAATGGCCGAATATTTGCTGGAAGGCGCGTTTCGGAGCGTAGATGTTTCGATGCTAGACCTGGCGCGTTTCGACGAAAATCGCATCCTCAGCGAGTACAACGTTGTCTAATCCCATGAAGCGTAGAGTAATCTACGCTTCGTACTCGCCCGCATCCTCCTCCACCGTTAGCACCGGCTCTTCGGCGGGCTTGCGGTCGAGGAATTGTAGTAAGAGCGCTACCACTTTCGTAAAATACTTTATTTCCCCTTTGTCTTCATACTTATCCGTCTTCAGGCGACCCTCCAGATAGACCAGGCTGCCTTTTTTCAGGTATTGGTCAGCCACTTCGCCCAGCCGCCCCCAGGCTTCGACGTTAATCCACTCGGTATATTCCTTTGTCTCGCCGGCGCTCTTCCAACGCTGGGTCACTGCCAGGCTGAAATGAGTCACTTTCTTGCCGGTCGGCGTGAAGCGGGTCTCCGGGTCCCTCCCCAGGTACCCAATCAACTGAACACGGTTCAAAGCGGGCATGGTTATCCTCCTGATGAAGTTGAGTCTTGTGTTTCGACAGGTCTCGATACACTGGAACAGCACCGGCTGCGCAACCTTCGGCTTTTCTTTCCAACAAATGGAATAGGCGCAAACGATATGGTTAGTGTACGTCTTTGAAACCGGATTTTCAAGCGGAATTTTCCAATTTGCCAGGCGGGTTCACTCCCGTTGCAACAATCGGAACGAAATTGCGCCCACCAGCAGCGGAAGCCAAAAGGTCAGGCTGCGGTAAGTGAGGGTCACAATAACGGATTGCTCCCAGGGAACGTTTAGCGACCGGAGCGCCAGCGGCATGAGCGTTTCTACAACACCAATGCCAGAGGGGGTGGGAGAAACAATCAAGAACAGGTAATATGATGCAAAGCCAGCGACAACCGTGCCTGCCGAAAAAGCAACATCGAAGGCCAGGAAGGTCATCAGCAAAATCAGGGTTTGCAGGGTTTTGCTTGCCAGCGCGAAGAACAGCGGGGCCATTGCCCCATGCCGCCGCACCCGCAAAATTGAAAGGCCTTCGGCAACTTCCATGCTAAAAACTCTGGCTGTCTCCTCACTGAGGTAGTTTCGGCGCATAAAGGGGAAAAGAATTCGATTCAATCGCCGCGCAAACCAGGTCAATAACCGCCCTAACTGCTCACCGGAACGCGAGCCGATATAGATAAATATACCCAGCCCGATAAAGAGCGCCAACATGATGAACGAAGCAGTCATTTCTCCCATTTTCAGGTCGTTGCGGCGGATAAACACGACCCAGCCCAGTCCCAAGACGACCATAAAGGCTGCATAGTCCAAAAACAGGTGTAGCGCCGCCGCTGCCGCTGCCATTCCGCGTGGGTATTTACGCCGCCCGGCGTCATCAATGAACACGGCCAATCCGCCAAACCCGCCCGAAGGCGCAACGACGTTGATGAAATTGGCGGCTGACGAAAGCAGAACAAGACGCCACAGGCTTTCTTTAACGTCCATCAGCCGAAAAAGCGAACGATAGCCCAACGCATCGCTGGCAGTCCAGGCGGCCACCAGCAGGATGCATAGACTAATGAAACCAAAATCGCTTTTCTGGAGCGTCTTCCAGGTGTTTTCGAGTTCGCCAACGCTGGTCAAAACCAGCCCGCTAGCGAGGAAGAATACCAGGATGATGAGAATTTTACGCATTGGCGGGATTATACAGGAAAAAGCGAGAGCGTTTCGTCAGGAACGTTCTCGCCTGATACGAAAGGGGCATATTCAGGCCTGAACGGGTTCTGCCGGGGCGAGTTCGTCATGGCGGGGAGCGCATAATCACTCTCCGGCGAGGCGCTCTCGCTCGATGAGCCAAATCAACAGGCCGCTCAATAACATTAGCAGGGTCGCCATCGCCATTGCCTGGCCGTAGTTCAGGCCACCAGGCTGCGAAAGGAAGCGGAAAATGGCCGTCGGCAGGGTGGGATATTCGGGACGGGCCAGCAGCGAAGCCGCCCCAAACTCTCCCAGCGAGACGGTAAAAGCGAAGGCGCTGGCCGAAAAAACCGCGCGCGAAAGAATCGGCCTATCCACATGCCACCAAACCTGAAAGGGATTCGCGCCCAACACTGCTGCTGCTTCACGATAACGGTTGGGAATGGTCGCCAGCGCGGCTTGCAGGTTGCGGATGACAAAGGGTAGGGCAATGGTGGTATGAGCAAGAGGGATGATGAAGGGGGACTTGATGAGAGAATCCGTGAGGAACGATGAGGAATGTGTGAACAGGGAGAAAGGGAAAATGGTAACGAGAGGGCGGTTGAACGTGAGGATGTAGCCAAGTCCGAGGGTAACGGCTGAAGCGCCGAGCGGGAGCATGAGCAGAGGGTCTACCCAGCGGGCAAATCTGCCGGGACGGGCGAGGGCCAGGGCTGCCGGGAAGCCAAGCGCGAGCGAAAAGACCACCGTCAGCCCGGCGTAGGCCAACGAGTTGCGCGCCGCTTCAAACGGCGGGACATAGAAGATGGAGTCTCGCCGGTTGATAAACAGTTCGCTGTAATATTCAGTTGTCAGGGCCGGGCCAATCTGAGCGCGTTGGCCGCGCTCCGCTTCAATGCGGGAGACTGAACGGATAGGAAGCGCAAGCAGGGGCGCAAGAAAAAAGAGAATAATAAAAGAGGAAAGAAGAAAAACAAAAAAGCGTTCGGTGAACGATTGGGGGATTTTGACCATCGGCTCAACTGGTTTTACCGGTACGGCCAGGCGGGTGAGGTAGCGGCTGTAGAGCGCGGAGAAAGCCAGGGTACAGAGCATCTGCACAAGCGAGAATAGGGCGGCGGCCGGCAGGTTGAGCAGGTGCATAGCCTGGACGTAGATTTCGACTTCGATGGTCGAAAATTTGGGGCCGCCAAGCAGCAAAATCACGCCATAACTGGTGAAATCGAACAGAAAGACAAGGATGCTGGCGGCAAAGATAGCTGGCCGCAGCAGGGGCAACGATACCCGCAACAAGGCCTGCACGGGGCTGGCCCCCAATGAGCGGGCGGCTTGCGCCAGGCGCGGGTCGAGCGAAGCCCAAGCCGCACCGACCACCCGAATGACGATGGTGGCATTGTAAAAGACGTGCGCCACAAGAATAGCCTGTAATCTGCCAACAAATTGCACAGGGGGTAGGTCGTAAGAGGCCAATCCCAGGTTGAGCCAGCCGCGCGGGCCAAGCAGGGCGTTGAATCCCGCCGCAACGACCACTGTCGGCAGCATGAAGGGGATGGCGGTCAGCGTTCGCAAGGCGGGTTTTAGCGGGAAGTCGTAGCGTGCAAAGAGAAAGGCGAGAGGCAGACCAACGATAAGGGTTAAGAGCATAGAGGCAAAAGCCTGCAAAAATGTAAATCGAAGCACCTCCAACAGCCGCAGGGCGAAAGAACCGCCCAGCAAAGCAAAGGAGCCCGGATTCAGGCCAAGGGTCAGAATCCGGGCGAGGGGCAAGAAGAAGAATATCCCCAAAAAGATGAGCGCTGGCAGCAGGCGTTTCAAGGTGGTCGAACCGGTTGAGATGCGGCCTAGCGCAGGACGGTCTGAGTCCAGGCTTCAATCCATTGCTCGCGGTTAGCGGCAATCTGTTCGATGGGTAAACTGACCGGGTTGGGCGCAATTTGAGCATACTTAACGAATTCTTCAGGCAGCTGCGCGGCCGGGTTAACCGGGTAGACGAACATTTGCATTGGCACATCTTGTTGAAATGGCACAGAGAGCATGAAGTCAATGAATTTCTCGGCCAGGGGGCGATTGGGTGTGCCTTTCAGGATGCCAACAAACTCAATTTGGCGGAAGCAGCTATCGAGGATAGAGGCGGTGGGGGCTTCGGTGAGCGGTTGCGAGGCAAAAATGACTTCGGCGGCCGGGCTGGAAGCGTAGGAGATGACCATCGGCTGGGGGCCTTTGCCCGAGGAAGCGCTAAAGTTGGTGTAGTAGGCGGTTTCCCAGCCATCTACAACAACAACGCCATTGGCTTTCAGGGTTTTCCAGTAGTCGAGATAGCCAGGGTCTCCATAGCGGGCAATGGTGGCAAGCAAAAAGGCCAGGCCGGGTGAGGAGGTGGCAGGGTTTTCAACGACGAGCAGGCTGCTGTATTCGGGTTTGAGCAGGTCATCCAGCGAGACTGGGGCGGGCAGATTTTTGGCGGCGAACCAGTTTTTGTCGTAGTTAATGCACACATCGCCATAATCAACGGGGAGGGCGCGGTTTTGGGGGTCTAGTTTAAATTGGGCCGGAATTTGCGCCAAAAGCGGGGAGGGGTATGGCTCGAAAATATCGGCCTGCAGGGCGCGGGAGAGGAAGGTGTTATCTACGCCAAAGAAAACATCGGCGAGCGGGGCGTCTTTGGAGAGGATGGCTTTGTTGAGTGCTGCTCCAGTATCACCAGACTGGAGAAAGGTGATCTTAACGTTGTTTTGTTGCTCAAATTGGGCAATGACTGTCTCGCTGACCGCGAAGGAGTCATGAGTCATCACGGTGAGGGTGCGCGGGGAGGTTGAGGTGGGGTAGGTGGCAGCGGTGGGTGACTCAGAGGATGGGTAAGATGTGCCATTTGGATTGGACGGGGAGCAGGCGGCAAAGATGGTTGAGAAGAAGAATAGGATGGCGAGGAATCGTTTCATGGTGAACTCCTTAAAGTGATGGTGTGAGATGCGGAATCAATTCCGCATTAAACTTTTCTCTGGTGGATGCACAGCAGCAAGCCGCGTTTGAGATGAATGGTGGCTGTTTGGCCCAGCATCTGGTTGCTGATTCCGCGGGCGCGATGAGGGTGCAGGGTTTCACGGTTGAGCGGGTAAGAGAGCCCATCGGTCAGAACGCCTTCTGCAGGAGCACCCCAGGGAATGAGGGAGACGATGTCACCGGCCTGGCCATGAATAAGGCCGGAGCCATGGATGAAATAGGCTTCGGTCACGCCATCATCGAAGCGTGCGCCTGCCTGAATGGCATCGGGCGCGCTGAGTAAGGCCAGGTTGGCAAGGGCCTGGTCTACGCGCCCGCCGTATCCGCCAAAGACGATAATGGGGTTGTATTGGGCCTGGAATGCATGGGCGAGGGCCAGTTCGAGGTCGGTTTCATCTTTGGCAGGGGGGTAGCGCAGAATATGAACCCCCATCTCCTCGAAGACGTTGACTTCTGCTTCGGTGAGAGAGTCGAGGTCGCCCAAAATGGCTTTTGGGATGAGGCCGAGCGAGAGTGCAATGCGCGCGCCTCCATCGGCAGCGAGGATGACATCGTCGGGCTGGACACAGGCGCGGGCTGCGCCCGGGTGTTGGAGCGGGCTGTTGATGAAAATTAACGCTCTGGACATAAAAAACCTCCCGCCGAGGGAGGTTTTTTGCGTTATGCGAATCCCTCCGCCGGCATTACCCGGATCAGGTTTTGCGGGTCGAGGGCTGCGGCCCTCCTCTCAGCCTGCTGTACAGGCTCCCCGTTCAGTTTTTTATATTTTAACCTGTTTTGGTGAGAAGTGAAAAAACTTATAAAATTCTTATCTTAACGAACACGGCGTTTCCATTCTTCTTTCATCTGAAGTTCACGTGGGGTATCGCCAGAACCAAGCGCCAAAAAGTCGGTCAGCAGGCGGTTGAAGCGGGCGCTATCTTCGAGCATGGGGAAATGCCCGGCTGGGTCGAGGGTAATCATGTGCATGTTGTAAGGAGATAAGTCGGGTGAAAAGGGCGGGGTTGGCACAGCCGGGTCATTCTGACCGTACACCAGCAATGTTGGCGTGGTGATGGCGGCAATTCGGTTCGCCAGATTGAACGTATCTGGGTGGAGGAAAGAGGCGGCAATGGCCTGTGGGTCGGCTTTTAAGGCGTCAACCCGCGCGGGTTCGGCAGCCGGGTCTTTGGAAAGCAGCCAATCAGCCAGTTCGGCGGGAGGGGCGGTGCGCATACGGGCTGCTACCATGTTGACATCGAGGGGAACGCTGACTGCCATGATGCGGTCTACCATTTGCGGGTAGAGACGGGTAAAGTGCAAACCAACTAAACCGCCCAGGCCATGTCCAATGAAGGCGACCTTTCCGATTCCCATTTCTTCTAGAAAACTTTTGACCAGCCCAACATAGGTGTTGATGTTATACCGCTGGGCATCGTGGGCTGTATCTCCAAAGCCCCATAAATCGAGCGAGTAAGCGCGGAACGAAACGGAAGCCGCTTGCATGGCTGGCACCCAGTAGCGCCAGGAGCCAATCCAGCCGTGCAGAAAGACGATTGGACGGCCTCGCCCAATCACCTCGTAATGAACAATCGCGCCTTCCAATAAAATCGCGCTCATACGCTCCGTTTTACTTGTGGTATTTCGCCAGAACGGTTTTTACTCGCTCTACGAGTTGGTCGGGAGCAAAAGGCTTGAGCAGGTATTCTTCGGCGCCTGCCGCAAAGCCTTGTTCGATTTCATTTTCCTGTCCTTTGGCAGAGAGAAAGATAACCGGGACGTTTGTAAGCTCTGGCTCGGCCTTAATGCGTTTACACGCTTCGTACCCGGTCAATTTGGGCATGCGAACATCCAGCATGACCAAATCAGGGCGTTCGGCTTTGGCAAGTTGGTAGCCTTCTTCTCCATTACTGCCAGCAATGACCTCGTATCCAGCAAAACGCAGGGTAAAAGCGATTAATTCACGAATATCGGGTTCGTCTTCTGCAATGACAATTTTTGCCATGCTTACTCCTCAGGTTGATACGCTGGTATGGTAAACGAAAATGTGCTGCCCTGGCCTGGCACGCCTGTGCTGAACATCCAGATTTTCCCGCGGTGCATTTCCACCAGTTGTTTGACGATGGAAAGACCAAGCCCTGTGCCAGGGGTCGCAAGCACCAGGGGGTCTTCGCCGCGGAAGAAACGGTCGAAAACGCGCTCCTGTTGCTCCAACGGAATTCCGATACCGGTATCTTTTACATCAATTTGCAACATGCCATCATTTTTGTGCAATTCAACCTGAATTTTTCCACCGGCAGGGGTGTAATGATAGGCGTTATCTACAAGGTTTTCAATCACTTGGCGAATACGTTCGGTATCGGCCAGGGCGCGCGGGGTAGACTCTTCGGCCATGACCGAGATTTGCATGGCTTTGTTTTCTGCTTGTGAGCGCTGGGTAAAGCGGGTAGCAATGTCCCTGGTCACTTCAACCAGGTCAACCGGCTGAATGGAAAGGCTGATGCGCCCTGCTTCAATTCGAGATACATCGAGCAGGTCATTCACCAAGATGTTCAAGCGTTCGGTATTATTCTTGACAATCTCCAGAAAATGCGACTGGTTTTCATTGAGCGCTCCGGCAGCCCCCATCAGCAAGATGTCAACATAACCGCGAATGGAAGTCATCGGGGTACGTAACTCGTGGCTGACGGTTGCAACAAATTCAGATTTCAAGCGGTCAACTTCAACTTCGTGGGTAATATCACGGAAGATGGACACCGTGCCGAGGAATTCCTTGCGCCAGATAACCGGGGAAAGGTGAACTAACACTACCTGGCCGGTTTCGAGGCTGATTTGTTCGGCGTACATTTCGCCGGCGTGATGCTGTTCGGGGTTTTGAGACCAGCTTTTGACCACTTGCACCCAGGTTTGGCTGGATTTGCCAAACAGGCCCGCAAAATTCTCTACAGGTTTGCCCAGCAGTTGCTCGGCAGAGAGGGAGAGAATGCGCTCGGCTGAGGCATTGACAAAAGAAATTTTATTGAGCGGGTCGGTGACCAGCACGCCGTCGGCCACTGCTTCAAGGATGGCCGTTTGGCGGCTGGCTTCCACCTGTTGCGAACGTAACATGGAACCTAGTCGCTCCGCCTGGTCACGAATGAGTTCATAGAGTTGGGCGTTGTTGATAGAAATGGCAACCTGCGCGCCAATCGCCCGCACCATTTCGAGCGAATCTTCTGTAAAGAAGCCGACTTTGCGATGGAAGACCATAATGGCGCCAATCACGTCTTCGCCCACCACCAGGGGGGCCACAATGGCGCTGCGATGGTCTTGGGAACTCTGCGAGATGACCCAACGCGGGTCGAGGTACAGGTCGTCTATGAGGACAGATTGGCGATGTTTGACCACCCAACCCGCCAGACCCTCGCCTATCTTGAGTTTGAACGAAGACGATTTACGAGCGGCATGCGAGTCCTGGGTCACATAGCCATAGCCCGCCCGATAGTAGAGGGTGTTATCCTCGGGGTTGAGGAGCATGACGGTTCCCTGTTCGGCCCCAATGGCTTCATTGAGAAGGGCGAGGGTGCGGCTGAGGGCGCGGTCGAGGTCGAGGCTGGCCGAGACTTCGGTCAGAATACGCAGTAACGTTTCGGTGTTGCGCTGTTCGTGTTCGAGTTCGGCAGTGCGTTCAATCACGCGCTGTTCGAGGGTGAGGGCAAACTTTTGAGTCTCAGCCAGCAGGCGAGCGTTTTGAATGGCCACCGTTGCCTGGTTTGCCAGCGTGCTTAAGATTTGCTGGTCGTTTTCGGTGTAGGCATTGAATTGATAGCTCTGGGCCGATAAAGCGCCAATCACTTTGCCGCCCGAAACCATCGGAACAACAACAATCGAATGGGGTGTGCCTTTTTCGCCAATTGTAACCCCGCCCTGGGCATCTACTTCGCTGGATTGCAGGGTGAGGATGGGCTGGCCTGTGGCAATGACGTGTCCGGTTAATCCCTGACCGGCTTGCAGGCGCACGCCCGAAATGCGTTGCCCCATATCCACGATATACACGCCATCTACTTCGCCCGTTTCTTCATCATGCAGGGCAACGATAAAGGCATCAACCGGCATGAGTCTTGAGGCGGCCTCATGCACTGCCCGATAGATGTCATCTGGGTTGAGGCTGGCGCCAATTTCGAAAGAGACCTGGTTGAGGATTGCCAGGCGTTCTGCGGTTGCAAGGGTAGATTGGTACAGGTCGGCATTTTGGAGCGCTATGGCGGCCTGGTTTCCAATGGTGCGTGCCAGTTCGATTTCATTGGACTTGAAATGACCAAACTCACGGCTCTGAATGGCAATGGCGTAGATGCTCTGGCTGCCGGAGATGGGCAGAATCATTAGAGAAGCGGTATCTTCTAAAAATTCAGAGAGGCCAATCAGTTTTGCGTCGGAACGGGCGTCATCGGTGGCGTAAACGGTCAGGGTTTCGCGCAAGTAAGCCAGCGCCGGTGAATCGGGCATGGAACGATAAATCGGCGAGCGGGCAATTTCGTCGGGCAAGACGAATAGTAACACAGCGTGTTTTTCTGGGTCGAGCAGCACAATCATTGCGCGTTCAGAGCGCGTGGCAGCCATGAGTTGGTTGGCCGTCAGCCGCAGCACCTGGTCGGCATTGAGCGAGCCAGCCAGTTCGGCTGAAAACTGGTTGAGCAAGGCCAGGCGTTGGGAACGCTCATCGAGTTCGGCTGCGCGTTGCACCGATTCTTCAAACAAATTTGCATTATCAATGGCAACCGCTGCCTGGCTGGCAAAGGTGGTGGCAAGTTGGACAATGTCGCTTGTGTAAAAATGGACCTCTGCCTTTTCAGTTGCCACCACGCCAATCACCTCCCCCTTGGCAATCAACGGAACGCCCAGCCAGGAGAGATGCGAGGCATCAATGAAGGTTGAAAACCGAGGGTCGGTGCGAACATCGCCAATGGCTATTGCCTGGCCGGTGCGAATCATCTCATGGAACAACAGACTGTCTTCGATTTCGACCGTGATGCCTTTACGCTCTTCGTTGTCATTGAAGCCGCGCGCATCGGCAACCACCAGCCTGCTCTCGGTACGCAGCCAGAGAATAGCCGTGTCGTACGGAACGACCATCCCCATGCGGTCGAGCAAAGAAGAGACCAATTCTTCACGCTGTAAGCTGGATGTGAGGGTTGCAGCAATGGAGTTGAGTGCCTGGAGTTGTCCGGTGCGTTCTTGGGTGGCCTGCACCAGGCGAACATTTTCAAGGGAGAGCGCCACTTGCTGGGTTAGGGAGAGTAACAAGGCTTCGTCGTCTGGCCGGAATGCGGACTGGGTGTTGAAATTATCCAGTACCAGAATACCCATGGTCTGCGTGCCAGTTTGAATGGGAACGAGCAGGCTTGAAACCGGCAAGCGCCCGCCTGTTGCCTTTCGATATTTGAGCAGGTTTTCGGCAGGTAAGTTATAGTCATTTGCAAAGTTAACTTCGTCCACCCGGCGAGGCAGTTTTTCCATGAAAACGCGGCCAGGTAAGCCTTCATTGATGTGATAGGTGATGTTGAGGATGCTTTCATCGTCAATATAATTCATGGCAGAAATCGGCACCAACACTTCCTCGCGCGCGTCCCACTGCAGCACCACGCCAGCGTGCGCGGGGGCAACCACGCGCAAGGCGCTTTGCAGCAGTGATTCTAAAATCTGACGGGGATTCAAACCGCTCAGTTGGCGGCTGAAGTCGAGCAGCAGGTTCACTTCTTCCAGTCGCTGCCTGGTTTCGTTGAGCAGGCTGATGTTCTGAAGGATGACCGAAACCTGACGGCTTATCTGAAAATAAACCTGCCGGTCTTCTGCAGACATCGCAGGCATGGTTTCTGTATCAACGGCCAGGACTGCGGCGATTGTCTTTTGATGAATCACCACAGGGATGGCAATGAATGATTTGGCGCGCAAACCGGTCAGAAAAGGCGTATCGTGCCAGATTTCATCTTCATCCAGGTTGATAGACAGCATGGTCTCGCCCGACTGCAAGCAGGCGCGAAGCGGGTTGCGCTGCCCAAATAGGGCCTGCGGGTTGGCCCCGGCTGGCAAATTGCCAAGCACATGGACGATACGCGGCCCATCGAGGGTATCACGGGCAACCATCGAGATGGACATATCGAAACTGGTCAAAACTTGCTGCCCGAGGGTCATCAGGGCCGAGGCGGTATCAAACTGACGGCTAATGGCCTCTGTTAATTGCAGACCGGCGCGAATGTGCCGGGCGCGCTGGGTCAGGTTTGTGACCAAAACAGTGTGGTCAATGTCTTTTTGTAACAAAACAGGCAGGCTGCGCTGGCTGAAGGTCAACAAATTCTTTTCGCGCGTTACTTCTTCCGACAGCGACTGGACACGTTCCTGGAACGATTGGAGGGCACGCCCACTAGCAATCGTCAAGGCGGCCTGGGTGGCATACGCTTCCAGGGTTTCGATGGTCACTGTATCGGGGCGCATTCCATCCCGCGGCGCATCTACACTAATCAGGCCGAGGGGGTGGTCATCCTTGTCGTAAATCGGGATGAGAAGCATGTCATCGGGCTGCCAGGCGTTGGGAGACTGGCCTCCATGCTCTAACATCGTTACTGTTTGCACATCGCCCGGAATGACGGGCGACTGGTCGGCAGGGATGAAGTAGAGGCTGTTAATTTCAAATTCAGGTTTCATTAACTGCGAAACGCTTGTCCAGGGCTGCTGATGGGCCTGAAGTTGCGCAAAGGTCTGCAAATCGAAGCCGGCCCCAGCCACGCGGGTGAGGATGCCGGTTTGCAAATCATTCAAACTAATCAAAACAACATTGAACGGTGTGGCTTTTTGAATTCCCTGCGCAATGATTTCCAGAGAAACTTCGAGGGAATAGCCGGCGCGCAAGCCTTGTAATGTTTCGGTTAATTGCTTGAAGGACGCAGAACGGCGACGGAAGAGTTCCATGCGGTGTTGCTGTTCTCGATAGCTCAAGGCGGTTTGCAGGGCAATCGCCGTCTGGATGCCAATGTTTTTAATCATCTCGACGCGCGCCTCGTCGAAGTGGCCTGCTTGCCCGGCATGGAGTTCGATAAAGCCGAGGGTCTCACCCTGGTGACAAATCGGCGCGACCAGGACGGAGCGCACGCCCGCATGAGGCAGGTTTTCGTCGGTCAGTTCTTCCGTCAGTACCGGTTCTCCAGAGGCAAGGCTCTGCCTGATGATGCTGCGCGTGGCGTCACTCACCGCATGGCCGAGGAAAAACATCGCAGAACGACTCTCGATATCGGCGTGGCCAGGTTCATACAGCAACGCCGTACCGCACTCTACCTCGGCAACCCGCAGGCTTTCCTCATAGGCAACGCGCATCAATTCTTTAAGGCCAACAGCCGCATTCAATTCACGCATAATACGCGCCATCACAGTGACATAACTGGCTTTGCGGCGGAGGACTTCGTCTGTCTGGCCGGCATGGCGCGTGTTTTCGATTGCCACCGCGATCTGACTGGCGATGGTCGAAGCAATCTGCAAATCGGGAGTGCCGAACATATCCTGCCGTCGTCCGCCAATCATCATTTCGCCAATTCCTTGTCCGCGCACGATGAGAGGCACGGCAAGCGCAGATTCCAGTGACAGGCGGCGCACTATTGCCTGGTAAAGCGGCAACACGCGCCTGTCTTTGGATAAGTTGCCAGAAAGGAAGGGCCGCTGGCTTCCAGCAACGGTCAGGCGGTAGGTAGATGGTCTGATTACAATTCGAGACAACGTATCGAACAATTCTTCAGGAACCCCAAAAGCAGAAGGGGTGTGCGCACGCATCACACCTTCGCCTTCATAGAACAGGAAAATCGCGCCAACCTCAACTTGAAGCAACTGCGCAAGTTCTTGCATGGAATAGGTAAGAATTTCATCCAGCGTAGCAGTGGAACTGACCAGGCTGGCAATGCGACGCAGCGACTCGGCGCGCTGGTTACGCTGGCGCGCCTGTTGCACCAGTAGGGCATTATCAATGATGGCCGCAACCTGGTTGGCAACGATGTTCAAAAGGCGAAGTTCATCCTGCGAAATGGATTGGCTGCCCTGGCGATGATTGGAGAGTTGCAAATACCCCAAGAAACGCCCCGCTGAAAGCAGTGGAATCAGGGCGGTATCGCGCATGGAGGCAGCCTGGGCCAGGTCCTGCAAACCCAAGTCTCCCCATATCGCATCCTGGCTGGCATCCAGGGTCATGATGACTTCCTGGCTCAAAATACGCTGTTCTGCTGGGCTTTCGGCACGGATGATTGTTTTGTAAATCTGAACGATGTTGTTCGGCAAACCATGAAACGGCATTTGCCCTTCCAGCGTGCGCCGTTGTTCATCGTACAGTAAAAAACCCAGGATTTCGACATTGAAGAGCGGTGACAAGCCGCTGACCAGCCGCGAGAATAAGTCTTTCAAATCGCGCAACGAACCAACCGCCTGCGAAAGGTTGGTCAACCCGAATAATTGCGCGTTCCAGCGCTGCTGTTTTTCATACAGGGTGGCATTGCGCAACGCCACGGCGGCCTGTCCTGTGACGAGTTGCAGGATATTCAGGTCTTCCTCTGAAAAACTGTTGACGGGAATCACACCCACTTCCAACGTGCCGACCAGCAGGCCATAAGCCATTAGGGGCAGGCCAATATAAGACCCCATCGGCGGCACGCGGCTGCCAAACGGGTCGTACCTGACTTCGGTGAAAGAGCGAGTATCTGGAATGAAAAGTTCCTTGCGTTGGGCGATTAAGAAACCGGCATATTCCCCAAACTGGCTGCTGCTTTCACGCTGGAGAGCGCGCGCTGCCCCGGTTGCATCACTCATGCGATAGGGAATGAGCGACTGGGTACTTTCATCCCAAACTTTTACTTCCAGAAAATCCGAGGCAACCAGCCTTTCGACGTTGACCAGGGTCGCCTGTATGGTTGCTTCCAGGCTCAGGCTACTCGCAATCGCTTGTCCAAACTCGGAGACAGTTTTGAGCGCCGCGCCTGGAATGATATCTCCCGGCTGTGATTGTCCTGACCCAAGGGCGCTTTCCGTCCGCCGGATAGCCAGGAGGGTAGCCGGGACAGTGCCTGGAATGCGGTATGAAATCGCATCAACGAGTTTGCCGTTAATTGAAAAACGCGCCTGACCTTCAGCGGCGCATAGTTCCAGGAAACTCTCGCTTGGCCTGACCCGGCGGGCGAGGCGTTCGAGGTGGGGAATTTCCCCTTCAAATAACTCAAACCACTCACGAGCCTTGGGATTCATATATCGAAACTTGCCGCCCGCTTCGATAATCAAGATGGCATCATGATGCGCTTTTTGTTGGATGAAAGCCGGTTGTGCCGCTTCTTGGGCAGCAGGCCGAAACCTGGGCACCAGAAAGCGCAAGAGAGCCCAGACTATTAATATCAATAACAGTCCGACCAGGAGAAAACCGATGCTCAAGAGAGTCGGGCCCTGTGGCATGACGGCATCTCTCCTGCCTATGCCCTGGCCGCCGTCCCGGCATCTTGGCGGCGCGCTTCAGCAGCCAACTCGGTAATTTCACGAATATCGGCAAATGAGGTTTGGGATGGCGATACCAACCCAATCGCAAGGGTCATGAGCGGAAATTGCTCGCTCTGCCCATCGGGGCCAGGCGCGAGGATAAAACCTTGCTGACGGTCAATAAAGTTATAATGGGTTTGTACTTCCTCTGCAAAACGTTCTTTCAGCCGGGTTCTCACCCCACTCGAAGCGCCTTCTCTTGTAATAATGATGAAATTATCTCCCCCGGCATGGCCGACAAAATCGGCGGGAGTTCCCAACTCGTCCAGTACCTCGCCAATCAACATGCCGGTAAACCGTAAGACATCATCCCCGGCAACAAAGCCATACACATCTTTGAACGGCTCAAAATAGTTGATTCGAATATCGAGGAAAGCCCAGCCCGTCTCGCGGATAATTTTGCGCAATTGCTCTTCGATAAGGCGACCCGCTGGCAGGCCAGAACGCGGGTCGGTGAGGCTCTCACGCTCTGAGCGACGGATGGCACCCTGGACGCGCAATTTGAGTTCCTCGATGTCAAACGGTTTGGTGATGTAGTCATCTGCGCCCAGTTCCAAACCCTGTAAGCGGTCGCTGCGCTCATCTTTCTGCGTCAGAAAGATGACAGGGATGTGGCTGGTGCGCATGTTCGTCCGCAGGGTGCGGCACACTTCATAGCCGTCGATATCGGGCAGCATGATGTCTAGCACAATCAGGTGCGGCAACGCATGGCGCGTTTTTTCAAGCGCATCGGAACCGCGCATGGCTGTATCGACATCATAGCCCAGGCCGCTGAAGTAAATTTTCAGCATGGTAGAGATATCAATATCGTCTTCCACGATCAACAGGCGGGCTTTTCCCATAACGAGCCTCCCATCATGATTGGCGCCGCGCTTTTTTTGCATTACGGCGCACTGCTTCGATTTGTTCAGGCGTTACCGCGCGCTCGAAAGAGCGAAAACCGCTCAAGCGAAAGCCGTGCTTTGCGGCAATGTGCGAAATTTCCTCTACGCGCGCGCGGCTAATTTCCTTGCCAAGCGTATAGTCTTCAAAACGGCCCTCCAGGGCCAGAGCCATGGTCTCTGCCATACAGGCATACGATTTACCAGGCGGAAATCCAAAATTAAAGTGGAAATCAACGGGGCCTGGCACATCGACCATGCCGCCGTCAATCACTAATATATCATCGCGCGCCGCAGCCACCATTGCAGATACATCACGGGGGCGGGCCACATCACACACAACTGCGCCGGGCATCAGGTCTTCAGGACGAATAATATCATGAACGGCGCTGGTGACCGTCAAGATGAGCTGGGCGCGCCGCAAGACATCCATCGAGGTACTGACGCGCAACTTGGCCTTTGCGGTTGGCTGCCAGCGCTCACGCAAGGCTTCGAGCGCATCGGCGCGGCGTCCTACTAAGTATAACTCACCTACCGCACCTGCGAGAAGTTCTGCGCAGACTTTTCCTATTGCGCCGGTTGCTCCAACCACAGCAACAGTGGCGCACGAGATTGGAATGTCCATTATATCAGCAGCCTTCTTAATCGATTCGACCGCCAGCGAAACGGTGTAAGAGTCCCCGGTGGTAACGGGAACATTCAGCGCGTTTGCAATGGTGATCCCCGCATCGCCGATGACCGATGTAAAAGCGCCCAAGCCCAAGATGTCCGCACCCAGCCGTTCGGCCAGTTTCCCCGTTTCAATAATTTTTCGATAAACTGTTTTTTCCGGTAACTCCAACATTCTTTGTGGCGTGTATGGGCAGGCAACAAACCAACCTTTGATTTGCTTGCCTGTAGCCTCCGAGGTGATGCCCTCGATTTCAGAGATATAGACCGGCGGGAAAAACGTCGAAAAGAAATTTATCTGGCGTTCGCTGAGCAATTTTCCTAAGAGTGGGTATTTTCGGCTAACATCACGTTTGGGGTCAATGGGATGAATGATAAAAGCAAAAGTGTCCATGAATTACCAGGATTCTAACCCTTCATCTTCTTGATCGCGGGGATACAAGCGGATATGGGCATTGGCGTTGCGCATCTTATGATGGTCGCTGTCTTCATACTTAACATCCCGGTCAATAATCCGACGGTCTTTTGATGCAGCCAGAACGACATCTGATTCAATGGTGCGGGCTGGGAAGATAATCATGCCGGCGCCAATGCGGCAGTTATGCCCCACGGCTCCACCTAACACAGGCCGGTTAGAGGGTTTAAGTTCATTGTGGCCATCTAAGGCTTTGATGGGCGAAGGAATCAAATTATAGTCGGTAAACGTTGAGCCAGCGCCGATGAAGGTGTTGCGGCCTACCACGCACATCTGCAAACAGGTATTTTGGGCGACCATTGAGTGGTCCATAATCGTGGTCATAAACAGGGATGCCCGGAATGGCAGGAATGTGCCATTGCCAACCACGGAGAGCATCAACTGGCAGCCTTGCGAGATGTTTACATTATCGCCAATGGTGCAGTTTTCGATGACTGCGCCAGCATTGATGGTCACGCCATCGCCAATTGTTGTCGGTCCGTGAATGATGGCCGTTGGGTCAATGACGCAATTTTTGCCAATTTTGACCAGCGATGAGCATTCTAAGAGTTGCTTGCCTTCATACAGAGCCGTAGCCAAAATTTTGAGTTTAAAGGCCAGGTCGTTGTTGAGACGGGTTTCAAAGCGCAAACCGCGCGCAAACAACCCAAAAACGCCATCTGCAATGAAAACGTGCGTCCAGCAGTCTATCGCCATCATTGCTCGACGCGGCACCTGGTATACCAGGTCTCCTCGCTGGTCGGCCATGTAGGTGGGAACATGATAGTACCCCACTTCTTTGGCCTGCATATCAATGACAAGCGGGTCAACATCTGCTTCGGGGCCGTTGGGGTAATACCACAGGTCAGCCAGGTATAGATTCCCTGCCGGGGTATATGAGACAGAAAGCGGCAGGGCGTGTTCTCGAAAGGCAGGGTCATCCATTGAGAACGCGGCACGCACGGGGCGTTTGCGGCGTTTTGCCTGTGAGATAAATTCGGCGATGAAATATTCGTCGAAAAACAGGTTGTCGCGATACACCAACATTGGCTCTCGCAACAAAGGCACCCGCTGATGGGGTAAGAGTTCTAGCTCGCGGGTGGTGTAGGGGGCCAGGATGTTTTTCTGCAATAACCAGAGCGGCTGAGCCTGGAGTATCAAGTCACGAGCAGGGACGTTGAACGGTGAAATTTTTCGAGGGGCCTGCAAAATTATCTTCAACATACGTCAACTCATGGGGGCCTTTTCAATCAAAATAGTACACGCAGAATCGCCACAGGCGAGGCAATCTGTTTCTTCGACCTGGTAAAACTTGCCGCCGCTCATCCAATAGAGTGATTCTTGCAACAGTCCCACTGCCATCTGACAACACGGACGGTCGGCTGTGCGTTGCCAACAAAGTGGGCAGCGTTCGATGTGCCATAGAAGGACTTTATCCCGGTCTTCCAGCCGAACTCGTTGGTCGCTATACTTATTGAAAATCTCGGCCAGTGCAGATGCGCCTGCTTTGAAACGGGTCTCAGCCGGCAGCAGGCGAAAGGTCAGGTCAGTTAAACCATGCAAAGACCCAAATTCACGCAGACTATGTTGAAAACAGGCGCGGCCAATCCGCAAAGCAACCCCCTGCCCGCCATGCGGCCCGTAAAAGCCCTCCAGCGCGCCGTGCAGACTGCTGATAGAGTCAAAGGAAAGTTCCTGATTATACTGTTGGCCTGAAATGTTATTGATTAAATCCGTCAGACAAGCCAGGTTCAGGATTGCATGTACCCCGTTTCGCCCCAAAATCTCTTCCATCGCCTGGAGGATAATTCGTCCCATGCGGTCAGGGTAATAAAATTGGGCGGTAGTCATCAGGTGGGATTCGCTTCCTCATCCAAGAACGCTTTCAGGTTTTCCATAAAATCTTGGGGCGTATCCAACATAACAAAGTGCTGGGCGCGTTCCCAACGGACAATTTTTGCGCCTGGAATGCCTTGAATGAGCGGCTGCCACTGCCGGGGATGAACGATATTGTCGCGGTCGCCATACATTCCCATCACAGGAATCTTGATTTGCGGCAGCATTGGGCGCAAGTCGGTGCGACGAAGAGAGGCGATACTGCGCAGAAAAGATTCCACGGTGGTGCTGGATAAATCTTTGTCCATCATTTCGGGAAACCGTGGGTCGGCGCAAATAAAAGGGGAGGCAATTTTCATGGCTCCCCGAAATGCCCACATCATGTTAAAAAGCATAAATGCAATAAACCGATACCCGGCCAGTTTGAGCGGAATTGCCAGCGAACTGCCAACGATGGGGGAGCCAATTACAACGACTTTTCGGACGCGGTGTGGGTATTGGATTGCGACAGATAGGCTGACTGTGCCGCCCATGCTGTGACCAACCAGGGGGGCCTGGGCAATTCCGAGACGGTCCATGAACTGGTCAACCAGGCTGACGAAATCCTGCACGGCGTAGGTGTCACGTTTTTTGCCTGATTCTCCAAATCCCCAGAAGTCGAGGGCATAGGTGCGATAATAGCGGCCCAAATAGGCCATGGTCTCTTGCCAAAGCCCCCAAGAGCCCAGCCAACCGTGTAATAAAATTACCGGTCGGCCCCGCCCATAGACCTCATAGTGAACGATGCCCTGGTCAGTAGTAATTGATGACACGTTGTTCTTCGCAACTTCTTATTTGTCCCCGCCATCCATCTCGGCTAGAATGCTGTAGAGCAACTCAAGCAGGACGTTTTTGACGGTGGCTTTATCACTGGCAACGCACGGCAAAAGTTTGACCTTGCCATCCAATCGCAAGGCGTGACGCATGTCGTCGATATCCCAGGCATCGGCCATATCTTGTTTGTTGGCGGCAACGACATAGGGAGTGGGCGCATAGGCGCGGAAGGTTTCGAGGATAGAACGCGCTTCACGGAAGGTTTCAGGGCGGGTGCTGTCTACCATGACGATGAAGCCCAGCATCCCCTCGGAGAGGATTTCCCACATGAAATCGAAGCGCTTTTGACCTGGAGTGCCAAACAGATAGAGTACCAGGTCTTCATCCACGGTGATGCGGCCAAAGTCCATAGCTACCGTGGTTGCATTCTTGACTGCGCGCTCCCCGTCCGCTGAAACTTTCCGTTCCGTTGACACCACATCAATTTCACTGACAGAGCGGATGAATTCCGTTTTGCCAGCGCTGAAAGGGCCAGTGACCACCATTTTTACGGTCTGCATAATGCCTCACCCAAAAAAAGAATTTTTTAAATAGACCGGATTCGCGTAATTAAGCGATTGACCAGAGATTTTTGCTCTTCGCGGTTCTGGACTGTGACCTGCGGGCGGGCCCGTTCAACAGAGACCGGCGCACCCTCGGGCCGCACCACTTCAACTAGGCCGGCCTGCAAAAGGCCGTAAACAATCCGCCGGATTTCCAGGTCGCTCATCTTGGCGGCGGATGCAATCTGCTGGATGGTGTTGCGGGGGTTGATGTAGGAAACCACGCGCCACTCTTCCACGCTCAAGTTCATTTTTTGCATGGATGTGCCAGGGCGTTCGATAAATTTAAGCGCCATATCGAGGCTGGGAATTTCATCCTGTAACTGTTCCCACTCGCGCAATTGGCGGGCGCCCTCGATGATCAGATTTTCCAGGTCGAGCCGCACGGTAATCCGGTCTTCGGGGGGCGTCAAATCGTTTTCGAAGCGGAAGGAACCCTCCACCCAGGTAAATAAACGCCGCACGACATCCGTAAAATAAGATTGCAATGAATTCAGGATGTCATCTTGAGACATGTAACCGGCATTGATAAGCAACAGGCCAAGTTCCTTATCGCTGACTTGCACAGCGCGGGTTTGGATGGCGCGCAATTGACCGGTGGTCAGTTTATTAGCACGGTGCAAAACCGATGCCAGGCGGCTGTCTTCCTGCCCAATTTGGGCGTAGGCAAGTTTACCATCCCGAAATGCCACCTTTGCGGCTTCGGCTGGTCCCTCAATGACCAATGTGCCTGTTTTATGGGCTAAATTGATGAGGTTTAATAATTGCGTAACCGTAAAATCTCGAAGATTCCCGCGGAGCGCCATGAGTCATCTCGTCTGATTAGGGTAAATGGATGCTAGAGAGAATTATACATGCAAGAGAATTGTGTGTAAATACGATGACATGGTTGATAAGGAATTGATAGGTGCGCATAAATTTCGCAACCGCGCGAGGCCTTGCCGCTAAACACGAAACATCCCGTGCATCACCATGCGCGGGATGTTTTACAATGGGACAATCCAGCCGTTATTGCCAGACGCTTGGGCCGGTTTTGCGATAACTCCTGGCGAGAAGTTCCAGGTCGAGCACGTTGATTATTCCATCATCGTTAAAATCGGCGTTGGCAGGGGAGGCCAGGTTGTAGTTCATGCCAATCGTCAGGGCGTCAAACTGGTCAATAACGCGATTGCCGTCAATGTCGCCCGCCAGCAGGGCGACCGTAGGCAGCGACGTGGCCTGCCCTGGGAGGAGGGATGCTGTCCCCTGTGCATCCAGGAATCCGCTGGCCGTTGCAGCAACGGTATAGTCCCCAGATGGTGCATTCAGGCTAAAAGTGCCATCTAATTCGGCAACGGTTGAATGGGTCAGTTCATTTTCGGTGTTGTACAGGCTTACTGTTACCGTTTTGCTGGCATAAACCTGGCCTGTCAATGTGCCGGGGAAGTCTGGCGAAGTGGAGGGCGAAGCGATGGGCGTGGAGGTCGGTTCCAGGGTCGGTGTAACAACAGGGGTGGGCGATTCTTCCGGTTCAGGCGTCGGTGAAACATCAGGCACGGGGGGCTGCGTCGGTTCTGGAATAATCGTTGGCGTCGGCCAGGTGACAGAGGTGGGCGTGGGCTGGGGGCCGCTGCCCCGAATGGTCAATGCAGCGGGGATGTAATCAATACTGGTTAAGACCTGGTCGCCTTTGGAGATGCGTGCGCGGCACTCCAGCACCGTCTGCCCGGTTTGCAAGCCCTTGACGTTGTACGTAAACGCTGGGCCGCTGGAGGCTGCCCGGCTGCCTTTGCTGCCTGCGATTGCCACAATGAACGTTCCATTTTGGGGGCCGTTGACGGCCATCACTGGGTCGGGCCCAAAAAGGTTGGTGGCTGAATTGATGCTCACATCAGCCAGGGTAGCATCATACGTACAGGTAAATTCGGTGCTTGTATATCCCTCGGCAGGCACGTTGCCCAGGCCAACGGTCGCTAGCGTGGAGCCGCCAACATCGATACCCGATAGGGCAACTTCTGTATACACATACGGCCCGATGGGCAAGGGTTGTTCTTGCTTGCGTGCAATCAGGTTGTAAAAGCCCTGCCCGGCTTGCGGCTGGATTTGGATGAAGTAACTCCCGGCAGGTTGGGTTGTTTCCAAGATGCCGCTCGTGCTGCGCGCAATTTCGCTTCCGCTGGAATCGAGCAGCAACACAAGCAGAGACAATCCGCCGGTATTGGAGGTCGCAGTCAGCGTGAAGGTGGTCGCGCCGGTCAAATGAAGTGGCCAGCGTTCATAGCGGGCCGCATCCACGCTGCCAGTGTAGAGAACATTCCACAGGAGCGGCTCGCGCAGGACAATTTGCAAACCGGGCAGGTTCATCAGAGGACGGTACGAGCCAAGTTTGACCCCGTTTTTTGTAAAGGTCGTCCAGTTCAAAATCGGGACATACTCGAACAACCAGCCTGCGAATGTCACATTGCGCATATTGGGCCGCAATGAGAAGTGCAGGTGTGGCTCCCCCTCTCCTACATGAGGCAAGCAATAGGGCTGCCCCAGGCCATCGGCAATCACCGCCAGCCGCTGGTTTCGATAGACGGAGTCGCCTACTCTGACCTGAATGTTGGCGAGGAATTGGTATTCTGAATTCCAGCCATTCCCGTGGTCAAGTTTCAGGTGGCACCAGCCGACTTCTGTTACTGTTCCTGCAGCAACGGCTGTGACCCAGAAATTGGACGTGTCTACCCCGGTTTTGATGCCGTTATAGGGCGCGAAATCAACTGCCCCGCCGTTTATGTAATGGTGTGGACTGCTGCGCGGACGTTTGAAGCCGTTATCAAAGCCGTCCAACGCCACCCAGGCCTTGCCCTGCTCCCAGGGGAGTTGAAACATCTGTACCGGCGGAATAACTTGTACAAATTGAGCACTCACGCTGGTCACCGGCATCAGTATCGCAAAAAGGGCCAACAGCGCAACGACTCGAAGAATTGATTGGGATTTCATAAGTTTACTCCTGACGCCCTGCCGGTTAAGGCCGCCACAAATCTATTCATGCAAGCAAGGTAAAGGTATTACTCGGCAACATTTATGTCGTTTGGTTGCACAATAAATTCCGCGTTACGCCTCAAGACTCAAAAACGAACAAGGCGCTTTTTCCCAGGCGAACCACATCTCCGGGCTTGAGGGGCGCGGAACTTCGCCTGACAGCCTGCCCGTTGATGAAAGTTCCGCCGCCCAGGTCCATCAAATAGTATGCGTTGTTATTGGTAAAAATTTTCGCGTGATGTCCGTTGATATTGGGGTCGTTGAGGCAAATATCGTTCCTGGGGTCGCTGCCTATCAGGCAAGGCACTTTGTTCAGGATGAAATTCTTGCCAGCCTGCGGCCCGCGCTTTATCTGCAGGCGGGGATGCTGTGATGAAGCGGCAACCTTGACCGCGACGGTCGCTGGTTTCTTGCGAAACAAGATAAAACCGCCAATCACGCCGCCAGCCAACAGTGCGGATACCAGGCCAAGCACCCAGCCAGGGATTGATTTTTGGGGGGCGGCCGGGGGGTCGAGCGGCAGAATGGAACCGGAGACCGGCAGGAAGGCTTCCTGCGCTCCTTTTTCCATGCTAATCGAGATGGCGACGGTGGTTTCTCCCAATATCACGCCGGTCAGCGGGACGGCAAAACCCGACTGGTTACGGATGGCGAGCGCGGCGCTTTCCAAAATCAGGTTGGTTTCGCAGCCCCGCAAGGCGGTAAAACGGATTTCTGCCAGGACGCCGTTCACAACTTGGGGCGTGGTGCTGGCATACGAACCATCCACCTGGCCGGTCATCTGTGGCAGGGGCAGGCCGTTCATGCCGGGAATGGTGCTGGCAGCATTGATTGGACGCAGGCATTCGGGGTCGTAGCGCACCTGGAAGGTAAATCCCTGGATGGGCGTGGCCGAGGCGGCATTGACGGTCACGATAACCGTTTCGTCGGTTTTATAGGATGTGGTACTGGCCGAGAGCCAGATGCTTTCGGCCCCTTGGGCATGGACATTGAAAATGAGTGAAAGGGAAAAAATGACGGCAAGGAAAAGCGCAGTCAATGATTTCATCGTACTACTCCAGTTCAAGAAATGGGGGCGCACGAAACGGTGCGCCCCCATTGATTCGCGGTGACGCTTACTGCCAGACCAAAGGCCCTGTTGCGCGGTAGTTTTGCGCCAGGAGTTCCAGGTCAAGCACGTTGATAACGCCATCGCCGTTCAAATCGGCGGCTTCGGGAGAGGCTGCATTGTAGTTCATGCCAATCGTCATGGCGTCGAACTGTTCGATGACGTTGTTGTTATCGATGTCACCTGCCAGGAGGGTGATGACCGGCATTACAACTGCGCCGCCCTCTGTCACAGACACCGTCCCTTTCGCGCCTAGGAAACCGATGGCCCCGGCGAAAATTTTGTAGGTCCCCGCCGGAACGCTCAGGCTGAACGTTCCATCGGGGTTGGCAAGCACCGAGCCAGCAACCGATTCATCTTCATTGGTCAAAACGACCAGCACCGGTTTGCCTGCCAGCACTTGGCCGGAGACTGTCCCATCTTGTGGTTCGGGAGTTTCGGTGGGAACAGGGGTCTCAGTCGGGAGAGGCGTTTCAGTGGGTTCAGGGGTTTCCGTTGGAACAGGGGTTTCGGTGGGTTCAACTGTTTCCGTGGGAACCAGCGTTTCTGTCGGGACGGGTGTTTCGGTGGGCTGCGGGGTTTCGGTGACTTCGCTCAGGATAGTCAGACTGTCGCCAGTGGATGAAATGCTGGTGAGAACGCCATCGCCTTTGGAAACGCGGGCGCTACACTCAATTGCAGTCTGCCCGGCTTGCAGCCCGAGAATATTGAAGGTAAAGGCTGTGCCGTTGGCTGTGGCCTTCTGGCCGTTGCTGCCGGCAATTGCCACGATGAAACTGCCGCCCTGCGGGCCGCTTATCGCAACCACCGGGTCCGTTCCGAACAATCCGGCGACTGTGATGTTGCCGACAGATACCAGACCAGGGTTGTAAGAGCAGGTGAACTCGGCGCTGGTGTAGCCCTCGGCAGGAATGTTGTTCAAACTGACCGTAGCGATGGAGGTCTGGTCAATATCAATGCTGACCGGAAGAACAACCGTGGAGACCGATGGCGTGGGCAGCACGGTTTCGGTTGGGATAGGTGTTTCAGTGGGGATGGGCGTTTCAGTGGGGAGCGGGGTTTGGGTGGGTTCAACCGTTTCGGTGGGTTCGGGCGTTTCGGTTGGAGTCGGCGCAACTTCCCTAAAGGTCATCATATAGTAGCCGCTACCCGAAGCCGGTTGGATTTGAATGAAGTAACTCCCGGCAGGTTGGCTGCTGGTCAGCGAACCGGTTGCCTGGGCAATCTGGTTGTTGTTTTCGTCCAACAGGGTGAGCATCGGCACCAGGTCGCCGCTAATCGTAGTGACCGTGACGACAAAGGTGTGGGGTTCTGTGAAAACAAACTGCCATTTTTCATAGGTGCTGGCGTTCACATAACCAAAGTAAGTGGCATTCCACACCGAGAGCTGCCGGGTGATAATTGACACGCCAGACTCATTGGTCGTGCTGGCGCTGGCTCGCACATGCTGAACAACACCAACCACTCCGGCAAGCAGCACGAGTATCATAAAGACTCGAAACAGGGTTTTAACTTTCATTTGGTCATTCTCCTTTCAAAAGCAAGTGGGGATAGGGGCTTGGTAACTTTGGTAACTATGGAATAACCGAACGAGACACCGGTTTTCATTTTTTCGCATTATGGTTTCATCATTCGTTTTCACTCCTAATTCAGAGAATGTTGACGATGAAGACCAATGCCTACCTGGCCGCTTCAAGTTGGGCGCTCCAGCTTTTATTGGTTAGAGACAATTGCCTTCTTCTCAACGCATGTTTGCATTGTAGAAGGCGGATGTTGCCTATTCAATTGCAGTAAAGTTACCGGTGGATTGCAATATGATTACCAAAATGAAAGGTTAACAAAAAAGATGACAGTCACCGTGAAGGTGACTGTCATCTGAAGAGACGCCAGAAAGGGTAGTTTCTAAACGACGATATTGACTAACTGTTTGCGCACCACAATCACTTTCTTCGGCTCTTTGCCTTCCAGATGTGACAAAACGGCTTGAAAGGCTGCTGTTTTGATGTCTTCTTCGCTAGACTCGGCAGGAACCACAATCCGCTCGCGCAATTTGCCGTTGACCTGCACCGGGATGGTGATTTCGTCGTCTTTCGCGGCTTCTTCGTCTACAACGGGCCATTGCTGTTGGTGAATGCTGTATGGTTTGCCTAAAACTTCTGTCCACAGTTCTTCGGCGATGTGGGGCGTGACCGGAGACATCATCTTTAAGTAGATTTCCTGCGCTTCTTGCCATTCCTTCGAGCCGGCCGCGCCTGCTTCACGCGCCCGGTACATCTCGTTTAACAATTCCATCAGGCCAGAGACAATCGTGTTGAACTCGAAATTCTCAAAATCGCGGGTAACGCGCTTCAGGGCCTGGTGTACTTTCCGGCGCAACCCGCGCAACGTCTCAGGGGAGGGCGTTCCCTGTTTCACGTCATCGGTGAAGAGCGTCCAAACCCGCCGCACCCAGCGCGCTGAGCCTTCGATGCCCTGGCTGTCCCACGGTGCGCCTATGTCCCAGCGCGCAAAGAACATCAGGTAAGCGCGCACCGTATCAGCCCCGTAGCGCTCCACCAGCTGGTCGGGGGCGACCACGTTGCCGCGGCTCTTCGACATTTTCTCGTTGTCTTCGCCCAAGACCATGCCCTGGTTGCGCAATTGGGTCATCGGCTCGTGGCCTTCGGTGATGCCCATATCGCGCAGCGCCTTGTGGAAGAAGCGCGTGTAAATCAGGTGCATGTTGGCATGTTCGATACCGCCGGTGTAGGCATCAACTGGCATCCAGTAGTGGTACTCTTTTTCGTCGAAAGGCACATCCTTGCGCCAGGGCGAGAGATAGCCCAGGTGATACCACGATGAACACATGAAGGTATCCATTGTGTCGGTTTCGCGCGTGGCCGGGCCGCCGCAAACCGGGCAGGTGGTGTTCTTCCAGGTGGGGTGCAGCTTGAGTGGAGATTCACCGGTTGGTTTCCATTCTACGTCTTCGGGCAGGGTGACCGGCAATTGCTCGTCGGGAACGGGGTTCCAGCCATGTTGCTGGCAGTAAATCATCGGGATGGGCGCGCCCCAATAGCGCTGACGCGAAATCAGCCAGTCGCGCAATTTATAGGTCACCGCCAGTTTGCCGATGCCTTTTTCCTCCAGCCATCGAGCAACCGCGATGATGCCGGGATTGTCCTTGCCTTTCTTGTCGTTGACGAGGGTGCCGTTGAAGGGGCCAGAGTTAACCATCACGCCGCCGCCGGTGTACGCAACCTCCATCGTTTCACCGTCTAAATCCGGTTCTCCCTGCGGCTGGATGACCGGAATAATGGGCAGCCCAAACTTGCGAGCAAAGGCAAAATCGCGTTCATCGTGGGCTGGGACGGCCATAATCGCGCCGGTTCCGTAAGTCATCAAGACGTAATCCGCAATCCAAATCGGGATTTTCGCACCATTGACCGGGTTAATGGCATACCCGCCGGTGAAGACGCCGGTTTTTTCCTTATCGGCAGCCTCGCGCTCGATGTCGCTCTGGCGGGCAGCCTGGATTTTATAGGCTTCAACCACCGCTTTCTGCTCCGGCGAGGTGATTTTATCAACCAGCGGGTGTTCGGGCGAGAAAACCATAAATGTTGCGCCCCACAAAGTATCAGGCCGGGTGGTGAATACGGTGACAAATTCATCTGCCTCACCTGAGGAGGGGTTGCTGATGACTGGAAACTGAACTTCTGCCCCTTCCGATTTGCCAATCCAGTTGGTTTGCAGGGTGCGCACCCGCTCCGGCCAGTCAATCCCATCGTAACGCAACAATTCTTCAGCATATTGAGTGGTCTTGAAGAACCATTGCTCCAGGTCTTTCTTGATGACCGGCGTGCCGCAGCGCTCACAATGCCGGTCTTCGCCCCAGACCTGCTCCCGCGCCAGGGTGGTGTTGCAGCTCGGGCAAAAATCAACTGGCGATTTTTTACGATAGGCCAGCCCGTGTTTATAAAGTTGGATGAAGAACCATTCCGTCCATTTGTAGTAATCTGGTTCACAAGAGATAATCTCGCGCCGCCAGTCGAACATCGCGCCCATCGAGCGCAGTTGCTTGCGCATCCGCTCGATATTCTCCCGTGTGCGTACCATGGGGTGAATACCGCTCTTGATAGCGGCGTTCTCGGCGGGCAGGCCAAAGGCATCGAAGCCCATCGGAAACAGGACGTTATAGCCCTTCATGCGCATAAAACGGGCGCGCGCGTCGGAGGGGGTCATCGCATACCAGTGGCCGATGTGCAGGTCGCCGCTGGGGTAAGGCAGCATGGTTAGGGCATAGTGCTTGGGTTTACTTTCCTCGATATTAGAATGGTACAGCCCGTCGGTTTCCCATTTTTTCTGCCATTTCGGCTCAATTTCTTTCGGTGTATAGGCTTTGCTCATTCTTACTCCTGGTTGGTTGGAGACAAAAATCTCCAAATTTTTGCAAAAAATTAATATTTACGCCGCATTGCGCGACGCGGATGGACGACCGGGACAGGTTGCAAAGCCGGCCGGGAGGCGGGCGCGCGAAGAAGACGACCAAGCAGGTTGCGCGCCTTGTGAACGGCATTCTTGATGCTTTCGGTTCTCTTTTTCATCACAGCCTCTGTATGTCTGGTTAAACAAAAATTTCTTCATCCACACTGGGACGAAGAAACAACCTCCGCGGTACCACCCGGTTTGTAGCGAAAAATCCTTTGTTTACGCTACCACTTTGCAGGCGATAACGGGCCTGCCCGGCGCTGACTACGCTATTCATCAGCGCGGCCTTCCTGGCGGAAAACAGGCGAGTTCGGCCTTGGTTGACCCTCAAAACCATTCGAGGGGCGCTCCCGGTGGGCGCTGCGCTGGGCTTCCACCTCGCTTTCCCAACTCGCTGACGGGATGACCTACTACTCCTGTTATGACCTTTAGCATGTAGGACAGGCTTAAGGCCTGTCCTACCCGGTTGTGGACCCAGAGGGATTCGAACCCTCGGCCTTCTCAATGCCATTGAGACGCGCTCCCAACTGCGCTATGGGCCCGCTTTACTTTCAAGAGACGGCGATTTTACAGCAGAAAATTGATTCCGTCAACCAGTATTTTTTTCTACTTTAACGCTGGTAGCAGAATTATAGCCGCGCATGTTGGTTTTATCAAGGGACATTTTGTCTCTTTGTGTGGCCTACTTAAATCTTCCTAACCCGCCGAATAGACGGAATGCTCAGCGCAAAACCTGCCGCAAAAACACCCTCTAGCCTGTTCATTGGGTTTACTTGCACAACGCCGCCAAACCCTGGCGGTCTAAAATCACCAGCTTGCCGGCCGGGTTGGTCGAAATCAAGCCTTGTTCGCGGAAGGAGACCATCGCCTGGTTGACCCGTTTGCGCGAAGCCCCTACCAGGTCGGCAATGTCGGCCTGTTTCAGGGTGATTGGGATAATGACTGGTTCTCCTGAATGGTGGGAATCATAGCGGTCGGCAAAAGCCAGCAGTTGTCGCGCCACGCGGCCTTTGGTATCCAGAGTTGCCAGAGATTGAATGAGCTCATTATTCATTCGCAGGCGTGCACCCATGATATTGACCAGGTTACGAGAGATGCGCGGAAACTCGTCGAGCATTTGGTGGAAGGCGGTTTTATCCATCCAAAGCATTAACGTTTCTTCGAGCGTAATCGCGCTGGCAGAATGCCCAGAACTATCGAGCAGGCTGATTTCACCCAGGGTATCTCCCGCTCCAATAATGGATAGAACGACCGACGGTTTATCAACCTGGTCAATATAGATTTTCACCGTACCAGCCAAGATGATGTAAACTGCCTCTCCTGGTTGTTCGGCCACAAGCACATTTGCCCCAGCCGTAAAAACCTTGCGGTGCGCCCGGCGGGCAATCCATTCCAGTTCAGCCTGGTTAAGGCCGCGAAAGAGCGGAATGGACGAAAGGATGGTGTGTGTATCGGAAGATGACTCTGGCATGGCCTGA
Organism: Anaerolineales bacterium; assembly: GCA_034432755.1. Classification (GTDB taxonomy): domain Bacteria; phylum Chloroflexota; class Anaerolineae; order Anaerolineales; family Villigracilaceae; genus UBA5195. Next base: position 74,852 of record DAOUBQ010000093.1, read on the forward strand.
TTTTACCTCGATTGAAAATGACGGCATAATGAATGGGGATGACAAGAAGGCGCATACCGATCAATAAACAACGCGGGGCCGGAAACAGTTTCTCCGACCCCGCAAATAAGCTCAGCGTTTATCCCCCGCTCCCCCTATTTACTTTTTTCACAATCTTTATTATGACTGAAATTTATTTTTTTGCAAGGAAATATGGGACAGCCTGGGTGAGAAATATTTCTCACCCAGGCGGCAATCTTTCATCAACCCGGCCCGATGAAGGACAATGAGGCGGCCCGAGACGTTTCCTGGGAGTATCAATGCGATACGAGATTTGCTCACGCTCCTGAAATTGGCTTGCCACCCGATGACGAATAACGCACTCAAACCACCTCCCATTATTTCTGCATATGCTTCACGGTAAAACGACCTTTTTGCAATGGACTCATACAAAAAAAGGGACGCGTTGCAACGCGTCCCTTTTGATTGCGAGGCATGGTGTATGGCTATTCTTCAACCGAGGCTGCGGTCATCTTGCGCTGGCGGAACGTAATGCGCCCACGAGTCAGGTCGTAGGGGGACATTTCTACCTTGACACGGTCCCCCAACAAGATGCGAATGTAGAACTTGCGCATCTTGCCCGATAGATAGGCCAAAACCTCGTGACCGTTTTCCAAACGCACCCGGAACTGGGTGCCGGGCAGGGCCTCGATTACCGTTCCTTCCACTACAAGTTTGTCATCTTCTTTCGCCATACACACCTCCAGTCATCTATTCAGTGTACTTCACCTGGCGCCGCTTGAGACGGCGGGCGGCTTTTTTCTCATCCATGCGGCGCTGCTCGCTCTTGGAAACGAACCAGCGTTTGCGGCGCACGGTGCTGAGGACACCACTCTTCACAACCTTCTTGCGAAAGCGCTTGAGCAATTGGTCCTGCGATTCATTGTTTCGTAATACCACAATCGTCATGCTGTACTCACCTCCCTTCTGCGAAGGGATAAAGAAAAAATAATCGGCTGGTTGCAGACTCAGCCGAATAACACGCGCCATCAAGGAAAGAGGACAACGATGAAAATGCTTGCGCATCAGGCTTTTGGACAACTCCTTTTGACCACCGATAAGGGCAATCGAGCGGGGCTGGTCTGCGACCAGGAATTATACTACACAACCTTAAGGCAATGAAGGTTATGATCAGACGAATTTGGTATGTTTTTTTGACTGAGCCTGAACTTGCCCGCCAGGAAAATGACCTCTTTGGGATGTCTTCCGGTCAACAGGGTTTTTCTTCAATAATTGTAGTTGTGTCTGGCAGGTTGGGAACAACGCACAGGAACTCGAATGGTTCGTCGCCTGTGTTCTGGTACCAGTGAGGAATATCCGCCGGGATATAGATGATATCGCCTTTCCCGACCTCGAACACTTCCGCGCCGATTCCGATGCGCGCCCTGCCGCCCAGCACATACTGTTCGTGTTCCACTGTGTTGGTATGGCGCGGCATTCCGCCTCCCGGTTCCATCACAAAGCGGCGCATGGCAAAGTGCGGGCCTTCTTGGGCTGAAATCAGCACTTGCCGGGTTGTTTTGACGCCGCCGGCGACGATGGTCACTTCCACTTCATTTACGTTCTTGACAGACATGGTTCCTCCTGGCTGTGTGGAGACTATTCGAAAATGATTCTGACAGCATCCTGTCCAAACCTTTTGCACTTTTCCGGAGTATACCAGCAACTTAGGTGTGGGCTTTCGTACTGCAACAGATTGTCCTCGTATGGGGATTGATGTGGCGCGCCCTATATTTGGGTAGTGCGAGATTAATTTCGCGCGACGCGAATTTGTCAATTGGCAAACTTTCGGCGGAGAGGGTATCGTGCGAATGTTTGGATAGATACTTGATAAAAAACATCTAGCCCGTTAATTTTACCAATGAAACTAGCCTCGAACGGTCACCGTCCCGGACTGAACCTGCCAGAGCGTGGATGCTTTCACAAACTCCGGCGTAAAAAAATGCTCATCGGTGGTGGTGAGCAGGGCCTGGTCGGGTTCGGAGAGCGTGGCGAGCAAATCGGCGCGACGTTCCGCGTCGAGTTCGGCCATCACCTCATCGAGCAGCACAACCGGCCATTGGCCGGTTTTCTCTTTCATCCAGGCGACTTCAGCCAGTTTCAAAGAGAGAAGCGTGGTGCGCACCTGCCCGCGCGAGCCGTAGGTTCCCAAGTCGACCTTTCCCGCCAGGAAGCGCAAATCATCGCGGTGCGGGCCAATGGTGGTGACGCCGCGCTGAATTTCTTCGGGGCGCAGTCTTCGCAGGGCTTCGGAAAACCCTTTTCTAATGGCAGGCAGGTCACAGCCAGAGCGGTCAACGGCTACATCGAGGGGGAGGGTTCTCTGTCCATTGCCAGGAGAAAGCGGGTCAAAAGCGGGAAGATAGGCCAGGCGTAACACTTCCTTGCCGCGTGTGAGAGCCAGGTGGGTGCGTTTGGCAAATTTCTCCAGCTCTTGAATGGCCTGAATGCGCCCCCAGATGAGTTGCGCGCCGCTTTCTGCCAGGCTGTCATCCCAAAAGTCAAGTTGCGCCTGGTCGCCGCCACGCTCAGATAGTAGTTTGAGCAGGGCGTTGCGCTGCTCGAGGGCTTTCTGGTATTCACTCAGGGCTTTGGCATACCCTGGGATGATTTGCGCCAGCGACAGGTTCAGGATGCGGCGGCGTTCCTCGGGGCCGCCCTCCAGCACCTGCGACATGTGGGGGACGTAAAGTGCGGCGTTGAAGATGCCAATGACCTCGCCAACCGGGCGTTTGACTCTATCGAGCAGAACTTCTTTGCGGGCGCGTTGCCCGCTCTGCACACCCACCGGTTCGACGATAATGCGCACCTCGATGCGGCGGGAAACTCCCTGGCGGGCGAAATCGGCCACGATGCGTGCAACAGCCGGTTTGGAGGAGTCACTGGCGGCGACGAAGTTGACCAGTTGCCGGTCGGTGTGGGTCTGGAAGGAAGAAAACGTGGCGAGAAAGTAAATGGCTTCCAGTACGCTGGTTTTGCCCTGGGCATTGCTCCCCACCAGCAAAACAGCCCGCCGTGGAACATCCAGGTCCAGGCGGGCAAAATTGCGAAAATTGGTGAGGGAGAGATGGGTGAGATACATTGGTTAAACGTTGTCTTGCACCTGGCTCTCTGGCTTCCATACTTTGGTGGCGCGGTCGGTAAAAAGGACGCCGTTCAAGTGGTCAATTTCGTGCTGGAAGATGCGCGCTGTCCAATCTTTGAGTTTGAGCGTGATGGGCTGCCCGCGCCGGTTCTGTCCTTTGACCGTGACGGCTTCAAAGCGTTCCACCTCGCCCAGATAGCCGGGGATGGAGAGACAGCCTTCGGTCCCGGTCACCGTTTCAGGGGAGACGCGGGTTATTTCGGGATTGACGACTACATACAGCCGTTTGGGCGCCGCTTCAGCGCCCTCCCGCTCTTCGTCTTCTTCCTTCTCGAAGTATTCCACAACGATGATTTGTTCCAGCACGCCGATTTGCGGCGCGGCCAACCCAACGCCAGGGGCCTGGCGCATGGTTTCGACCATGTCGTCAATCAATGTTTGAAGATTGTCGTCAAATTTGGTCACTTTTTGGGCTTTGCGGCGAAGCACCGGGTCTGGAACGGTTACGATTTCACGAATTGCCATGTCTTCCTTCTACCTTTACAAAGTTTTACTGATAACTTGCTGCCCGATTTTACCCCAAATCGCCGCCGCGGGCCTGGCGGCGCTCTTCTTCGATTTCCTGGATTGTTTTGTGATAGTAGGCCAGCCATTCGGCCATGCGTTCGCGCTCGCCAGAAACTTCGGCTTCTTTTTTCTTTGCCAATCTGACTTGCAGGCGGCGGATGATATCCTGTTGCACGGTGGGTGGGTCGGCCACATCTTCGAAATCAAAGTTCGTGCCGCCCACTGAAATATAAACCGTTCCAAAGTTAAGCAGAATCTCGATAGGGCCGTTGCGCTTGTACTCAGAGCTGAGAATACCATCGAGCGGGGCGGCTTTGCGGTCTTCCACGCCGAAAGGTTTTTTGTAAACGTCAATAATCTGGTCGGGCGTTACCTGGTAAACGTCATTCTTCCAGTCTTCATAGTCATAAAACCACCAAAATGCCAGACCAATTAGCAGGGTGAGCAAGATGAAAACCAACCAGAGCGGCGGGGGACCAATCAGAAAAGGATAGGCTGCCAGGGCGGTCAACACCAACAAAGCCCCGCCAATTTGAGGAAATGTATCGCGGAGAAGCACGAACCAGTGTTTGTGATAGATGACTGTTCCACCGTCTTCCTGGCGAAGTGGGAATAACTTATCCCAAAGCGTTTTAACGTTGCTTTGCGGCACAGGCGGGATGGGCTTGGGCATGGGCGGTGGAGGGGGCAAATCGCGCTTTGGCACGCCCAATTTGGCGCGAATGCTGTTTTTGATGCTTTCTTCATCCATCTTGCGGGTGATTTGCTTGGTGCGGTTCCAGTAT
>DAOUBQ010000094.1:0-98130 GCA_034432755.1 Anaerolineales bacterium
TTCATCCGTTGTCCAATCCGCTTCTCCGCTTCATCCGTTGTCCAATCCGCTTCTCCGTTTCTCCGCTTCATCCGTTGTCCAATCCGTTGACAACCTTCATCGCCCCCCAACTTTTGCCAGCACGCGCTTCGGTAGAAAGCGGAATACTTAAAGGATAGGATTCTTCCATTGTTTTTTGGACCACTTTCGCGGTTTGTTCCAATTCAGATTGCGGGCATTCTAACACAATCTCATCGTGTACCTGCAAAAGCATCTTACCTTTCAAATTTGCCGCTTGCAGCGCGCCAGGGATATTGAGCATCGCAATCTTCATAATATCTGCCGCCGTACCCTGAATGGGCGCATTGATGGCCTCGCGCTCCTCGCGCTGGCGCATCTGCTGGTTGAGCGAATTGCGCAAGGCCGGAAAATACCTGCGCCGCCCCAGCAACGTGGTGACGTAGCCTTGCTCCGCCGCCAGGCGCTTCGTTTGCTCCAGGTATCGTTTCACGCCAGGGAAACGCTCAAAATACACTTTGACAAACTTCTCCGATTCGGCCAGCGTCAACTCGGTGCGGCGCGTCAGCCCAAAAGCCGACATACCATAAATCAGCCCGAAGTTGATGGCTTTGGCGTGGCGGCGCATCTCTTTAGTCACCTCGGCAAGCGGCACGCCATAAATCGCCGCGGCAGTTGCCGCGTGAATATCCTGCCCCTGCCGAAACGCCTCCAGCATGGCCTGGTCGCCCGCCATGTGGGCTACAATCCGCAGCTCCACCTGCGAATAATCCACCGAGAGCAGCACATTGCCCTCTTCGGCAATGAAACCATTGCGCACGCGCTGACCGGTCTCGGTGCGGGTAGGGATATTTTGCAGGTTGGGGTTATTCGATGAAAGCCGCCCTGTCACCGAACCGGTCTGGCTATAGGAGGTATGCACGCGCCCGGTATGGGGGTCCACTGCCGCCGGGAGTGCCTCCACATACGTTGATTTCAACTTCGCCAGTTCGCGGTGTTCCAAAATCAGGTCTAAAACCGGGTGCTGGCCGCGCATCTCCTCCAGCACATCGGCGGCCGTCGAGTAGTGGCCGCTGGCGGTTTTGCGCCCCCGGTCGGGCGGGGTTAGTTTCAACTGTCCGAACAACACGTCCGAGAGTTGCTGGGTCGAATTCAGGTTAAAAGTCTTACCCACCTGCGCAAATACATCGCGCTCAATCTCGGCCAGCCGCGCCGTCAACTCCTTCGAAAACTGGTGGAAAAAGTCCAGGTCGAGCCGCACGCCGGTATACTCCATCTCGGCCAGCACCGTCACCAGCGGCATTTCGATGTCATCCATCAGGCTTTCCAACCCATCGCGTTTCAGTTCGGCCTGCAGTTGCGGCATCAGCCGCAGGCAGACCTCGGCATCGGCGGCGGCGTAACTGGCGGCGGCCTCCACCGGCACCTCCGCCATCGAAATCTGGTTCTTGCCTTTGCCAATCAGCGCTTCGATGTGCGTCATCTCCTCGTTCAGGCGCGCCAGGGCCATATCTTTCAGCCCAATCCGCGAACCCGGCTCAACCAGGAATTGGGCAATCATCGTATCGAAATAGAGCGGCGCAACGCTCAGGCCATGCCGCTTCAGCACCAGGTAGTCGTACTTGGCGTTATGGGCGATTTTTTTTATTTTGGGATGGGTGAGGGGTTCGGCAAGAGCGGCAAGCACCTGCGCGATGGGCAGATTCGTGGCTCCAACGTGTCCCACCGGAACGTACCAGCCGTGTCCTGCTTCTGTTGCGAGGGAAATTCCCACAATCTCAGCCCGCATCTCCTCGGTGGAGGTGGTTTCGGTATCGAAGGAGATGATTTCGGCGCGATTAAGAGATTCCACCAGGCTGTGGAGTTTCTCCGTTGTATCCACAATCACCGTCTCCGGGCCGCCAGAGGGCGCGGGGATTTGGACGACCGGCGCGGGGCTGGGGTACTCGCTAAAGAGCGATAACTGCCCGGTTTTTTGGGGTGGTTTGACGGGTGTCGCCAGCGTTGGGGGTGCGGAGGCTGCCCCTTTAAGGGCCGCCGCCTTCGTGAGCAGGGACTTGAATTCCAGTTCCTTAAACAGGGCTTCCACCTTATCCGCGTCGAAATCCCCGGCTTTGGCCTGTTCCAACTCCAATTTAATCGGCAAATCAGCGCGAATTTGGGCCAGGTTGCGGCTCAGGTAGGCCATTTCGCGGCCTTGCTCCAGCTTTTGGCGCGTCTTTTCGGGCAATTCGTCCAGGTGGGCGTAAATATCATCAAGCGAGGCGTATTTTTGGTAGAGCGCCTGGGCGGTTTTCTCGCCCACGCCCTTTACGCCGGGGATGTTGTCGGATGCGTCACCAATCAGGGCTTTGTAATCAACCACCAGCCGGGCCGGGACGCCGAATTTGGCGATGACATCCTCGTCGGTGATGTAGTCTTTGGCGTCGCCCATCTTGCCGCCTTCGGGCAGGTTGACGATGATGTGGTCGCCCACCAGTTGCAGCAGGTCGCGGTCGCCGGTGATGATTTTGACGCCAATGCCCTGCGCGGCAGCCTGTTTTGCCACCGAGCCAAGCACGTCATCGGCCTCGAAGCCTTCCAACTCGAGGCGCGGCATGTTGAAGGCATCCACCAACTGCCGAATTCGGTCCATTTGCGTCCGCAGGTCATCGGGCATTTTGGCGCGGGTGGCCTTGTATTCGGGGAACATCTCATCGCGAAAGGTTTTGCCGGTGTCGAAGGCAACCGCGATGTAATCGGGCTGGTCGTTTTCAAGGATGTTGAGCAAGATGCGGGCAAAGCCAAACACCCCAGCGGTTGGCTCGCCTTTGGAGGTCTGCCAGCGCCCTGGGCCTGCCGCGCCGCTGGTGAGGGCAAAGAACATGCGGTAGGCGAGGGCGTGTCCATCAATCAGGTAGAGTTTGGGGGGCATGGGTTTAATTTACCATAAAACGGCGATAAAAACTCTTGCCTCTTTCGTCTTTCTGGATAGCGAAAGATGAAAGAGGCAAAAAGTTGGGTTGCGAAGTTGTTGACCGCCTATTCGTCCGGGTTTAACCCCTGACGTTCACGGGTTTGCTTGATAAACGTGCGTACCAGATTCTGAGGGTGCGGTTGGGAGCTGCCCATAATCAGGTAGCCGGGCGCCCAAAAATCACCGGAGGGGTTGTCCTTCTTGAAGCGAGGGAATTCATTGAACAACCGTTCGGAAGTTTGCTGGCGGATGACGCGCATGACGTGTCCGGGCGCGGTGGAGGGCGGAACGCGTGCCACCCATTGCAAGTAATCGGGGCGGACGGAGATGTATTCGAGTCGCCAGCCGAAGGCCACACAGACTTGCGGCACCCACTCGGTCAGCCGCTCGGCGGCATCGCCAACCAGATGATGGCTGTCAAAACGCGGGACAAGCAGGCAGGCGTAAGTCAGGTCGGCCATGGCGGGGGAGGCTGGTTCGAGAAGGATGCGATGCGCCACTTGGGTAACCGATTCGGCAACCGCGTGCGGTTTGGTTTCAATAAGCGACTGGTTCTTTTGTGAAACCTGCTTGCGAGTCAGCTGCAATTCATCCGGCACGGTCGGTGGGGGCGTTTCAGGCTGAGTCTCGGTAAGGGGCAGGTTGGTGGCGGTGGTTTCGTCCATCGCAGGAATGGGGCGTTTGAAATTATCGCGCCGAACGACTGGAGAACTCTCCAGACTAAAGTGCGGCACTGCGGCGGGGAAAGGCTGTAAAGCCGGCGGAGGTTGTGTCTTGGGTTCATCGGTCGCCAGGCGCGCAGTGGGGATGGATTCGGCGGGCTGCTCCCACGGCAAACTGGCGGGATGAATCCCATGTGGCTTGATGGGAATCGGCGGAGGCACATCCCCTAGCAGATCGGAGATAGGCGGCAGGTTTTCTTCCTCGAGTTCATCCGGCAGCAGGAAACTATTTTCTTTGAACGGGGATTGGGATGTTGGAGACGGCGCGGGGGTCAGTTCGCCCGGTTCATCGGCCAGGTTGCGCACCAACTTCCCGGCCTGAGAGCGGATGGTGCTGAAGGAGGTTTCCCCGTCGAAAACCAGCGCCAAAATCATGCTGGCCGAAAGTTTGCGCGCGTATAGGATATGCTGGGACTCAGTCGCTTGCAGGCGGATAAAGCGCAGGATGTCGCTTTCGTTTTCTTTGTCCCAATAACGTTGCACGGATTGGGAAAGTTCTTGCGCGGCCTCGCGCGAAAGTTGCCCGGCATAGGCCCATAGTTCGCCCGCGCGGGTAATCAACGCAGCCTGGGCGGAAGATTCAAGGGTCAGGCGGGTCAGATGTTGCGCCGCTTTGCTGACATCCTTAATCCAGACCATCCGCGAGGTTTCTGCCAGGGCGCGCGCTTGCGGGTCGAATGCAGGGAGAGATGGTTTCATCATGGGCATGGGAGCACCATTGGCGTTGGAGGAGGAGACCGTCAGTTTTTCTAGCAGACCGGTCAATTCCAGAATGGAAAATGGCTTTTCCAGCGTTGCCGCCGGGTTTAGCATCAGACCTTCTTCGAGGGTTTGCCCGGCACGTTGGGCAAGGATAAATTTTGTGTCACCCTTGACCTGCCGCAGGGCATAGCCAATATCGAGCAGGGAGAGACCAACATCTTCCAGCTCTGCATCCAGGATGATGACCGGGCATCTCATTTTGCGAACGTGATGAATGGCTTCAGAAAAATCTGCTGTGACTGACACATCATACCGGGTTGCGTCCAGTCCATTGCGCAGAGCAACACCGAATCCAGTTTGCGGGGTAACAACCAGGAGTGGAACAGTCATATTAACAAAAGTGTATCACGGCCCAATGGGCAGAACAAGCAAAATAGCCCCTAAAAATATATCAGATTGAAAACAAAACTTGGAGGCGGCTGCTGTGTTACACGGCAACCACCTCCAGTATTTTAACGCATTTTTGTTTATACAGCCGGGGGAAACGGTTCGCTGCTGACAACCGCCGCTTCTTCTGGCTTCTTGCGCAGGGTCAACACCCCCACTACGATTGGAATCGCCAGGAAGATGATACCGCCACACAAAGAGGCAATTCCGGTAATTAGAGCAGTCTGCGGGTCACTGCTGCCGCCAATGTCAATATCTGCGCCAGGCACAAAACTGGCAAGGGCGGCAATGCCGCCCCAGCAGATGCTAAACAAACCCGGGCATCCGCAACAGAGAGCGGTTACAATCGTTGCAATAAGTCCAACTTGTCGTTTTTCCATTTTTAAGTTCTCCTGGGTAAAAAAGGTATTGAAGTAAGTATACAAACTTTTGAAGAAAAAGCAACCACCCAGTTTGGGGTTTTGCCGCTCTCTCAAAGTCCGATTTCGGGCTAAAAAAACAGGATGGAAGGATTGAGGGATGGGCAGCACAGCAAGCGGGGTGGGCGTTTCGCGCAGAGAGCGCAAAAAACGCCAGATTGGGCCCGGCGTTGACGTGTTGTCATAAGTACAATTGCACAAAGAACATTCGGATGGGTTTATTTTGATCTGAAAAGCAACGCTTCCAACCCGCTCACCAGGGCATCTACATCTTCTTGCGAGTTGTAGCCCTGAATAGAAATACGGACAAATTTCCGGTCATTCCATTGGATGAGCGGAACTTCTACTTTGTACTCTTCATATAGCAGGGTTTTGAGAACAGCCAAATCGGTTTGTGGCGGAAGCGGGGCAATCGCCATCTGGCTAAAAAACAATTCCTCCAGCGGGTAGAGAGGCGGCATCCCAACCAGGCTGCAAACCCGCTCCACCGCTTGGGTAAGCAGGGCGTGGCATTCCTTGCGCACGTTCTCCCAGTCATGCTCTTCCATGAACTGGATGGCATCGGGAACGGCAAGCACGGCGGAGGGGTCTCGCGTGCCAGTCCATTGGAAAAAATCAATAAAGCGCGAGCCGCTCGAAAATGGGGCATTCTTCCCAAAGCCCCAACTGACCACCAGCGGCTCCAGCTGGGGCTGAATTTCGCGCCGCGCATACAAGAATGCCGCGCCTTTGGGGCTCATCATCCACTTGTGCAGGTTGCCAAAGACTATGTCCGCGCCTAACGCCTGCAAATCCACCGGAATCTGGCCGGGCGAGTGCGCCGCATCTATCACGGTCAAAATCCCGGCCTCCCGCGCCAGCGCGCAAATCTGCTCAACCGGCAGGCGCAGAGCAGTCGGCGAGGTGATATGACTGAGATAGATGACCCGCGTCTGCTGCGTCACGCCCGCCCAGAACTGGCTGACTATTTCATTTTCCGTCTGGGCGGGCAGATGAATAGGCTGGTGAATGTATTTTGCCCCGATCCTGGCGCAAACGAACTCCCATGTCAAATCGCAGGCGCCATACTCATGGTCGCTGGTCAGCACTTCATCACCAGGCCGGAGATTCAGCGACCGGGCTACGATGTTGACTCCGTGCGTGGCGTTGGCGATGTAAACCAGGTCATCTCCCTCCGCATTCAAATAGCCCCCCAGCGCCGCGCGGGATTCTGCAAGCAAGGAATCGTGTTCACGCCCCAAAAACAGCACCGGCTGGCGCTCCAACCGCCGCTGCCAGGCCTGATAGGAATCGAAAACGGGCTGCGGACAGGCCCCAAACGAGCCGTGATTGAGGAAATGGATTTCAGGGTCTAACAGAAAGTATTGTTTAAGAGTGTTTACGACCATCATTGTCACTTTCTACATCCAATGGTGCGCCATACAGCGTTTTGCAAAACATATTCAAAAATTTGCGTAACTACCTCCCCACCCTTATCCCCAACCCCTCTCCCGTTGGGAGAGGGGCTGGGCAAAAAGCAAAATTCTTGTCGCTTTCGGCCAAAAAATCGGCTGTTTAACCTGGCGCAGGCGGCTACGCATAGAACGGCGTCGGAATGAGCGCCGTTATGGCAAAAGCGCAATTCATTCTGCTGTTGCGCGTCATGTCCCCGCAAAATACCGTCCCGAAGGCTGTTTTCTATCTGCCTTCGGGATGGTAACTTTGTATTAACCCTCATACCCTTTGGGGTGGCTCTTATGCCACTCCCACGCGCTGCCGATGATGTCGCGCAGGGTATCGTGTTGGGGCTGCCAGCCCAGCTCACGCCGAATTTTTTGCGAGGAAGCCACCAGCCGGGCCGAATCGCCGGAGCGGCGCGGCATTTCTTTAACCGGAATGGACCTCCCGACCACTGCGCTGGCCGTATCAATCACCTCGCGCACCGAGAAGCCGTTCCCCGAACCAACGTTGTAAATCAATTTGTCCTTCTCCGCCAGCGCTTCCACCGCGAGGATGTGCGCCGAAACCAGGTCGGCAATATGAATATAATCGCGGATACAGGTCCCGTCAGGCGTGGGGTAATCCGTCCCAAAAATGTAGGCCGATTCGGCCTGACCGAGCGCCACCTGCAACACACGGGGAATAAGATGACTCTCTGGCTGGTGCGCCTCACCCCGCCCGGGCAGCGCCCCGCTGGCGTTGAAATAGCGCAGTGCCGCAAAATGCAGCCCGTAAATCTGGCGATACCAATCAAGCGACTGTTCGATAGCCAGTTTGGTGTACCCGTAAGTGTTGGTCGGCCCGAGCGGGGACTCTTCGGTCAGCGGCTCGTCGCTCGATTGGTAAACCGCCGCGGTGGAGGAAAGCAAGAAACGCGGCACCCCGGCCTTCACCACGGCTTCAATCAGCGTCAGCGAGTTAATCAGATTATTGCGAAAAAACTTGGCCGGGTCTTTCATGCTCTCGCCTGCCTCAATAAAAGCCGCAAAGTGCATCACCGCATCATACTTTTCTTCCTTAAGCGCAATCGCCAGTGCCAGCGTATCTGAAAGATCGGCGTGAATAAACCTCGCGCCCTGCGGCACGGCCTGCCGGTGCCCGGTGACAAGCGAATCGTAGACAGTGACGCTATGCCCAGCCTTGAGCAGCGCCTCCGCCGTAGCCGAACCGATATAGCCCGCACCACCAGTAATAAAAATGTTCATCAAAATCTCCTGAAAAATAATTTGGAGGGGTCATCATTCAAGATGACTCATTCATAAATTCCCATTGACCCCAGTCGGCCTTCTTACATGCCAATCAGTGGCCTGCTGGTAAGCGTGCGCAACCCGCAGCAAGTCCGCTTCTTTGAAAGGCCTGCCCATCAACTGCATCCCCACCGGCAGCCCAGCGGCATCGAACCCCACCGGAAACGCCAGCCCCGGCACCCCGGCTAGGTTGGCTGGCAGAGTAAAAATATCCTCCAGGTACATTGCCAGCGGGTCGTCGCCGTGCGCGCCAATTTTGAAGGCTGTCGTCGGCGCCACCGGGCAAGCCACCACATCTACTGCGCGAAAGACCTGCTCAAAATCGCGCTTAATGAGCGTGCGGGCCTTTTGCGCCTGCCCATAAAAGGCCTCATAATAGCCCGCCGAGAGCGCGTATGTTCCCAGCATGATTCGGCGCGTCACTTCATTGCCGAACTTCTCGCCGCGCGTCTTCGTAAACACATCCCACATCGTTTCCCCGCTCACGCGCGGGCCATAGCGCACCCCATCGAAGCGCGCTAGGTTGGCCGAAGCCTCGGCCGGAGCAATCAGGTAATAAACCGGAAGCGCATATTCGGTGTGTGGCAAACTGACCTCGTGGATTTCTGCGCCCAATTCCTGCATTTTTTGGATGGCCGCGCGGACTTTTTCTTCCACTTCGACCTGAATCCCCGCGATAAAATACTCTTTTGGCACCCCAACCCGGATTCCTTTGAGACTGGCACCTGTTTCCGTTTCAAGAGAAATTTGCGCCGCTGGAACATCCTGCGTGGTGGCATCCAGCGGGTCTGGCCCGTTATAAGCAGAAAAGACCGCCGCCACATCTGCCGCGCTGCGCCCAAACGCCCCAACACAATCCAGCGATGAGCCATACGCCACCAGCCCATAGCGCGAGGCGCGCCCATAGGTTGGCTTCAGCCCGGTCACGCCACAAAACGAGGCGGGCTGCCGTACCGAACCGCCCGTATCCGTCCCCAGCGCCGCCGGGACAAAGCCCGCCGCCACCGCCGCTGCGCTGCCCCCCGACGAACCGCCCGGCACCCGAGAAGTATCCCAGGGGTTGCGCGTCACCCCATAAGCCGAGTTTTCGGTGCTAGAGCCCATTGCAAACTCATCGGTATTCGTTTTACCGATAACGATAACGCCCGCCGCCTGCAATTTTTTCACCACTGAGGCCGTAAAGGGTGGCAGGTAGCCCTCCAAAATCTTTGAGCCGCAGGTGCAGGGCATTCCCTCAACAGTGAGAACATCCTTAATTGCCATTGGAATGCCCAATAAACCGGTAGACTCGGGAACAGGGAAACCAGTTTTGCGTAACTCGGCCAGTTTTGCATCTGCATCATCGGCCTGTTTGAGCGCACCTTCGGCATCAAGATATAAAAAGGCGTGAAGGGTGCCATCCAGCTCGGCAATCTGCTCCAGGCAGGCAGAGACCAGCTCGCGGCTAGAAATTTCTCCCGTTTGGAGGAGTTTTTGGGCTTCGGTGAGCGTGAATGAAGGGAGCGAAGACATTATTCAAAAACGGGTGGAATTTTGAACTGCCCCTGTTCCTGTTCGGGAGCGTTTTTGAGCAATTCTTCCCGAGTCAGGCCGGGGCGCGGTTCATCGCGGCGCAGGTGGCTATCGCCGCTGAAAATGCTGGCGGTGGGTGGAATGCTGGCTGTATCCAACTGTTGCAATTGAGCAACATGGTCTAGGATGGCCGAGAGCTGCTCGCGGTAGCGGGCTTTTTCTTCCTCGGTCAGTTCGAGGCGAGCCAGCTTGGCAATGTGTTCAACTTCCTGTATGGTTAGCGGCATGGGCGCGATTATAACGCATTAGAACCACTCTACCCGGTTGCGCCCTTTGCTCTTGGCAATATAAAGAGCCTGGTCGGCGCGGGAGAATATTTTCTCAAAGGTATCGCCGCGCTGAAGGTCGGAGCCGCCAAAGGAAAATGTGATGTGCAATTTGGCAAAGAGGTGATTTTCAACCGTCTGGCGAATGCGCTCAATGGTCTGGATATGCTTAATGGCATCCCCTTCCTGCAGCAGGATGATGAATTCCTCACCACCCCAGCGCCCCACCAGGTCTCGTTCACGCAGACTGTTTTTGAGCAAAGCCGCCGCTTCACGTAAGACGATATCGCCGGTACCATGACCGTAGGTATCGTTAATCGCTTTGAAGAAATCAATATCGGCCACCACCAAGCCCAGTTGAGCGTTGGGTTCGGCCAAACGTTTTTCAATCAAATTGCTCATGGCGCGGCGGTTGGGCAGGCCGGTGAGCGGGTCGAGATAAGCCAGGGTTTCTACATTCAGCGCTTGGTTTTGGGTTTCGAGCAAGTCATCTTTGGCTTTGGCCAGAATCAGCGTGATGAAAGCAACCGCCACCAGGCGAGTTTCGAGCCGAAAGAACTCGCGCAAAATTTCGCCGGAAAATTCTGAAAGAAGAGGCACGGTGACGAAAAAAATCAATCCAATTTGTCCCACACAAATCCACAAGGCATTTTTTCGCTCAAAAACAATGTAACTGAGGATAAAGCCGATGGCTATCGTCCAAAAATTGGCCTGAACTTCTCCCAACCAGTTGATGAGCTCATGCGCTGTGGGGTTGTAAACAAGATAAACGTATTTGCTAAAAGCAAAAACAAAGTTAAACAAAATGACAAACCGCTCTATCCAGCGGAGAGGCAGGTTGGGGTTAAACAGGGCGGCCGCGGCCAAGAGCAAGCCGACCATCAAACCGCCGTAGGTAACGCGCCAAAAGAGGATGTCAAAGCGCAGCAACCAGGTCCAAACAATAACCGGTAGGCTGACAAAAACCGCCCACAGATAGGCCTGACGCCGAAATTTATTTTGTTGCCGAAAGACGGTCCGCAGACCTCCCAGGGCAGAAAATGCTGAACGAAAAGGTTTCATTTAGGTAGAGGATTCGGTAATTCAAGCGGGTGCATGGATGGCAAGTACTTTCATGCGCGAGCCGGCAAGTTCAGGACGTTGGAAACGGTGTGCAGTGAGTGCGACACCGAGCATAACACTGTAGACAAGCGCAGTATGTTGATAGGCAGCGCATAGACCTTGCCACCGCGCAGCCTCCAAGCCGAAGTAGCGTTTTGCCCAAGCAAAGTGGCGTTCAATCACAGTACGGAACTTGAGATGGAAACGCCATTGACGAATAAAGGGCAGCGTTGCCAGCGCCTTCTTTCCCTGCTTGCGGAGATTGTAGTCAATCACCCAGCCTGCCTGTAGGACGGTGCGAATGTAATTCAAGAATGCAAAGATAAAGTAAGCCGCATCCGCACGCACGATGGCGATTGGCAGGCCGAAGAAGGCAACTGCCAGAGAGAGCAACGGAATGGCTAGTGGAGCATCATGGCGATTGGCAGGCGTCACCAGGAACAGGATCGGCAGTTCCGACCAGCGGCATAAGAGCGTATGCACCTTGTAACCCCAAACCGAACCTTTCCAAGTCTTGGGAAAACTCCACGCAGCGTCGGAATCGCCATGAAACCATGCCTTTTGGGTTGTGGAATCCAGAACCACATCCACTCCTTGAATGATTTTGGCCTGCAATAACTGCCAAACCATGCCAAGAAAGAACAACCAGAACGCCCAGATGCCCAAAGATTGACGGCGTTCCCAGTATTGTCCAATACTGATGACCCGTCCACTCGCGAACCCTGCTGCTTGGGCGGCTTCGGGATGACTACGAAAATAGTCCACCACCATCTCGTAGATCATCTGCCACGCTGCCTGGATGTATGCCAGCATCAAGATGCTCTCGTCCGAATACTGGATTTTCGGACCGCGGCGGGATGACGCGGGTAGACTGTGGCGGCGCGACAGGCTCAGTTGCACAGCCCAATGCGCTATCGTCATGGCATTGCTAGTCTTTAGAAACTCAGCAGGCGTTACCCACAGGCGTTTGCTTAGCCGAGCAGGCAGGCGCCCCAAGTCAATTTCGGCTGGCGTCAATCTCACGCCTGTTGTTTTTGAAAGTGTTGTACAATCTGTCATAGGGTCTCTCCCGGTCGTAGTGGTGTGAATACCAATTCTACTTCCGTTAGAGACCCTCTCCGTCAATTCTAATTAACCTGAATTCGGGATAAGCCTTTTGAACCGTCCTGAAGGCTTTGTGCGGGCGATTTCAAGGGTCGAACCCAGCCTTCGGGACGCTTATCCCGAACTGACGTTATTTACAGCCCCGCCTGGCCGAAGGCGAATTTGGCTCGGTCATCAACCTGGGCGCAGTCGAAAACTTCCCGCCCGGTTCGGTCACGCACATCACCAACGGACGCTTCTACCTCGTCCGACTGGCCGATGGCGGCCTGCTGGCGCTGTACCACCGCTGCACGCACCTGGGCTGCACCGTGCCGTATGACCAGACCAGCGGCCAATTCGTCTGCCCGTGCCACTCCTCGCGCTTCGATGGCGAAGGCGAAGTGGAAAACCCGCCCGCCCCGCGTCCGCTCGACCTGTTCGCCATCACCATTGAACAACCCGGCCCTGACCTCCATGACCTACGATGACCTGTTCAAAACCATCGCGCGCGGGCGCTGGCACCTCCATGCCCGCCTGGAGCAAGGACGACGGCGGCCCGATCAGCGATTACCAGATTTCGGAACTGGTCTCGCTGGTGCAATCGGGCGACTGGCAGGCCACCGGCGACCGCGTGGTCAACCTGGGACTGGCGCCGCTCATCCCCTTCACCACCCAGCCCGATACCGCCCTGCTCGAAGCAGTGGCCGCCTCCCCGATGGCGAAACGTTGAAGAGTGCGCTCACCATCTACGCCGATTCGTGCGTGGCCTGTCATGGCGCCGATGGGCTTGGCACGGCACTGGCCCCGGCGCTCAACGACCCTGCCGCGCGCGCTAAATCTGCCGAGGAACTGACCCGCACCATCACCTTTGGCTCACCCGGAACGCGCATGAGCGCCTGGAGCGGTCAACTCAGCGCCGAAGAAATTGCCCGCATGGTGACTCTCATCCAGCGCTGGGATGAAATTCCCCTGGGGACGATTCCGGCGCCCGATGTGCCGATTCCCACCACCGCCGAATCGATTGCCCGGGGCAGTGAACTCTACGCCGCCAACTGCGCCCGCTGTCACGGCCCCGAAGGGCAAGGCACGCCGCGCGCCCCGGCCCTGAACGTCAAATCCTTCCTCACCCAAACCAACGACCAGGCTATTCAGTTGATTATCTCCGGCGGCGTGCCGGGGACGGCCATGCCCGCCTGGGGTGACCGCATGACCGAAGCCGACATTCAGGCCATTGTGGGCTTCATCCACCAATGGGAGCCGACCGCGCCCGCAGTGGCCGTGCCAACCCGCCCCGGTGGAGGCGGCCCGCCCTGGCTGCGCAACAATACCACCACGCCCGCCCAGCCTTCTGCAGGCGCTCCCGGCCAGCAAACGCCCTCTGGCGGCGCAGGCGGCCCACCCTGGGCGCAATCTCAAACCCAATCGGCCTGGTGGCAAACCCTTAATTGGCCGCTCCTGCTTGGCCTGACCGCCGCCCTCTCGGTCGTCTTTTCCCTGATAGTCGCCGGGCTGAGCGGGTTGAAGAAACCTTAACTTTTTGGACACGGATGACACGGATTACACGGAATCTCACGGATTTTTCTTAAAAAAATCCGTCCAATCCGTGAAATCCGTGTCCTGGTTTTGGTTTACCGGTGTCCTTCGCATTGCGGCTTTTCTGCCCGTATCTCTACGCCCTCTCTTGCGTCATAATGAGTACAGGATGACCTCCGATAGCGAATTGCTCTCCCGCCTGGCGCGCTCAGAACGTCAGACCTTTGCCGAAGTGTATGATACCTTCAGCCCAGGCCTGTACCGTTACGCATACCGCCTGCTGGGAGATGCCGAAACCGCCGAAGAGTGCGTGGCCGAAACCTTTAGCCGCTTTTTGGAAGCCCTGCGGCGCGGCAAAGGCCCGCGCAATTACCTGCAAGCCTACCTGTACCGCGTGGCGCACAACTGGATTACCGACTTTTATCACCGCTCGCCGCCGCCCGCCGAAGAACTGCCCGAAACCCAGCCCGCGCCCGACCCCCTGCCTGAATCGGAGACGATTCGGCGTGAGGGGCAGGCGCGTTTGCGGGCGGCGCTAGCCCAACTCACCCCCGAACAGCGCCAGGTGATTGCGCTCAAATACCTGGAAGAACTGGACAACGAGGACGTGGCGCGGATTGTAGAAAAGCCGGTGGGCGCAGTCAAATCCTTACAGCACCGCGCGCTTGCCAGCCTGAAACGCCTGCTCATAAAGGATGTGACCGATGACCGACGAACTTGATCCTCAACTGAAGCAATTGTTCGATGACCTAAAACCCGTCCCGCCGCGCAACCCGGCGCGCGCCGCGCACGGACGGGCGCGTTTCCTGGCTGAATCCGCCCAGCCCGTATCTCAAAACGCCTTCCTGCGTCTCATCAATCAAATCCTACAATTCAGGAAGGAGCGTTTTTCAATGAACACCATTCTCACCCTCGTCCTGGTCTTTGCCGCACTGTTTGGCGGCACCGCTGGCACGGTCTATGCCGCACAGGATGACCTGCCGACCGAGACTCTCTACCCGGTCAAGACCCTCACCGAAGACCTGCGCCTAGCGCTGGCCTCCGAACCCGAAACGCGGCTGACCCTGCTGACCGACCTGGCCCAAACCCGCGTTGAAGAAATGGCCCAACTGGCCCAAGCCGGCGTTGTCCCGCCGGAAGCGACCCTGGCCCGCTGGCAGGAGCATACCCGCCAGGCCCTCGACCTGGCCGCCTCCCTGCCCGAACCCGACATGCTGCGGACGATGGAGCATCTGCGCGACCAGTTGCGTGACCAGCTGCGCCTGGTGGAGCAATGCGCCGCCACCGGCGAACCCCTCCAGACCATGACTCGCGCCCGCGATATGCTCCGTGAGCATTTGCGCCTGCTCGATGGCGGCCTGGCCGACCCGCAAGGCTTCCGCAATGCCGCCCAGCACGGCTTCCCGGCCGAACAACCCGGCGGCTACGGCCCTGGCAACCCGCCCGAAGCCACCCCCGGCACTGGCAGCGGCTATGGCCCCGGCAACCCGCCCGAAGCCACCCCCGGCACTGGCAGCGGCTATGGCCCCGGCCTCAACCCCAACCCAACCCAAGTGCCCGGCAATCCAGGAAATGGCAGCGGGCCGGGAGGTGGCAACAACAAACCATAGCCATTCAACAATTTCAGCACTCAAACAAGCGTAGGGCGAGATAATATCTCGCCCTACGCTGCAAAATCTTACAAAACGCCACGCATATTGTGACTTTATTCACAATATGCGCATCGCAAACTATCGGGTAAAATTCATCCAGACAAAGTGAGCAAGGAGTTATCGTTATTTTATGAACGTCAAAGAGTTGGTCAAAATTGTCGAAGGGAATGTTCTCAACCCACAAGTTTCCCTCAACCATGAATTGAAAGGCGGCTGCGGGGCCGATTTGATGAGCGATGTGCTGGCCTCGGTTCAACCCGACGCTGTTTTGTTGACCGGTTTGTGCAATGTGCAAGTCGTACGCACCGCGCAAATGGCCGATGTGCGGGCAATCGTCTTTGTGCGCGGCAAAATTCCCCAGGCCGAAACCATCAACCTGGCAACACAAGAGGGCATTCCTCTGATTACCAGCCCCTTTGGCATGTTCGAGCTGTGTGGACGGCTCTATCAGGCTGGCCTACACAGCCTGGAAACGCCGGCTTCACTCTAGGATACCCCCATGGCAAGCCTCCAGGAACTGCACGGACGCAAAGGACGCATCATCACCGATAAAGACGCGCGTGAAATCAGCCGTGTTGAGGAACTTTCATATGATTTAAAAATCAGCGATGTAATGACGCGCGATGTTAAAACCGTTCCACCCGATATTCCAATGAGTGATGTATTAGAAATCTTACGCGTCAACCGAATTTCAGGCGTGCCAGTGATAGAAAACAACCACCTGACGGGCATTTTGAGCATCGAAGACCTGGTGCGCTCGATGGAAAAAAACGAACTGCATGTGCCGGTTCGACAGTACATGAGCCAAACCATCGTGAGCGTCAACGCTCACGATTCGGTCGTCAAAGCCATCGAAACCTTCAGCGCGCAGCGCAAAGGCCGCCTGCCGGTTGTAGATGAAAACGGCAAACTGGTCGGAATCATCACCAAAGGCGACATTACGCGCGGCGTCTTGAGTGCATTACAACGCGATTATCACGAAGAAGAACTGCGCCGCTACCGCGCCAGCCACCTGTTTGAGGACATCACCTCCGACCGCACCAGCCTCATTTTGCGCTACGATATCAAGGCGCGCGACTACACCAACGGCGGACAGGCCTCCAGCCACATCAAGCGCGCCCTGCTGCGGCTGGGTGCCAACCCGCAATTGGCTCGGCAGTGTGGCATTGCCATTTACGAAGCCGAGATGAACCTCATCATCCACACCGACCATGGCGGCGTCATCCGGGTACAAATCGAACCGCACCGCATCCTGATGCAAACCACCGACGACGGTCCCGGCATCGCCGATATAGACAAAGCCCTCACCCCGGGCTGGTCCACCGCCAGCCAGGAAGTGCGTGATATGGGCTTTGGCGCGGGCATGGGGTTGGTCAACATCCACCGCTGCGTAGACAAGATGGAGCTACAATCTAGCCTGGGCAAAGGCACCAAGCTGCTAATGGAAATCAATTTGCGCCCTGAAGAGCGATTCAAAGAAACCGACGACCCTGAAAGTGCTCATAATTGAGGAAAAGACATGAACCTGCAAGAGATAATCAACCAACTCAACCTGACCGTTCTCACCCACCCTAAACCCTTCGAAACCGTCCAACCTACCGGCGGCTACGCATCAGACCTGCTCAGTTGCGTGATTGCCGGGGCCAAACCTGGCAACCTATGGCTCACCATCCAGGCACATACCAACATCGTAGCGATTGCCTCGCTCAATGAACTGGCGGCTGTCATCATCACCGAAAACGCCTCGCCGGAGGCCGCCGTTATCGAAAAAGCCAACGAACAGGGCGTAACACTGCTTGTCTCGCGCGAAAACACCTACCAACTGGCCGGGAAACTGTGGGAAATGGGAATTCGGTAATTCGATATTCATTCCCCATATTCGAATCATGAAAACCTTTCGAGCAGAACTCCACGTTCACACCGTGCTATCGCCATGCGCAGGCGTGGAGATGATTCCGCCGCTGATTGTGTCTCAGGCCATTGAGAGCGACATCCAACTGATAGCCATCACCGACCATAATGCCAGTGCGAATATCCCCGCTGTCATGGAAGCCGCGCAAGGGACAGGGCTGATCGTCCTGCCCGGCATGGAACTTCAGACAAAAGAAGAAGTCCACCTGCTCTGCCTGTTCGACACGCTCGAACAGGTTTTTTGGTGGCAAAAACAGGTAGACCGATTCCTTCCCAACCTGCCCAACAATATTCAATACTTTGGAGAACAATTCGTCGTCGATTCAACCGGTGAATTCATTCGCCGCGAAGAGCGCCTGCTGCTCAACTCGGTCAACATCACGCTGGATGAAGCCGCCGCGCAGATCACGGCGCTTGGTGGGCTGGCCGTCCCAGCCCACATTGACCGCCAGGCCAATGGGTTGATAGCCATTCTGGGTCTGATTCCGCCCGGATTAGAAGCACTCGAAATCTCGCGTCACATCACACCTGCGGCAGCCCGTCAAAAATACCCCCAAATCACAGACTATCCCTTACTCCAAAGTGGTGATGTTCACCTGCTAGATGGCTTTATCGGAAGCACCTATTTTCAAATAGAAAACCCATCCATCGCCGAACTGCGCCTGGCACTGGCCGGCCAAGAGGAGCGCGCGGCCTGGATTTCTGCCGCCTAAAAATCTGACAAAAATTATCAAAATTTATGACGATTGTCTATTGCCAACCATATCTTTGTCTGTACAATTTAGTTAACGCAAAAAATGACCACCAGTGAGAGCGAGCGCAGCTTTTTGTGAGATTTATCCATTCAACATCTACCCAGGCGGGTGCAGGATGACACGATCAGCGCAGGGGAATATCGCTCACATAGATATTGACAACCTTCACACTCCACAATATGACATTCGTTAGTTGACGCCCAGGCAATGACAGAGTAAACTAACGCTAAATTGTGAAATTTTTCACTAACATTATATCAACCGGAGTTTCCAGCATGGAAGAAGTAAATGTGGAACACAAAGATGGCATCTGCGCGGACAAACGCGCTATCCTGGACGAAATTATTAACCAAAACCGTGAACGCCCCGGCGCATTGATGGTCATCTTGAACGAAACGCAGAGCAAAGTTGGGTATGTTTCGGTGCCAATGCAGAATTACATCGCCAAAAAGATGCGCATGCCGGTCAGCGCGGTGCATGGCGTTGTCACCTTTTATTCGTTCTTCACCACTGAACCGCGCGGCAAGCACACCATGAAGTTCTGCATGGGAACGGCCTGCTATGTGGGCGGCGTGCCGCAGTTGATGGACAAAGCGAAACAACTCACAGGCACCGAAATCGGCAAAACCACGCCCGATGGCCAGTTGACGCTCGAAGTCTGCCGCTGCGTGGGAGCCTGCTCACAGGCCCCGGTGGTGATGGTAGATGACGAAGTGGTTGGCCGTATCAAGCCAAACAAATTCCCGCAATTGATTAAGAAACTGCTCGAAAGTTAAGGCCCTCACATTGGCCCTCTCCCAAAGAGAGAGGCGAATCACGATGAAAGAAATCGCCCTGCACTTGCTCGATTTGGCTGAAAACAGCGTCAGCGCCGGCGCGAAGACGGTGCAAATCAGCGTTTGCGAAGACCAAGACGCCGACCTGCTCACAGCCAGCATCGAAGATGACGGGCGCGGGATGACGCCCGAAATGGTGAAAATCGTCACCGACCCATTCGTTACCAGTCGCACGACTCGCAAAGTCGGCCTGGGCATCCCGCTGCTCAAAGGAGCCGCAGAAGCATGTCATGGCGGCCTGCAAATTTCCTCAACACCAGGAGTCGGAACACGGGTAGAGGTCTCGTTCCAGCACTCACACATAGACCGGATGCCGCTGGGAAATCTCGCTGCTACCTTCCTGGGACTTTCGGTGGCCCACCCCGAAGTGCATTGGGTTTTCCGATACACGGCGCGCGCCAATGGCACTGAGGATACATTCGAGTACGATGACCAACCCATTAAAGAAACGCTCGACGGCCTGCCCATCACCCATCCCGAAGTACTCGCCTACCTGCGCGGCATGTTGGAAGAGGGCCTTGGGGCAGCCAAATTGATTTTGAATGAACAAGGAGAGAATTATGCCAACCGTCAAATCGCTGGAAGACTTGAAGAAAATCCGCGAAGAAGCCCTCAAGAAGCGCGATATTAAATCAGCGCCGGGCAGTGTCCAGATCGTGGTAGGAATGGGCACGCCGGGCATCGCCGCCGGGGCGCGCGAGACCCTCAAAGAAATCCTGGGCATCATTGAAGAGAAAAACCTGGCGAACATCACCGTCCGCCAGACCGGTAACATCGGCATGGACTCGTGGGAGCCGATTGTGCAGGTGGTGATTGGGGAGGCCGCCCCGGTAACGTATGGCAAAGTAACGCCCGCTGCGGCGCGTCAGATTATGGAACAACACGTCGTAGATGGAAAGGTCGTCACCGACTACCTCATCCCGTCTTAACCCCCTGCCATCCCCCTAAAATGGGGATGATGAGGGCTTTTCGAGGAAACTATGGCTTTTTATCGTTCACACATACTAGTATCGGTTGACCCAGAGTGCCTGGCGCGCGGCGCGCATGAAGTGCTGGACGCCTTGAATGACGAACTGATTGCCCAGGGACTAATTGACGAAGTGCAGGTGCTAGAAACCTCGCGTATCGGCGACCCACACCGGTTTGGCCCAGATATGCTGGTCTACCCAGAAAATGTGCATTACGCCAACCTGAGCGTGGATGACATCCCCTACCTGGTGGAAGAACACTTCCTGAAAGGGCGCATCGTCGAAAAATTGCGCGCCGCCGAGAAAGTCATCAGCGATGAAGAACTGGGCGCGCCCAAGCCCAAAGAAGTGCGCGTGGTGCTGCGAAATTGTGGAAAAATTGACCCACATAACATCGAGGAATACATCGCCGAAGACGGCTACCAGGCACTCGCCAAAGTCATTACCGAAATGACGCCCGAACAAGTCATTGAACAGGTGATGAAATCGGGCCTGCGAGGGCGTGGAGGGGCAGGCTTCCCGACGGCGCGCAAGTGGCAGCTCTGCCGCCAGGTGCCAGATAACCCCAAGTACCTGACCTGCAACGCCGACGAAGGCGACCCCGGCGCGTTTATGAATCGCCGCGTGCTAGAAAGCGACCCGCACTCGGTAATTGAAGGCATGATTATCGCCGCATACGGCATTGGCGCGAGCATGGGCTACATCTACTGCCGCGCAGAATATCCGATTGCGGTGCAAAACCTGAACATCGCCATTGCCCAGGCACGCGAATTCGGCTTCCTCGGCGAGAACATTTTCGGGACCGATTTCTCTTTCGACATGGAAGTCCGCATGGGTGCGGGCGCGTTCGTGTGCGGTGAAGAAACCGCACTGATTGCCTCCATCGAGGGCAAACGCGGCGAGCCCCGTCCCCGCCCGCCCTTCCCGGCGGTCAAAGGCGTGTGGGGCAAGCCGACCAACAACAACAACGTCGAAACCTACGCCGTCGTGCCGCAAATCATCCTTAAAGGCGCGGAATGGTACGCCAGCATGGGCACCGAGAAGAGCAAAGGGACGAAAACCTTTGCTATCGCTGGGGATGTGGTCAACACCGGTCTCATCGAAGTGCCGTTCGGCATCACCCTGCGCGAAGTCATCTACGACGTGGGCGGCGGCATCAAAGACAGCAAGAAGTTCAAGGCCATCCAGACCGGCGGCCCAATGGGCGGCTGTCTGGTGGAGGAGCATCTCGACCTGCCCGTGGATTACGAAGCCCTAACCGCTGCCGGCTCGATGATGGGTTCGGGCGGCCTGATTATCATGGACGACGAAACCTGCATGGTCGATATGGCGCGTTTCTTTATGGAATTCACCCAGGAAGAATCGTGCGGCAAGTGTACCCCTTGCCGGGTTGGCACCAAGCACTTGCTTGAAATCCACGAGAAAATCTGCGCTGGTAAGGGAGAGCCGAGCGACCTGGAAAAACTGGATGAGTTGTGCGTGGAAATCACCAAAAACTCGCTGTGCGGCCTGGGACAGGGCGCGCCCAACCCGGTCATCAGCATGTTAAAGCACTTCCGCCATGAGTATGAAGCGCACATTTTTGAAAAACGATGCCCGGCCAAAGTCTGCCGCGCGTTAATTCGGTTTGAAATCCAGGCCCCTGCCTGCACCGGCTGCACCGTCTGCTCGCGCAACTGCCCGGTAGAAGCCATCAGCGGTGAGCGGCGGCAGGTACATTTCATTGACGACGAAAAATGTATCCGTTGCGGTATCTGCGTTCAGGTTTGCAATTTCAACGCAATTGAAATCTTGAGTTAAGTGTCAAAGATTGGGAGCCGCTTCCGTTTGGATGCGGCTTATCTTCCAAACAGGCCAGAGACTAAACAGGCGAGACAAAAGCCCAATGGACAGGTCAGAGACCTATCTTACGAATGAATTCGAGGAGGCAGGATGTTCAAAGTTGCGGAAGCCCCGTCTAATACGGGACAAGTGAAAGACCTGACCAAAATCGTGGAATCAGCGGTCGAGAAGCACGGGGCCCAGCCCGATGCCTTTATCCCGATTCTGTTAGAAATCAACCGCGATTACGGTTACATCCCGGCGGAGGCCATTCGGCTGGCACGCAAGATGCTGCACCAACCCGAAGAGCATGTACTGGTCTCAGAAGGGCAGTTGTATGGGCTGGCTTCGTTCTATCACATGCTGCACACCGAGAAAACCGGGCGGCATGTGGTGCAGTTCTGCGAAAGCGCGCCGTGCCATGTGCAGGGCGGGCGCGAACTGTGGAAGGCTATCCAGCATACTCTCAATCTCAAGGCTGGCGAAACCGACCCCCATGAACGCTTCACGCTCAAAACCGTGAGCTGCCTGGGCGTGTGCGGCGTCGGCCCGGTTATGCTGGTGGATGATGATCTGTACGCTAACGTCACCCCAGAACAACTAGCGGATATTTTCGCCAGGTACGAGTGAGAGGCGCATTATGAAATTCTCCCGTTCTATGATACTGGTCTCGAACGACCCCGATAGCATGCGGCTTGGCGCGCAAGACGTGTACCGCCGCTTCGGAGAAAAATTGCTCGAATTCGGCCTGGAAGAAGAAGTGACCCTCGCCCACATCACCGATATCGGGCGGCATGACGCGCTCCCGCTGGTGATTGTCTATCCCGAAGCAACCGCCTACGGCCCGGTGACGGTCAAAGACGTGGACCGCATCGTTGAGGAACATCTCTACAAAGGCCGCATCGCCGAGGAACTGCTCGCCCCGGTAAAAGAACTCTCCGGGCGTATCGGCTGGTTGAAGGCGCGCAAAGGCGCCAGCCCGATGGAGAAGAAAATCGTCACCCGCCGGGTGGGACGCATTGACCCGGAAAATATCGAAGATTACATCGCCGAAGACGGCTACCAGGCGCTTGCCAAAGCCCTGGGACAGGAACGCGCCGAAATTTCGGCCACGCTCGAAAAATCGGGCCTGCAAGGGCGCGGCGGCGCGGGCTTCCCAACCGGCATGAAGTGGCGCTTCGTGGCGGGGACAAAATCACCCAAGAAGTACGTGGTCTGCAATGCCGATGAGAGCGAACCCGGCACGTTCAAAGACCGCGTCATCCTGGAAGGCGACCCGCACAGCATCATCGAGGCGATGACGATTGCGGCCTACTGCGTCGGCGCGGATGAAGGGTATATCTATGTGCGCGGCGAATACCAATTGGCCCAGCACCGGTTGGAAAAAGCCATCCTTCAGGCGCGCGAATTCGGCCTGCTCGGCAAAAATATCCTTGATTCGAACTTTAGCTTCGACATCCACGTTCACAGCGGCGCGGGCGCGTATGTGTGCGGCGAGGAAACCGCCCTGCTCGAATCCATCGAGGGCAAACGCGGCGAGCCGCGCGCGCGGCCTCCCTACCCGACCATGCACGGCCTGTGGGGCAAACCGACCCTGGTCAACAACGTCGAAACGCTGGCGAACGTGCCGCCCATCATGCTGAACGGCGCGGAGTGGTATCGCTCCTTCGGCACGCCCTCCAGCCCCGGCACCAAAACCTACACCATCCTGGGCAACGTCAACTTCCGGGGTCTGATCGAAGTGCCGATGGGCATCACCCTGCGCGAAATCATCAACATCTACGGGCAGGGCATGAAAAACAGCGCGCCCTTCAAGATGGCGCAGACTGGCGGTTCGAGCGGCTCCATCATCCCGGCCAGCTTGCAAGATACCCCGATGGACTTCGAGTCCTTCCGCAAGGCGGGCGTTTCACTCGGCTCGGGCGCGCTGCTCATCTGCGATGAAAACAACTGCGTGGTGGATTTAGCCATTACACTGATGAAGTTCTTTCAGTTCGAGTCGTGCGGCAAATGCACTCCATGCCGGGTTGGCACAGAGCGCGCCCTGCGTATGTTAACGGCTATCAGCCGCGGCGAAGGCAAACTAGAAGACCTGGAGACCCTGACCGCGATTGCCCAGGAAATGGAATACGCGTCCAACTGTGGCCTGGGACAAACGGCGGGCGTGCCAATCCGCGACACGCTGAAATACTTCCGCGCCGAAGTCGAAGCACACATCCGCCTGGGCGTCTGCCCGGCTGGCGTGTGCGAGATGACGACGGAGCCGGAAAAAATCTAACGATTTACGGTTTATACGAATGGCGTATTTCGTAGAAAAAATGTAGAGGAACTTATGGTTCAAATCACTATCAACGGAAAACAAATCGAAGTCCCCGAAGGGACAACCGTCCTGCGGGCGGCAGAATCGGCGGGCATCAACATCCCGACCCTGTGCGACCATAAGGAACTGACCCCTTATGGCGGTTGCCGCCTGTGCATCGTCGAAGTGCAAGGCTTTCGCGTGCCGATTGCCTCCTGCACCCTGCCGGTCAGCGCCAACATGGTCGTCAACACCGAAACACCCGCGCTCAAGAAGTCGCGCAAGTTCATCCTTTCGATGCTGTTCAGCGAGCGCAACCACTTCTGCCCGTTCTGCCAGGTGAGCGGCGGCGACTGCGACCTGCAAAACGCGGCCTATCGCGAAGAAATGACCCACTGGCCGATGCAGCCCGGCTGGAACGGGTATCCGGTCGACTCGTCGCACCCCTACTTCGTGCTGGATAACAACCGCTGCATCCTGTGCCGCCGCTGCGTGCGCGCCTGCGCCGAAATGGCCGGGAATTTCACCCTGAGCGTGGCCGAACGCGGCGCGGCGAGCATCATCGTCGCCGACACCAACGTCCCGCTGGGCGAAAGCAGCTGCATCAAATGCGGCTCCTGCGTGCAGGTCTGCCCGACCGGCGCGCTCATTGACCGCACCAGCGCCTACCAGGGCCATGAAACCGAAGTGGAGCCGGTCAAATCGGTCTGCGTGGGCTGTTCGGTGGGCTGCTCGGTCACGCTGCGGGTGCGCGACAACCGCATCGTGCGCATCGAAGGCGATTGGGACGGAGTGGTCAACCGCGGCTCGCTGTGCGAACACGGACGCTACGACCCGATGACCGAATCGCGCCAGCGCATCACCACCCCGCTGATGAAGAAAAACGGCAAACTCGAACCGGTTTCGTGGGACGAAGCCCTCGGCGCGGTGGCCGACAAACTCAAGCCACTGGCTGGCGACGCTCACAACGGTGTGGCTGCCATCGCCTCCACCCGCCTGCCCGCCGAAGTGCTGGCGCAGTTCCGCGAATTATTCGCCGGGGCCTTCAAAGCCGAAATGGTCACCAGCACCGAGGAAGGCATGACCACCGCCGCCGTCGCCGCGCTGGCTGAGAAAACCGGCGCCTTCGAGGGCCGCCTGGATGTGCTGAAGACCGCCGACACCGTGCTGTGCATCGGCGCGAACCTGGCGCGCAGCCACATGGTAGCCGGGTTCCTCATCAAACGCGCCCTGCCCAAAGGCATGAAACTCATCAACATCGACCCCGAAGGCGATGAACTCGACGAACTGGCCGATGTTTCGCTCAAGAACCAGCCCGGCTCCGACCTGGCGCTGATTGAGGGACTCAAGGCCATTGTCATCAAGGAAAACCTGGGGCGCGTGCCGATGGCTGTTCCGAACGCGGAGAAGGTCATCGAAAACGCGGTCAAAGCCACCGGCCTGCCGCTCGAAAAACTGACCCTGGCCGCCCGCCTGTTGGCACACGCCATCAGCCCGGTCATCCTGTACGGCAAAGGCATCACCGCCAAACGCGATACGCATCTGGTCGAGGCCCTGCACAGCCTGGCAACCCTGGTCGGCGCCATCGACAAAGAACGGATGGGCTTCCTATCAGTCAAGGGCGAAGCCAACAGCCAGGCAGCAGCCCAGTTTGGCCTGGATGGGCAGTTCGCGCTCAACGGTCAGAAGGCCGTCTACGCCGCGATTGGCGACGATTACGTCTCCAAATACCTGGTAGAGCGACTGAGTAAGGCCCCCTACCTGGTGGTGCAGGCCTCATACGAATCGAAACTGACCGAGGCGGCGGATGTCGTCCTGCCCGTCACCATCTGGTCGGAGCAGGAAGGCCACTACGTCAGCATGGACGGGCGCGTGCAGAAGGCTGAAAAGGTCATCGAAGCCCCCGAAGGCGTGCGCGACAATGCCGCCGTCCTGGCAGAAGTTGCAATGCGCATGAACATGCCGGTTCAGGCCGATTGGCAGAAATCCCTCCACGAGCGCAAGGCGAGCGTGGTAATGAATTAACGGTAAGGAGAATCTTATGGCAAAACCGAAAATTGCTTCAGACTGGATGTGCGGTTGCGCGGGCTGCCACATGTCCCTGCTCGATATGGACGAGCGCATCCTGAAAATCGCAGAACTGGCCGACCTGCGCTCCACGCCCATCACCGACCTGAAACATCCCGACAAAAGCGGCGTGGATGTGGGCGTGCTGGAAGGCGGCATCAACAACACCGCCAGCGAAGAAGTTGCCAAAATGTTCCGCCAGCGCTCCAAAATCCTGGTGGCGTTGGGTGACTGCGCCGTGTTCGGCGGCGTACCGGCCATGCGCAACTTCTGCGGCGTGGAAGCGGCCCTGAAACAGGCCTATGTCGATGCGCCGAGCAATGAACCGGGCAGCGAAATTCCCAACGACCCTGAACTGGCGACTATGACCAAGACCCGCGCCATCCACGAGGTCGTGCCGGTTGATTACAACGTCCCCGGCTGCCCGCCCGATGCGGATGTGATTTTCTACGTCCTCTCTGAACTGGCCCAGGGCCGCAAGCCGGAACTGAAGGACGAACTTTTGCACTGGCACTAAAAATTATGAATGATGAGTGGTGAATGCAGAATGACCCTGTTCATCATTCCGCATTCTGCATTCATCACATTCGGAGGCAATCATGAGCACCCAGAAAATAACCATTGAACCCGTTACCCGTATCGAAGGCCATGCCAAAGTCACCATCCGCATGAAGGAAGATGGCTCAGTGGAGCGCGCTTTCATGCACGTCAACGAATTTCGCGGATTTGAAAAATTCTGCGAAGGCCGCCTGTACTTCGAAATGCCCCAAATCACCCCGCGCATCTGCGGCATTTGCCCCGTCAGCCATCATCTGGCCGCCGCCAAAGCGGGCGACGCCCTGACCGGACAAACCCCGCCCCGCCCCGCCAGCCTGCTGCGCGAATTAATGCACATGGGGCAAATTATTCAGAGTCACGGGATGCACTTCTTCGAACTGGCCGGCCCTGACCTTCTGCTCGGCTTCGATGCCGCGCCAGAAATCCGCAATGTGGTCGGGCTGATTGGCGCCGACCCCGGCCTGACCGTCAAAGCCGTCATGCTGCGCAAGTTCGGACAGGAAATTATCAAGACCCTGGGCGGGCGAAAAATCCATCCCACCTTTGCCGTCCCGGGCGGCGTGAACAAAGCTCTCAAGATCGAGGAACGCGATTCCATCCTGAAAGGCGTTGATTCCGCCATTGAGACCATCCAGGTCGGCCTGAAAATCATGAAAGACTGGGCGGCGGCCAACATGGAGGACATCAACAAGTTCGCCGTCTTCCAGACCGGCTACTTTGGCCTGATTACCCCCGAAAACGGACTGGAACTCTACGAGGGCAACGTGCGCCTGGTTGACAAGACCGGCGCGGAACTGGAACGCTTCCCGATTGCCAACTACCTCGATATCGTCCAGGAACATGTCGAACCCTGGTCGTATCTCAAATTCCCGTTCTACAAAAAAATGGGCTACCCGGATGGCGTGTACCGTGTTGGCCCACTGGGACGCCTGAACATCTCGGACAAAATCGATACCCCGCTGGCAAACGAGGAACTCAAGGTCTTCAAGTCGCTTAACGGCGGCAAGCCGGTCGAGAACACCCTCTACTACCACTATGCCCGGCTGATCGAAGCCCTGTTCGCCACCGAGCGCGTGCGCGTCTTGTGCGAGGATAAGGACATATTAAGCACCGACATTCTCAACACCCGCAAGAACTACACCGGGCATGGTGTGGGCGTCATCGAAGCCCCGCGCGGCACGCTTATCCACGATTACACCGCCGACGAGCATGGCAAACTGACCAAAGTCAATCTGATTGTCTCCACCGGCCACAACAACTGGGCCATGACCAACGCCGTTGATAGCGTCGCCAAAACCTACGTCAAAGGCCCGGATGTAACTGAGGGCATGTTGAACCGCGTCGAAGCCGCCATCCGCGCCTATGACCCGTGCCTGTCCTGCTCCACGCACGCCGTCGGCCAGATGCCAATGATTGTGGACCTGCTTGGCCCGGAAGGCGAACTCATCAAGATCATCCGGCGCGAGTAAAACCGGTGCGTTGCGTCAGCGCTGGCCTGTCCTTGCCGCTCCATCGCCGACCGCCGGGCCGCGCTAACGCTTCCACCCCCCCCCGTTTTCTTGCCGCAACACAAACTGCATCGCAGCAGCCAACAGGAAAGCGGGCTTTTTTATCAATTGATTCCGCACCAAAATGGCGTACAATTAAAACATCAGCCTCGCCCTATTCCCACAGAGAAAGGAAAACAGTTATGCCAACTGTCCGAAGTATGCTGGAAGAAAAAGGGGACGCCGCCATCCATTCGGTGGACTGTTCCGAGACCGTCTTTCACGCCCTGGAAGTAATGGCCGAACACAACATCGGTGCCGTAATGATTGCCGAAGGCGACCGCTACGTCGGCATTTTCACCGAGCGTGATTATGCCCGCAAAATTATCCTGAAAGGTCACGATTCCAGGACGACCCAAATGCGGGACATCATGACCTCCGAGTTGATTACGGTCAATCCCGATACATCCGCCGAACAGTGCATGGCTCTGATGACCAAGTATCACGTTCGCCACCTGCCGGTGGTCGAGGGCGGGCGCATCATTGGGCTTATCTCCATCGGCGATGTGGTCAAGCAGGTGATTGCCAACCGAGAAAGCACGATTGCGGAGTTGGAAAACTACATTCTTGGCACCGGATACGGGCGCTAGATTAAACGTCCCGAAAGTTTTGCGCGCCCACGCTTTGCGCGCGAGGAAGCCTTCGGGATGTTCTTTTTACGAGGCATCGCAGCGTGAATCGCACCCTGATACTTGGTTACGGCAATCCCGACCGGCAGGATGATGGCGTGGCCTGGCACATCCAGCGCGCCCTGGCATTGGAACTGGGCCTGCCCGCGCCTGATTCTTACGAAGACGAATTCCCAATTAACGGTACGCTGGATTTTGAATTCCACCTGCAGTTGACCCCCGAAATGGCCGAGGACATCGCCGCGTATGAGCGCGTCTGTTTTGTAGATGCCCATACGGGCAACATACCGACGGAAGTACAACTGATTCCTGTCGAAAGCGCGTTTCAGCGCTCGCCGTTTACCCATCACCTGACGGCGCAGTCGCTGCTCTCGATGTGCGAAACACTCTACGGGAAGAAGCCCGAAGCGGTGCTCCTGTCAGCACGCGGGTACCGGTTCGAGTTCGAGCGGGAACTCTCTCGCGAAACGGGAGCACTCGTCCCCCAGGCGGTGGGCTTGATCAAAAATTGGCTGGAAGCGTAATTCCACGAACAATGTAGTGCAAGATGAGATCTTGCGCTACTGTTCGAAAACTTGCTCGGCAACGCAATCAAATACACCCTTCCGCTCAGCGCGATAATGAGTTCTTCTCTCCCCTGCCGGCTCTTGCCAGCGGGGATTTTTTGCGTTAGGAGTACCCATTGGGGTCATTTCGACTTTCGTGAACCGACCAAGATGACCTTTTTGGGTAATGCCTGAGAAGCGCAGAATTCTCCGTATGGGTAATTTCCTCCGCCAGGCCGATTCCGTACAATGCAACCAATCAAATACAAAAAGGAGAGAGCCTTATGAAAATCAACCTGCTGAAAAGCCTCAAGTGGACGCGCTGGGTGTTGCTCCCGGCCATCGTCGCGGTTTCGCTGCTCACAGTCACGCCGGCTTACGCCCAGGAACCGGACCCAATTGCCGAGTTGACGCGCGGCCTGAACACCACCTGGGTACTGGTAGCAGCCTTCCTGGTGTTCTGGATGCAAGCCGGTTTTGCCTTCCTCGAGGCCGGTCTCACCCGTGCCAAAAACACCACCAACATCCTGTTCAAAAACGTCATAGACTTCGTCTTTGCCTCGCTCGCATTTTGGGCAATGGGCTATGCCCTGATGTTTGGCACCTCGGCGGGCGGCTGGCTAGGGACAAGTGGATTCTTCATTAGCGGCGGCGAGGATGTGGCCGACCTGCCCGTGATGGCGTTTTGGTTCTTCCAACTGGTCTTCGCCGGAACCGCCGCCACCATCGTCTCCGGCGCCATGTCTGAACGCACGCGCTTTGTCTCCTACCTGGTCTACAGCGTGCTGATTACGGCCATTATCTACCCCATCGCCGGGCATTGGATGTGGGGAGGCGGCTGGCTGGCAACCCTACCCTTCGGCGGTGGTTTCAAAGATTTCGCCGGCTCAACCGTCGTTCACAGTGTCGGCGGCTGGCTGGCCCTGCTGGGAACAATTGCCCTCGGCCCGCGCATTGGCCGCTTTGCCAAAGATGGCACGCCCAAAGCCATTCCCGGTCACTCCATTTCGATGGCGACCCTGGGCGTTTTCATCCTGTGGATGGGTTGGTTTGGCTTCAACCCCGGTAGCCAGCTGGCTATTCACGGCGGAAATGCCGATGCAGTGGCGCTGGTCGCTGTCAACACCAACCTGGCTGCCGCAACCGGCGCATTAGTCGCCCTGATTTTGACCTGGGCCTTCGTGGCAGGCAAACCAGACCTGGGCGCCACGCTCAACGGCGCGCTGGCCGGGCTGGTGGCAATTACCGCGCCTTGCGCCTTCGTCACCCCGGCTGCATCTATCGTCATTGGCGCAATTGGCGGCGCAATTGTAGTCTACGGAGCAATCCTGCTAGAAAAACTCAAAATAGATGACCCCGTCTCGGCGGTGCCGGTGCATCTGATGAATGGCATTTGGGGCACGCTAGCAGTGGGCATCTTTGCCACCGAGGGCGGAGTAACCGGCCTGATTGCCGGCAACGGCGGGCAGCTCATTGCTCAAATGATTGGTGTGCTGGCGGTGGGCGCGTGGTGCCTGGTAACCGGCTACCTGTTGTTCTTCGTCCTGCTCAAAGGCGTGGTCGGTCTGCGCATCTCCAGAGATGAGGAATTCAAAGGACTCGACTTTGAGGAACACGGTACCGAAGCCTACCCCGGCGATGTGGTCAGTTCACCGGCTGGCGCCGATTAGCGAACAAAACATTCTCTTGGATGAAAGACGGATGTAGCAAAGCGGGCAACCCCGCGCAAAATACCGGCATAGCTGAGTGCCGGTATTTTTTCTGCCAGAAAAATACCCATTTGGGTAATGGACGCCTCACCCTCCGGCTCATATAATCACAACGAACTTGCAAAACGAAATCAATCCATTCCACGCAAGGAGAGAGACAATGGCTAAAACAGTTGCAGATGCGCTCGAACTGGCAAAGAGCGTCAAAATGGTGGATATTCGCTTCACCGACCTGCCGGGGCAGTGGCAGCACTTCACCGTTCCCGTGCGCCGCCTCAACGCGGAATTTTTCGAGGAGGGCATCCCCTTTGATGGCTCATCGATTCGCGGATTCCAGGAAATCCATGAATCGGACATGCTGCTCAAGCCCGACCCCGAAACCGCATTCATTGACCCAGTCGCCAATATCCCAACCCTGGTGCTGACCTGCGACGTGTACGACCCAATTACCCTGCAGCCCTACGCCCGCGACCCGCGCTTCGTGGCCCGCAAAGCCGAAGCCTACCTGAAGCAGACCGGCATCGCCGACACCGCCTTCTTTGGCCCAGAAGCGGAATTCTTCATCTTCGATAACGTCCGCTATAGCAGCGGCACGCAGGAATCTTTCTATTATATTGACAGCGAAGAAGGCTGGTGGAACAGCGGCCGCGCCGACAGGCAAAACTACGGCGGACAGATTTCTCCCAAGCGTGGCTACTTCCCCGTCCCACCCGCCGACACGCTTCAGGATGTGCGCTCTAAGATTGTGATGGCGCTCGAAGACGCCGGCGTGCCGATGGAAGTCCACCACCACGAAGTTGCCACCGCCGGGCAATCTGAATTAGGCATGCGCTTCAACACCTTAACCCGCATGGCCGACCAACTTCTGCTCTACAAATACATTGCCAAAAACGTCGCCCGCCAAAACGGCAAGACCGTCACATTCATGCCCAAACCGCTCTTTGGCGATAACGGCTCCGGTATGCACGTCCACTCCTCGCTGTGGAAGGGCGATACCAACGTCTTTTACGACGCTTCCGGCTACGCGGGGCTGTCGGATACCGCCAAGTTTTACATCGGCGGCCTGCTCAAGCATGCTCCCGCTCTGCTGGCGCTAACCTCGCCTTCGACGAACTCCTTCCGCCGCCTGGTGCCGGGCTTTGAAGCGCCCGTCAACCTGGCCTACTCACAGCGAAACCGCTCGGCCATCTGCCGCATCCCAGTCACCAAGAGCAGCAAAGCCAAGCGCGTCGAATTCCGCGCCCCAGACCCCTCCAGCAACCCCTACCTGTGCTTCTCGGCCATCCTGATGGCCGGGCTGGATGGCATCCAAAACCGCATAGACCCGGGCAACCCGCAAGACAAAGACCTGTACGACCTGCCCGCCGAAGAAGCGAAGTTAATCAAACAAGTTCCCGGCTCGCTAAGCGAAGTGTTAGACGCGCTCGAAGCCGACCATGAATTCCTGCTCAAAGGCGACGTATTCACTGCCGAATTGCTCGAAGCCTACATCGAGTACAAACGCACAATGGAAGTTGACCCGGTGCGTCTGCGCCCAACTCCATACGAATTCACGCTCTACTTCGACATTTAGTTGCCCATCTTCTTCTCCTTCCTTAGCTGTAGCCCCTGCTCTACAGACCGCCGACAACTGACCGCTGACCATTTTGGCCTGCCGTCAGCGGTCGGCGGTCGAACATCCTTGAATAATACACGATGTATAATGCAGAAAACAAACCGAGATATATTGATGAATATCCAGGACAGCCACCCGCCAGGAGAAACCACCCCGCCCCTGCCGCGCCGCTTTGCCGGGCTGCTCGAAGCGCTCGCCAGCCTGAATCAGATTAGCGGCGCGATTAACCGCATCGGCTCGGCTGACGTTATCAGCAGCGCAGACAGCCTGCAGCTGATTGTCGAAAGCGCCATTCGCGTCGTGCCGGGTTCCTCGGCGGTGATTTACACCTACGATGAGACACGCGGCCTCTTCGAGCGCGAATCGCGCGTTTCGGCTTCCCCTGGTTCTCCGGCAGTGAAACTGCGACATGATGAACTGCGGCAAAGCGACGACTTTCCCCGCCCCAATGGCATCGGCGCGCGCGCCATCCAGCAACGGCGGGGACTGGTTTCTTACGAACAACCCGACCTGGACGTTCACCCCTACCATGCCGCGCAGGGCGTGCGGGCGGTGGGCTGTTTCCCACTCATCGTGGCCGAGCAGGCAGTGGGAGTGTTGTACGTCTACCTGCGCGAGGAACGCCCCTTCACCCGCCTTGAACTGCTCATGCTCGAAAACTTCGTCCACCAGGCCGCCATGGCCATTTATCACACCCGGCGGCTTTCAGCCATGCGCCGCGACTTGTCCCGCAAGGAGGACGAACTCAACCGCCTGCATCGCGCCGGAATGCTGATTTCCTCGCGGCTACGGCTCGAAGAGACCCTCGAATCCATCCTGCAACTGGCTCTGGATGTGACTAACGCCCACTACGGCATCTTCCGCCTGCTCGATAAAAGCGGTGAAAACCTGGTCACGCGCGCCTACGCCGGAGACGCCCTGACCCGCCCCAAAATCGAAACGCTGCCGCTCAGCGCCCAAAGCGTCATGGGACACGTCGCCCGCAGCCGCCAAACCATCCTCATCCCCGATTTGCTGGCTAACCCCTGGGCAGGCATCTACTATCCGCTCGACGCCGATTTACAAATGCGCTCTGAGCTGGCCGTGCCGCTCATCAACGCCAGCGGGAGGCTAGAAGGCGTCCTCAACCTCGAAAGCCCCGAACCGGGCGCCTTCGATGAACACGACAGCCACATCCTGCAATCGCTTGCCACCTATGCCGTCATCGCCATTCAGGAAGCGCGCCTGCTCGACGTTTTGCAGGAAGTGGCCCGCCAGATTTTCTCGCAACCCTGCCAGCAAGTGCTGGACCATCTAGCCGAAGTGGCCTGCGACCTGTTGAACGCCTCGGCTAGCGCGCTATGGCTGCTCAGGGAAGGCGAGCTCGCCCTGGCTGCTTCCAGCGGCGGCTATACCCACAGCGACCGGATTCCGCTGGAGGGGAGTCTCACCGGCCAGGCAATTTTAATGAAAGAAGTCGTCATTGCCGACGATGTGCGGGGCGACCCGCGTTTTCATCGCCAAGACCTGGCCCAATCCCAACACTGGGCGCGCGCCCTGATTGTGCCGCTGCTGGCCGGAGACGAGGGCCAACCGCTGGGCGCATTCGGCGTCTATAGCGCCGCGCCAGAGACCGGGCGGTTCATCGAATCGGATTGGGACAAAAAAGTGCTGACCTTCCTGGCGCATTATGCCACCCTGGCCCTCCAAAACGAGAGCCGCCAGCAAGCCCTGCGCGCCGCCCAGGAACAGCGTTCGGTGGCCGAAACCTTCGCCGCTATCGGTGATATTGCCTCCAACCTGTTGCATCACCTGAATAACAAAGTCGGCACCATCCCGGTACGGGTCCAGAGCGTGCAGGATAAATGCGCGCCCGCACTGGAAGCCGACCCCTACCTGGCCCACAACCTGGCCGAAATCGAACGCTGCGCCATGGAAGCCATGCAAACCGTGCGCGACAACCTCTCACACCTGCGTCCCATCCGGCTCGAACCGGTCTACGTTGCCGCGCGCCTGGCCGAAGCCCTCAACGCTGCCCACCTGCCGCCTGGCATCCAGGTGCGCACGAAAGGCCTCGACCGTCTGCCGGTCGTCATGGCCGGCGGACAAAGCCTGACGTTTGTCTTTACCAACCTGCTCGAAAACGCCGCAGACGCCATGCGCGGTCAGGGCGTCATCGAAATTCGCGGGCACTCCGGCGAAAATTGGGTCGAAATCACCGTCAGCGACAGCGGCCCCGGCATCCCGCCCGAACTGCACGAGCGCATCTTCGAGCTCCACTACTCCGGGCGGGCCACGTCCCGGCCCGGCAAACTTGGCTTCGGCCTGTGGTGGGTCAAAACGCTGATGACCCGACTGGGCGGCTCGGTCAGCATCGAAAGCGAAGGAAAGAGCGGCGCCACCTTCCGCCTGCGCCTGCCGCGCATCCAGGAGAAACCATGAACCCATCCCTCTCGCGCGCCCTGGTCGTCGAAGACGACCGCTCGTGGCAGCAAATCCTGTCGGAAATCCTGGCCGATTGCGGGCTGGTCGTTGATACGGCAGACAACCTCGAGGACGCCGTCCAACTGCTCAAAGCCCAACCCCACCGCATCGCCGTCCTCGACCTTTCGCTCTCACCCGCCGACCACAACAATACCGACGGCCTGCGCGTGCTCGAATCGGCCCGAAAACTCGACCCCAACTGCCGCTCCATTTTGCTGACCGGCTTTGCCACCGTCGAAGTGGCCGTCGCCGCGCTCACCGAACATGGCGCGTTTTCCTTTTTACGCAAGGAAAATTTTCACCGGGGGCAGTTCCGCGAACTTGTCTCGCGCGCCCTGGCTGCCCCGCCCAGCGGGGCCAGCCTGCCCCCGCTGGAAACGGCTTCCACCTCAAGGCCAGGCAACCCCTCCCGGCTTGTCCCAACAAACATTTCATCTCAGGCAAATTCATCCACCGGGCGCGCCCTCGTGGTGGAAGACGACGCCGGTTGGAGGAGCATTCTCTCCGAGTTGCTGACCGATTCCGGCTTCCAGGTGCGGGCCTGCGCCAGTTTCGGCGACGCCCTGGGCTTCCTGCGCCGCGAAAAATATACCCTGGCGGTGGTTGATTTGTCGCTCAACGGCAGCGTTTCGGGCCTGTGGGATTCCCAATCTCCAGATGACGAGCCCGAAGGCTACCGCCTGCTTGCCATCGCCCGCGCGGGCGGGGTGCCAGCCATCGTGGTCAGCGGCATCGCCTCGCCCGAAGAAATCCAACGCGCCTATGCCGAACAGTCAATTTTTGCCTACCTGGAAAAACAAGCCTTCGAGCGCACCTCGTTCTTGCGGCTGGTTGAAGAAGCCCGCAAAGCCAGACGCGTCGGGAGCGAACTGTCCGTCCTGACCGAGCGCGAGCGCGAAGTGCTAGACCTGCTGGCGCAAGGCCTGACCAACAAAGAAATCGCCGAACGGCTGGTTATCACCACCAACACCGTCAAGCGACATCTCAAAGCCATTTTTGAGAAACTGGATGTGCATACCCGCTCCGGCGCAGCAGCCAAAGCGCTGGGGGAGAAATAATCCCCCCTTTTTCCGGTTCCGCCGCAGATTGCCCGCCCCCCAGACGCAAACAGACGCGGAACAAATTCCGCGTTACAGATTTCACAAAGATTAGCATTTTATTAGAGTTCTGAAAGGTGCTTGACTTCCCCGCGCAAAGTATTGTATAGTAAAAGCCGATTAACTATCCATTTTGGCACCGCCGCCTTGTGCTGCTGTGCCTTTTGTTTCGTCAATTTCCAACATTAGGAGATTGCATGATTAAAGTCAATGAATTAACCAAAAATTTTGGGCTGCGCAAGGCCATTGATAACATCACCTTCGAAGCCCGCCAGGGAGAAATCCTGGGATTCTTGGGACCAAACGGGGCTGGAAAAACCACCACCATGCGCATCCTGACTGGCTATATGCCGCCCTCCAGCGGCGAAGCCACCATCGCCGGGTATGACGTGACTACGGATTCGCTGGAGGTACGCAAACGGGTTGGCTACCTTCCTGAGACCGTGCCGCTCTATACCGATATGACCGTGTTCGATTATCTCAAGTTTATGTCGGACCTGCGCCACCTGCCCAACGGCGAGGAACGAGTAGATGAAACGCTCGAAATGGTCGGCCTGCTCGACCGCGCCGGAGGCTACATTGGCAACCTGTCGAAAGGCATGCGCCAGCGCGTTGGCCTGGCCCAGGCGCTGTTGCACCGCCCCGAGGTCTTGATTCTCGACGAGCCAACCATCGGCCTCGACCCGGCCCAAATCATCGAAGTTCGCAATGTCATCCGCGAGGTGGGCAAGGAGCGCACGGTGATGCTCTCGACGCATATCCTTTCGGAAGCCCAGCAACTTTGCGACCGTATTCTCATCATTAACAAAGGCAAAATCGTCGCCGAAGATACCCCAGAAAACCTGCAAGCCCGGCTGACTGGCGCGGAGCGAGTACAGGTGCGCGTGCGCGGCGAGGCCGGAGAACTGGTCGAAAAAATCGGCCAGATAAAAGGCGTTCATGATGTCCAACCAAAAGGGGAAGGCGTTCTCGAGTTCCAGTTTGCGCCTGGTCAGGATATGCGCCCCGAAGTGGCGCGCCTGGTGGTGCAATCGAAATATGACTTGCTGGAAATGCGCTCGGTCAGCCTGAGTCTCGAAGAAATCTTCCTGCAACTGACCCGCGACGATGTCTCGACGCCGCTCGACAACCACGCCGCTGTTCAGGTTAACGAGGAGTAAGCCCTATGCGCAACATTTGGACAATTGCCAAACGTGAATTCACCAACTACTTCACCAGCCCCATTGCCTATACCGTCGCCTTCCTGTTCCTGACCATCATCGGGCTAATTTTTATCCTGAACATCTTCGCGTACACTTCCAATCCTTTCGGCCTTGGCGATGCACCCGATACGCGCATGGTCACCGGGCCGATGGCCTTCCTGCTCATCCTGGCCATCCCCGCCCTGACCATGCGCCTGTTGGCCGACGAAGTCCGCATGGGGACGATGGAACTGCTGCTCACCGCCCCCGTGCGCGATTTTGAACTGGTGACCGGGAAATGGCTCGGCGCATTTCTGTTCATGCTCGTCTTGATAGCCATCACCCTGGTCTTCCCCTTCCTGCTCGACCAACTGGTGCGCCCCGGCATTGACCAGGTTCTAATGATTTCTGGCTACCTCGGAATTATTCTGACCACAGCCGCGCTGCTGGCGCTGGGCGTTGGCTTTTCTGCGCTATTCAGCAACCAGGTAGCTGCCTTCTTTGCCACCATTTCGGTGTTTGTCGTCTTATGGTGGCTGATTGGCGCGCCAGCCAGCATTTTACCAGTGGGCGGCGAGTTCTTCCGCTACCTGGACTTAAGCTCCCAGGTGTACGATAACTTCAACGCTGGCATTCTCAAACTCTCCAGTATTATCTACTTCCTGAGCCTCACCGGCCTGGGTCTGCTCATCGGCACCACCGCAGTCGAAATTCGGAGGTGGAGATGAAAACCGAACCACGTCGTTTCGCTTTCCTGGGCATCGGCCTGTCACTACTTGCCCTGCTGACCTTCATCGGATTCCTGCTGGTGCGCGGCCTGGTTGCTGCCAGCCTGGTAACGGTTGACCCCGACATCATCCAAAAAGGCCTCCTCATTTCTGGCCTCAGCATCGTTCTCGGCCTGGCAATCACCGCCATCCTCGACCCCGAAAGCACACGCCGCTTTCTGGTGGGGCGCCAGGCCCAATATGGCAGCAATGCGCTCATTACCTTCCTGGCCTTCATTGGCATTCTCATCTTTGTCAATGTGCTGGCCTACCAAAACCCCCAAACCTGGGATCTGACGGAAGACAAGAACAACACCCTGGCCCCGGAAACCATCGAAATCCTGGCAAAACTGCCGCAGCCTGTCTTTGCCCGCGCCTATTACACCACACGCACCCCGAGCGAAGAAACCCGCAAACTGCTCGACCGCTTGGCCCAAAACTCCAACCAGAAATTCACCTACGAATTCATAGACCCCGAATTCAACCCCATTGCGGCTCAGGCCGATGGCATCGAACGTGACGGGACAGTCATCCTGTTCATGGGCGAACAAAAAGAACCGGTCACATTCGCCACCGAACAAGAACTGGATGCCGCCCTGCTGCGCTTAATGAACCCCGAAACCCGCGTTGTCTACTTCCTGACCGGGCACGGCGAACATTCCATCGAACAAGTCTCTGATACATCGCTCACCCAGGCCGCCGACAGCCTGCGCAAGAAAAATTACACGGTCAACCCGTTGAACCTGCAAGGCGAGGGCAGCGTGCCTCAAGATGCAAAAGTGGTCGTCATCGCCGGGCCAAAAGTCCCGCTGGCCGAAACGGAAGTCCAAGCGTTGGATACTTACCTGTCAAACGGCGGCTCCTTGATTGTGATGTACGAACCACACCCGCTCACCCGCTTTGGGGATACTCCCGACCCATTGGCCGATTTACTGACAAAATGGGGCATCACTCTGGACAATGATTTTGTGATTGACCCAAACGTCAACCCAGCCTCATTTGCCATTTCGGACCCGGCGGCCTATGCCCGGCATCCCATCACCGAAAGAATGATGGGACTCAACTCCGTCTATCCCACCGCCCGTTCGATTACCTTGGGCGACGAAACCGGAGGCGCTACCCTCACCCCCCTGGTACTCACCGGCTCTAACGCCTGGGGAGAGACCGATTTTGCCTCCATTGACCAGAACCAGGTCAACTATGTGGAGGGCCAAGACCGTCCCGGCCCGCTAACCCTGGCCGTAGCAGCCGAAAACTTCAGCACCAAAGGACGGCTGGTGGTATTTGGCGACTCGGAATTCGCCGCCGACGCACTCTACGCGCGCGGCAACGGTGACATTCTCATTAACGCCATTGACTGGGCCACCGCCCAAGAATCCCTCATCAACCTGACCCCCAAACCGAGCATACCCCGCACCTTTACCGCGCCCGGCACGCTCCAATTCATCGGCATCATCCTCACCTCACTCTGCTTCATCCCGCTGATGGTCATTGGCGGCGGGGTATGGGCCTGGGTTTCGCGCCGCCGGAGGGGCTAAAGCCATGCGCCGCTCCACTGTTGTCATGCTTGTCTTGCTGGTCATCCTGGCCGGTCTTTACTGGTACATGCAGCAGCCCGATAACCTCATCCAACGCGCCATTCAGCCCACACCAACCGCCACGCGAGAAACATTCGGCAACCTCATCCCCGCGGAAAAAGGCCAGATTACCCGCATCTTCATCACACAAGCCGACGGAACATCCATCACGCTTGACAAAAGCAGCGGCATCTGGCTGCTCACCACCGCCCAGGGCAACGCTCCGGCCAGCCCTGATACGACCGACCAGGTCGCCTCTGGCCTGAAAAACTTGCAAATTTTAAGCAAAATTGAACCTGCCCCGGCACTGGCCTCAATTGCCCTCGACCCGCCTGCCTACCGCGTCACCCTCACCATGAGCGATGGCAGTTTGATAGATTTTCACATTGGCGCCAAAACCGTCACCCAAAGCGGGTACTACCTTCGCACCGCCGACGG
The DNA here is from genome assembly GCA_034432755.1 of Anaerolineales bacterium. GTDB lineage: Bacteria > Chloroflexota > Anaerolineae > Anaerolineales > Villigracilaceae > UBA5195. Next base: position 39,960 of record DAOUBQ010000094.1, read on the forward strand.
TCATTTATACGTAACGGCAGCCTACAACATCAATTCGCTCATCAATCTACTCAAAGAACCGCCCTACCTGCAAACGGCCACACCATCTCCGCTACCTATCACCGAAACACCCCTGCCAGCCGCCACACCGCAACCAACACCTTAAAAATCACGCTTTGCAGAAATGACAATAGCAAAAAATAATCAGGTATTGAATTAAACCTCGAAAAAGAGTATCCTGATTTTGATTTTAAGAATGAATAGGAAACCAAACGAATGGATGAACCTCTACTGATTGTCGAAGAGGAAGAAGAATATTCCCCCATCGCGCGCCTCATTGAGCTGGGGCGTCAAAAGTCTTACGTCACCATTGATGACATCCTGCACTTCTTTCCTGAAGCCGAACAGGATGTGGAACAACTGGAAGAAGCCTTTGCTGCGCTCTTAAGCGCGGGCATCCCTTTCATGGAGGATGTCACCGTAGTCGAACCAACCGAGGATGAACTCATCATCCCTGAAGAAACCACCGAAACCGAACCAGAACTCGACATTGACGACTACCTCGCCAACATAGACACCGACGACACCATTGGCCTCTACCTCAAAGAAGTCAGCCGCGTGCCGCTGTTGACCGCCGACGAAGAAGTGCAGTTGGCCCAGCGCATTGAAAATGGGCGCATTGCCCGCGAAGAACTCGCCAAAGGCAACGCCAGCCCACGTCGGCGCGGAGAACTACGCGCCCTCATCGAAGACGGCTGGGCGGCCCGTGAACACCTCATCACCGCCAACAGCCGCCTGGTCATTTCGGTTGCCAAAAAATACATGGGGCGCGGCGTGCCATTCCTCGACCTGATTCAAGAAGGCAACATCGGCCTGATTCGCGCCACCAAAAAATTCGACTACCGGCGCGGACACAAATTCTCCACCTACGCCACCTGGTGGATTCGCCAAGCCGTCACCCGCGCCATCGCCGATCAGGGCCGCACCATCCGCGTCCCCGTTCACATGGGCGACCAGATTAACAAACTTCTGCGCGTGCAACACCAACTCACCCAACGGCTGGGGCGCGACCCATCCGTTGAAGAACTGGCCGACGCCCTCGAAGTGCCGCCCAAAAAGGTCGAGAACATGATTCAAGTGGCGCGCCGCCCACTCTCGCTCGAAACCCCCACCGACGACGAAGAAGACTCGGTGCTAGGAGATTTCATCGAAGACGATGAAGCCGCCCCGCCCGACGACACCGCCACCTACAACCTGTTGCGCGAACACCTCGGCGAAGTATTAAACAGCCTGCCGCCGCGCGAAGTGCGCATCTTGCAACTGCGCTACGGCCTGCTCGACGGCCAGGCCTACACCCTCGAAGAAGTAGGCCGCAAAATGGGCGTCACCCGCGAGCGCGTCCGTCAAATTGAAGCCCAGGCCCTCAGCCGCCTGCGCCACCCATCCGTCCGCCGCAAATTGCGCGATTATTTGGGCGAGTAAACCTGCACCCAACCGGCAACCCGATGAAAAGACAATCAGCAAAAACCCCGGCACCCTTGCTGGGGTTTTTGCTAAAATCATGACAATTTTTCGCTCTACCGGACGGCAAAATGCTAAAATCCTACCTGCTACCCCGCCTTCGAGACATCCTGTTCCTGGCCGTTTTCATTGCCGCCGTGTTACTCGGCCCCCGCATGTTAAACATAGACGGCGACCTGCCACGTCACCTGCTGATGGGAAAAATTGTCCTGCAAACGCACACCATCCCCACCTCCGACATTTTTTCATACGTTTACAAGGGAACGCCCCTCATCCCACATGAGTGGCTGGCTGGAGTTGTTTTCTACGTCACTTACACGCTGCTGGGGCTAGATGGAGTCGCGCTGCTGGCCGCAACCCTGCTGGCGGCCTCCTTCCTACTCGTGTACGAAGAAGCCCGGCACGTTAGCACAATGCGCCTGCCCGCACTTGCACTCACGGCTTGGGGCGCCGCCATCACCTCACTGCACTGGATTACCCGCCCACATCTCTTTACCATGCTCTTCCTGGCACTCTACCTGATTTGGGCCAACCAACTGCAAAGCGGACGCTCGAAACGCTTTTGGCTCTTTCCGCTGACCATGCTGCTATGGGGCAACATGCACGGCGAATTCATCGCCGGGTTACTGGTCTTGGGCGCGTATGGCGCGGGCTGGCTTTGGGACAATCTTTTTTCGGCAATTAAACCACCCATTAAAACCGGAAAAAACCTGGGACTGGCTTTTGCCTCCTCCCTGCTGGTCACCTTGATTAACCCTGTGGGCCTGCACACCTGGGAAACGGTTGTCGGCTACCTCAACAACCGTTACCTGATGTCGCGCATCAACGAAACCAACCCGCCCGATTTCTCGCAGCCACAATTTATGGTTCTACTCATCATGCTTGGCTTCTCCATCTACCTTTTAGCAACCCATCCGGCAAAAATCGAAACCGGGCAAGCCTTCGCCCTGGCCGGATTCAGCATGATGAGCCTGCTGGCAGCGCGCAACGTTCACCTATATGGCATCGCTGCCCCCCTTCTGCTGGCCAACGCAATATCAGGCCGAAATCTGCCACACATCCTGCAAAACACCGAAACGCTCTTCGAACAGGTCGAATCCAAACTGCGCGGGCTGGCCTGGCCCATCATCACAGTATTCACCATTGGCAGCCTGGTACAAACCAACGCGCTCGCCATCCAAAACCGATTCTCGCCCAAAATGTTCCCTGTGCAAGCAACAAACTGGCTAGAAAATAATCCCCAAGCAGGAAATATGTTCAACGCCTTTGACTGGGGCGGCTACCTGCTCTGGCGATTGTGGCCCACGCACCTGACCTTCATTGACAGCCAAACCGATGTACGCGGAGACGTGAGCCGTGAATATGAAAAAATAATCACCTTATCAGACAACTGGCAACAAACGTTGCAAAAATATTCCGTACAATGGGTCATCATCCCTCCCAATTGGCCGCTGGCAAAAGCCCTGCTGGCCGAAGGCTGGCGCCAAATTTACCGCGATGAAACCACCACCATCTTTACCCGCTGACCAGCCCTCTTGATTCTCACCCAAAGAGCCAACAGATTAATTTCACATCGCACCAGTAACCGCCTACCCAAAAAAGAGCAACTTTGATACACTGGCAACCTGATTAACCAAAATAAAATGACTGAATTCACCTTTCGCCCCTATCTCCCCGCCGACAAAGCCGACTGTCTCGACCTGTTCGACAGAAACACCCCCCAATACTTCGGCCCCGCCGAACGCCCGGATTTCGAGAACTTTCTGAAACAGCAACCCTGTCCCTTCTTCGTGGTCGAAGCCCAGGGAACGGTCATCGCCTGCGGCGGCTACGGAACAGACCCACAGAGCGGAAAAATCGTCCTGGCCTGGGGCATGGTACGTGGCGACCGGCATCGCCAGGGCGTGGGAACCTTCCTCTTGCAGGAACGCCTGAAAGTCATCTTCCATGAAAACCCCACTGCGCAGGTCAGCATCAACACCAGCCAGCATAGCCAATCTTTTTTTGCGCGTTTCGGCTTTATCGTCACGAAAACCACCCCTGACTACTACGCCCCCGGCCTGCACCGTGTAGACATGGAACTCGAATTGACCGACAACCTGCGTCGCCTGCAATCCGAATAGCCATCACTCCTCACATCCGCTTCCTCCGCTGTCCATTCCGCTTCTCCGTTTCATCCGTTGTCCATTCCGCTTCTCCGTTTCATCCGTTGTCCACTCCCTTGTTTCGCCCCCCCCTCATCCTCCTCCTGACCCTCAACCTGGCGGTCGGTTTTTTAACCTTTCCTCATTACGGACTCTCGTGGGATGAGCCGCTCTTCTACGACTATGCCGACTCCATCTGGAAGGCTTACACCCCCCAAGCCTTCTCCCCCGGCTTCAATTTTGACTCCGTTTACGGTCGCAGCCCCGACGACCATAAAATCTACGGCCCCGCCTACCTCCTGCTGGCGCGGCCCGTTCAACAAATGGTGATAACGCTTTTCAACGCAGATATGGCCTCCGCCTGGCACCTGGTCAACTTCCTCACCTTTCAAATCGGGCTGGTCGGTTTCTACCGCCTCGCGCGGCACTGGTTCAACCCCTGGCCTGCCACCCTCACCACCGCCTTTTTGGCCTGGCAACCGGTCTTTTGGGGACACGCCTTCATCAACCCCAAAGACATGCCCTTTATGGTCTTCTTTCTGTGGTCACTGACCCTCGGCCTGGAGATGGTGGATGCCATCACCGACCCAACCGCCTCAAACCGCCAAAAAGCAGCCAAAACCCTGCCCGCCGCCCTCCTGCTGGGCCTCACCAGCGCCATCCGCGTCATTGGCCCGCTGTCTGGGGCGTTAGTGGGGGCCTATTTTCTTCTAAAACAATTCCCCCAAAAATCGCCATTGCTGGTTCACCTCAAATCCTGGCTGCCCCTGCTGGCCTACGGCCTGCTCGCTATGCTCACCATGTACATTTTCTGGCCTTATCTGTGGGTGGACCCGGTCAATCGTCTTGTGGCAGTCCTCAAACACATGTCCAACAACCCCACCGAACTGGCAGTCCTATTCCTCGGCCAAATCTTTCGCGCCAACGATATGCCGCGCCGCTACTTGCCGACCATGCTCACCTTGACACTCACTGAACCAACCTGGATTTTATTTATAGCAGGTATCTTTTTGGTTACACGCAAAATCATTCAAAAAACCCTCGATTTCCGCGCCCCGCTGGTCATCTTGACACTGTTTGGATTCATGCTGGGCTACCTGCTCTATTTCACCCCCGCCATGTATGACGGCTTCCGGCACTTCCTGTTCATCCTGCCGCCGGTTTTCCTGTTTTGCGGGTTTGTTTTTCAATGGCTGATAGAGTTCAAAGACACACCAGGTATGGAGAATCTGCCCCAAAAACACCCTCTTAATAACATCTCTCCATTCCGTATCTTCCATGATTTCTTAAAACATAGCATCGTTGCGTTGTTGCTCCTGCCTGGGTTGCTCGGAATCTGGCACATGCACCCCTACGAATACGCCTACTACAACCAGTTTGCGGGCGGCGTTGGGGGCGCGTATCGTGTCTATGAAACGGAATACTGGCTGACGTGCTACAAAGAAGCCGTAGAGTGGGTAAAATATAACGAACCGAACACCACGCTCCACGTCCAGAGAGAATTGCCTCTCGCCGCCTACGATGCCGAAGGACTGAATCTCAAAGACCTGGCGCGTGAGACCGAATCCGACATCCAAACCGGCGACCTGCTGCTCTTCCACACCCGCGCCAACCTCGATATCCGCTCAACCTACCGTAAACTCCCCGTCGTAACCCGTTTTGGGCGCGACGGCGCAGAATTTTGCATCATCAAAAGGAAAGACTAAATGCCCGGCCCTGCTTACCGCATCGTCACCCCGCAACTCGTGTTGCGCTGCTACAACCCCGCCGACGCCCCGCTTCTGGCGGCCTCCATCACCGAAAGCCTCGAACACCTGCAACCCTGGATGCCCTGGACCGCCGCCGAACCCGAACCACTCCAGGCCAAAATTGAGCGATTGCGCCGCTTTCGCGCCAACTTCGACCTCGGCCACGATTACATCTATGGCATCTTCAACCCACAAGAAAACCGCCTGCTGGGCGGAACCGGCCTGCACCCAAGAATCGGCAGCAACGCCCTCGAAATCGGCTACTGGATTCACAAAGACTACATCGGGCGCGGTTACGCCACCGAAACCGCCGCAGCGCTGACCAAAGTAGCCTTCGAGATCAACCAGGTTGAACGGGTTGAAATCCACTGCGCAGTCGAAAACGCCCGCTCCGCTGCCGTGCCGCGCAAACTCGGCTTCCAACACGAAGCCACGCTCAAGAACCGCTGTTTTGCCAAAGGCCGCAAATGCGACCAGATGGTCTGGAGCCTCTTCGCCGCCGAATACACTGTCAGTCCCGCCGCACAACTCGAAATCGCCGCCTACGATGCGGCAGAAAGGCGCATCCGATGACCACCCACCGCCAACGCCTCGAAGCCTGCCTGGCCGGGGAAACCACCGACCGACCACCCGTCGCCCTGTGGCGACACTTCCCGGTTGATGACCAGCACCCCGACACCCTCGCCGCCGCCACCCTCCAATGGCAAAATACCTTCGACTGGGACCTGGTCAAGGTCACGCCCGCTTCGTCCTACTGCCTTAAAGATTGGGGCATAGAAGATGCTTGGGAGGGAAATCCAGAAGGAACGCGCCGTTACACCAAGCGAATCATCACCTCACCCGAAGACTGGCCCCAACTGCCCGTGCTCGATGCCGACTCCCCCTACCTGGCCTTTCAATTAAGATGCCTTTCCATCCTGCGGGCCGAACTCGACCCCGATACCCCCCTCCTGCAAACCATCTTTTCGCCCCTCGCGCAGGCCAAAAACCTGGCTGGCGGCGAGACCTTGCTCGTTCACCTGCGCCAAAAACCCGACCTGGTCTGGCGCGGACTGGAAGTCATCGCCGAAAGCACGCGCCGCTTCATCCGCGCCGCACGCACGCTAGGACTGATTGACGGCATCTTCTACGCCGTCCAACACGCCCAGGCGCACCTGCTCACCAAAGACGAGTTTAACGAATTTGGGCGCGCCATTGACCTCTCAGTGCTGGAATCGGCCCGCCTGTTATGGTGCAACATGCTCCACATTCACGGCGAAAACATCTACTTCAACGCCCTGGCCGATTACCCCGTCCACTTCATCAACTGGCACGACCGCGACACCGCCCCCTCCCTGGCCGAAGCCCAAACCCGCACCCGCGCCGCTCTGTGCGGCGGATTGCGCCGTGAAACCCTTGTCTATGGCACGCCCAACGACATCCTGGAAGAAGTCCAAAACGCCCTCGACCAGACCCGTGGACGCAAATTCATGCTCGGCACCGGCTGCGTGGTTGAAACCATTGCCCCGTACGGCAACCTGCTGACGGTCCGAAAAGCGATGGAGGCGTAATGCTGCGCGTCATTGCCGGCAAGGCCAAAGGCCGCAAACTCAAATCGGTCCCTGGCGACACCACCCGCCCCGTCACCGACATGGTCAAAGAAGCGCTGTTCAACATCCTCGGCGGAGAGGTCATCGAATCGAGCTGGTGGGACCTCTTTGGCGGCACAGGCGCCATCGGCATTGAAGCGCTCAGCCGTGGTGCGGCCTTCACCCGCTTTTCAGACCTCCACCGCCTGCCAATTGAAACCATCAAAGAGAACCTGAACACCTGCGGGTTCAACCAACAAGCCGAAGTCAAACGCGGCGACTCGCTCGCCATGCTGCGCGCTGCCCCCGACCGACCGTTTGAGTACATCTACATTGCGCCACCCCAATACAAAGAAATCTGGTCGCAGGCCCTCAAACTGCTCGATGAAAACCCCGGCTGGCTGGCCGCAACCGGCGAGGCAATTGTCCAGATTCACCCGCGCGAATACAAGGATTTGGACTTGGTCAACCTGCGAAAATCCGACGAACGCAAATACGGCAGCACCCTGCTGGTATTCTACGAAAAAGCGTAAAACAGGATTCATTCCACGCAAACCAAGGAGGCCGAAATGCTCGAAATCCTTAAAATCATCGCCGCTATCCTGACCATCGCTACCGGTGCGCTCAGTCTGTTTTCGCCGAAGTCTGTGCCTGGGTTTACCGGCTTACAGCCGGTCGGCGGACGAGGTCTCAGCGAAATCCGTTCCATCCTGGGCGGGCTTTTCATCGCATTGGGCATCGTCCCGCTCATTTTGGGTGGCGTTACCTACGAAATGCTCGGCTGGGCTTACCTGGGCATTGGCGCAGTGCGGCTGGTGAGCATTTTTATAGACAAAGCCAGTGAACGCTCCAACTGGATAAGCCTGGTTGTGGAAGTTGTGTTTGGCGTCATCCTGGTCTTATGAAACCAAATAGGAGATAACTTTATGGAAATCAAACTCATCCAAATCGAAAAACCCGAACCCATCAACTTCATCCTCGGACAATCACACTTCATCAAAACCGTCGAAGACCTCCACGAAGCCCTGGTCAATGCCGTGCCGGGCATTCAATTCGGCCTGGCCTTCTGCGAAGCAAGCGGAAAATGCCTGGTACGCACCAGCGGCACTAACCAGGCCATGCTCGAACTGGCAACCCAAAACGCCCTGTCCATTGGCGCGGGCCACTCCTTTATCGTCTTTCTCGGCGAAGGCTTTTACCCCATTAACGTGCTAAACGCCATTAAAAACGTCCCCGAAGTCGCCCGGATTTTCTGCGCCACCGCCAACCCCACCCAGGTGCTGGTCGCCGAATCGGAGCAGGGGCGCGGTATTCTCGGTGTAATTGACGGGCAATCGCCCAAAGGCGTTGAAGACGAAGAAGGCAAAAACTGGCGCAAAGGCTTCCTGCGCATGATTGGCTACAAACTCTAAATACCAGGGGGAGACACAAAGAGAGATGGAGTCAAGAAAACATCCTGTTCATCCTGTTAAACAAATTGTTGCAAACGCTAACAAAAAAAGCCTTGATTTGCAAAAAACACCCCTTGACCCGACTCTGAGAACTCAATAGAATTACAATTTAATTGCACTTTTTAAGTCACCCAATGGAGAACCAACTCCGATGATTCAACTTGCCTACAGCACCTTTGGCCTGACCAATCTTAAATTTCTGACCGCCATTGACGAAGTCGAAAACGCTGGCTACCCTGGCATCGAAATTTCCTTTCACCGTGAGCAGTTCAACCCCTTCGACCTGAGCGATGACGACCTTGCCAACGTCAAGAAACGCCTCGATTCAGGCCGTGTCAAGGCCGCCTGCGTTGCCACCGCCTCACACTTCTTCACGCCCCAGCGCCCACACGAACCATCCCTCATGTCGCCCGACCTGGCCGGGCGCAAACGGCGCATCGCGCTCGTCAAACGCGGCATCCACGTCGCCCGCCAACTGGGGGTCCACCTCGTCACCTTTGGCAGCGGCTTCATCCGCGAGGAACACGTCAACAACCCCTCCATCAACCCGCGCGAACTGCTCATAGACAGCATTCAGCAATGCCTGGCCGAAATCCGGCCCGATGAAGACCTGACCTTGCTCATCGAACCCGAACCCGGCATGTACATCGAAACCATGCAACAGGGGTTATCACTGGTCGAAGAACTCAACTCGCCACACTTCCGCCTGCATGTAGATATTCTGCACTCCTACTGCTCCGAAAAGAACTACATCGAAGCCCTGGCCCAGGCCGCGCCCTACATCAAGTACCTGCACATTTCAGATGCCCAACAAGGCTATAACCTGAAAATCATCAAAGACGCCGAAAATCTGTCCTTCGACCTCGATTTTGCCTCTTACCTGGTCTATTTTCCACAAACAGCCGATTACCTGCTGCTCGACCGAAACTTTCCGCGCTATTTTTGTGACACCCCCCTCAGCGTTTCCCAACGCAAGCGGCTCGATGACCTGCTGGCGAAAAGCGGAATCCAGAAAGCCCTCGAAATTGTCCACTACCCCAGCCTCTACGCCGGCGCATCTGACTTCGACGACGAATTTTTCACCTACTGGATTTCCGTCCCCGGGTTGAGTTACGACGTGCTGGAGCGAACCAAACCCATCTTGGGCTACCTGCGCGGAGTCAAAAGCCCGCAATTGGTAGACAAGCGCATCGCCAACACCCTGACCGGCATCGTCCACTTTCACGAAATCCCCGGCGAAGGCACGCTCAACTTTGCCGCCAGTTTCAAAGCCCTGGCCGAAAACGGATTCGACGGCTACGGCGCGGTCGAGCTATACCACCACGTCGAATCGTGGCAAAAGGCGCTCCACGAGAGTTACCAGCATTTGTCGCAATTTGTATAATCCCAACAAATCAGCAAAATAACACGAAGGCACAAGGGTCACAAAAAAAGACCTTAACAAAACCCTTGTGTTTTTTGTGTCCTTCGTGCTTCAAACCAGGAGTTACCCATGTTCAACTACCAAACTCTCGGCTGGGACCCCGCCACAGTGGGTGAGCTCGACCACCGCCTGCTCAAAGCCCCGCGCGTCAAACTACGCTCAGCCAACCCCGGCCCCAACGGCGATGTCGTCTATTGCGTAGATTTACGCGTCAACAAACCCAATGCCGGGCAATATCTCACCAGCACCGAACTGCACTCTGTCGAACATTTCCTGCTCGAAGGCTTGCAGCGTTACCTGCCCCAAAACTTTCTGTCCATCGGCATCATGGGCTGTCAGACCGGTTTCTACATCGTTCTGCAAAACGAAGGTCGGGCCGATAAAATCTGTGAAACGCTCGAAAACATCTTCAAAGACATGCAAAGTGCCACGGAAGTGCCATACAGCAACATCGAACAATGCGGCAATTACCAAAATCACAACCTGGAACAGGCGCAAGCAGTCGCCCGCCGCATCCTGGCCGCCAGAGCAGAGTGGCTCGACATCGTATGAGCCACACACATCCACACTGGCGCGTCACCTACCAGCGCCCCATTGAATACGAAATCGTCAACGCGCCCGGCCTGTTTCAGCCCGATAACCTCGCCTTGCTGGCCAGAAGCCGAATCGAAAACGGACGGCGCTTTGTGGTGGTAGATAGCAACGTTTTCCGGCACTTTGGCGAAGCCATTCAGTCATACTTCGATTATCACCGCATCCGCGCCAAAATTGTCACCTTCCCTGGCGGCGAAGAACACAAGACCATCGATTCTTACCTCAGTATTCTCTACGAGCTAGATTCCTTCCCCATCCACCGCCGCGACGAACCGATACTCGCCATCGGCGGCGGCGTACTGACCGATGTGGTCGGCTTCATCGCCAGCACCTACCGCCGCAGCGTGCCGCATATCAAAGTGCCAACCACGCTCATGGGCTATATAGACGCCTCCGTCGGCATCAAAACCGGCCTCAACTTCAACGGCCACAAAAACCGCCTGGGTTCCTTCGAGCCGCCCCTGCGCGTCTTACTCGACCGCGCCTTTCTGCGCACCTTACCGCATCGTCACATCTTAAACGGCGTGTGCGAAATCATCAAACTCGCCATCATCAAAGACGCCGATCTGTTTGACCTGCTCGAAACCGACGGCCCACAAAGCGTAGCCGCCAACTTTCAAGATGAGCCCGGCAGCCAGATTCTCAACCGCGCCATCGGAGGCATGATTGAAGAACTACAGCCGAACCTCTACGAAGAAAATCTCTCCCGCCGGGTAGATTTCGGCCACACCTTCAGTTACGGACTGGAAACCCGCCACGAAGCGCATCTTTTACACGGCGAAGCCGTGCTGCTCGACATCTTAACCTCCAGCATGATTGCCTTGGAACGCGGCCTGCTCACCGAATACGAACTAGGGCGCATCTTTGGCCTGGTTCAGCGCCTGGGCATTCACCTCAACCTCAACCTGCTCGACCCTACCCTGATGTGGGACAACCTGCTGGAGCGCGTTGAACATCGAAACGGCTATCAGCGCGTCCCCATGCCCGATGGCATTGGGCGCTGCGTTTTTCTTAACGACATCACCCACCAGGAAATTGAACGCGCAGTCGTTGGCCTTAAGCATGTTTCAGGGCAGCAAACATTTCCCCTTTGAAAGGTATCTTTCTTAATCCCATGAATTCGCTCAGCAATGCCGACCAACAAGAAATCACCAAGTTCGACAACGTCTCACAAATCTGGTGGGACCCTAAAGGCGAGATGGGCACCCTGCACACCATCAACCCCTTGCGCACCCGATTCATCATGGACCATATCAAAACGCCCAACCCACGCATTCTGGACGTGGGTTGCGGCGGCGGGATTCTCTCCGAAGCCCTGGCCAAAGCCGGCGCGCAAGTCACCGGTATTGACCTCTCGCTGCCCTCGCTCGAAGTCGCCCGCCAACACGCTCAGGCCGGGGGGCTGCACATCAGCTATCGCGCCGTTACCGCCGAAGAACTGGCAGCCGAACAACCCGAATCGTTCGACGCCGTGACCTGCATGGAAATGCTCGAACACGTCCCCGACCCTGCCAAAGTCATCGCTGCCTGCGCTCGGGCCGTCAAACCAGGCGGACGGGTCTTCTTCTCCACCATCAACCGCACGCTCAAATCGTTGGTGGCGGTCATCCTGATTGGCGAAAACATTTTGCGCCTGCTGCCGCGCGGCACGCATGAGTATCGGAAACTCATTCGTCCCATCGAGTTGAAAACCTGGTCGAAACAGGCCGGTTTAGAATTCGTGCAAATTGCCAGCCTGATATACAATCCACTCACCGGAAACTTTAAAGTAACCTATGACAAAGAAGACATGAACTACATGGCCTATTTTGTCAAATAGACATTCGACATTTGGGATTCGGTACTTGATATTCGAACCACTGAACACTGATGACTGAAAACTGGATACTGAACCATGCTCAACCGCTTTTTTGCCCTCTCCCGCACCACACACGGCCTCCTCGATGTTGCTATGCCCGGGTTTACCGCCCTGCTCTGGCTGGGAAAATTCCCCGAATGGCCCGTCCTGCTACTCTCACTCCTGACCGCTTTCGCCGGTTATACCGCCATTTACACCCTCAACGACCTGGCCGGAGTCAAAACCGACCGCGAAAAATTCGCCGGGGAAGGCACCAACCAGGGTTACTCGGTTGAAGCCTCGGCCATGCGTTACCCGCTGGCCCAAAACATCCTGACCACGCGCCAGGGCTGGGCCTGGTTCGGATTCTGGTACGCGCTTGCCCTGGCCGGGGCTTATTTCCTTAACCCGGTCATCGTCTTCATTGTCATCGCCGCCGCCGTGTTAGAAGTCATCTACTGCCGCCTGCTCAAAGTGACCTACTGGCGCACCCTGGTTAGCGGATTGGTGAAATCGGCCGGGCCGGTCTCTGCCGTTTTCGTGGTGGAGCCAAAACCAGCCCTTCCCCTGCTCTTACTCATGCTGGCGTGGCTCATGCTGTGGGAAATTGGCGGGCAGAACATTCCCGCCGATTGGAACGATGTGGAAGAAGACAGACGTGTGGGCGCAAAAACCATTCCGCTCACCTTTGGGCCACAGCGCGCCGGGCTGATTGTGGTCATCACCCTCACACTCACCACCCTGGTCAGTTTATTCTTGCCGATCATCTCGCCCCTGCCGCTCGGCTGGCCTTACCTGGTTGCCAGCGGATTGGCCGGGCTGTACCTGCTCATCTTGCCAGGCCTGCACCTTTATCAAAAGCGCGAAAGCCGCCAGGCCGCGCGGCTGTTTGACCGCGCCAGTTATTACCCTCTGGCGCAATTGACGATTATGACGATATTTGTGCTTCTCTAAAAGACATCCCGAAGGGTGCAGAACCTTCGGGATGTCTTTTTATTTTTCCACCACCACCCAGGCATTGTAACTTTCTACCTCCACGCTCACCTGCGCTTGGGGCGGAAAGTGAGAAATAATCTGCGGCGGGCTGATAAAATGACTGCGCATCAGCGCCAATTTCTCCACAATTGCCACAAACTTCACTGGCAGTGTACGAATATCCGGTTCTTCAATCACCAGCCGCCCGCCGGGTTGCAGAACGCGCCACAGTTCAGCAATGGTCTCACGCTGGTTGATGACGTGGTGTAAAGCATCCACCATGATAATGCGGGGGAAAGCGTTATCAGCAAAAGGCAGCCGCTCCGAAGGGGTGCGAACTGCCGTCAGCTGCTTTTGGCGCGACTGCGAGAGCATCCCAGCAGAGACATCCGCTACCACCACATCGCGAGTATACGGTTTGAGGGCCGCTGCCACCCGCCCTGTGCCGCCGCCCGCGTCGAGCAGCAGACCATCGGTGGGCAAATTCACCACCTTCAACATTAAATCGAGCCGCGAGAAGGGAATGGCGCGGTCGTAGAGCGGGGCAAGCAAATCAAAGTGGTCGAACATGCTATTTGGATGCTCCAGACGGCTAAAAGTTACTCCACCGTCACATAGGGTCTGATTTTCTCCAGGGTTGCCGGGCCAATTCCAGGCACTTTTTGCAAGTCATCCACCCGCTGAAAAAGCCCATTCTCTTGGCGATAAGCAACAATTCGGCTGGCAATGGTCGGCCCAATGCCAGGAATGGTTTCGAGCAGGGCGGCATCGGCCGTGTTGATATTAATCAGACCGCCCACCGGCGGCGTGAGCGTAACCAGCAATCCGCTCCCGCCAATCACCAATTGCGGGGTGGGGACTTCTACGTTGCCAGGGATGTTAATCTGTTGACCGTCTTTCAGCCTCTCAGCCAGGTTCAACTTGTCTAATTCTGCGCCTTCCAGCAAACCGCCCGCCGCAGCAATCACTTCTACCAGGCGGCTATCACGCGGCACCTCGTAAACGCCCGGTCGCTCGACCGCACCGGTAATATATACTGAAATCGGCTCTGGCGTAGAGGAGGGCATCAGTTCTACTTTTTGACCGGAGGGCGCGCGCGTGGTGAGATAGAGCAACCCGCCAATCAGCAGGCCAAGCACAGCGCCAAAAACCACGCCGAGGGCAATTTCAAAGACTTTTCGCATGGTTCAATCTACCTTCATGACCAACATGGTTTCGTTCAGCAATTTTCCCACAATTCCCGCCAAACGGCTCAAACGGCGAAAATAGGGCGGCATTTCATCAAGCCGGAGAACCCGAAAGCCGAATTTCTCATAGAACGGGCCAAGCGCGCCGCGGCAGGTCAGGTAAAGCGGACGCGGAGCTTTCGCCATCAAGGCCTGAATGATGAGCCGCGCCACACCCTTGCCGCGCCAGGCAGGGACAACCGCAAGCGAGGCCAGTTCAAGCGAGCCGTCAGAGTGCGGTTTCAATTGTCCGCAGCCAATGAACCCTCCAGCGAGTGACTCTGCCACAATAAAGCGACTCCAATCCAGCCCCAGCGGGTTGATTCCGGTTTGACGGACCAGCGCCCGAATGGCCGGGAAATCCGCTTTAACGGCCTCACGCAGTTTCACGTCATCCAAAGAAACCTCCCGCCGATAGTACGACAAAAGTGAAAATCGCCCAGTGAATCAGGAACGGGTATAGAAAAGATTCCGTCCGCCAGGCAATCCAGCCGAAGGCGAACCCACCAAAAATGGTCGAGAGTGTCTCCACTTCGGGCTTGCCAAAATGCGCAATTGCAAACGGTACGGCTTGCAGCCAAAGCGCATCTGGCCCAAATTTGCGGGCGTAGCCAAATAAAATCCAGCCGCGAAAGAGGAATTCCCAGCCGACCAGGTCGAGGAAAGTATACATCGGAAGGGTGGGTTTGAGCAAAGGGCGATAATAGTCTTGCATGGCAGGATTTGCCTTGACGACGAACCACAGCACCGGTAAGATGAAAACCAGTGCGCCGACCGTCAAAACCAATCCGGCCTTCCAATCGCCAATCTGAAACCCATACTCCTTGGGGTTTTCGCGGAACACGAACAGGATGATTGCCATCGGCAAGACCAGGAACAATAGAACACCACTGGCAGGCCGCCAGGCGGTGTGATAATGCGCCACCGTCAGCGCCAGGGTGCTGACGACAGTGATGGCGACGATTTTGAGGTCGAATCGCAAGTTGGCGTGGAAAAGATGACGCAGCATAGGCGGTTTCAGGTACACAGTACGAAAAACGCGCCTTTTGCTGGCGCGCTTGGGGAAACCACCGGCAAAATAAATTTCACCCTACAAACCAGGATTGACCCACACATAGCCGTCTTCCACTTTGGTGGCATAGACTTTGAGAGCTTTCTCGCGCGAGATGGCTCCCAAAATCCGCCCCAGGCCAGGCGGCCAGGGCGACCATTCTTTGACGTTCCCGGTTTTCAAGTCGAATGCGGAATGGTGAAACGGACAGATAATACCGCAATCCTCTGTGACCGTTCCCAGGTTGAGCGGAAAACGCATGTGTGGGCAGGCGTTATCAACTGCCAGGAATTCGTTTTTGAAGCGCAACACCAGCACCTTGCGCCCGCCCAACGAGGCAACCTTGCGGGTGTTATCGAGAAATTCGGATTCTAAAGCGACTTTGTGCCAGTCCATCTTTCACCTTGCAGCTTTTATCTTAGATAAGTTTACCAGTTTTGGCGGATTTTTTCCAAAAACTCCAGCGCCGCCAGCCAAAACGGAGACTCGAGTCCCTTCTCGATTTCCAAATCGTGACCGGTCTCGAAGCGCATGAACTGGAATTCGGGATGCGCCGCCAACACTGGGGGAATTTCGGCATCTTGCAACAGTCCGCCTTTTTCGGGGCTGGCTTGGGTCAGCAACACCGGGCAACGAATGCGGTCGAAATCGACATTTCTGATATCGGCGAAAAACTCACCCACCCGGCCCGCGGCATGGTAATCCATCACATGCGGGTCGAGCAGCGACATCTCCTCGGCCTGGGCAGGCGGCAAACCGCGCCGAATTAACTCATCCACCGGTCGCCCGGCCAGTTTGCGGCGCAGGCCAAAGAGTTTGACGTTGCGGCGGCTGTTCATCGTCTCGATGTGCATGGCAAGGTCGAAGGAGGTATCCCCCGTGACCACAGCGCGCACTCTTTGGGGGAAATTCTGTGCCAAGTGCAGGGCAATCGAGCCGCCCATCGAATGACCGAGCAAAATCGCCGGTTCGGAGGTGAAATATTCCAGCACGGCGGCGCCATCCCGATAAAAGCCATCCGCCGAGTAGCCAGGCGTGCGCCCCGATTGGCCGTGTCCACGAAAATCGAATGCGACGACATGCCATTGGGGGGCCAGGAACGGCAAAATAGACTGAAAAACCTGCCAGCGGTTGGTAAAACCGTGCAAAAGCAACAGCAAAGGCCCGTTTGCGGGGCCTGCGGCCAGGTTCAGGGTCAGGTTACCAGTAATCAGTGGGAATTCGCGCATGAGAAGTTTGTTTCAAGTAGTGGCGCGGTGAACGCGCCCCCTACTTGTTCAAAAATCGCCCGATGAGATTCAGCAGCACCGTCAGTACGACCGAAACCAAAATGGATGTTGCCAGTGGGAAGTAAAACGAACCATGCTGGCCCTCGATGCGGATGTCGCCGGGCAGGCGCCCAAGCGGCAGGCCAAATCTCCCGCCCAGGAACAGCGCCCCGCCAACCAGGAACAGGAGAATGCCAGCAAACATCAGGAAGCGGCCAATAGATTCCATAATTTTAGACGATAGACAATGAACGATAGACCGTCCAGACACGGTCTGCGGTTTACTCTTAAAGGAGCCTAGGCTGCGCTCCGTCTTCGGGATAGGCTGCCCCTAAATGACTATACGCTAATTTCGTTGCCACGCGGCCTTGCGGGGTGCGGTCGAGGAAGCCCAACTGCAAAAGATACGGCTCCACCACGTCCATGATGGTGTCGGCTTCCTCGCTGATGGCGGCGGCAATGGTGTTGAGACCGACCGGGCCGCCGTTGTACTTCTCGATGATGGCCTTCAGCACGCGTCGGTCCACATCGTCCAGGCCGAGCGGGTCAACCTGCATCAGGTCGAGCGCCAGGGCGGCCATTGGGCGGGTGATATGTCCCTGGCCGCGCACCTGGGCATAATCGCGGGCGCGGCGCAGCAGGCGCAGGGCAATGCGGGGCGTGCCGCGTGCCCGGCGGGCTATCTCTGTCACGCCATCCGGGTCGGCTTGCACTTTAAGCATGGAGGCGGCACGGCGGACGATGGATTCCATCGCCGGTTGGTCGTAGTAATCGAGCCGGTAGACGGCCCCGAAACGGGCGCGCAACGGAGCGGTGACCAATGCCAGGCGAGTGGTGGCTCCGATAACGGTAAAACGCGGCAGTTTGAGCCGGATGGAACGCGCGGAAGGCCCCTTGCCGATGATAATATCGAGGGCGAAATCTTCCATCGCCGGGTAAAGGACTTCTTCCACCGCCCTGCCAAGCCGATGAATCTCGTCAATGAACAAGACATCTCCCGCCCGTAAGTTGGTGAGAATGGCCGCTAAATCACCCGCACGCTCAATGGCCGGGCCGGAGGTGATTTTGATGTTAACCTCCATCTCGTTGGCAAGAACGTGCGCCAGGGTGGTCTTGCCCAGGCCGGGTGGCCCGTAAAACAAGACGTGGTCCAGGGCTTCGCCGCGCTGCCTGGCCGCCGCAATCAGAATCGCCAGGTTTTCTTTGACCTGGTCCTGACCAATTAAGTCGGTCAGTTTTTGTGGGCGCAGGGCATGGTCAATGCGGTCATCGGGCTTGGCTTCGGGGGTGACAGCGCGATTTTTGGGGTCGGTCATGGGGCAATTATACTTCGAGCGAAGATAATTTGTCGGTTGAAAGATTCGCGTCGAAACGGTATACTTTTTGATACATCCATTTAGAATCTTGAGTTTAGAGTTCGTTTGCAATCAAAACCTTTTGGACGCGGATTACACGGAATCTCACGGATTTTTCTTAAAAAATCCGTGTAATTCGCGGTTCGATTAATATTTTTTGCAAAGCCAAAACAAACGAACCGTCAAGTGTAAATCCGCCGAATCCGTGAAATCCGTGTGCGGGTTTTGGGTTGTTCGCGCCAAGAAATCTATATTTTTTGTCTTTCAGGACGAATCAAAATGAACTCTAAACTCAAGTTAGAATGAGATAAAGTTTTATGGTGAGAAAAGTTTTTACGGGCATTTTCTACATTTTTCTCTCGGTCTGTCTGTTTGCCGGGGCAATTGGCAGCGCGATTTATAACCTGGATTCAAACAGCGCGTCTTCCTCATCGTCATCCAGTTATTATTCCAACGATTCAGGCAGCAGTGACACGTGGAGCAGCTCAGATGAGAGCGGTTGGAGTTGGGGAAGCGACTCAGGCAGCGACAGTTGGAGCAATTCAGACAGTGGCAGTACAGGCAGCTGGGACAGCGGCTCAGACAGCGGTAGTTGGGAAAGTTGGGACAGCGGTTCAGATAGCGGCAGTTGGGAGAGCGATTGGTGAGGCGTGCATATGAAAAATGTAGTCGGTTCTCTGGTTTTGCTTGGGTGCGCAGGAATCTTTTTATTGGGCGTGTTTCCGCTCCCAATTGGGCCGTTGGTGTGGGGCGTGGCCGGTTTGATTGCGCTCGGTCATGGCATTGAAGCAATCAAAGAGGCCGCATCGAGAGGCATAGAACCGCCCGGCCCGGTTGGCGCCTCGAAACCATCTCTCGCCGCGAAACCGGTGACTGTGCAACCGAGAGTTTCGGCAAACCCGTTCAAGTTCAACATCCCTGAGAACATTCCAACTAACCTGAAATGCCCCTCCTGCGGTGCGAGCATTGGCCCAACGACCCGCCAATGTGCTTACTGCGACTCGATTTTGCAGCCGGTGATTGACCTCCCCGACCCGGTTCACCTGGCCGGGCTGCAAGTGGGCGCCGGGGTGCGGGTATGCCTGCCAAACGGCGAGCGGGATTTCCGTGTGCAGGGGCGGGCCCTGATTGCCGAACTGTGGCAGGCCTCGCGCGGTCCCAATATCCCTTGGACCTTCACCGGTAACCTGTTTGCCGGGTTTGTGCTAGATGGAGCGGCCAGAGCCTATCTGTTGAACTGGCAAAATCGCTTTTACCTGTTTGAGAAACGCCAGAGCATTGATGATCAACATATCCAGCACTATTTTTTGCCGTATGCGCGCGCCTTCGGGCAGAGCGACCAGATGGGCAAGGTAGATTTTGAGTATGAGAGCCGCCGCTGGCGGATAGTAGACATTGGCCGCTCGCAGGTGATTTTCACCGAAGGCGAAGGCTTGCATATCCAACGCGGGGCCGAAGCGCGGTTTATTTACGCTCAGAGTGGAGATACGCACCTGTTGGTGGAGGATTACCGCTCTGGCGGCGGAGCGCAAGATACGCTTTGGAAAGGGTTAAGTGTAGCAGAACAAGAGATTGAGTATTCCTCGTAATTTGAGATTCGAAAATCGAGTATCGAATACCCACCCACAAGGAGACTTGCATGAAGAAAATTCCCGCTTTGGTCTGGTTGTTGATTCTCGCCCTGGTCATTGGTCAGGGGCTATCGTATTTGGCCTCGCCCGAAGCATGGCGGGCATTCTTTAGCGCGCTGCCACGCATTTTGAGCATGATTGCCTTTTGGGGGCCGGTCATTGCCGTCATTTCCAGCCTGATAGTATGGGGCGTGCTGCGGCTGATGGGCTTCGAGTCGCTCGAAGCCATCCGCGTTGAATCGGTAGAACAGAACAACCCAGCCCCGGCCATCATTTTTGTTGGCACGTTGATTGCCAGCATCCTGTTCCTGATGCTGGTCATCAAACCGTAACGCGAGATTGCAGGCTGAAGCCTGCGGTACAGTATGACACAGACCAAGTACGAAATTTGCCAGCCAAGTCGGCTGGCTTTTTTCTTAAAAAATCGCTTTTTGCTTGACTCGGGCCTTAAAAAATGCTATTCTGATATTAGATATTATATCTAATATCTAACATCAGATTTTGAGAAGCGAAGCCATGCTCACAGACCTGCCCACCCACCGCCAGTTGCGCAACTTCGTGGCCGACCAGTTGCGAACCGCCATTTTAGAAGGCCGATACAAGCCCGGCGAATGGCTGCGGCAAGAACGGTTGGCGCAGGAACTGAACGTAAGCCAGATGCCGGTGCGCGAAGCATTGAAAGAACTGGCCGCCGAGGGGCTCATTGAGCATGTACCTTACCGCGGCGTGCGGGTGATTGAATTTTCGGCAGAAGATATTGAAGACCTGTACGCGCATCGCGCCTTTTTGGAGGGCCGTGCTGCCGCCTGCGCTGCGCAGAGCATCCAGTTGGAAGAAATCACCGAATTGAAACGATTACAAGCTGAAATGGAGCAAAACCTATCCCACGAAAACGTCACCCGCTACCGAGAACTGAATCGGCGATTTCACCAACTTATCTACACTGCCAGCCGCCGCGAGTATCTCATCCGCGCCCTGGGGCAGATGTGGGCAGCCTTTCCCACCATGCTGATTGGAAACTTCGCCGCCACCGCCGACCATCCCCTGCCCGAACGCGACAATACCGATATGACCGAGCACCACGCCATCATCACAGCCCTCGAGCAGGGAAACGCCCACCAGGCTGAAGCGGTCATGCGGGAACATATCCTGACCACCGGCCGGCAACTGGTTCAACTGCTGAAGCGGTGATGCAATGACGACCCTGATGGCAATGGGCGGCGCGCTCAAGCGCAACAATCCGGTTGTCTTGCGCGAGTTTGTCAGCCGGGCAGGCGCCGGGCAGGCGCGGATTGTTATCCTGCCGCAGGCTTCGGCCCTGGAAGACACCGGGGCTTATTACGAGGCGCTCTTCAAAGAATTGGGCGCAGGGGAAGCCCAAACGGTTGACTTCCGTCAGCGCAGTCAGGCTGATTTGGCTGAACATCTCTCTGCGCTGGGGCGGGCAAGCGGGGTTTTTATTGCCGGGGGAAACCAGATGCGTCTGACCGCCCTGATGAGCGGCACGCGCTTTGAGCAGGAATTGCACCATGCTTATCAGCGCGGCGCGGTTGTGGGTGGGACAAGCGCCGGGGCCGCGATTCTCTCGCAGACGATGATTGCCTACGGAAAAAGCGGGCCTTCTCCCCGAGAGGGAATCGCCCAGTTTTTGCCGGGCTTTGGTTTGAGCAAGCAAATCGTTTTCGACCAGCATTTTCGACAGCGCGACCGCTTTGGGCGGCTGGCCTACACCGTCGCCGCTGCACCCGGCCTGTTGGGCGTGGGCGTGGATGAGGACACCGCCGCGATTGTCTTGGACGAGGACGAGATAACGGTAGCAGGTTCCGGGTCGGTCACGATTCTCGATGGCCGCCAGATCAGCGAAACGGATGTGGCCGAGCAGGAGAAAAAAGCCCCGGTAGCGGTATCCGGTCTCATCCTGCACATTCTGAACGCCGGGAGCGTTTATCGCATCAGCAGCGGCCGGGCCAGCATTCCGGTCCGGGTCTTACTCAGTGAATAACGTTTTGCGGCCCGCAAAACGGATTTCCGACACTCAAAAAGGAGAAGATGTATGAAACACTTGAAGTCCGTCTTGTTTGTTTTGATGGCGCTAGCCTTTGTACTGGCTGCCTGCGGCGCCCCGGCCACCCCGGCCCCAGACCAGCCCGAGCAACCCCAACAGCCTGCCCAACCGGCGGCTACCGAAGCGCCGAAGTCAACCGAAGCCCCCACCGTTGACCCCAACGCCCCGGTCAAGGGCGGCACGGTTATCGTCGGCACACCACAGGAACCCGGCACCCTCAGCCCGCTGCTGGCCGCCGGAACGATTGACGATGTCATCGGCGCCTTTATTGTTGAAGGTCTGGTAGGCATTGATGCAGACGGCAATTATGTGCCGGTGCTGGCCGAAAGCCTGCCAACCATTTCGGAGGATGGCCTGGTGCTGACCTATAACCTGAAAAAAGGCCTGAAATGGTCGGATGGCAACGATTTCGTCTGCGCCGATGTGCAGTTTACGCTGGATGCCATCCTTTCTGACCTGTCGGGCGCCAGCACTGCCGGGTATCGTGACATTGAAAGCATCGAATGTACCGATGACTATACCGCCGTTGTAACAATGACGGACGTGTACGCCCCCTATCTGCGCTTGTTCTCATACATCGTGCCGCGCGCCGCTGGTGAGTTGGATAAGATGGACACCTGGGAGTACAACCGCGCCCCAATTGGCACCGGCCCCTGGGTTGTAAAAGATTGGAAGGCTGGAGATTACATCGAACTGGCTCCCAACCCCTACTATCGTGAAGAAGGCAAACCCTATCTCGATAAAGTCATCGTCAAAATTCTGCCCAGCCGCGAAGTGGGAATGCAGTTGCTCGGAACAGGTGAAGTTACCACGCTGTGGGACCTGACCGAAGCCGATTTTGCCACCATCGAATCGCTGCCAGGCGTAACCTGGGCCGGAACGCTCTATGGCTCAGGCGAAAACGAACTGCTGGTCTTCAACCTCGGCCCAACCGACGGCTCAGCTCCGGCTGACCCCTCCGTTTCGCCGCACCCCATTTTGAGCGACCTGCGCGTGCGCCAGGCAATTCAGTATGCAATTGATAAACAACTGCTGGCCGATACCCTTTTGTTCGGCAATGTCAAAGTCGGCACCACCGTGCTGCCCAGCGGGCCATTTGCCTGCCCCCAGCCACCCAGCGAGTTTAACCCCGAAAAAGCCAAAGCCCTGCTCGAAGAAGCCGGTTGGAAAGTCGGCACGGATGGCATTCGTGAAAAAGACGGCCTGCGCCTGAGCCTCAAAATCTCAACCACCACTGGCAATCAACTACGCGAACAAACCGAACAAGTCCTGATTGAAATGATGCGCGAAGTGGGCATCGAATTTGTGATTGACAATATGCCCTCCGACATGCTCTTCGCCTCCTGGAGTTCGGATGGCGCCCGCAAAAAAGGCCGCTTCGACATCTTGATGTACACCACCGGCCCTGGCATTGACCCCGACAGCCACCTGTTCAGCAACTATCACTCGGCGCGCATTCCAAGTGCCGACAACGATGGGGCGGGCAACAACTTCAGCCGCTACATCAACGCCGATGTGGACCAGTGGATTGACGATGCCGCCTACAGCCCGAGCATGGAAGAACGCAAAGAACTGTATTGCAAAGTCGCCGCGCAAATCAATGCAGACCTGCCGCGCGTGTTCCTGTATGAGCGACTCATTCTGAGCGGCTACCGCGAGAACCTGCAAAACTTCCGTGTTTCGCCTGGCTATGCTGATTTCACCATCGATTCGCAAAATTGGTGGCTGAAGAAGTAAACAGGTACACAGGTAAACTGGAAAACTGATAAACTAGAAAAGGTAAACCGGTCAAAGGGGATGGTCATTGCCTGTCGTGACCATCCCCAATATCAACAATAACCTGCCCATGACCACATACATCCTGCGACGACTGCTCCAATCTGTGCTAACGCTGTTTGTCATCTCCATTTTCCTGTTCGGGCTGATTAGCCTGGTGCCGGGTGGGATGATGACGGCCTACGCCGAAAATCCCGATATGACTCCGGAAGACATTGCCCGGCTAGAAGCGCGCTACGGGTTCAATGACCCTGCGCCGCTGCGCTATGTCAAGTGGTTGGGCAGTACCCTGCGCGGCGATTGGGGCAATTCGTACGTCTCAAAACGCCCGGCCTTGCAGGAAATTGGCGAACGTCTGCCCAACACACTACTTCTTATGAGCGTGATGCTCATCGTCACCCTGCTGCTTGCCGTTCCGCTTGGCATCCTTTCGGCGCTCAAGCAATATACCACCTTCGACCACATCACCACCACCCTGGCCTTTGCGGGGCAATCGCTGCCCGTCTTCTGGTTTGGCCTTTTACTCATCATCATCTTCCACGTTACGCTGAAAAAGCCAGACGGCACGCCGCTCCTGCCCGGCTCTGGCATGTATACCCTGGGGGCCGAATTTTCGCTAATAGACCGCATCGAACATTTGATTTTGCCCGTCACCATGCTGGCCCTGGTTTCGGCGGCAGGCTACATGCGCTACATGCGCTCATCCATGCTCGATGTCATCCATGAAGACTACGTCCGCACCGCGCGCGCCAAGGGCCTGCGCGAGCGAGTCGTGATTATGAAACACGCTATGCGCAATGCACTTATCCCGCTCGTCACGCTGATTGGCCTCGACCTGCCCTCGCTCTTTGGCGGCGCACTTTTCACTGAGACCATCTTTGCCTGGCCTGGCATTGGCCGGCTCTACTTCACCGCCGCGCTCAAAACCGATTACCCGGTGATTATGGCCGTGCTGGTCATCTACTCCGGTCTGATTATCCTCTCCAGCCTGCTAGTTGATGTCTTGTATGCCATCCTCGACCCACGCATCCGACTGAGTTAAGCCTATGGCAACCGCATCTCTGCACACCTCAACGGAAAAGAAATCTATCCGCGAACAATCGCTGTTCCTATTCTTCTGGCTGCGCTTTCGCAAACACGGCATGGCCCTGGCGGGCGGGCTGATTATTGTGATAATCACCCTGCTGGTTGTCTTTGCGCCGCTCATCAGCCCCTACGACCCCCTGAAGCAAGACCTGCGCAACCGCTTCAAACCGCCTTCAGCCCAAAACTGGTTCGGCACCGACGACCTGGGGCGCGATATGTTCACCCGCACGCTCTATGGCGGGCGCATCTCGCTCTCGGTCGGCCTGCTGGCAATGGCCGTCTCCATCGTGCTGGGGTCGCTCATCGGGCTGGTCTCCGGCTACTACGGCGGCTGGGTTGATAGCATTCTGATGCGCATGACTGAAATCTTCCTCTCCATTCCACGCCTATTTGTTCTGATTGCCATGGGCATGTTCCTGCGCACGCTCGACCTGCCCATGCTGCAAGCGGGTTCCTTCCTGCCGATTTCGCTCGTCATCGGCGCCCTATCCTGGATGGGCACCGCCCGCCTGGTGCGCGCCTCAACTCTTGAACTGCGCGAGCGAGAATTTGTACAGGCCAGCCGCGCCCTGGGCGGCTCAGATGCGCGTACCCTCTTTCTGCACATCCTGCCGAACGTCGCCAGCCCTATCATCGTCTCAGCTACCCTCGGCCTGGCCGGGGCCATCATCAGCGAAAGCGGCCTTTCGTACCTCGGCTTTGGCGTGCAACTACCTACCCCCACCTGGGGCAACATGCTCTCAAACACCCAAAACCAGATGCTGACCGCCCCCTGGACGGCCATCTTCCCTGGCCTGGCAATTTTTGTGGTTGTCATCGCCATCAACTACCTGGGCGATGGTCTGCGCGACGCGCTCGACCCGCGCCACACCATTGGCAAAAAATAGCCCCACCCCGGCATATCATGAAGAAATCTGCCCTGCTGCTCATCCTTCTTTCGTCTTTCCTCTTTCTTTACCCCGTCCACGCCCAAACCACCCCCGGCCTGCTCATCCCCATCGGCGGCGGTTATGCCGATATTTACGCCGGGTTCTCGCAAGCCGCCATCGCTAACGCCCGCGACGGGCAGGTCAATATCCTTGTCCTCGCCCCCACCTACTCCAGCAACCCCAATCAAATTACCGAAGCCGAGCGCCAGACCAATCTCAAAGACGCCGAAGAGCGTCGCTTTCAGATTGAAGAAGCCTGCAAACGGGCGGCCCCGCCGCACCTGACCTGCAAGGCTGTTCTGTCCCCAATCTTTACCCGCTCCGACGCCTTCGAGCCAACTCACCTCAGCCTGTTCGCCGATAATTTGGCTGCCGTCTTCCTCCTGGGCGGCGACCAGACAGTCGCCATGCAGGTCCTCGCCGGAACCCCCGCCGAAGCCCGCCTGACCGAGTTGCACCGCGCCGGAACGATTATCGCCGGGACCAGCGCGGGCGGCGGACTGCAATCACGCGCCATGCTGGCCGGGTACAACGAGAACTATGCCCGCGAGACTTCGCTCTTCTTCGGCGCGGCAGATGTGTGGAACACGGACGAAAAACACGGCCTGCCTTCCGGCCTGCAAACTGCCATCCTCGACCAGCACTTCCATCAGCGCGCCCGCTTTGGGCGCCTGCTAAACGCCATCCTTCAGCCGGGCGTGCCGCATGTCGGGGTCGGTGTGGACGCCTACACCGGCGTCATCGCCGAGAACGAAGTTCTGAGCAGCGTCTTTGGGCTGTACACCGTCAGCGTACTGGATGCCCAAACCTATCACGCCGCCGACGGGCTGCGTTATATCACAGTAGCCGAAAACCGCCCCCCGCTTCTCAGCGCGCGGAACATTCTGGTCAGCCTGCTCTCGCCGGGCAATTCAGCCTATGACCTGAAAACCCGTGTCGGACAGATGGAAAATCAAACCTACCCCGCGCCGCAAAAAATAGAACGCTCCTTCAATACGCTCACCCTGCCGCCGGGCGCGGGCGCGCTGCTTCTCTCCGGTGACATCTCAGGGACGCTTGAAAACAACCTGATTCTGAAGCGTTTCATCGAGCTGGCGGGTGGGCCAAACGCCAACCTGCTGGTCATCGCTGATGGCGGCGCTTCGGCTTCGGCCAACGAACGCACCGCCCAACGCTACGCCGATGTCCTGGTCAAACTTGGCGCAGCCGCGGCAGTCGGAAATGCGGAAACACCCAGCGAATCGGTCACCGGCTTCGTCTTGGTTGGGCGCGATGCTTCCAAAATGACCCCGCCCGAATGGCTGCGCGAACCCTGGCTGGCGGGCAAACCCATCCTGGCCGATAACGCCGCCGCCACGCTGTTGGGCAGTTTCTACGCCGCGCATCCGCCTGGCCCTACTGAAGGCGAAGAAGCCGAAGCCGCCAACCAGCAATCCTTCTGGCAAGGCAAAACCGATATTCGCCCTGGAGTTGGGTTAATCAACCTCACCCTGCAGCCCCAAATGCTGGATAACAATCGCTTTGGCCGCTTGTTCTCGCTGGCCTACAACCATCCCGACCAACTTGCCATCGGCCTGAATACCAACACTGCGCTCGAAATCACCAGCGCAGGGGCGCGCGTGCTGGGCGAGAACGGCATTTTTGTTCTCGATTTGCGCTCAGCGCAACTTGGGCTTGGCTCGAACAATGGATTTGTCATTTTCAACGGCCTGCTCGATGTCTTTGCCCCCGGCGAGATGGTTCAGCCTGAGCCAGCAGATGTGAATGCGATCTACACCCCCCAACCTACACCTGCATTATCAACAACCAAACCCACCGACCTGCCCTCCCCAACCAACGCACCCACCCTTCCGCCGACCAGTGCGCCCACACATACGGCCCTCGTTCCCGAAACGACGGCCACGCCCGCACCGCTCGTCCAGCCGCCTGCCTCGGCCCTGCCTCAGCTTTGGGGCATTGGATTGGGCCTGCTGCTCATCCTGGGCGCGTGGCTGTGGTCCAAATTGAAACATCGAAACTAAGTGGAAATGTTCCGTTCCATCCGATGCCGGTGGTAGCGGCCTTCGGCAAAGGTTTGGGTGATGGTAAAGCCGAATTTGGTGTAGAGTGCAATGGCGGCGGAGTTGTCGGTTTCGACGCTGAGGGCAACAGAGGTGTAGCCAGCGTTTCGAGCGGATTCAGCAAAGGCGCTCAAGATGGTTTTGCCGAGGCCGCGTCCACGCGCCTGGGGAGCAACGCCAATATAGGTCAGTTCAATTTGCCCGGGCTGGAGGGTGTTGGCGTCAGAAGCGGAGAAAAGCGATTGGGCGAGTTGGACCAAAACGCCAGGGCGGGTGAAGGCCAGTTTGAGCATTTGCCCAACAAACCAGGAGGCGGGAGTGCGCAGGCGGGCGTTGAGAGCGGAAGGGTTGGGAGAGCCGAGGCAGTAGGCCAGTAAGCAGGTATCGGTCATCAGTGAAGAGTTATCAGTGAGCAGTGAACAGTCATCAGGTGAAGCAACGAAGGCGATAACGGATGGGTCGGTTTGGGCAAGTTGATAGTAGCGCAGGACGAAGGGCCGGCCCAGGTCGGTGAGCAGGGTGGGCAGGGTGGCGCAGTGCAGGTCGGCCAGGGCCGGGAGGAGAGCGGCGGGGAGGCGGGAGAGGGGGGCGAGGAGGGTCATCAGTAATCAGTAATCAGTGAGCAGTGAGCAGTAATCAGTGAGCAGTGTGCAGTGTGCAGTAATCAGTGAGCAGTGTGCAGTGTGCAGTTTTCGAGGAGGAAGCGCATGGAGCACGGGGCTTGATACGCCCTTCGCTGGCCCTCAGGGTTACCCAATCCTTCGGGTCAGGCCAGTCCTTTGATTAGAAACGGCCCAAGCGGGCGGACGATGAAGGCGGGCAGGCGTTTCCAGAGGGCTATGGCAAGTTGAAATTGAGGGTTTTTCTGGTTCAGGGCGGGCAGTTCCGCGCCAGGACGCAGGGCGTACCAGTAGGCAAGCGGCTGTTTGCGCGGTTTCCATTTCATTTTGAACGTCTCGTTGCCCGAACCAATCAGGCTGCGGCCAATATCGTAGGTTTTGAATCCGCGCTGGGCGTAGCGCTCAATCACCTTCCAGTAGAGAAATTCACCAGCGTAATCGGAGCGGTAAGCGTGCAGGATGTTGGCGTGCAGGTTGGTGACGGTCTTGCCATGTTGGATGAACACACCCGCCCCAGCCAGTTTTCCGTTGGGGGCATATAAAACAGCAAATTCGAGGGTCTCGCCGAGCCAGTCAGCCATTGCCTTTAGGTACGTTTTGGCATGGTAGGGAGAACCCAACTCGTGCATGGAACGCGCCAGGGCTTCGTAGGCGTCGTTGAGCAGGTGGAGGCCGCCAAATTGGACGGTGAATCCTTTTTTGAGCGATTTGCGGATGTGGTTGCGGTGGTCGGAGGAGAAATTCGATAATAGAGATTCGATATCCGGGGATAAATCCATCAGGTAGGTGCAATAGACCGGGTGCTGAACCCAGCCGGGGGGCGGGGTGGGGTCAGCGGGGGCAAAGCGGAGGTTGACGTATTCGGTTTTGAGTTCGGCGGCCAGGACGCGGGCGGCGTCGAGCAGCAAATCGCGGGAGGGTTCGTCTGCAAAGGCGAATCCGCCATAAGAGCCGAAGGGTGAAGTCGTCAGGTAGTTACCGAAAATGGGGTGTTGGATATGCGCCAGGGCGAGCAGGCCCGTCACTTCACTTTCGATTTCGGTCTCGAAGCGGTATATCGGGAACTTGTACACGCTGCGCACAAAGTTTGACCAGGAATCGAGCGCGGTGAAGGTGGCCGGGCCGGTGAGGGATTCGGGCCAGTTGGCGGGTTCATCGGGGGCGAGGCGGCGGAGGGTGGTCATCAGTAATCAGTTATCAGTAATCAGTTATCAGTAATCAGTTATCAGTTATCAGTTATCAGCGGTTTGGGTGAAATCTTGAACGTAGTCGAGCAGGGGGGAGACGGGGAAATGCTGGAGCAGGGTTTTCAGGAATGCGGATTTGTTGAGGGTGAAGGGAAAGAGCAGTGGGTGCGAAGCCGCGTCGCGCCCCAACCGGCGCAGGAAATGCTCAGGGCGGACGAGTTCGTAAGGGTGCAGGATGATGACCGGGCTGAATCCGGCGCGAAGTTCCCGCTCTAAAATTTTTAAGACCAGGCCTGGCATGAGGCCAATCATAAAACTGGAGCCATACGGCACTTCTCCGGCAGCCAGCAGTTTGGTGGAGAAGTGACGCGGGGCGGTCAGTTGGGCGGGGCGGTGAAAGAGCGAAAGGGTGCTGACGGGCAGTTCCCACAGGTCGTTTTTGCGATGCAGGCTGCCGCTGGGGGCGTAGATGGAGGAACTGTAGAGAAACCCGGCGCGCTGGAGCAGGGGGTAGGCCGCTTCGCTGATGCCGACCATCGGAGCGCGGTAGCCGCGCACATCGTAGAGCGCGCGCCAGGCGGCGGAGGCTTCGAGGTCTCGTTGTAATTCACGCTCATCCACCAGCGGGCGGTGGTACTGGCAGTGCAGGCCAAGTTCATGCCCGGCGGCGACGATTTTTTGCGGGATTTCGGGATACCATTCGGCAATTTCGCCAACCAGGTAGAGGCTGGCGCGGGCGCTGCCAAGCATTTCGAGGATGGGGTCGAGCGCCTGACGGGTAAAGCCGCCGTCGAGGGCGCGGCGCTGTTCGGGGTCTCGCCAGGAATCGTAGCGACGGGTGAGGGCGAACCAGGGTTCGTAGTCAATGCTGAGGAGGACGCGGGGGGAGGGCATGTCAGTCATCAGTAAACATAGCAGTGCGTGAAAGCGGGCGGAAGTATAACGCAAAACAAGCGGCCTGCCTGAATTTGCCCGGCAGACAGCCTGTTCACTGGGGGAGTATCTCAATTTTTGTGTAAAAGTGGCGCGAGATTAATCTCGCGTTACGAATTTACACAACTTTGTGCATACTACTGTTCACTGATTACGGATAACGGATGACTGTCTCACTGTCCATCTGGCACAATCCAGGTGCCGGTTTCGCCTTTGAGAGCGCGGCCCAGGTTTTCGGGGTTGGTGATGAGGGCTTTGCCGCCCGGCATGGCTTCGAGATACCAGATGATGGCCTGAATTTTGGGGGCCATGCTGCCTTTGGCAAAGTGGGTGCCTTCAGCCAGGTAGGCTTTGGCTTCGGAGAGGGTCATTTTGTCCAGCCATTTCTGGTCGGGTTTGCCAAAGTGGATGGCAACCTTTTCGACGGCGGTGGAAATAACGAACAACTCGGCCTTGATTTCGCGCGCCAGCAGAGAGGAGGCGTAGTCTTTGTCAATGACCGCTGCGGTGCCGCGATAATTGCCATCGCCGGGGTCAATGACCGGAATGCCGCCGCCACCCACGGTGACGGTGATGATGCCCTGACCGAGCAGGGTTTGGACTGTTTCGAGTTCAACAATTTCTTTGGGGAGCGGGGAGGCGACCACGCGCCGCCAGCCGCGCCCGGCGTCTTCGACCACGCTCCAGCCTTGTTCCGCTGCACGGCGTTTGGCTTCGGCCTCGTCCATGAAACCGCCAATCGGCTTGGTGGGTTTGGCAAAGGCCGGGTCATTTTTATCCACCAACACCTGGGTGATGACGGTGACGACCTTCTTTTTGATGCCGCGTTGGTAAAGAATGTTTTGTAAATTCTGTTGCAGAGCATAACCGATTGCGCCCTGGCTATCTGCGCCGCACACATCGAGCGGGACTTCGTGCATACCGGCAGTTTTGGCGGCGATTTCGGAGCGGCGCAGGATGTAGCCCACTTGCGGGCCATTGCCGTGACCAATGGCAACATGCCAGCCTTGCTCAATCATATCGGCGATGTGCATACAGGTCTCTTTGGCGGCTTCGTATTGGCTCTCAACGGTGACGTTTTTATCGTCTTTGATGAGCGAGTTGCCGCCAATGGCGATGACGGCGAGTTTATTGGGGGTCATGGGTTCTCCTGAAAGAATTTTTGGAAGTGAAATTTGTCAGACAAATTGTATCTTGGATGTGGAAACAAGTAAATAGGGAAAAGGGAAAGGCAGGCGCTTCGCCAACTCATGCGCGTTTGCCATGACTTGCAATTTACATGTTTACCTGCCTATGTGTTTACCCGTCTACGATTTTACTGCCCCCGACTGTTGCTGCGTGATGCAATGAATATTCCCCCCGCCCAGGAGAATCTCGCGCGCGGGGACGCCGACCACTGTTCGGTCAGGGAGCAAACGTTGGAGGGTGGTCAACGCTGCGGCGTCGTGCGGGTCGTTGAAGGTGGGGACCACCGCGCCGCCGTTGCAGAAGTAGAAGTTGATGTAGGAGGCCGCCAGGCGGTCTCCGGCTTCGCGCGGCAATGTGCCTTCGACGGCATCCACGCCTTCGGCTTCCTCGGCGGTGATGAAAATCGGGTCGGGCTGATGAATCTTGTGGACGGTCAGTTTGCGCCCTTTGGCGTCGGTCTGGCTCATCAGGAAGTCATACGCTTCGGCGGAGCGCTCGTACTGCGGGTCGGAGCGGTCATCCGTCCAGGTGAGGGCCACTTCGCCGGGGCGCAGGAAGCAGGCCAGGTTGTCCACGTGGCCGGTCGTCTCGTCATTGTACACGCCGCGCGGAATCCAGAGGACTTTTTCGACGTTCAGGTACTCTTTCAGGTAGGCTTCAATTTGTTCTTGCGATAAATCGGGGTTGCGGCCGGGGCTGAGCAGGCACTCGGCGGTGGTGAGGCAGGTCCCTTCGCCATCCACGTGAATCGAACCGCCCTCCAGCACCAGCTGGGCGCGGTAGCGGTCAAGGCGCTCGATTTCCAGCACCTTTTGCGGCACGGCGTCGTCCAAATCCCAGGGGAAGTAGAGGCCGTTGTAGAGACCGCCCCAGGCGTTGAATTGCCAGTCAATGCCGCGCACCTGCCCCTTGCCATTGATGACAAACGTCGGGCCGCAGTCGCGCATCCAGGAATCGTTGTTGGAGATTTCGACCACGCGGATTTCGGGCGGGAGCATTTGGCGGGCGTTGGCATACTGGCTGTGGTTGACGCCCATCGTCACCGGCTCAAATTGGGCAATGGCGCGGGCAACCGCAACAAAGGCTTTCTGCGCCGGTTTGGCACCCAGCCGCCAGTTATCGGGGCGCTGCGGCCAGAGCATCCAGGTTCCGGCGTGCGGGGAGAATTCGGCGGGCATAAAGAAGCCATCGGCGCGGGGGGTAGAGGAGAGGGTTTTAGACATGTTTCCTCCGAGGGAGAGCGGAATTAATTTCGCCCTACTTTAAGCAGAATTTCACCGGCAATCATCGTGACAGCTACGCCCGCCAGCACCGGCAGGGCATAAGCCCAATCTACCGGCTGACCAGGGACCCAAACGAAGAAGACTATCGCCTGAAGGATGAACAGTTCGCAGACCACAGCAATCAGCGCGGCCAGCGGCATCCCGCCCGGAATCTGGAAGGGGCGTTTGGCTTCGACATCAACGCGGCGCAGTTTCAGGAAGGCCGGGAAGAGCGCCAGATAGGGCAGCAGGAAGATGATGGACGAGAAGGCGAACAGCGTCCAGAACAGTTCCTCGTTGGAACCGGCCATGAATCCGTACACCACCAGGACGAGGGTGGAGATTGCGCCGGTCATCAGATAGGCACCGACCGGGGTTTTGTTGACCGGGTGCAGTTTGCCAAAGATGGCGGGCAATTCGCCCTCGCTGGCGGCTTCGGCAGCAGTGCGGTTGGCGCCCATCGTCCAGGTGACCATGTTCGCCAGGAAGGTGTATAAAGCGCCGATGCCCAGGATGGTGACAGCCGCTGCGCCCAGCCCCGAATCGCCCAGGATGGCGGTCAGCGTGTCGAGAACGCCAGAGACCAGTCCCAATTGGTCGAGCGGGAGAGCCAGCAAAATGCCAACGGTGGCGAGAATGTAGAAAAAGGCAATCAAAGCCCCAGCGGTGAGAATCGCCGAGAGAATGTCCTTGCCGGGGTTTTCCATCTCCTCCGCCGCGCCGGACATCAGTTCA
This sequence comes from Anaerolineales bacterium, assembly GCA_034432755.1. Taxonomy (GTDB): domain Bacteria; phylum Chloroflexota; class Anaerolineae; order Anaerolineales; family Villigracilaceae; genus UBA5195. Next base: position 73,572 of record DAOUBQ010000094.1, read on the forward strand.
AAGCCCATAAAGTTGTAGACAATCACCGGCAGGAAGGCCAGACCGGCATCCCAACTGGGCAGGATGGCCGTGAACGACAGGTCATTGGCCACGCCGTTGCGCAAGGCGTAAACGATGCCGCCAACTCCCAGCACCAGCATAATGGCCGCCTTGATGAACGCGCCGATGTTCGGCACCCACTTGCCGGCTTCGAGGGTGATGGTGCCAATCCAGACCGTAAGCCAGGTCATCAGGATGCCAATCCCAATCTGGAGCCAGAGCGACATTTCGGGGAAGAACATCTGCGCGAACATGCCGGCGAACAGGATGTAGACGGAGGGCATCCACAGCGCCACATTGATCCAGTAGTACCAGGTGGAGCGCGCGGCCCATTTTTCGCCAAAGGCGCGCTTAATCCAGACGTACAGGCCGCCCTGTTCGGTGTAAGTGGTGCCGAGTTCGGCAGTCACCAGGCCGTAGGGGATGAAGAACAGGACCAGCGTGAGAATCCACCAGGAGATGGTGGATGGGCCAATCGCAGCAGAAGCCGCCAGCGTGTCTATCACAATAATGGCGCAGACGGTGAAGAGGGTCATATCGAGGGTTTTCAGGACTTTCTTGAAACCCTTCTGAGAGGAGGTTGTCATAAGAGTCTCCTTAAGTAGGACAAGATAATATCTTGTCCTACTTTTGATTCAAAAAGGATTCGATGCGGCCTTTGTGGTAGGCCTTGAGTTCTTCGGAAGGCCGCTTCAGGCGCGGGTAAAGGAAATAGACCAGCAGGCCTTTTTCGGTGTGCAGGCGGTTTTCGGACTGGTCGAAGATAATCGAGCGGGGATGGTCCATCACCTCGTCGGTGGCTTCCACGCCGCGCGAGGCGGGCAGGCAGTGCATGAATTTGCAGTGCGCCGGGGCTTTGTTGAACAGGTCGAGATTGACCTGGTACTTGGGCATGAAGGCAGCGCGGCGTTCGGGAATCTGGTCTTCCTGGCCCACCCACCACCACAGGTCGGTGTAGATGAAATCGGCATTTTCGACGGCGGCGACGGGGTCATCAGTCACGGTGATGCTGCCGCCCGATTCGGCGCAGTTGGCCTGCGCCCACGCAACCCATTCGGCGGGAGCCTGGTACTTTTGGGGCGCGGCGTGGGTGAAGTTCATGCCTAATTTAGTGCAAATCAGCATCAGCGAGGAGAGGACGTTGGTGGCATCGCCGATGAAGGTGACGTGCAGGTCTTCCAGCCGCTTGCCGGCGGGCATGTGTTCTATCATCGTCAGCGCATCGCAAACCACCTGGGTGGGATGGTTGTAATCGGTCAGGCCGTTCAGCACCGGCACGTCGGCGTGCTTCGCCAGTTCGGTGACGGTCTCATGCTTAAGGGCGCGGCAGAAGATGGCATCGCACATGCGCGAGAGGACTTTGGCGGTGTCGTACATCGATTCGCGCACGCCGAGATGAATTTCGCCCGGTTTCAGGTAGAGGGCGTGGCCGCCGAGTTCGGTCATGGCGACTTCAAACGAGACGCGCGTGCGGGTGGAGGGTTCCTCGAAAATCATCGCCAGCGAAGCGCCTTCGAGCAGTTTGGGCGTACAGCCCTGCTTGTCGGCGGCCTTGATGATGCGCGTCAGTTCAATCATGTCGAGCAGTTCTTGTTTGGTGAAATCTTGCGTGTCAACGAAATGGCGGAGGGTCATGGGTTTTTCCTTTCGGGGTGAGTGAGTTTTTATTCCGTTTCGGAATTATTAAATTCCGATTATGTAATTATCATATAAGTTTTCAGACGGAAGGGGTAGTGATAAATGTCATGAGTTTGAAAACAAAAACCGCATTACGGGTTATAGAGGATGCTCGAACAGGCGCAATGCGGATGGGGCCACCAGTAAGGCGCGTCACCGGTGCAGCCTATCGCCCACAACGCCCGCTGGGATGCGCACTCACAATGATTATGGCCTGGTTTTTGTGATACACTGGCACAAAACGCCGCCGGAGGAGAGCATGGAAACCGCTTATACCGTCAATGGGCATCGCATCATCGCCAATGTCGAGGGAGACCCCAAGCACCCACCTTTGTTCTTAATTCATGGCTGGATGTCGCACCGGGGCGTCTGGCGGCAAACCATCCCAGCGCTGGAAGGGAAATATTACTGCGTGGCGCTCGACCTGTTGGGATTCGGCGGCAGCGAAAAGCCCGACGATGGCGATTACAGCATCCAAATGCAAGGACGGCGCATCGTGGCAATTGCAGATGCGCTGGGATTCCGGAAATTCTCTCTGGTCGGTCATTCGATGGGCGGGCAAATTGCGATGTGCATTGCCTCAATGCTCGCGCCAGAACGGGTGGAAAAACTGGTGAGCGTGGCAGGCATAGTGACCGGGCAACTCTCTGAATCGGTGGAAAAAAACATCTACCCGCTGGTGAAGTTCGGATACAAACGCCCCTGGGTTTACCGCCTGAGCCGCACCATGATGAACAACCGGCTATACGTCAACCGGGTCTTCCGCCCCTGGTTTTACGACATCAAAAAGATGCCGCTGCGCGATTTCAGCCTCGATCGCAGTTTGGCGCTCAACCCGGCCTGCCACGTCTCCACCTACCAGGCCGGCCAGGCCATTCACAACCTCGACATCAGCAAACACCTGCGCAACGTGAAAGCGCCCACGCTGCTGATTCACGGCGAAAATGACCTGACCGTGCCGGTTGAACAAGCCTACATCGCCCAGACCGCCTTGCCCAACAATAACCTGGCAATTCTCAAAAAGTGCGGCCATTTCCCGATGTATGAAAAAACGGGGCAATATCTGCGGGCGCTGGCGATGGCGCTCTAAATGGCGCGCAGAGAGGTTTGCAACATTCAAAGCGCCATCGAAAGAAAACGCCAAAATCAGATAACGTTTGGTGATGCCCTATGCTATAATCATTTTATGTCCGAAACGCAACCCCAGCCCCCCGCTCCCAGCCTGCCTATTTCGCAGGACGCAGAACGAGAATCTGCACGCCGCAACCGGCAAACGACCATCGCGATTGTCATCTCGGCAATTATTTTCTTCGCGCTGATTGCATTGGCCGTTTTTGGCCTGACGCGCAACGCCGCCGTAACGGAAAATATCCGCGATATTTTCATCATCTTCCTGGCTCTCGAATCGCTCATCATCGGTGCGGCGCTGGTTATCCTCATTATCCAACTTGCCAGCCTCATCAACCTGCTCAATAACGAAATTAAACCCATCCTGGATGCCACCAACGAGACCATCAACACCCTGCGTGGCACAACAGAATTCCTGGGCCAAAACCTGGTTGAGCCGGTGATGAAACTCAACAGCTATCTTGCCGGTCTCCAGCGCATGTTGGAAATGGTCGGCTTGAAGAAGAAATAAAATTGCCAACAAAGAGAAAGGAGAACTCTTATGTCTGAACGTGATGAATTTGGCGCTTTCCTGGTCGGTTTTATCGTCGGCGGCCTGACCGGCGCGGTGGTGGCACTGTTGTTTGCCCCGCAATCGGGTGAAGAAACCCGGGCTGTCATTAAGGAACGCTCCATTGAGCTGCGCGACAAAGCCGCCGAGGAAGCCGAAGCAGCCTGGAAGCGCGCCGAGGAAGCCGCCCTCGAAGCCCGTACCAAAGCCGAAGACCTGCTGAAACAGGCCCAGGCTCAGGGCGAGGAAATCACCCTTAAAGCACGCGAGAAAGGCCAGGAACTGGTGGAAACCACCAAATCCAAAAGCAAAGAACTGGTAGATACCACAAAAGAGACCGTCAAGAAGGCCACTGCCCGCGTTAAAAAGGGCGAAATCGAAGCCCCCTCCGAAGCAGCCTGAGTTGACCGTGAAGCCTGAAAGGCCTGATGAACAGTCAGGCCTTTTCTTGTTTCGGCGTAGAGCCAGTCTCTAACTTGCCCACGCCTATTTTTTTCCGCGCAAATCTCTGATTTCCATCAAATATTTACTATGCGCAGATTCATGCAGTTTTTCTTCTATCACTTTTACCACGCCCTGGCCTGGACCTATGACTTTGTGGCGGCAATCGTCTCGCTAGGGCGGTGGAGGGATTGGGGGGGCGCCGCCCTGCCCTGCCTGCATGGCAAGCGCGTACTTGAAATTGGCTTCGGGCCAGGACACCTTTTGGTGGAAATGAATCGCCGCGGGTTCCAGGCGGTTGGTTTGGACGAAAGCCCCCAGATGATTCGACAAGCCAGGCACAATCTCGCGCGGGGCAAATGGGCAATCAACCTGTCTCGCGGGTATGCGCAGTGGCTGCCTTTTGCGTCCAATTCGTTCGACAGCGTGGTGGCAACCTTTCCGAGCGAGTATATCGCTGACCCGCGCACTCTGGCCGAGGTACGGCGAGTGCTGAAGAAGGATGGCCGCTTCGTTATTGTACTGGTGGCCTGGACAGGTGGCGAATCTCTGTTAGAGCGGGGTTCGCGCTGGTTGTTCAGGGTCACAGGGCAGGGTGGAGAAGGCGTGGAGGCGAGAATCACGTTTTTTTTAGCGGAACATGGGTTCAGCGCGGTTTGCTCGAAGGTGGACATCCGTCATAGCACGGTGCTGGTCGTCGTTTCGGAAAAAGTAGAGTAGAATCAGCCCATGGAAGTACAAATCGCAGTTGCCAAGACGAACAAATACGCCGTCTCTGAAAGCGGCGATACGCTGGAGGTGGTGGAGCGGCCTGGCGGCGGGCTGTCGGTGGTGCTGGCCGATGGGCAGTCTTCGGGACGCGGAGCGAAGGTCATCTCAATGATGGTGGTGCGCAAGGTGATTGGGCTGCTGGCCGAGGGCGTGCGGGATGGCGCAGCGGCGCGGGCGGCTTCCGATTACCTGTTCAGCGAGCGAGGCGGCAAGGTCTCCAGCACGCTCAACATCCTTTCAGTGGATTTACACACCAAGACGGTGGTTCTGGCACGCAACAACGAGTCGCCGATGTACCTGGCGCGCGGTGAGCAAGTTGAGCGAGTGGATGAACCGAGCCAAGCGATTGGAATAGGGCGCAACATCAAGCCGAAAATCACTGAAATCCCGCTTGAAATAGGGCTGACGGTGGTGATGTATACCGATGGGCTGGTTCACGCCGGAACGCGGCGCGGTGAGAGCATAGATGTGGGAATTACCCTGCGCGGCCTGTTGGAGGATGGCGACCCGAGCGCCCAAGTGATTGCCGATGCCCTGCTGGCGCAAGCCATGCGCCTGGACGAAGGCCGCCCGGCGGACGATATGAGCGTGGTGGTGATGCGCGTCATGCCGCGCAACGAAGAGAATGTGCGCCGAATGACCGTGCGCCTGCCGCTGAATCTATGAGAGTAGACACGCGAAAACTCAAGGCTTCGTGGCGCGACACGATGCTCCTCTTGCGAGAGTTCCGCCAGCCGTTGATTTTGTTCTCGCTGGCGCTGCTGGTAGGAGCAAGCCTGTATTATCAGCTGGCGCAGGTCTATGGCGAGCCAATCCGGTCTTTCAGCGAGGCCGTTTACTTGATGCTCACGCTGACGTTTTTGCAGGCGGGCGGGGAATTCCCAGCGCAACCCCTTCTACAAATTTTTTATTTCCTGATGCCGCTGATTGGGCTGGTCATCCTGGCGCAAGGACTGGCGGATTTCGGTTATCTCTTGTTCAATCGGCGCGCTCGCAGCAAGGAGTGGGAAATGGCAGTCGCTTCCACCTTCGAAAATCACACCATTTTGGTCGGCCTGGGACATCTGGGCTACCGGGTGGTTTTGCAACTGCACAAAATGGAAGAGCCAGTGGTGGTCATCGAGTTGAATCCTAATGCTGATTTGTTCGGCGCGGCCCAGACCATGAACGTCCCGGTCATACAGGATGACGCAACACGCCAAACCGTATTGGAAGCAGCGGGAATTCGACGCGCCAAAACGATTGTGCTTTGCGCGCAAAATGACTCGATGAACCTGCAAATTGCGGTCAAGGCGCGCAACCTGAACCCAACCATCCGGGTGGTGATTCGGATTTTTGATGACGATTTCGCTGAATCTATTCAGCAGCAATTTGGGTTCGTAGCCCTCAGTGCGACCAGCATGGCCGCCCCGGCCTTTGCCGCCTCGGCCGCCGGGGCTGATGTGACCCGCCCGATTACGGTGGAAGGGCAATCGCTCAGCCTGGGACGCCTGACCATCAAAGAGAACAGCAAACTGCACTGGCGCTCCGTTTCGGAGATTGAATCCCGCTATGACGTGAGCATCGTCTTGCTCAAAAACCAGGGAAAGCCCGACCTGCACCCCACCGGGAAGCAGATGTTGAGAAGCGGCGACATTATTGCCGTGTTGGGCAGTCCTGACCAGTTGAATGCAATTGTGCATGATAACCAATGAAGGCAGCGGGGACAAGTCTCCCCAGTCCATGACAATTGGCCTGGTGGGGCCGTGCGGGGCCGGGAAATCAACCCTGGCCGAGCGGTTGCGAGCGCGCGGCTACCGGGTGAAACACATTGCACAGGAACATTCTTTCGTGCAGGATATGTGGAAACGCATCGCCAACCCGCAGGTGCTGGTCTTTCTCGACGCATCGTACCCCGTCACCAATGCCCGGCGTAACTTGGGCTGGAGCGAAACCGACTACCAGGAGCAGCACCGCCGCCTGGCGCACGCCCGGCAACACGCCGACCTGTATATTTTTACCGACTTGCTGAGCGTGGATGCGGTGGAGAAAAAAATCATCGAGTTTTTGCAAGGATACGCCTGAAGTTTACCCACAGGTTTCTGCTGCGATGTCTGAATACGAAGGACAGGAAGCGCACAAACGAGGCAAAAGCCTGGATTTTAAAGGGCGTTTCCCTTCGTGACCTTTGTGTCCTTTGTGGGGAGAAAAGGCTTTTTCACAGGCCGCCCTGGTCCGCGCTCACGCCGCCATCGCCCAGACGATTTAACAAGATAAACAGGGTAAAAGGATGTTCTCACCCCGCTTTCTATGCTGCTCATCCTTAAATCCTTTCATCCTGTTTGTTTTTAAGCCCGAAATCAAGCTTTGAGAAAGCCATAGACCAGAAGCGCAGGGCAGTTACGATTTTTCAGAATTGGGAGTATAATTTGCCCTCGCAATCGGGCCAGCCAATGGCTGGTATTTTTTTGTGCATGGAGATGTCCGTACATGATTCGCAACCTTACCGCAAGGCTGGTCATCATCCTGGCAATTGCCGCCCTGGCAATCTGGGTTGACGCCAGCGACAAGTTCACCATCCGTAATCCCATTGACCAGGCCATCCTGTATCAACGCGACGTCAGCCCGCGCCTGGGGCTGGACCTGCGTGGCGGCTTACAAGTGCTGATGGAAGCCGACCTGCCCGAAAACGCAGCCATCACCACCGATTCGATGGAAGTGGCCCGCACGATTATTGAAAACCGCACCAACGCCCTGGGCGTGGCCGAAAACACCATTCAGGTGGCCGGCGACCGGCGCATCGTGGGCGAATTCCCTGGTGTGCAAGATTCAGATGCCGTGCTGGCGACCATTCAGCAGACCGGCCTGCTTGAGTTCGTTGACACCGGCTCAACCCCCCTGCAAGAAGGGACAGAAGTGCTGACCGATTTCAGCCCCACCGGTGAACCAGCACCCGCGCCAGCACCGCTGGAAGACGGCAGCAGCCCAACTGTGTATCACACCATCATGACCGGCGCCGACTTGAAGAGCGTCAGCGTCGTTTCGGGGCAACTGGCTGGCTCATACCAAATCGCTTTTACACTGAGCGACAACGGGACAAAAATTTTCGGTGCGCATACCGCCGCCAACGTTGGCAAGTATCTAACAATCGTGCTGGACAAGAAAGTCATTTCCAGCCCACGCATTGAGAGCGCTATTACGGGCGGCGAAGGCGTGATTACCGGCAACTACACCGCCGAATCGGCCAACGCATTTGCAGTGCAGTTGCGCTACGGCTCGCTGCCCATCCCACTCAAGATTGTTGAAACCCGCATTATCGGCCCAACCCTGGGCGAAGATTCGCTGCGCAAGAGCATGATTGCCGGCGCAGTGGGCATGGTCATTGTCATCCTGTTTATGGGCATGTATTATCGTTTGCCCGGTATTGTGGCCGATATTTCCATCCTGTTTTACGCGGCCGTTGCTTTTGCGCTGTTTAAGTGGCTGCCAGTGACGCTCACCCTGCCAGGCATTGCCGGTTTTCTGCTCTCCACAGGTTCAGCGCTCGATGCCAACATCCTGATTTTCGAGAGAATCAAAGAAGAACTACGCTCAGGCCGCACGCTCGAACAGGCCATTGATTTAGGCTGGGTGCGGGCGCGCTCTTCAATTTTCGACTCGAACATCGCCACCGTCATCACCTCGCTCATCTTGTTCTGGTTCGGCTCCTCGTTTGGGGCCACCATCGTCAAAGGCTTCTCGCTGACCCTCATGCTGGGCGTGGCAATCTCACTCTTCACCGCCATCTTCGTCACCCGCAGCCTGCTCGCCATGGCGTTGAAGACCTTCAAGCCCAAGAACCTCCAATTCTGGTTCGGCATCTAACCGGAGGCGAAAATGAATATCCTCGGAAAACGCTATCTATTCTTTGCCGTCTCGCTGCTCGTCATCATCCCCGGCTTACTGGTGTTGGCCTTTGGCGGCCTGCCACTTTCGCTCGACTTCACCGGCGGCTCCCTGCTTGAAATTCAATTCCCCGGTGCGCAGCCACAGCCGTCTGAAATCATCAGCCTGTATAACGAATTGGGCATTAAAGATACGCAAGTACAAACCACCGACATCGGCAGCCTGGTTATTCGCTCCACCTTCCTGGATAACAACCTGCGCGAGCAAGTCTTAAGCGCCTTAGAAAACCGCTTCGGCGCCAAACCGAGCGTGATTCGCTTCGATAGTGTTGGCCCCACCATCGGCGCACAAGTGACCTCCCGCGCTGCCCTGGCCGTAGCGGTGGCCGCGCTGGTGGTGGTTGCCTATATCACCATCACCTTCCGCGGCATTGCCAACTCGTTTCGGTATGGCGTGTGTGCCATCCTGGCGATGATTCATGATGTGGCTGTCGTGTTTAGTGTGGCAGGGCTGGGCGCCCTCTTCTTGGGCTGGGAAATGGACTCGCTCTTCCTGACCGCCCTGCTCACCGTCATCGGCTTCTCGGTGCAAGACAAAATCGTGGTCTTCGACCGCATCCGCGAAAACTCAAACATCCTACGCCGCCTTGATTTTGAAACGCTCGTCAATCACTCAGTTGTCCAAACCCTGCAACGCTCCATCAACACCCAATTGATGACCGTTGAATTCCTCCTGCTGGCGCTGGCCCTGTTTGGCGGCGTCACCTTACAAGAATTTTCTGCGCTCATGCTGGTTGGCTTGTTCAGTGGAACTTACTCTTCTATCTTCATCGCCGCTTCCGTACTGGTGGTATGGGAAAAACAAGAGTGGAAAAACTGGTTCAAGCGCAGCAAAGCCGAACCGGCGGCTTAAAACACCAGACCAATCGCACCCCAAGCGCGCAGAGGTTTTCTCGGCGCGCTTTTTCGTTTTCAATTCTCCGCATTACCACCCTCTACAATTAAGAGAAAGGCTGGGGCGAGAGAAAATCGCACAATCTTGCGCCAGACCGAAGAGATACAGGTAAAATTACCCCACAAGAAAGGATTCTGCCATGCAACTCCTCGTCGTTTCCACGCTTGGGCGGCCCAAACACCATGCCCGCCTGACCCAAATGTTGCTACCTGACAGCGAAGTCATCGAACTGCGATATTAACTCATGCCACTCACCACCCTCAGCCAATCCTCCCTGCAAGATTACGCCGACTGCCCCCGGCGCTTCCAACTGCGCTACCTCGACCAGCTGGCCTACCCTGCCATCGAAACCGAACCTGCGCTCGAAAACGAACAGCACCAGCAGGAAGGTGAAACCTTCCACCGCCTGGTGCAACAGCACCTGCTCGGCATTCCGGCAGAAAAAATTACCCCCCTGGCAAACACGCCCAACCTGCGGCGCTGGTGGGACAACTACCTTTCGCACTTTACCTTTTCGGCGACCCCGCAAGCCCTCTACCCCGAACTGACCCTCTCCGCCCCGCTGCCGCCCTACCGCCTGCTGGCAAAATTCGACCTGGTGGCGCTGCTGCCAGATGGCAAAGCCATCATCTACGATTGGAAAACCTATCGCAAACGCCCCAAAAACGAATCCCTGGCCGCCCGCTGGCAAACGCGCGTCTACCGCGCCCTGCTCGTTCGGGCCGGAAACCAGTTGAACAGCGGCCACCCCCTCACGCCGGAACAAATCGAAATGGTCTACTGGTTTAGCGATTTTCCCACCGAACCAGCCCACTTCCCATACACACCCATCCAATACAAACGCGACTGGGACGCGCTCGAAACACGCGCCGCCGAAATTGCCAATCGCGCCGAGTTCCCCCTCGTCGAACCCGAAAAAACCGATTCCACCTGCGCCCGGTGCAGTTACCGCTCCTACTGCAATCGCGGCGTGAAAGCAGCCGAGGGAGAAGCCGAGGAAATTGACACCCGCCCCGAAATCAACCTCGAACAAATCGGAGAAATTGAACTGTAATGCGCTGGGTAGACGCCCCACACCCGTCTTTTTCCCTTTCTGGATATTCGGAACTGGTCTCCGCCGCTCTCATTCAGCGCGGAATCCGGACTCTTGACGAAGCCCGCGCCTTCCTCCACCCCGATTCATACCCGCCGACGCCTGCTTCCGCGCTGCCAGGCATAGATTTGGCCCTGGAGCGGGTCTCGTCCGCCCTCCGCCGCCGCGAGCGCATCGTCATCTGGGGCGATTTCGACGTGGACGGACAAACCGCCACTGCGATACTCGTCGAAACCCTGCGCAGCCTCGGCGCAGACGTGACCTACTACATCCCCGTCCGCGCGCGGGAAAGCCACGGCGTTCACCTCCCGCGCCTGAAGGAAATCATCGACCACGGCGCGCAACTGATTATCACCTGCGATACCGGCATCACCGCCCACGAAGCCGTCCGCTATGCCGCCTCGCGCGGGGTGGACATGGTCATCACCGACCATCACGACCTGGGCGAAACGTTACCTCCCGCCGTTGCCGTCACCAACCCCAAACTCCTGCCGCCAGAACATCCCCTCGCCCACCTGCCCGGCGCAGGGGTGGCGTATAAACTGGCAGAATCGCTTCTGGCAGTCACCCCCCCAGCCCCGCTTGACCATCACCAATTGCTCGATTTAGTGGCCCTCGGCGCCGTCGCCGACCTGGCCATTTTACGCGGCGATACGCGCTACCTCGTCCAAAAAGGATTGCAGGCGCTGCGCAACACGCAACGCCTGGGGCTGAAAACCATGCTCGAACTGGCCGAACTCAAACCCGAACACCTCACCGAAAGTCACATCGGGTTCACGCTGGGGCCGCGCCTGAACGCCCTGGGGCGGCTGGAAGACGCCAACCCGGCGGTTGATTTGCTCACCACGCAAGACCCCGTCCGCGCGCGGGTGCTGGCAACCCACCTGGAAGGCCTGAACGCGCAGCGCAAACTGCTCTGCGACCAGGTGACGATGGCCGCCGAAGCCCAACTGCGCGCCGACCCCTCGCTGCTGGCTGCGCCGGTCCTGCTGCTGGCGGGCAAAGACTGGCCGGGCGGCGTGGTGGGCATTGTGGCAGCGCGCATGGTCGAGCGCTACGGCAAACCCGCCATCCTAATGACCAGCGGCGCAGATGGCATCACACGCGGCTCGGCACGCTCCATCCCCGGTTTGCACATCACCGAGGCCATTGCCGCCCAAAAAGACATTCTGCGCAACTACGGCGGCCACCCCATGGCAGCCGGTCTCGGCCTGGAAACCGAAAAACTGCCCGAATTTCGCAAGCGGCTCTCGAAAACGGTGGAACAGATGCTGGAGGAAGCCCAAATTGAGGAGGCCACGCTCGAAATTGACGCCTGGCTGGGGCTGGAGCAAATCTCGCTCGAACTGGCCGCCGATATCGAGCAGTTGGCGCCCTTTGGGCCGGGCAACGAGCGCCTTGTTCTGGCAAGCCGCAACCTGGCGCTCAAATCTAACGCGCAGGTCGGCAAGGGCGGCGAACATGTGCGGCTGACGGTTTCCGATGAAGCGGGGAACAAACTGCCGGTGCTGTGGTGGAACGGAGGCAGCCAGGAACTGCCCCAGGGCCGCTTTGACCTGGCCTACACCATCCGCACGAGCAATCACAAAGGCCAACAACAGGTCACGGTGGAGTTGGTGGATTTTCAAGAGACAGAACATGCGCCGGTGGAGGTGAAACGCCAGCGGGTGGAAATGGAGGACTGGCGCGGCGCGGAAAATGCGCGGGAAAAATTGACCCTTGACCATAGACCAGCGACGATGACAATCTGGGCCGAGGGCGAACACAAAAAAGCGGTGAACGGCAAGGGGCGGCACGAACTCGAAGCAGCGGAAACGCTGGTCATCTGGACCACCCCGCCCTATGGGGACGTGTTGCGCGAGGTGTTGGAACGAGTCAAGCCCCAAAAAGTCATCCTGGTCTGCGAAGAGCCGGAATGGGATTTCTTGACGCGGCTGGCGGGAGTGGTCAAGTTTGTGTTGAATCAGCGCGGCGGGCGGGTTTCGCTCGTGGAACTGGCGGCGGCCACCGGGGAGCGGTTGGCGGCAGTCCGCCTGGGGCTGGAATATTTCTCGAAACGGGGGCAGGTGACAGTCCAGGCTGAATCCGACGGAGAAATGCTGCTCGCCGCCTACAATGCGCGGGCGGATGAACCCGCCGCAGCCGAGATTAAATCCCAAATCGAAAAAATGACGGCTGAGTCGGCAGCCTATCGCCGCCTGTTCAGCAGGAATCCAAACCCAATCGAGGCAGTATGAGACGACTTCCGGGGCATGGGGCATGTTTTGTGTGCGGGCCGGAGAACCCGCGCAGTATTGGGCTGACCTGGTTCGAGGCCGATGGCGAGATTTTCGCGGAGTTCGCCTTCGACGAGGGCCAGCAGGGGCCGCCCTCCCACCTGCACGGCGGGGCTTCGGCAGCCGTGCTGGATGAAGCCATGGGCGCGGCGGTCTGGACGGCAGGGCTGCGGGTGGTGGCGGTGAACCTGGAAATCAATTACAAACAGCCGGTACCGTTGGGACAGCGCGTGACCATCCATGCGCGGGTGCAGGAACGGCAGGAGCGCAAGGTGCTAACCACGAGTGAATTGCGGCTGGCCGATGGCTCGGTGGCAGTGACCGGACGCGGGATTTATGTCCCGGCGCCCCATCTTGTAGGAGCAGAAAAAGTTAAGTTTGAGAGTTAACACAAATCCATCTGCCCGTTGACCAATCTCTTATACCCCGATGATACAATAACGCCATGTTGCCCGATTTCCGCGTCCGCCAGCGCGATTACCTGCTCGAAATCACCCGCACCATCACTCAGGAACTCGACCTGCAGAAGGTGCTTAAACGCATCCTGCGCATCTCAATTGAGATGTTGGCGGGGCAGGCCGGGTTGATTGCGCTGCGGGAGGTCAAATCATGGAAGGTGGCCGCTGCGCAGGGCATTCCGCCGGCCTTCTTGCGCTATCTCGAACCGCTGCTGGAAGAAGAACAGGTTGCCGAGCTGAATGTTGGCGAACTCAACCGCATGTTGCAAGAGTTGACTTACACGGCCAGCATGGGCCTGTTGAATGGCACAGCCCTGCCCCTCATGACGCACGGCGCGGTGATTGGCGTTATCTTTATTTTTCGCTCTTATCCGGACTTATTCTCGGCCAACGATAAACAACTGCTGCAATCCTTCGCCGATCAGGCCGCGATTGCCGTTTTCAATGCCAAATTATATGGGCAAATTACGGTCGAGAAACAGCGGCTCGATGCCTTAATCGATTCTGCTGCGGATGGAATCTTGATTCTGAACGCCGACCACAGCATCGAGCGCGTCAACGACGCCTTCGAGCGCATCTACGGCAAAACCGACGATGAATTGCGCGGCAAAAAGCACGAGGAAGTCATCCGCTGGGCGCGCAAACCAGTCGGACTGACGCTGGAGGAAGCCGAACAAGACGGCTGGCCGCCAACCCCCAACGCGCACCTCTACGTCGAAGGAGATATGCTGCGCGCCGATGAACAAATGCCGTTCATCCCGGTTGGCATTACTTACGCGCCCTTAATGACCGCCGAGGGCGAACTGCAAAACGTGATTGTGACCGTGCGCGACATCACCCACTTCCGCAATGCCGAGGAAATCAAGGCAACGTTTATCTCCATCGTCAGCCACGAACTGAAAACGCCGGTCGCGCTCATCAAGGGCTATGCCTCCACCCTGCGGCGCGACGATGCCCGCTGGGACAAACACATCATCCAGGATTCGCTGGCCGTCATCGAAGAAGAAGCCGACCGGCTGACCAAGATGATTGAGGACCTGCTGGATGCTTCACGGCTGCAGGCGGGCGGCCTTTCGCTGAAGCGGACGGATGTGGCCCTGCCCTCCCTGGCCCGACGCCTGGCTGAACGCTTTCAGACCCAGACGAAAAAACACGCTCTCAACGTCGATTTTCCTGCTGAATTTCCCATCATATTGGCCGATGAAACCCGCATTGAGCAAGTGTTGTCGAATCTCATCTCGAACGCTATTAAATATGCACCGAAAGGCAACATTTGCATCGGCGGGCAGGTGCGACCGGAACAGGTTATCCTCTGCGTAAGCGACGAAGGCCCCGGCATCGACCCGCACGACATGCCACACATTTTTGACCGCTTCTACCGGGCCGAGGGCGCCGTCCGCAAGACAAAAGGCGCCGGGCTGGGACTGTATCTCGCCCGCGCCATTGTTGAAGCGCACGGCGGGCGGATGTGGGTGGACCCGAAACCCGGCGCAGGGGCGCGAATCTGTTTTTCGCTGCCAAGATAACCGCCCGCCAGTGGTAAAATAAGCCGCTTACCGAACGCGCCAAATGTCTCGGTGCGCGTTCCGCTTCGAATGGACAATCCAAAATCGCCAATCTAAAATCACCCATCCAAAATCAGAAATCGGAAATCCCCATGCCACAAACCCAAATTGCCTGTCCCCGCTGCCGCCAGAGCATCCCTGCCCAGGTGGAGCAGTTGTTCGATGTGACCAGCGACCCCGCCGCCAAACAGCGCCTGCTTGGCAGGGTCTCCAACTACGCCCGCTGTCCGTTCTGCGGTTTTGAAGGCCCCCTGGCAACACCCATCGTGTACCACGATAATGAGAAAGAACTGCTCTTGACCTACTTTCCACCCGAATTGGGGCTGCCCGTCAACGAGCAGGAAAAACTGATTGGGCCATTAATTTCGCAGGTTACAAACAAACTGCCCGCCGAGAAACGCAAGGGCTACCTGCTGCGCCCGCAGAGTTTCCTGACCTACCAGAGCATGATTGAGAAAATCCTGGAAAAAGACGGCGTCACCAAAGAAATGCTCGACGACCAGCAGAAGCGCGTCTCGCTCATCCAGCGCTTGATGGAAGCGACCTCACCCGAGGTGCGCACCGCTATCATCAAAGAAAACACGGCCATGCTCGATGAGACCTTCTTTGCCCTGTTCAACCGCCTGCTCGAAGCCGCGCTCCAATCGGGGCAGCAATCCGCCGCCCAGGCGATGGCCGCCTTGCAAGAAGAACTGCTCGAACATTCGGACTATGGCCGCAAAGTCCGCGCTCAGATGGGTGAGTTAGAAGCCGCCGTCAAATCGCTGCAGGAAGCCGGGCAGGGCCTGACCCGCGAAAAATTGCTCGACATTTTCCTGGCTGCCCCAACCGAAGCGCGCCTGCAAGCCCTGGTCAGCATGACCCGTAATGGCCTGGATTACTCGTTTTTCCAGATTCTGACCGAACGCATCGACAAATCGAGCGGCGCAGAACGCGCCAAACTGGAAGATTTGCGCACCAAAGTGCTCGATTACACCAACCAGATTGACAAAGCGGTTGAAGAACAGATGAAGCAAGCCGAGCAGATGATTGAATCAATTTTAGCTGCGCCAGATGTGGCCCAGGCCACCGTCCAAAACCTGAGCGCGTTCCAAAGCGATGTGGTGGTACAGGTGCTCGAATCGAAGCTCCAGGAAGCCAATCGCAAAATGGACTCCGCCCGGATGCAGAAACTCCAGCAAATGGTAGCCGTGCTGCAACAAGCCAGCACCCCGCCCGAACTGGCGCTCATCAACGAACTGCTCGAAGTCGCCGACGACGAAACCGTCTTGGCGCACAAACTCAAGGAACACGAAGCCGAAATCGGCGAGGAATTGAGCGGCATGATTGCCGGGCTGATGAATCAGGTCGAACAGCAGGCCGCCAAAGACCCCAATTCCGGCGAAATCCTGAAACGGCTTGAAATCCTCTACCGGGCCATCCTGAAAAAAACGATGCAGAAGAACCTGGGACAGTAATCCAAAACAAAAAGACCGGAAATTCTCCGGTCTTTTTGTTCCAGTGCGCTGGAGAGGACTTGAACCTCCACGGCTCTCGCCACATGGCCCTCAACCATGCCTGTCTGCCAATTCCAGCACCAGCGCGGGCAAGGACGTATTATAATCACGTTCTCTTGCGTGTCAAGCACTACCCACTTTTCAAATTACTTTGACGATTATATTACGATACATCGCACCAAGGAGCCATTTATTATGACCAAAATCGTTCTCGACGCAATGGGCAGTGACCATTATCCAACCCCCGATGTAGTCGGCGCCGTGCTGGCCGCCCGCGAATATGGCGTGGAAGTCATCCTGGTTGGCGACGAGGCCAAAATCAAACCAGTGCTGGAGGCCCAAAACCCGGGCAATTTGCCTATTCGCATCGTCCACGCCCCCGAAATGCTGACCATGGAAGACAAAGGCATGGCGCTGGCCCTCAAAGCCCGCCGCCCCAACGCCAAAAATTCGATGGCGATTGGAATTGACCTGGTCAAAAATGGCGAAGCGGATGCCTTCGTCACCGCCGGGAATACCGGCGCAGCCATGGCGACGGCCTACTTTCGGCTGGGAACGATTGAGGGCGTTGATTTGCCCGCCCTGGCCCCGGTCTTTCCCACCGCCACCGGCTCATGCGTGGTGCTGGACATCGGCGCCAACCCGGAAGTAAAACCCGAAAACCTGTACCAATTCGCCATTCTGGGCAGCATCTACGCCGAGAAAGTGCGCGGGGTCAAGAATCCCAAAGTCGGGTTAATTTCCAATGGCGAGGAAGAAGGCAAAGGCAACCAGAACGTCAAAGAAGCCACGCCCCTGCTGAAGGGCGCGGGGCTGAATTTCGTTGGAAACGTGGAAGGCAAAGAAGTGATTGGCGGGGTGGTAGATGTGGCCGTCATTGATGGCTTTGCAGGCAACATCATGCTTAAAACCTCCGAAGCCGTTGCCAAACTGATTGTGGATAAAATCAAAGAAGCCATCAAAACCGGCGGGCCGCTGGCCATGCTGGGCGGAATTTTGGTCAAACCGGCGCTGGGCAAAATCAAGAAACTGCTCGACCCCAGCGAAGAAGGCGCAGCCCCGCTGCTCGGCGTCAACGGGCTGGTCTTCATTGGGCATGGCCGCTCCGATGAAATCGCCATCAAAAACGCCATTCGTGTGGCAAAAAACGCCGCCGAAGCAAAAGTCATTGAAGCCATGCGAGACGGAATCCGCGAACGCCTGGCCGCTTAACCTGGAAAGCAAACCATGAATCAGAATTCATCCACTCCACAACCCCGCCGCCGGGTCGTCATCACCGGCATGGGCGCAGTCAGCGTCATCGGCACCGGATTACAAACCTACTGGCAAAACCTCAAGGCCGGAAAATCAGGCATCCGCCGCATTACACAGTTTGACGCCAGTAAATTTCCCTGCCAGATTGCCGGAGAAGTGCCAGATTTCGACCCCAGCCTTTACATGGACCGCAAGGAAGCCCGCCGCGTGCCGCGCTCGGCGCAATTCGGTTTTGCCGCCGCCAAACTGGCTGTGGAAGATGCCAGGCTGCCCACCCCGCTCGCGGAGCCGGAACGCAGCGGCGTGGCTTTTGGGACGGCCATCGGCGGGCTCGACCGCGCCAGCGAGGGCATTGACATCATCCGCAGCCAGGGCTACGACCGCCTGAATCCCTTTGTCGTGCCAACTTCGCTGGTCAACACCAGCGCCTACCTCGTTTCGCAAGGCTTCCAGGCCTTGGGACCTTCCACCACCATCGGCACAGCCTGCGCCACCGGCACCCAGGCGGTTGGCGAAGGATTAGAAATGATTCGGCGCGGCACAGCAGACCTGGTGCTGGCAGGCGGCACAGAGGGCCTGATTGCCGATTTCGCCATCGGCGGGTTCTGCGCCATGCGCGCCCTGCCCATCAATTACAACGACAACCCCGAAAAAGCCTCCCGCCCCTTTGATAAAGACCGCGAGGGCTTCGTTTATTCAGAAGGCGCAGCGGTGCTGATACTCGAATCGCTCGAACATGCCCTGGCGCGCGGCGCGCGAATTTACGCCGAAGTGGCCGGGCAGGCCTCCTCTTCTGATGGCTTTCACATGGCCCAGCCCGACCCCGAAGCTGCCGGACCCGCCCGCGCCATGAAGTGGGCCATCGCCGACGCTGGGCTGACCCCCGCCGAGGTGGATTACATCAACGCCCACGGCACATCCACCCCGCTCAATGACCTGACCGAAACCCGTGCTATCAAAGCCGTTTTTGGCGACCAGGCCTACAAAGTGGCCATCAGTTCGGTCAAGTCTATGCTGGGGCATGCCATGGGCGCATCCGGCGCGCTGGAGGCCATTGCCTGTGCGATGACCCTGTATGAGGGCATCATCCCGCCGACCATTAACTACACCACCCCCGACCCCGAACTCGACCTGGATTACGTCCCCAATGCAGCGCGCAAGGCCGATGTGCAGGTCGCGCTCTCCAATTCTTTCGGTTTGGGCGGGCAAAATGCCTGTGTGGTGCTGAAGAAGTACAAGTAAATCACCGAGGTATTCATGAAAGTCTTCTCGAACGAAAAAGTCATCAAACGCAACACCCAAATCGGAAAATATGCCAGCATCGCGGCCCTGCTCATCCTGGCGGGCGGCATGGTCGTCTCATTCACTATGCAGGAACAGGTCTACGTCGCTTTCGGCGCGTTGATGGTCGGTTTTATTCTCTCCCAATTTGGCATCTACTTTGGCAACCGCTTTGGCCGCCGCCCGCGCACCGACGAGCGCATCACCGCCGCACTTAAGGGACTGACCAAAGACTATACGCTTTATCACTACCTGACCCCGGTGAATCACCTGCTGGTTGGCCCGGCGGGGGTCTGGGTTCTCGAACCCTATTACCAGCGCGGCACCATCGCGTACGAAAAAGAACGCTGGCGGCAAAAAGGCGGCGGGTTCGTGCTTGGCTATCTCAAATTGTTTGCCCAAGAGGGATTAGGACGCCCCGACCTGGAAGTACAAGCCGATTTAGACACCCTGCGCAACGCCCTGAAAAAATCTCTGGGCGATGACCTGCCCCCCCTCAACGCTGCGCTGCTGTTTTATGACCCTCGGGCCGAAATCCAGGCGGATGAAGCCCCCCACCCGACGCTAAAAATAGACCAGTTGAAAGATTTTCTGCGCAAACGCGCCAAAGAAAACCCGCTCCCGCCCGAACAGGTCAAACGCATCCTCGATATCCTGCCCAAAGAGAGCGTTGAGTAAGTCAAACCAAACTGCCATAGTACCGGAAACACGCTTCTGGAATTCACCAGGAGCGTGTTTTTTATGGAGTTTTCGCCGCTCGTCTGGTGACAAAATCCACTTTCAACGCGCCGCTGCCTGTGCTACAAAAGAGTCATCCATCTGATAAAAGGAGACTCCATGTTCAAAACCTTCCTCGAAGCGCGCAAGTACCTCGAAAGTCACGACATCCAAATGGTCGACATCAAATTCGCTGACCTGTGGGGGCGCTGGCATCACCTGACCATTCCCTGCAGCCAGTTTACACCCGATTTGATGGAACACGGCATCGGCTTCGACGGCTCTGCCGTCGGGCTGAAATCGGTCAAAGCCGGCGATATGGTGTTGGTCCCCGACCTTTCGACCGGCTTCATTGACCCCTTCTGGGAAGTCCCCACCCTTTCGTTCATCTCATACACGCTCGAAGCCGACACGCACGCTGTTTTTGGCAATGACCCGCGCAATATCGCCGTCCGCGCCGAAGAGTACATGAAAGAAACCGGCATCGCCGATGAAAGCCGCTGGGGGCCGGAGTTCGAGTTTTACATCTTCGACAGCGTGAGCTACGAATATGGCATCAACCGCGCCAGTTACTGCCTGGAGAGCAAGGAGGCCGACTGGAACAGCGCCACCGGCGGACACGGTCACTACATCCCCCTGCATGGCGGCTACCACGCCATCCCGCCCAAGGACCAACTCTACAACCTGCGTGCCGAAATGACCATGCATCTGGAAAAAATGGGCATCCCGGTCAAGTATCACCACCACGAAGTCGGCGGGCCAGGGCAGTGCGAAATCGAAACCCCGATGATGACCCTGCTCAAGACCTGCGACGCGACCATGCAAATCAAGTACGTGACCAAAATGACCGCCCACAAGCGCGGGCAGACCGCCACATTCATGCCCAAACCACTCTATGGCGAGGCCGGAAGTGGAATGCACTTTCACCAGCATTTATTCAAAGAAGGCGTAAACGTATTCTATGACCCGAATGGCTACGGCACGTTGAGCGAGACGGCGCGTTACTACATCGGCGGGTTGCTGCATCACGGCGCGGCCATCCTGGCTTTCACCAACCCGTCCACCAACTCCTATCGGCGGCTGGTTCCCGGCTTCGAGGCCCCGGTCAACGCCTTTTATTCGCTCGGCAACCGCTCGGCGGCCATTCGCATCCCGAAATATGCCAACCAGCCCGATACGGCCCGCTTCGAGTTCCGCCCGCCCGACGCCACCTGCAATATTTACCTGGCCCTGGCCGCGCAACTGATGGCCGGCATGGATGGTATCCTGAACAAAATCGACCCCACTGAACATGGCTACGGGCCTTTCGACAAAAACATCTTCGCCATGAGCGAGACCGAACGCGCCCAAATCAAAGCCCTGCCGACCTCACTCGACGAGGCCCTTGACGCACTCGAAGCCGACCAAACCTTCTTAACAACAGGCGGGGTTTTTAGCGAGGAAATGATTGCGCAGTGGATTAACTACAAGCGCAAGCACGAAGCCATCGAAATGCGCATGCGCCCCCATCCTTACGAAATGAGCCTGTATTTCGACGCATAGAGGAAACGTCCCGAAGGTTTTCAGCCATCTTCGGGACGTTCTTTATCGTTTCTTCCACTCCGGCTCATAGAACGGCATTTTGACCACTCTGGCCGGGGCAAATTTGCGCTGGTGTTCCACCGTCACTTCGAGCAGCAGGTTTGTTCCAATCTCGAAGTAAGGCCGCTGAAGGTGCGTCAGCGCAATGTATTTTTTCAGCACCGGCGACCAGGCACTCGACGAGGCATAACCCACCTGCACGCCGCCGCTAAAGACCGGCAGACTGGCCCGCACGGTGAACGGCGAAATTTGCGGCGGCAAGCCAACTTCTCGGTAAAGACGCTCCGTCCCGACCCAATCAACCTCCAAGCCGACCAACATCCATTCCGGTCCGCGCGCTTTTTCCAGTGCCAAAGCCTGTTTGCCGTTGAAATGCTCTTTTTCCAGGTTGACGGCCCAGCCGAGTCCCAACTCGAAGGGCGAGGATTTCTGCGATTCGATGAGGGCGTGATGGGCGGCGGTGTAATCCGTCTCGATGAGAATCAACCCGGCTTCCACCCGTGCCACATCCAGCGCGAGAATCCCGGCCGGGGCCAGGCCGAAATCTTCCCCAGCGGCAGTCAACGCATCCCAAACCGGCAGAGCGGCTTCGGCAGGCATCCACAGTTCATACCCGAGGTCGCCGGTGTAGCCGGTGCGGGAAAGGGTGAGCGGAACTCCAGCGATGACATTTTCCATCAGTCGGAAATACTTCAGGCCATCAAGCGGCGTTTCGGCGCAGCGATTCAACACCAGCCGCGATTTGGGGCCCTGCAAACTGAGCGCGGCCACCGCCTGGCTGGTATCTGTTATCGAAACATCCATCCCAACCGCATTCATCTCCAGCCAGCGCAGGTTTGGCTCGGCGGCGGTCAGGCGGAAGGTCGTCTCGCCCAGGCGTGAAATCGTGCCATCATCCAGCACTTTGCCCTCAGGGTTGCACCAGGGAGTGTAAATGACCTGTCCGATGCGCATGGTCTGCACGCTGCGAGTCACCACCCGGTCGAGTAGTTTGGTGGCGTCTGGGCCTTCGATAAGATATTTCACCAGCGGCGAGACATCGAACAGCGCGGCGGCGTTGCGAATGGCCCAGTATTCGCGCTCGTGGGTCATCTCATAGAGACCGGCAGCGGCATAGCCAGACCAGCGCCGCCAGTTTTGGGACTGGTTCAACGCGGCGGTGCGAGGGTGGAAGGGAGTGGGATGGAGCATGGGGCCTCACAATAAAAAAGGAGAACTGGTTTCTAACGAACTTCTGCCCGCACCGGGTTCATTAATTTACCCAGGCCTTCAATCTCGCAGACCACTTCATCGCCGTCTTTGAGAATGCCTACCCCTGCCGGCGTGCCGGTAAAAAGCAGGTCGCCGGGTTCGAGGGTCATGACCGAGGAGACGAAGGCAATCAAGGTATTGACGCTGAAGACCATGTCGCGGGTGGAGGCCATCTGACGCGGCTGGCCGCTGACCCGGCAGGTGACGAGCGCGTCTGAAGGGTCGAAATCGGTGTCAATCCAGGGGCCAAAGGAGCAAAAGGTATCGAACCCCTTGGCGCGCGTCCACTGCCCATCTAATTTTTGCAGGTCGCGGGCCGTGACATCGTTGCCGACGGTGTAGCCCAAAATATAATCGCGGGCGGTTTCGGCGGTGATGTGCCGTCGGCGTTTGTTGATGACGACCACCAACTCGGCTTCGTGTTCGACCTGCTTCGATTGCGGCGGCAGGAGGATGGTTTCGCCGGGACCAATTACGCTGGAGGGTGGCTTGAGAAAAATAAGCGGCACTTTTGGCACTTCGGCGTCATGTTCGCGGGCGTGTTCGGCATAATTGCGCCCCACGCAGATGATTTTGGAAGGCTGGCAGGGGGGCAGCAGGCGCACTTCGTTGAGCGGAATCTCGGCCTTCAAGCGGCGATACTCGCCAAACGGGTTGCCCTCCATCGGGCCGACTTTTTCCTCAAATACCCAGCCGTAGCGGGGGAGTTCATTGCGGTGTTGATAGCGGACGATTTGCATGGGGTCTCCAAAGATTTGAAATTGAAATTGAGCAAAGTTTAGCACAAACTGTCAGTTCCACATCGCTTTCGGGGCCGTTCATTGTGCAAGATTGCCTGTCTTGTTTGTTTTTAATCTCAAAATCGGACTTTGAGAAAGATGAATCATCGGAGATGCGCGCCCTGGCGTATAATACACTTCACGAGAGCGCGCTCGGCATTGAGACCGAACGCCTCCTGCCCAATTTGGCGACGGGAAAATTGATGATTTGAAACGGAATATCAAGTAATGGAATTCAGCATCATCATCCCCACTCTAAACGAAGAAATGCTGTTGCCCAACCTGCTCGCTGACCTGCAAGCCCAAACGTTTCGGGATTTCGAGGTGATTGTGGCCGATGCCGGGTCAAAAGACCGGACGGTGGAAGTGGCCGAGAGACTGGGGGCGCGGGTTGTGCCAGGCGGCATGCCAGCGGTTGGGCGCAACCGCGGCGCACAGGCAGCGGACGGTGACTTCCTGGTCTTCCTGGATGCCGATACGCGCGTTGCGCCAAACTTCCTCCATCAACTCTATATCGAGTTAGAGGAACGGTTTCTCGACCTGGCAACTTGCGAAATCAAACCCATTTCTCAAAACCCGCTTGATGGCTTGTTGCATGACTTTGCCAACCTGGCCATCAAAATCGGTCAATTTGCCGACCCGCACGCGCCTGGCTTCTGCATCATCATCTCACGGCGGCTGTTCAAGCGCGTGGGCGGGTTTAACGAGAGTTTGAAATTGGCTGAAGACCACGACCTGGTGAAACGCGCCAGCCAGTTCCGCCCTTTGCGTGTGCTGAACTCGGTGCAAGTGCAAGTGAGCGTGCGGAGGCTGGAGAAGGAGGGGCGCGTCAATCTCATCAGCAAATATGTGGCGGTCGAGTTGTACCGCGTCTTGCTGGGCGAAATCAAAACAGATATTTTCCGGTACGAGTTTGGAAATTTTACGCACGAGGAACAGGCGCAATTGAATTCCAGGGTGAAAGAATCGCAAAAACTGGTTCACCAAATTCGCAAGGAATATAACCGCTTGCTCAAATTAAGCAGCGATAACCTGGCCAGCCTGCCATCGGAAGGGTTGGAGATAATTTGGGGACAGTTTGATATGCTCAAGGAGCAAATGCACGCAATCTTGAAGATTATCAGAAGAGATTGAAGGGGCAAGAATCGCAAAAAGGGCGGGCGATTTCTTGCAAATTCCACCGGATGCCTGTGGGAGTTGTGGAGCGGGCTTTTTACCGCCAAGCCGCCGCGCTGCAGGACGTGGGTGTAGATCATGGTGGTGCGCACGTCTTTGTGGCCGAGCAGTTCTTGCACGGTGCGGACACCTGCCCAGAACCGCAGGTGCTGGGTGTCGTAGCCGTTTTGGAGGAGGTGGGTGGCGAAGGAGTGACGGAAGGTGTGGG
>DAOUBQ010000095.1:0-5814 GCA_034432755.1 Anaerolineales bacterium
TTAGCCGTCTTCAGACGGCTTTGGATGAATAGCCCGGACATTAATGTCCGGGCGGAATGGCGCAAGAATATTTTTCGGATAGGCTCTAAAGTCAGGAATGATTTCTGCGCGGCTCATCCTGAAAATCCTGCTCATCTGCACAAGGCCGAAATCGGACTAAATATGGTAAAATAACCTGCATTCGGGATAAGCCTTTTGAACCGTCCCGAAGGCTTTGTGCGGGCAATTTCAAGGGTCGAACCCAGCCTTCGAGACGCTTATCCCGAACTGACGTTAAAATAAAGCAGAAAGGTATAGAAGAGATAAACGAAAGTGAGCAACCCACAATCTGAAATCCAACATCTCAAATCGAAAATCAAATATGCCCTCTGCTGAAATCATCACCATCGGAACAGAAATCCTGCTCGGCGAAATTGTAGATACCAACTCAGCCCACCTGGCTCGTAGATTGCGCGACCTGAACGTAGATGTCTTTCGCACCTCTACGGTTGGCGACAATCCCACCCGCATCGCCGAAATCATCGGCGAAACGCTTCAGCGCGCCGATATTATCATCACCACCGGCGGGCTCGGCCCCACCGTAGACGACCCCACCCGCGAAGCCGTCGCCCTGGCCTTTCGCGTTCAAACCATTTACCTGCCCGAACTGTGGGAGCAAATCGTCGAACGAATGCAGCGCTTTGGGCGCATCCCCACCGAAAATCAAAAGCGGCAGGCCTACGTTCCGAAAAATGCCATCCCCCTCAAGAATCCGGTTGGCACCGCCCCGGCTTTCATCGTGGAGAGCGGCGCGAAGTGCGTCATCTCGCTTCCCGGCGTACCACGCGAAATGGAATACCTGCTCGAAAACGAAGTCATCCCTTACTTGCGCCAGCGTTACCATCTGACCGGCCTCATCAAAGCCCGCATCCTGCACACCGCTGGCATGGGCGAAAGCGTCATTGACGAACATATCGGCGAATTTGAGAAACTCGCCAACCCCACCGTCGGCCTGGCAGCGCACTACGGAGTGGTTGATATCCGCATCACCGCCAAAGCCAAGAGCGAAGAAGAAGCCGATTCGCTCATCGCCCAGGTCGAAACGACCATCCGCCAAAAATTAGGCAGCGTCATCTACGGCGCCGACGGCGAAACGCTCGAATCGGTCGTCCTGGCGGGGCTTGCATCGAGTGGCTACGCGCTCACTATCGTCGAAATTGGTACAGGCGGCGAACTCTCGCGGCGGCTCTCCGGCGCAAATAACGGGACCTTTCTCGGTGGACAAATCTTGCCCTCGCTGGCAGAAGGCCAGTCGTTGGCCGAAGCGGTCTCAGCCCAGCAGCAGGCGACCGGGGCAAGCATCGCGCTCGGTTTGACGGTCACAAAGACTACAGGCGCGTCAGAAGCCGAGTTCGTCCTCATCACCCCTCACACCCAATTCGCAGAAAAACGCGGCTATGGCGGGCATCCCAAAAACGCCGCAGATTGGGGCGCCAATTCCGCGCTCGACTGGCTGCGCAACCACCTTGGCCAATGAGCCACAAACGCCTGCGCGGATTTGCAGCAATTTTATGGGGGGGGAATCTGCTCTTGTGCCTTCTCCTGGGCTCCGGCTGGTTCTGGTTAAGCAACCTGCCCCAAGCCCAAGCAGAATCAGACCCCGCACAAGCCTTGGCGTCGTTAAACAAACCGACCCGCACCCCCAAAGCCACCGTCACCCCCTGGCCGGCCCCCACGCGAAGGGCAACCATCACCCCTTGGCCGACCCCCTCCCCCGCACCCAGCCTGACCCCCTGGGCGGTGCGCCCCGCCAACGTGCGCGAAATTGGCAAATCGGTGGAGGGACGTTCGCTGGAAGTCTACCGATTCGGCAATGGGCCGTCTGTCAAATTGATTGTGGCGGGCATTCATGGTGGCTATGAACATAACACCATTGCGCTGGCCTACGAACTGATTGCCTACCTGGGTGACCACTCAGAGCGCATCCCCCCTGATACCACCCTTTACCTTCTGCCCAACCTGAACCCCGATGGCTACGCCCGCAAAATCGGCGTGGACGGGCGCGCCAACGCCAATAATGTGGACCTGAATCGCAACTGGCCCTACAACTGGAAGGCCGATTGGCCGCGCGATGGCTGCTGGATTTGGCGCCCCATCACCGGCGGCGAATACGCCGGTTCAGAGCCAGAAGTGCAGGCTCTGATTGCGTTTATAGACCAGGTGAAACCGGTAGCGCTCATCAGTTATCACAGCGCGGCGCTCGGCATTTTTGCCGGGGGGCGGCCCGATTTCCCCCCCTCCATCCGCCTGGCCCAGGCTGTCTCTGAAGTGACCACCTACTCCTGGCCGCCCATTGACACCGGCTGTGATTACACCGGCAACCTGACGGACTGGGCCGCCAACACGCGCAGCATCCCCTCCATTGATATCGAACTCACCAATCACCGCGATACGGAATTCGAGATGAACCTGCGGGTGTTGCAAGTCTTTTTAGGCTGGAAACCGTAACGAAAACCCACTTTGGATTGGCAACCTTAAAAGCCAACAGACTTATTCGTATGCTGAACCTCTTCTACTTTTTTATAGCACGGCAAACCGCAAGATAAGACTTGCAAAACCAAGACTATACTTTGACAACTTAAGGAGTTCTGATGAAGAAAAACAACTGGCTGCTATTGATTATCGTTTTAGCAGTTTTGTGTCTGCTGCTGTTGTGCATTGGCGGTTTTGTCTTATGGAGAACTTTCCAAAATGCTGCGCAAGCCGTTGGTGACCCGCTCGCCACCGCGCAAGCCTTCACAACCCTCGTTCCACAAGACCCCAATGCCCTCACAACCGCCCTGCCCGCAATTTTGCCCACCGATTCTGCTACGACACCCGCTGCTGAAAATCCACCCATTTTTGCGCTCGGTGCTGCCCCAGTGTTGCACCTTGCCGGAAGAACCGACATCATCATCCCAAAACTTGGTGAACCTTCGGAGAATCCCTTGTTTGCCTGCCGCGATGGCGCAATCATTCAAGAAACGTATCCATCCGGTTATCAGATTAGCCCCGGCAGCGAGTTTATCTTCAAAGCCAGCGGACGCGTGAACTACTACGGCGGCGCTCCCGAAGATGGCTACCCCCCCGATGGTGACGCACAGACAGCAGAGATTGAGCCGTTTGGCAGCATTAGCGGCTACATCGGCCCCTCCGGCGCGCTGGTCGGTGTATTCCTGGATGATTCCATTCCGAATGGTGAAATCGCCCCCGAAAGAATCAACTTTACCCCCGAAGGGCAAGGCGTAGATTTTGAGCGGCTTGCCCCACAAATTGGGCAAGTTTTCTTTATTGGTGACGGTAAAAATGCCAACGGCAACGCGCAAATTTTCGTTGCACCTGCCAACGCCACCCGTCTGTACATTGGGTTGATTGATGCACCCAGTTTCTACGGCTTTTCCGGCTGCTATGCCGATAACACTGGCGGATTTGAATACAGCATGAAGTCGAATCAACCATACCAACCGTTGCCTTAACGCACTTTTTGTAAGCCAAGGTTTTTGTGGGCAGGTGAAGGACATTTTGCCCCAAAATTGGCACAAGTGCTGCGCCCGGTACGGGTGAGAAGCCCTTCCTCAGCCCATGCAAGTCTGCTCGTTGTGCGCGCCTTTGGCAAAAGCCGACTCAATCAGGCCGAATGCCTTTCAGGTACGGGTGGCTTTTTTGCTGAGGCAGGGCTTCTGCCTGTTGGCGGTGCTTTTTCAGCCCAGGCACAGCAATTCCAAATCTGAAATTCTCTACCGTACATTTTGAATTTTTTACCGCCAAGAGCGCGAAGAACGCCAAGAGTTCAACTGTGAGAGAAATCAGTCAAAATTGTGCTGAAAATTAGCCTTGGGTGAGAAGAAAAATATTCATGCACCAAAACCGACGGTTTGAGAAAACATGAATCGTGAGATCTGGCAGCGCCACAAACTTTGAATTTGGAATTGCTGCCGCGCTCATTGGGGCATTGAAGCAGACTCTCATTATCGCCGAGATGTGACCCTCCACAAAGATGCTATGCGTTTCAGCATCGGTTATGACGCAAAAACATTTTGGGGATAGGCGCTCAACGACCTACCGCAGTCCTTCCAAAGCCTGAATCAGTTCGCCGGGCAAGGGGGCTTCAAACAGGCGGGGTCTTTCTTCGCCGGGCAGGGTGATTTTGAGCCGCCAGGCATGCAAAAAGTGGCGATTCAGTTCGAGCGAGGGTTTGCGGTATCCATAGGTGGTATCTGCCACGATGGGACAGCCGAGAAAGGCACAGTGCAGGCGAATCTGATGAGTGCGGCCCGTGTGGGGGTGAAATTCCAGCAGGGTGTGACGGGGGAAATTTTCCAGCGTTTTGTATTCGCTCACGGCCTGGCGTCCTTTTTCCAGTTTGACGATGGCCATTTTTTGGCGGTCATGCGGGTCGCGGCCAATGGGGGCTTCAATTCGGCCGGTGGGGGTGGGCGGTTTTCCGTCTACCAGGGCCAGGTAGGTTTTTTCAACACGCCGCTCTTTGAACTGCTCCACCAGCCAGCGGTGGGCGCGCTCGTTTTTGGCAATCAGAATCAGCCCGCTGGTGTCTTTGTCGAGACGGTGAACGAGGCCGGGGCGCTCCTCGCCGCCGATTCCTTCCAGGTCGGGGGCGTATCCCAAGACGGCATGAACCAGCGTGCCGGTATCGTGTCCGGCGGCGGGGTGAACGACCATGCCAGCAGGTTTGTCTATCACCAGCAGGTCATCGTTCTCGAAGATGACCGAGAGGGGAATCTGTTCGGGAACCAGCCCGGCAGGCTGCGGCGGGGGGATGCGCACCCGCAGGCGTTCGCCACCCTCCAGTTTGACGCCGCCTTTTTTGGCCGGGATTCCATCCACATCTACAAAACCATCGGCAATCAGGCCCTGAATGCGCGCCCGCGAGAATTCGGGCAGGCGGGCAGTCAGGTATTTATCGAGACGTTCAGGTTCGCTCGCGTCGAATTGGAACACTTCGACTCGGTCACTCACTGGCTGACTCTCCGGCAGGCTCGGCGGGCTGGTCTTCGTTGGGCGCTGCATCGGCGCCAATGGGCTTTTGGAGCAGAATTTCCTTATACCAGACTCCCAGCAGCAACACCAATACTCCTATTGTAATGCTCGAATCGGCGATGTTGAAGACCGGAAAGAGGCCAACCGAGATGAAATCGGTGACGCGGCCATCGAACATCAGGCGGTCAATGACGTTGCCCAGCGCGCCGCCCATTTGTAAGCCCATTGCCAGGCGCAGCCACCAATCTTCGGGGTGAACCTGGGGGTAGTAGTAAATAATCAGCCCGGCCACAACAAAGGCCAGGAAAGTAAATATCCAGCCGAAGCCCTGGAACATGCCAAAGGCCGCGCCGGTGTTATACCAGTGAACAAAACGCGCATACGGCGCGAGCGCTTCCCAACCCTGCGGCAGCCAGGTATTGCCGAGGGGGATGTTGGCGCGAACAAGGGCTTTCGTAAACTGGTCAATGGCTATCACTATTCCCGCGGTCAGGAACAGGGATGAGTACGTGCGAATGTGGTTCAAAAGGCCTCCAAAATGATTGGTCTAATCTGGTTTCGATGCGCGAGAAGTACATTGGATGCCCAGTCAGCGCAGGTCGAATTCCGTGTACCAGTCATCGAATTGTACCAGCGAGTTGGTCTAAGAATCTATCCGAAAATTCGCACCATGCCGGTTGCGCCCGGAGATAAATCTCCGGGCTGCTAGTACAAAGTCCGCTTAAGCGGACTGAATAGTTGGGGTTTAGCCGTCTTCAGACGGCTTTGGATGAATAGCCCGGACATTAATGTCCGGGC
>DAOUBQ010000096.1:0-8423 GCA_034432755.1 Anaerolineales bacterium
CAGCAACCGCCATATATAGTGTTTTCAAAAGATTTTCACTCCCACATATAAGGGTTTCCCTATCACTCGCGAATTTTGACGAAGGTATTGATGCATAGTAGGATTTTGTTGGAATTCTCGTTAGGCTGAATAGTTACACGTTTGCAACAGAGCATTCTTATTTCACAACCCCACCAACCCCCGCCGCGCGCCGGCGCGAACCGCCTCGGTGCGGCTGGCAACACCCAATTTGGCATACAGCGACGAGAGATGAAATTTAACAGTATGCTCGCTGATGCCCAGCGCCAGCCCGATTTGCTTGTTCGCTAGCCCCTGTGCTATCATTTGTAAAACTTCGATTTCACGTCCGGTCAACGGGTCGGGCAAAGGAGCGGAATCTGCCGCATTCAGCGAGTCTGCCTCTCGCAACAGGCCGCCCAGCAACGCAGGTGCACCCACCCACAGACCTTGTTCTATGGCGCGCAGGGCGGCTTCCAGCTCTATCTCGCTCGCATTCAACGGCAACAAGCCCCAAGCCGGCGCGTTCAAGGCGGGCAACATCTGCACCTCGCCGGGGTCATCTCCCAAGAGCAGAAGCGGCGGCAAAGTTTCGGCGGAATCTGCCAACGCGACCAATTCTTTTGGCGCGGCAAGCACCAAAAGATCAACCTCTTGCCAGGGCAGCTCCTCGGCGCGGGAGGCTACGGCCACAACCCGAACGTCTGGCAGGCCGTTTAGCACCTCCCGCAGCCCCACTCGCAGTGCCAGCGACGAGGCAGCAATGGCCACCTGCATCAAAACCCGGCCTCCGCGTCTAATTTCATTTGCCCCTGCCGTGTCCGTGGTGGCGGCCATCCCGCTGGGTTTCGGCAACCGGTGCTTCGCCAATCAGCACTGGCACAACCTGGGGCTGCCCCCCACGCAAGATTTCGACCGGGGTAGACTGACCGACCAGCTCGCCCGTTAGCAGCGCAAAGAGTTCATCATGGTCGCGCACGGGATGCCCGTTCAAGCCGACCAGGATATCGCCAACGATGAGCCCCCCCTGGCTGGCAGGGGTATTTGCCTCGATGCCCATCACCAACAGACCGGTGGCCTGCTCCCGTTTAAGCGCCTGTTGCCCGGCGGAGGGGACTTCAACCATCTGAGAGCGGATTCCGAGGTAGCCGCGCCTGATTGACCCGTGCCGGGCCAGTTGCTCTGCCGCCTTCCAGGCCACCCCGGCGGGGATGCTGAAGGGCATTCCACGCCCAAACGAGGTGTTGACGCCGACCACGCGCCCTTCCGAATCGATAAGCGGCCCACCGGAAAATCCGGGGTACATGGTTGTATCGGTGCGCAGGTAACGTTCAATCATTCCGCGTGGGGTACGAAGAGGCCCGCCCAGCGCGCTGACCACGCCCAGGCTGGCTTCGATTCCGTCGGTAGAGGGCCGCCCCAGGGCCAGGACGAGTTGTCCGATTTTGGCATCATCGGCGGCAGAGGCGGGGAAAGCCTCTGAACGCTCGAGGCGCAGCAGGGCCAGGTCATTGCCAGGGTCGCGCCCGGCCAGGCTGGCCGAAATTTCGCTCCCGTTAAACAGGGTCACGCTGAGATTCGCGTCCCGCTCCACAGCATGGTCGGCGGTCAACACCAGGTCGGCGGCATAAGCAATGCCAGTGGCGGGCATCCGCCTGCGGGCGTTGACCATGACAGTCGCTTTGCCAGCCATTTCAACGGCGGAGGCAAAGGCGTTGGATAGTTCTACCAGTATATTGGGCATCATGTTCTCCTTTGTCAGTTTTACAAAGGATACCTGTTGCGAATCTTTCACACATCACCAAAACGGGTGGCGCCGGGCTAGACGAATGTACAGGTTGCACCTCCGCCGCCCCAATGAAAAACTCCGCAGCCTGTGGACTGCGGAGTTTTGTGGTTTAGAGAAGTTGAGCGGTCAGCCGAATTTCAGCCCCGGCCAACACTTTGGAAACCGGGCAGCCTGCTTTGGCAGCAGCGGCCTTCTCCTGGAAGGTCTCTTCACTCAGCCCCGGCACTTCGGCCTGGCAATCCAGTTCAATCAGGCTGATGGTGGGGCCTTCGGTCAGGTGAACGGTGGCAGTGGTGGCAATGCGGGTTGGGGTGAAGCCTTCCTTGCTGAGCAGGGCCGAAAGGAACATGGAGAAACAACCGGCATGCGCCGCGCCGATGAGTTCTTCAGGGTTGGTGCCGGGGCCGCTCTCGAAGCGCGAAGCGAACGTGAATGGGCCCTCGTACGCGCCGCTGGCGAGTTTCATCGTCCCGGCGCCCTCTTTGAGCGTGCCTTTCCATTCTGCCGAAGATGTGCGAGTGGTCATGGGTTTCCTCTGGATTTTGAAGCCTTGTGCGGAATGAATTCCGCATTACGGATTGGATGGGAAAAGTATAACATTAATTTGGACGAAGATTGTCAGAATGGTATAAAAATTCATCTGCGAACTGTGGGGCAAGTCTGATTTGCGCCGCACGGCGCTTGTTCTTCATCACCACAGGCGGGGAATTAGAACCGGTGTGTTCTTTTTGTAGTCTTCATAATCTAACTGGCCGCCCCATTTTTTATCGGCTTTTTGCTCTAACAGCGGGATGCCGCTGACGCGCGTCAACAGCAGGGTGACAAAGACCGGCGAAATCAACGCCACCCACTGCCAGCCCTGCAAAACCGGCAAGGCGATAATCGCCACCCCCACCCAGAGCAGGATTTCGCCAAAATAGTTGGGATGCCGCGAACGGCTCCACAGTCCACTCTGAATGAATTTGCCCCGATTGGCCGGGTCGGCGTTGAAGCGGCTTTTCTGCGCATCGGCGACAACTTCAAAGACAAACCCTGCCGCCCATGCCAGGAAGCCGAGACCCGCAAAGACATCTAACCCGCCCTGGTTTGCAGAGGCCATTGCTACCCAGGCCGCGGCAGCGGTGAACGAAACCCACAGCCCCTGGATGGACCAGGCATTCAGGAAACGGAAAAAGGAGGGTTTCAGGTCGTCGAAACGGTCATCTTTACCGGCTTTGTGGATGCGGCGGTACAGAAAGGTCCCCAAGCGGGCAGCCCAGACCAGCACGAGGGCCAGCAGCAGGAACGAACGCGCGCCCTTCGCCGGGCTGAGAAAAAATATGAGCAGGGTGATGGAGATATAGGTCAGACTGCCGGTCAGGTCGAAGAATTTCTCGGTTTGACGTAAGAAGGATGGAATAAACACAATCCATTGGATAAGATAGGCCAATAAGACTGCCAGGCCAAAGAGCGGTAGGCCAAAGGCAGTTGCTCCGCCCTGGCTTCCGGCCCAGGCCAGGCCCAGGCCAATCAGGATGAGAACGGGGAAAATCACCAGCGCATCACGGTCTGCTTTTTTCATAATGGTTTCTTTGCTCATTTTTTCCAGTAGGGGGAAAGTTTGAGGATGGAGCGGCGCACAAAAGGCCGTGCCAGCGGCAGGAAGAATCGTTTCTTGCCGAGAAGGGCGGCCACTTCGGCCACGATTTCATCGAAGGTGTGGCGTTGATATTGGAGCAGGCGCTGGCTCTCTTTGGTATCCAGCCAGTCGGTGACGTATTCCTTTTTTGAGAAGGCTTCTTCTGGCAACATGCCGATTCCCATGGCCGTCAGCAGTTTGCTAAAGAACTCGCGGTAGGTCATTTGGCATCCATGCTGCTTGCCGCCGCCCACCAGCAGGAGGCGCCCCGTCCACAGTTCGGGATGGGAGATGGCATTGACAACGGCCAACGCGCCATCGGCGGGGTGCATGGTTTCCATGCGGTTATCTAACCCGATTTCAAACATGATGGGATGCGCCTCGCGCAACGCAATCAGGGGCATGTCGCTGAAGCGGAAAATCAGGTAAGGCAGCCCCGATTCACGCACCAGCTGCTCTCCGGCGGCTTTGGTTTCGGTGTAAACATCGGAGACTTCGATCGGGTCCTCCGCGCGGCGCGGCGGGGGCAGTTTTTGGGTGTGTCCGAACAGGTCGAACGTGGATGCATAGAAGAAGCGGGGCGGGGTTTTCTGGGCTTGGGCAGCCTCCAGCAGGTTGCGCGTGCCTTCGATGTTGACCGAGCGGGTCAGGTCGGGGTTTTCATCGCTGGCGGGGGGAATGACGGCTGCCAGGTGCAGGATGACATCCTGACCCCGCGTAATTTTCCTGACCAGTTCCCCGTTGCGAATATCGCCCCAGGCAACTTCCACCAGGCCAGGGAAGTGAGCAGCCTTTTTTTCGGTTTTGGGAGTACGCACATCGAAACAGCGGACGGCGTGACCCTGGCGCAAAAGTTCAGCGGTCACATAGGAACCAACGTTTCCAAACGCGCCGGTGACAAGAACGTTTGCCATGGTGTATTCCTTTGTAGAATGATTGCTCAAAGTTCAGGATGAGGAATGAATTCGGCGTTACGATGCATCGGCAATGATTTTGCGCACATCTTCAGCGTGTTCTTCTTCGTGCGGGGCAAAAATGTTAATCATATCAACCAGCGTGCCATAGCCGCCCCAGGGCAAAATGTATGGCTGCGTGACCCGTTCTTCGGGCATTTGGCGAATCAGGCCGAGCAGCACGCGCCGCGTTTCCAGGTATTCGCGGTAGATGTGGTCATAGCCCAACCCTTCACGGGTGGAGACGGTTTCGGCATTGTAAACGTCGATGCCCTGCGCCGCCAGGGTTAGGCCGGGCTGGCCGCCTTCGAGAATGGTGCGAATGAAGGCGATGGTGGCGTCATCCCAGCCGGAGAGATGCGCCAGTATCTCGCGCACCGTCCAGAGGGGGTATATCTTGCGGTTTTTATCAATTTCATTGAGATGGGCAAGCATCGCTGCGTGCGAACGTTCCAATCGGGCTATCAACTCGTCGCGTATATCCATCTTGAAAACCTCCTATGCTGCGGGGTGAAGGCCGCGTTACGATATTTTTCCTTCGTCCCACAATTTCAAAAAGATTTTAACAACTTCGGGGTCGAACTGAATCCCGGCGTTCTTTTTCAGGTATTCCAGGGTTGCCTGCTGACTCCAGGCTGGCCGGTAGGGGCGGTTGCTGGTCAGGGCATCCCACACATCCACAACGGCGAAAATGCGCGCCACCAGTGGAATTTCGGTCCCTTTTAACCCGCGCGGGTATCCGCTGCCATCCCAACGTTCATGGTGACAAAATGGAATATCAAGCGCTGGCCGCAAGTATGCGATGGGTTCGAGCATTTGATAAGTGTAGAGCGGGTGCATGCGCATAATCTCCCATTCTTCCTCGGTCAGGCTATCGGGTTTGAGCAAAATACGGTCGGGAACGCCCAGTTTGCCCATATCGTGCAACAAAGCGCCGCGCCGGATGTGGACTCGCTGCTCTTCGCTGAATCCCATTGCCTCGGCCAATTTAAGCGTCAAATCTGTGACGCGCAAGGTGTGGCCCTCGGTTTCGCGGTCACGCAGGTCGAGGGCGCGTGACCAGCCCTCGATGGTGGTTTCGTAGGCCTGGTTCAGTTCCCGCAGAGAGTTTTGGATGCGCTCGAACAGGCGGGCATTTTGGATGGCAATGGCAGCCTGGTTGGCAAAGGCCTGGGCTAATGTGGCATGTTCTTGAAAGTATGCAGCAGGCTGACGGTTATCGAGGGTGATGTAGCCAATTACTTCGCCACGCGCAACGAGTGGAACGCCTATCCAGCCGCGCACATAAGAGGTTCCGCCCCACTGTTTAAAACGCGGGTCTTGCGAGGCGTCCTCAAGGATAAGCAGATGCCCATTGCGCAAAGTTTCTGCAAACAAGGGGTCATTGGCAGGGAAGGTTTGGTTAATGATTTTCTCGGGGTTGGGCAGGCCGCTTGCCATCATAATGCGCAGCGAGTCATTTTCAAGTAAGAAGATGCTGGCGCTGTCGAACGGCACAACTTGTTCAATCGAATTGAGGATGATTTCCAGCACTTTTTCCAACTCTAGTGAGGTGGATAGTGCGCTGATGGCCTGGATGAGCGTTTCGGCCTCGCGGCGGCGTTTACTTTCAGCCTCAAATAAGCGGAAACGCTCAATCGAGTTCGCCATCTGACCAGCAATGGTCAACATCAGGCGTTCATCTTCTTCGGTGAAAAAGTCCACCTCCCTGCTTTCGGCGTTGATGATTCCAATCACCCGTTCGCCCAGTTTGATGGGTACGCATAATTCAGAACGGACCTCTGGGTTGACCATCACATACTCGGTCACTTTGGTCACATCACCAATGCGGCGGGGCTTGCCGTTCAAGACAACCGAACCCGATACGCTGCCTTGTATGGGGTACAGGCGCGGCACATGGGCAGTGAGACCCTGGTAAGAGGGGTGAGGCTGCAAGAATTGTTCGGTTGGGTCGAGAAAACTAAAACCGAAGTTATCGGAATAGAAGGCTTTGCTCACTTCACAGGTTACAAAGGCAATCAATTCGTCTAGTGTGGGGGCCAGGATGGCTTTTTCTTCAATGGCGTGCAGCAAAGTTAATTCTTTGACCTGACGCTGCAAAGCCTGCTCGGCACGCTTGCGTTCGGTAATATCTACAGCAACCCCAATGACCCCCTGCACCTGGCCGTTTTCATCGAAAGACGGCGCATAGGTAGAATCGAATACCACCTGACCAATATGGTCTTCACTGCGGGCGGTCTGACCGGCGAGCGCGCGCCGAATTGATTGAATGATACTGGGGTAATCCTGGTACATTTCTAACGCCGAACGACCCACCACCTGCCCAGGCGCCAGCCCCAGTTGCGCCAGGCCTTTGCCCTCAGAGAGGGTAAAGACACCCTCTGCATCGAGCATAAATGAAACCACATCCGTCCCGGTGACCACTGCGCGGTAGCGTTCTTCGCTCTCGCGCAGGGCAACTTCAGCCTGTCTGCGCTCGGCCAGTTCACGCTGAAGGGCCTCGAGCAAACGCGTGTTTTCGACTGCAATGGCGGCCTGGTCGGCAATCAGTTGCAGCAAACGCACATCTTCGGGTGCGTAGGGGTCGGTGTGCTGGTTGTCTGTGATATTAATGACCCCAATCACTTGCTCTTTGACAATCAGCGGCACAGCCAGCACGCGCCGAAAGCCCATCTTTTCATCAACGGCGGCCCGGCCTTCCCAAGTGGTGTAATCGCCAACCATCATCGGCTGACCGGTTTGCGCTACCCGGCCTGAGATGCCCTCGCCCAGGCGCAGGCGCGTGCCTAAAAGCGTTTCTGGAATGTGATAAACAACCACCAACTCCAGTGACGTTTGGTCCTGGTACATCAGGTAGAGCCCACCCATAGGCGCATGGAGCAAAAGTGCCGCTTGCTCCACGATGGTGCGCAGCAGGGGAAGTAATTCCATTTGGGCATTGATTTTCAACGAGGTTGTATACAGTGCCTCGAGTTCTTGTGCATGCCGCTCCAGTGCAGACTGCGCCTGCCGGGCTTCGGTAATATCGTGCGCAATCCCAAAGACAACCTCCGGGTTGATTGGCACAGAAGTCAGTTTTGTAATGCGAAACGAGCCATCGGGGCGCAGGTATTCCACTTCGCCCAATTCGATGGTCTCGTTTGTGGTGGCAATTTGTTCCAGCCGCTCACGCGCGCCTTTGGGGGTAATATCGAAGGTGCTTAATTGCCTGATTTCGTCGCGGCTGCGCCCGGTCAATTTTTCAGCGCTCTGATTGGCGTCGAGATAGCGCCCCGATGTTCTCTCAACGATGAAAATCGCATCGGTCGAACGCTCAAACAACATCCGAAACCGGCCTTCGCTCTCGTGCAGCGCAATTTCTGCACAGCGGCGCTCTGTGCGCACCTGCGCCTCGCGAATTTCACGCCGCAAGGCTTCAGCCAGGCGACTGAGATTGCCCTTCATCAGATAATCATGCGCCCCAGAACGCATGATTTGGACGGCGGTTTCCTCGCCAATCGTTCCAGAGACGATAATGAAGGGCAAATCTAATCCGCTCTCGTGCAACACACTTAACGCATCGGGAGCGCTGAACGAGGGCAAGTGAAAATCAGAGATGACGGCGTCCCATTCCTCCTGGGCCAACGCAAGACGCATTTCTTCTTCAGTCTCGATCCGCTTCATTTTGACATCAAAATTTGCCTGGCGCAGTTCATAGACCAGTAAATGCGCGTCGACATCGCTATCTTCAATTAACAACAATCTTAATGGCTCACCCGTATTCATACCCTTATTATATGCGCTGTATTGCATTATGAATCAGCGATTCCAAACCTGAAACTGCCAATTCATGCAACAGGGTAGAAGGATAAAAGGATGTTTTCTGCGTGGCTTATCCTGAAATCCTAGCCAATGACTGCCCTGAACAAACCATTCGTGACCCGTTCGTGGATGGTTGGCGGCATACGACCCCATAGTCCCTCTCTGCAATTACGAACTGTAGTTTCGCCAAAATAATGAGATGAGCACTGGTAAATCTGGTAGGATTTGTTTACAACAACAAAACCCACTGGCAGAGGAAACCAAT
>DAOUBQ010000097.1:0-2438 GCA_034432755.1 Anaerolineales bacterium
GCTCCAATATGGCCTTCAAATGTGCGATTGATGGATGCAACCCTGAGGAAAGCTGCCTGGGGCGTTATGGCCGTGAATGTATTGCAAAATATGGCGAGGAAGGGGTAAGGGTCGAACCGCTGCCGCTGACCCCGAATACCCTGGTTTATTACTATTCCTATGCCTCCAACCTGGCTGCGCTCAGCCGCCCACAGGATAATAAATGCCCTGAAGCCCGCCGGGTGATGAAGCTCATCATTGATGCCGGGTATGGCACGGACCCGCTGGTGCAGCAAATCCTGACCGAAAACGAAAATATTTGCCAGATTGTTGACCGGGGCGGCATCTTGGCCCTGCGCACGCCGACCGCTCCTCCTGAAAATGGCACGCCACAGCCAGGGGATGACGGGATGCGCCAGCCAACGCAGACACCCACGCCAACTTCCAGCCCATAACGCTGGCGTTGTTTTTAACGCAGCCTCACGCTCGTTCTTATGCCTGCCGCAGCCCAACTGCGGCAGGAAATTTTAAAACTGTCCTCGTCGAGTGTATCCAACCCTCAAATTCTGCGGTAAGATGGGCAGTGTATGAACCCATTCGCAGAAGA
Source organism: Anaerolineales bacterium (assembly GCA_034432755.1). Lineage (GTDB taxonomy): Bacteria > Chloroflexota > Anaerolineae > Anaerolineales > Villigracilaceae > UBA5195. The sequence goes on from DAOUBQ010000097.1 coordinate 587, forward strand.
AATGTTTATCCTGTTCGCCATCCTGACTCTGGGCGCGTGGCTGGGGCATCTTTCCTGGCGCGGCATTTCGCTTGGCTCGGCAGGGGTGTTGTTTGCCGCCCTGGTCTTTGGGCATTATGGAAAGAGCGTGCCAAAAGAAGTGATGGATTTTGGCCTGCTCTTGTTTGTTTACTCGGTGGGCCTGAGCGCTGGGCCTGGTTTTTTCCGCACCTTTCGCAAGCGCGGCACCCAGTTTGTGTTGATAGCCCTGGTGATTGTCGGTACGGGCGCGCTTGTCACAACCTGGCTGGCCTGGCTGCTCAAACTTCCCCCTGCCCTGGCGGTGGGACTTTACACTGGTGCGCTCACCTGCACGCCGGCGCTGGCCGCCGCGTTAGATGCCCTGAGACGCGTCCTTCCCGATTCCGCTGCGCTGGCCTCGGTCGGATACGGTATTTCCTATCCCTACAGCATGATTGGGATGGTACTGCTCATCCAACTTCTGCCGAATTTGCTCAACCGTAGCATTAAAGCCGAAGAAGCGCATTACCTGGCCGAAAAATCCATCGAGACCCCTGGGTTGCAGGCCCGCCAGTTCCGCGTGACCAACGCCAATATTGACGGCATGTCGGTTGCTCAAATTAACCCGCGCCAATTGGCCCAGGTCAACATCTCGCGCATCAAAAAAGGCAATCAAGTTTACGCTGCCATGCCCGAAACGATTCTACACCTCGGCGATGTGGTCATGATTGTTGGCACACAAGAGTCGCTTGAAAAAATGCGCCTGTTAATTGGCGAACCAACCGATGAGCGCATGGATGTTAACGCCAGTGTGGTCAGCGTGGATGTGGAGGTGATGGAAGAATCTTTGACTGGTGCAACCCTGGCCCAGATGAAACTTTGGGAACAATTTAACGTCATCATCACCCGCATTCGCCGCCAGGGGTTAGAAATTGTGCCACACGGCAATGTGACCCTCGAACGCGGCGATGGAATTCGTGTTGTGGGCGAGAAAAGCGCAGTAGAAGCCTTTGTGCGCCTGGCGCAAGGCTCGCCACGCAAGGCAATGGAAACCAGCATGGTTCCCTATCTCATTGGCCTGCTGGTCGGCGTGCTGGTGGGATTGATTCCCGTGCCGCTTGGGCAGGGCGCGAGCGTTAAGTTGGGCATGGCAGGCGGGGTGTTCCTCGTCAGCCTGCTTATCGGCCATTTTGGAAAAATCGGTCCGTTTCGGCTATATGTGCCACCCGCCGCCAAAAACCTGACTCGTGAACTGGGGTTGATGCTCTTCCTGGCAGGCGCGGGGACGAACGCCGGCGCGCACTTGCTGGATGTCCTGGCCGACCAGGGCTGGGTTCTGCTCCTGGCCGGCGCTGCCATCACCACCCTCTCGGCTGTGGCCGGGCTGATGGTGATGGTGAAAACCTACAACTTGAATTTACTCTCTGCCATGGGCGCATTGACCGCCTCAATGACCAACCCGCCCGCCCTGGCGGCTGCCAATAATCAGAGCGAAACCGACCTGCCCTCCATTGCCTATGCCAGCACCTACCCGGTGGCGCTTATCTTCAAAATCCTGCTTGCCCAAGCGCTGGTAGAAGCGTTAAGGCTGTTGCTATGATGATTCAAACTCCGCGCCTGACTTTGTTTCCTCTGACGTATTCGCAATTGAAATCCTGCCTCTCCGACTTGCCAGCTTTGGAGGCTGAGGTGGGCTTTGCGTTGGCCCGCGATGTTTTTGATGAAGAGGTCTCCCGCGCGATTGGTATCAAACTGACCAAAATGGAATCGCTCCCGCTTGAACTGCATCCCTGGCAGACGTATTGGCTGGTGGTGATTTCCGAATCCGACGACTCTGGTCAGCGGGGAGGGC
>DAOUBQ010000098.1:0-69113 GCA_034432755.1 Anaerolineales bacterium
GGTTTAGCCGTCTTCAGACGGCTTTGGATGAATAGCCCGGACATTAATGTCCGGGCGGAATGGCGCAAGAATATTTTTCGGATAGGCTCTAAGGATATTTTCTGTGCGGCTCATCCTTAAACCTTTCCATCCTGTTTTTCCAGGCCCGAAATCGGACTTTGAGAAAACCATACTACCTTTCATTCATCTCCTGAATTAACCAGCCTGCAAGGTTGACTTTAATCTCACTGTGGTATGATTCGCCCGCTATTTTTGAAAGGAACGATTATGCCAACTTACAAATCGAAACTTCCCAATCATTTTGACTTACCGCGGCGCATCAACCGGCTGGGCGAACTCTCTTACAACTTATGGTGGACCTGGAACCCCGCCGCTCAGCGCCTGTTCAACCGCATCGACAACAACCTGTGGGAGCGCGTCAAACACAATCCCATCGTCTTCCTGCGCCAGGTGGAGCGCCCCGCGCTCAACGCTGCCGCCCAAAACCCCATCTACTTAGAGATGTACGACCACGTCTTTGCCGAATTCGACGTTTATATGCAACGCGCCGATACCTGGTTCGCCTCCCAATACCCCAAGAGCAAAGACCAGATTGCCTACTTCTCGATGGAATTTGGCCTGCATGAAACGCTGCCCATCTACTCTGGCGGCCTGGGCGTGCTTTCAGGCGACCACCTGAAGGAATCATCAGACATCGGCCTGCCGCTGGTGGGCATCGGCTTGCTCTATACCGAGGGCTACTTCTCCCAACGCATCACCGAGGACGGCTGGCAGGAAGCCATCAACAACCCGCTTGATTTCCAGGGCCTGCCCCTGTTGCTCGTGCGGCAAGAAGATGGAACCGAATTGACCATCCAGGTTGACTTCCCCGATGGCCCCGTTCAGGCCCGCATCTGGGAAGTGCGCGTCGGGCGCACCCCGCTCTACCTGCTCGATACGAACATGGACAGCAACCCGCCAATGGTGCGCCAACTCACCACCCGCCTGTACTGGTCCGACATCAACCTGCGCATCATGCAAGAAGTGCTGTTGGGCATCGGAGGCGTGCGCGCCCTGCGCGCCCTGGGCTTTAACCCCACCGTCTGGCACATGAACGAAGGCCATGCCTCGTTTATGATTTTGGAGCGCGCGCGCGAATTGGTCAAACAGGGCAAATCTTTTGAAGAAGCCCTGGCGCTCACCAAGACCCATAACGTTTTCACGACCCACACCCCCGTCCCCGCAGGCAATGACGAATTCCCGCTCTGGCTGATTGACAAATACCTGGCAACGATGTGGCCCGAACTGGGCATCACGCGCGACCAATTTGTGGACCTGGCGCGCCACCAGCAATCATGGGGCGAAACCTTCTCCATGCCCATCCTGGCCCTGCGTAACTCTGATGGGCGCAACGCCGTCTCGGAACTACACGGGCTCGTCAGCCGCCGGATGTGGCAGCATCTGTGGAATGCGAAAGATGTGGATGAAGTCCCCATCACCTATGTAACCAACGGCGTCCACACCACCACCTGGATGGCGCGCCGTATCCGCATCCTGCTCGAAAAATATTTCGGCCCCGACTGGTTAGACCACCTCGACGATTTCGAGATGTGGGAAAAGATGGAAGCCATTCCCCCGCAAGAATTATGGGCGATACGCAACCACCTTAAGCGAAAAATGGTCTTTTACTTTGAGGAGCGTTCACGCCAACGCTGGATGCAAGGCGGGTTCCACCCGGTACAGGTCATCGCCAGCGGCGTGATGCTCGACCCGTATGTGCTGACCATCGGCTTTGCGCGCCGCTTCGCCACCTACAAGCGCGCCAGCCTGGCCCTGAGCGAGTTCGACCGCCTGCTCCACATCATCAACCAGCCCAACCGCCCGGTGCAAATCCTGTTCGCGGGCAAGGCCCACCCGGCAGACGAACCCGGCAAGCAGCTGATTCAGGAAGTCTACCGCCGGGTGAAGAAAGCCGAAAACGGCGGGCGCATCGTCTTCTTGGAAGATTACGACATGAACCTGGCGCGCTACCTCGTGCAAGGCGTAGACGTGTGGATGAACACCCCGCGCCGCCCCAACGAGGCCAGCGGCACCTCGGGCATGAAAGCCGCCCTGAACGGCGCGCTCAACTTCTCAGTGCTAGACGGTTGGTGGCGCGAGGCCTACAACGGCGATAACGGCTGGGCCATCGGCCCCGATGCCGACCTGGACGCAGATGTGCAAGATGAAGCCGATGCCGAGAGCCTCTATACTACCTTAGAAAAGGAAATCATCCCGCTTTACTACGCAGAGCGCGATGCCCAAGATGTCCCGGTCAAATGGGTGCAACGAATGAAAGAGTCGATGCGCACCATCACCCCGCAGTTCAGCACCCGGCGTATGCTGAAGGAATATGTCGAGAAACTATACCTGCCAAAGAAGTAAAACTCTCCCGGGCGCAGACATCACCTGCGCCCTTTTTTATCAGATAGAGGGTGCGTTGCACCAGGTTCTTGAGAAACTCCTTCCTGATAAGGCGCGATGCAACTTTACAAGGGTCGAGTAAGGCGCCGTTCTATGACGCCCGTATCGAGACCGAGACCCAACTCAAAAAAAGGAAACAAAAATGCTCAATTTTTTTCTCTCTCCCGCTGCCTGGCTGGGCGCGCTGGGCATTTTTGCCCTGCGCGTGGCCGATATGACCTTTGATACCCTGCGCGTCCTCTTTGTGATGCGCGGGCGCAAAGCCATTTCATGGGGCATGGGATTCGTCCAGTCCGTCATTTTCGTCGTTGCCATCTCTTCGGTGCTGGGCAACCTCAATAACCCGCTCAACGTCATCGGCTATGCTGCCGGGTTTGCCACCGGAAACGTGATTGGCATGATTATCGAAGAACGATTAGCCATTGGACACACCCAATTACAAATCATCAGCCCGCGGCGCGGCGTGTTGCTCGCCAACGCCTTACGTCAGGCCGGTTTCGGCGTAACCGAAATCCCGGCGCGCGGCAAAGACGGCATGGTCAGTATGCTCACGGTCAGCGTCTTGCGCAAAGATGTCGGCAAAATTGAAAAAGTCGTTCACGAGACCGACCCCGAATCCTTTGTGACCACCGAAGAAGTCCGCCCCATGCGGCGCGGATTTTGGAGAGCCTGACATTCTGCCTGTCAGGAAAAGGCCCGCTATTTAACACAACAACCCCGCAAATTAAGCGGGGTTGTTTTCCTTTGGTGGACCTGAGGGGATTCGAACCCCTGGCCTCCTCAGTGCGATTGAGGCGCGCTCCCAACTGCGCTACAGGCCCACAACGAGCGAAAAGTATTCTAACTGACGGGGGGATGAATGTCAAGCAAAAATCGGGCGCAGATGGTATATTTCGGTCATGCGCCTGCTCTTCGTGGCCGATGGCCGCTCCCCAATTGCCCTGAACTGGATTCGGTACTTTGTCGAACGCGGTGATGACGTGTACCTGGCCTCCACTTTTGCCTGCCGCCCCGAATTACCTTTGAGCGGGATGGAAGTCGTGCCGGTGGCCTTCTCTGGTATGAAGACGGCACCCCAAGCGGGTTGGCCCCCCAAGCGTGGAATGGGGAGCGTCTCGACCCTGAAACTGCGTACCGCTCTCCGACAGTGGCTTGGCCCGCTGACGATTTTTCGCGCCGCCCGTCCACTGCGCCGTTTTATCGAGCGCGTCGAACCCGACCTGGTCCACGCCATGCGGATTCCTTACGAGGGCATGTTAGCCGCCGATGCGGCTGGGCTCGCCCCGCTGGCGGTTTCCGTTTGGGGCAACGACTTCACCCTGCACGCCCCCGCTACGCCGCTGATGCGTCATTACACCGAGTGGACTCTCAAAGTGGCCGATGCGCTGCACGCCGACTGCCAGCGCGACATTCGGCTGGGTAAACAGATGGGGTTCGACCCTAGCCGTCCGACCCTGGTCACGCCGGGGAACGGGGGAATCCGCACAGATGTGTTTTACCCGCCCGAAACACCACCAGCCGCCCCGCTGGTGGTCAACCCGCGCGGGTTTCGGGCTTATGTGCGCAACGATGCCTTTTTCGCGGCCATCCCGCTGGTGCTGAAAGAACGCCCCGATGCGCGCTTTGCCTGCGCGAGCATGGCCGGGGCGAGGGAGGCCGTCGAAACGGTGGCGCGGCTGAGGTTGGAATCGGTGGTGGAACTCCTTCCGGCGCGGCCCCACGCCCAAATGGCGGAACTGTTCCGCGCGGCGCAGGTGGTCGTCTCGCCATCTACCCACGACGGAACGCCCAATACCCTGCTTGAGGGGATGGCTTGCGGCTGCCTGCCGGTGGCAGGCGACCTGGATTCTATCCGCGAGTGGATTAAGCCGGGTGAAAACGGCCTGCTGGTAAACCCCGGCGACCCGCGCGCGCTGGCGGCGGCCATCCTGCGCGGATTAAACGACTCCGCCCTGCGCCGACAGGCCGCTGAAAAAAACGCGGCAATCATTGCAGAGCGGGCGGAATATACGCGCAACATGGCGCGGGTGGTCGGGTGGTACGAAAAACTAATCTGATGCGGTGGATGGGCGCGGGGCGCGCAGTTCGGCCAGTTGCTTTTCCAGTTCCTGGCGGCGCGCTTCGGCGGCAGATTTGATTTCGCCGAGGAAACTGTTCGAGCGGGCGCGCAGTTCGCCGCGCAGATGCTCGCCACTTTCGGGGGCGAATAACAGGGCCAGGGTGGAGCCAACCAGCCAACCCACAAACAATCCGATTAAGAAGCCAAAGATACGTCGCATACGTTCTCCTTTCTGGGGCGCGAAATGAAGTTCGCCTGAGGAATTATAACCGGTTTGAAATTGAACAATGGATGCTAAGTTTCGGCGGGCGGGGCAGCAGGGCCATAATCTAACACTTTGCGGATTCCAGTGGCGTCTTCGGGCGGGCCGATGATGCCTTTTTCCTCCAGGGTATCTACCAGACGGGCGGCGCGGGTGTAGCCGATGCGTAGTTTGCGTTGCAGCATGGAAACCGAGGCGCGGCCTTCGCGGCGCACCAAATCCATCGCTTCGGTGTAGAGCGGGTCGCCTGCTTCAGCGGTGGCGGTGATGTCTTCACTAAATAACGGAACTTGTTTGAGCGGGGCGTTCACTGAGACGGCGTCCACCGGGCCGCCGGAGGGGATGGGCATGCCCTGGGTGTTCTGCGCCCGCCAGAAATCGGTGAGGCGGTGAATTTCGCCATCGGAGACGAAGACGCCCTGTAAACGGACGGGGGCCGGAGCGTCGGGCGATTGGTAGAGCATGTCGCCGCGTCCAAGCAGGCGTTCGGCGCCGGGCTGGTCGAGGATGACGCGGCTATCGGTGTTGGAGGCCACTGCAAAGGCGATGCGCGCCGGGAAGTTGGCTTTGATGAGGCCAGTGACGACATCTACCGAGGGGCGCTGGGTGGCGAGAATCATGTGGATGCCGGTGGCGCGTGCCAGTTGGGCCAGGCGGGTGATGGTGCGTTCGGTTTCATCGGGGGCTATCATCATCAGGTCGGCCAGTTCGTCAATGACGATGACCAGGTAGGGCAATTTTTTCTGTCCCTGGGCTTTGAGGCGGGCGTTGTAATCGGTGATGTTGCGCGCCCCGGCCTGGGCAAAGGCGTGGTAGCGGCGGTCCATTTCACGGGTCATCCATTGCAGGGCACCCAAAACGCGGTCCATTTCAACCACCACAGGCGCGAGCAGGTGTGGTACGCCATTGTAGTTGGTCAGTTCTACCCGTTTGGGGTCTACCAGTACGAGGCGCAAGTCATCGGGGGTGTTGTAGAGCAGCATACAGGTAAGAATGGCGTTGACGCAGACTGATTTACCGGAGCCAGTGGTGCCGGCGATGAGCAGGTGCGGCATTCCGGTAATTTCGGCGCCAATCGGATGCCCGGAGACATCGCGTCCTAAGGCGAAGGAAAGTTGTTTGCGGGCGCGGGTGAAGGCGTCAGATTCGAGGATTTCGCGCAGGGTGACGAGGGTCATCTCTTCGTTGGGGACTTCGATGCCGAGGTAACTGCGACCGGGAACCGGGGCCTGGATGCGGATGCGCGGGGCGGCCAGGGCTAGGGCAAGGTCATCGGCCAGCGAGACGATTTTGCTGACGCGAACGCGGGTGCGTCCGTTGCGGCTTTCGATGAAGAGTGGTTCGACACCGAATTGGGTGATGGTGGGGCCGCGATTGATTTCGACCACTTGGGCGGGCGCGCCAAACGAGGCCAGGGTTTCCTCGATGAGCCGGGCGCGCTGTTCGACGAATTCTTCGTTGACCAAGGCTGCGTTGCCGGGCTGGAGGATGTCTTTCAGGTTGGGCAACGTCCATTCCACCTGCCGCCCCACCGTGGTGACCGGGCCTCCGACCAGGGGCTGGGGATTTGCCTGGGCGGGGGTGGCGGGGTCACCATTGAGCGGGGTGAATCCATTTTCAACGGGAGCAGGATGCGGGGAGTCTGTTTCGGCTGGTTTCTTTTGGAGCGGGGCGAATATCATCGCCCAGAATCTTGACAGAATGTCGAACAAAGGCTTCAATTTTCCAATGAGTTCTGGCACAGTCACGTCGAAAGCCAGGGTCAGGCCAATAAGCAGGAGTGCCAGCAAGGCGACGACCGTTCCACCCAGGCCCAAATAGGTGTAAAGCAGGTGGTAAAGCGCGCCGCCAAACCAGCCACCATCTGCGGTAAATGCTTGAATGATGGTTTGGGTAAGCAGGTAGAGCAGTAGAAATCCGGTCACGCGCTCTACCGAGACGGGCGGGACGCGTTCAATTTTGCGTAACACCAGCCAGCCGCCGAATAGGATGAGTGCCAGCCATAAGATGTAGATGCCGTTGCCAAAGGGGAATTTGAAGAGGGCCAGCAGGCCGCCGGTGAGGGCGCTTTGGTTGGATGAGAGCAGGGTGAGGCCCATGATGAGGCCAAGTAAGGCGAGGAAGATGCCCAGGATGTCGAGTTTACGGTCGGTGGACAGGTTGAAGAGCGGAGAAGGAGGCGGGGCAGGCTGGGGAATGGGCGCGGGTTTGGAGTCTTTTTTGCTTGCTGAGGGCTTGGGGGCGGGTTTGGCCGTTGAGGATGTTTTGGCAGGCGACTTTTTTTCGTCCTTTTTGGCGGACGGTGTGCGCGTGCTTTTGGCTGAGGGGGATTTTTGGAAGGGAAGTTTCAGGGGCATGACAGAACACGGAGGTTGTCAACGGATGGGAGCGACGATAAAACTAGAACACATTTTCATTTTCATTATACCCCGCCTGAGAATGTTTTGAATTAGAAAATCGAGAAACGGATAGCAACACTGGGGCCGCGGCAAAAAGACCTTTGAACACAAGTTATAAAGAAAAATAGTTCTCCTGTGATTGAAAGATGAGCGTGCTGTGTATTTCAATGATGGGGATGTAAGGACATCAATTGCTCAAGTTGGGCTTGCGCGGTAGAAAAATCACACGCCTGACCTCCAAATGCGCTTGCAAAACGTTCTGCGTTGCGCGGGCTGCCAAAGGGCAACACCGAAGGGTGGCAACAGGGAGCAATGCTGCTCTCTAGAACGTACCAGGCCTGGGCGGCGTTGAGTAAAGTGCCATAGAGAAAGTCAGAAGTCATGGCCTGGCGTGTATCGCCGCCCAGTCGGCGCAGTGCCAGAAGGCCACAGTGGGCGCAGCAAGCCACATGACGGCTTGTGTCGGCTTGTTCCAGGTAAAAAATCAGACGCGGATGAACCGGTCGGTGACAGTGAAGGCAGTGTTGGGCGGACGGCTCGGTCTGCGTGATGCCCCCCGGTGTTTTTTGAGCCAAGCCAGCCTGCACCAGGGCTTGAATTTCACGGTATGCTGTGGCTTGTGAAATTCCGACAGCGGCACGGATTTCGGCAACGGCTAAATCGCCTTTTTGGGTGAGTACATCAAGGATTTTTCGTTGGCGGGGTGAGAGATTTTTCATCTTTACGAATGGGTATAGCGTGATAAAATTTTTTAAAAATTGATAAATTTATCAAATTTTCTCACAATTCCCTTTTTCGTCAAGGAGGAAGTATGAAAAAGCTGTTAACTGTTGGTTTGGTTTTGATGACGCTGGTGCTGACGGCCTGCGGGTCGCAGGACCAAAGTAAAAGTGACATGGGGCATAATTCGGGCATGTCTATGCCGATGAGCGACCAGCCCGCTTTGACCGTCGGCAGCCTGGAGATTTATGCGCCAATGGCAATGGCAGCAACAACCGGTCAGACAACCGGTGGGTTTCTCACAATTAGGAATACCGGTCAGACATCTGACCGGCTGTTGAGCGCATCGTGCAGTGCAGCAATGATGACGCAGGTGCATGAAACCGTGATGGACGGGGATGTGATGACGATGCGCGAGGTGGAGGCCATCGAAATTCCTGCCGGAGAGACGGTGGAACTGAAGCACGGCGGGTATCATATTATGTTGATGGATTTGAAGCAAGATGTGAAGGCTGGCGAAATGACTTCTTGTACGCTAAAATTCGAGAACGCAGGTGAGGTAACGGTGGATTTGAAGGTGATGAGCCGTTAATCTGCGATAGGAGCGCATGAAACGTACATTTTTGATGGCCACTGGCCTGGTTCTTTTGCTGCTGGTAGGCATTGGAGTGTTCCAACTCACCCAGCCGCCTGTTTTGCATGGCACGGTCATTGAGCCGCCCAAGCCCATGCCCAATTTCACCTTGCAATCGGCCAATGGGCCAGTTTCGTTGAGTAATTTTCAGGGCAGGGTGGTGGTATTGTATTTTGGGTACACCTCCTGCCCCGATGTTTGCCCAACAACGCTCGCCAATTTGCGCCGCGCTTTTGGTGAGTTAGGCGAAAAAAGCAGCGCAGCACAGGTTTTGTTTGTGGCGGTGGATTGGAAAAAGGATACGCCCGAACGAGTTGCTTCGTATTTGAGCGCGTTTGACCCCCGTTTCATCGGTTTGAGCGGCACAGAAGCACAAATTAACGCGGTGACGAAGGATTTTGGTATTTTCTACCAGATTAATGCACCTGACGAGAACGGGTATTACACGGTTGACCACACTGCCACTGTCCTGGTACTGGACCGAGAAGGCCGGCTGATGTTAACTTGGCCCTATGGCCTTTCAGCAGATGAAATGTTGGAGGATTTGAAGGTGGTGTTGAAGTAATCAGAGATGCCGGTATTGAGAAAAGAAAAGGAGTCCAAAGTTTAGAGACTTTGGACTCCTTTCGTTAAGGAGAAAGGGCTTTTTTACGGTTCAATGGGGTAGCCCAGGTCGCGCCAGGTTTTCAGGCCGCCGTCCATGCTGGTGACGTTGGTGAAGCCGGCTTGTTTGAGAATATCGCGGCCCTGGTCGGAGCGATTGCCAGAGCGGCAGACGACCACGATGGGCGCGTCTTTGGCGACGGGGATTTCACCCACCCGCGCGGCGAGCTGCCCCAGCGGGATGAGGGTGGTGTTGGGGGCGTGGTATTCGTTCCACTCGTCTACTTCGCGCACATCGAGGAAGAAGGTATTCCCTTTCTGGTAGAGAGCGTAGGCGTCCTGGGTGCTGATGGTGGCTGGCATACCGCCTGAGCCGCTGTTGGCAGAAATGATGAGGGCGATAACCACCAGTGCAGCAACTGCCAGAATGCCCAATTGCACGGCCGGGCGCCGCAGAAAGGCGAAAGGGTCGTTACGGGCGGCTTGGCGGCGGGCTGCCGAAGATCGGGTAGTCGTTTTTTGGGGCATAAAAACCTCGGTTGAATTAGACTGGTTGTTTAGATGCCAGACCGGGCGAAAGGTTGCGCTGTTTATTTGCCAGCGGCGGTGGTTTCCTCGCGCGGGCCTTTGGGGAGCAGGGCGTAGATGCTGAGGGCGAGCAGTATCAGGCCAAGCAGGCCGAGGCCAAGCCATTTGAGAAGGCGGAGGGTGGTTTTCATGATGAACTCCTGGGCAATGATGAGGTGAGCCTATTTTACGAGAGAAAAAATCGCCCAGTTGCTTGGGCGATTTTGGTTTTAGAAAAGGAACACCATGCCGAATTTTTCAGTTCATTCTGGCAAGGTCGTATTTCTTAATCAAGATTTTCGTGCTGCGGTCGGCCTCGCGATGCAGGCGTTCGGTCTCTCGGATGACAACGTCCTTGCCGGCCTGGCCCGACATGTATTCGCGGCCAGCGGCAAGCAGAATGGAAACAGATTTACCGAGGTCATCGATCTTGACGTTTTCCGGCACGTTGAGTTCCTGTTCCAGCACGCGCACCATGAGCCTCTGCTGTTTTGCCACCTGGTTGACTCTATCGCTCAAGCCCGCGGCCCGGCGCGAGCCTTCGTATTGGAAAGCTAATCCTGCCAGCATTTTATAGTGAAGGTTGAAATAGGTGATAAGCAGGTTTTGGTTGTCTGTACCGCTGGCGCCGCTCAGGTAGAAGATGTTTTCTACCAGGGCGCGCTCTTCGTTGGTTAACCCTGCTCCGGCCAGGCTTTCTGTAAGAACCTGAACCACCATATCCATCCCGCTATAGCGCCTTTGCTGGTCTGATGATGCAATGGCGGTGAGCCAGGCCTTGTAACCGGCGCGGAGGTAGGATGGCTGGATGACATATTTTTTGAGATTTCCGTGTTTGCGCAGTTGGGCCTTGAACTCCTGAAAAGATTCTTCTGAGACTCCCAAGACTCTGTGAAGTGGCGCCCCGTTAATGACGATTGAATCGGGCAAGCGCATCACATAGCGAAAATTAATGCTGGTTTTGATGACGTTGTCTTGCTCATCGGTGAAGATGAGTGCGCTTGCATTGGGGGTCATCTCTTCTTTGGCAACAACCTTTGTCGCTGGCCCAAACGGATGGGACAGGGCCATATCATAAACCAACAGCCCAAAAGCGGCAAAGCCATACCACGCATAATGAAAAAAATTGGCGAAAGAAAACAAGAATCCTGTCCCCAAATTGGAGGGGAACTGCATCACTGCTTCGCCCAGGAATTTCATCCCAACGGCAAGGGCGAAATATTTCCACGGGCCGCCAAACTTTCCCCACAGCGAAAGCGAGATGCTCCCTAACAGGAATAGCAAACCCAGGTCGGCTAGCGCGTACAACAACCCGGCAATTGCCCCGCTCACGCTGGGGGATTTCCCACCGAGAAGTGGAAGGAATTGTGCAAAGAGGAGGTAAGCCAGCCCCAGCCCTACGCCGCCCCAAACAATTTGTTTCTGGCGCACGGTGAGGGGAGTTTCCAGGTCAATGTAGCGAAGATAAAGCCCGTAAAACAGGGAGAAGTAGCCAATCACCCACAGCCAGTTCAGCACGAAGAAACGCGGCGCAGACGAAGCCAAAAACACAATCAGGCGAACAGCCTCCAAAAACGTCCACAGACCAAACCCGATTGAAATTGACATCCAGAGCAAATTGGTACGCGGGACGTTTTTCAAACGCTCATAAATGCGCAATGAAAGCACCAAAAGCGTAACAACCGTTGCCAGGGCCACCACGCTGTTCAATCCAAGCACAAACCGGCTGCCGCCAATGCGCAGCAGGTTAATGATCAAGACAATCACGCCAACCGCTATGGACAAATACGCGGCTGCCAGGAAGCGATCGTTGTAAATAAATATTTCGTTGATTTCCGCGGGCGTTTTTTGTTCAAGCGTGGAATCAGTCATCATGGGAGTTCCTGTCCGAATTCAATTTTATGCCATTTTCGGCGAAATGCGTTAACCTAATATTATTGTAATCCGCAGCTATTTTGGCGGAATGTGAATATCCTTGCAAAAAAACGCAGCCACTCCAAATTCAAAGTTTTTGGCGCTGTTAAAAGCCAAACGGTTCGCATTTTTTCAAACCATCCACGAATTTCCACGAAGAAACGAAGGCTGGTACGAAAATTTGAGTATTCGTAACCTGTTCGGGGATGGTTGGCGGCTCAACATGCCCAAATTTCCCGATTACAGATTTGGAATTGCTGCAAAAACGACAAAATTCGCAACTACCTCCCCGGTGAAAGAGAGGGCGAAACCAAAATTCTTGTCGCTTTCGGCCCAAAAATCCATTTTGTGCTTCCGTTTTCCTCTCCTTTTGGGAGAGGGTCAGGCAAGGTCGTTGCCTTTAATGAAAATTTTAGACTAAACTGGTATGATTTCGTTATTCAGGAGCAAGTGATGAACTCAAAATTCAAATCCATACCGATTAAATCGTCTGAAATCACCCCCAAGCACGTTTACCTTTCGCGGCGCGACTTTATCAAAGCTGCCGGTGTCATCGCCGGAAGCATGACTCTCGCAGCGTGCGCGCCAAACACGCTCGAAACCAGTTCCGCCCCCGCCCCAACCGCCTCCGACCCGTCCATTGCCCAAAAAACCGACGAACTCGGCGACCCGGTCAACTCGTTCAAAGACATCACCAACTACAATAACTACTACGAATTCACCACCGATAAACAAGGCGTGGCGCGGCTAGCCAAAGACTTCCCCACCTCGCCCTGGGATGTGGAAATCGGCGGCCTGGTCAAGAATCCCGCCAAATTGGGCGTAGAAGACCTGATTAAAAAATACCAGCCCGAAGAGCGCATCTACCGCCTGCGCTGCGTCGAAGCCTGGAGCATGGTCATCCCCTGGGTCGGATTCCCGCTCTGGAAACTGCTTAAAGACGTAGAACCGACCTCCGACGCCAAATACATCAGTTTCGAGACGATTCTCAAGCCCGATGCAATGCCCGGCCAGAAAGAACCCTGGTATCCCTGGCCTTACCGCGAAGGCCTGCGCCTCGACGAAGCCATGCACGACCTGACCCTGCTCGCCACCGGACTGTATGGCGGCGAACTGCCCCCGCAGAACGGCGGCGGCATTCGGCTGGTGGTCCCGTGGAAGTATGGCTTCAAATCCATCAAAGCCATCGTCAAAATCGAACTGACCGCCGAAGAGCCATTCGCCCTCTGGAAGGCCATTCAGCCAGGTGAATACGGATTCTATGCCAACGTCAACCCCAATGTAGACCATCCGCGCTGGAGTCAGGCCACCGAACGTCGTATCGGCGAAATCGCCCGCCGCCCCACGCTGATGTTCAACGGCTATGCTGAGCAAGTGGCGAGTCTGTACGATGGGATGGATTTGAGAATCAATTATTAATGGCCACCCCCCGCGTCACCCCCCTGCAACTGCTCATCCACATGGCCAGCTGGATTCCGATGGCCGTGCTGGTCTTCGACCTTTTCACCGATAATCTCACCGCCAACCCCATCCAGGCCATCGAACAGCGCACCGGCTACACCGCCCTGGTCTTCCTGGCGCTCTCGCTGGCCTGCACCCCGCTCGCCTTCCTCGGCTGGAAGGAACTAACCCAGCGCCGCAAAGCCCTCGGCAACTACGGTTTTCTGTACGCCGCGCTGCACGTCACCGTGTTTGTGGCCGTCGATTACGGCCTCAACCTGGAGGCCATCCTGCGCGATGTCGGAACCAAGCAATACATCATCATCGGCGCTACCGCCTTCCTGCTGCTTGTTCCGCTCGCCGCGACATCTTTCAATTATTGGATGAAACGTCTTGGCAAAAATTGGAAGCGCCTGCACCGGCTGGTCTATCTCATTACGCCGCTAGTGGTATTGCACTTCTTCATGGCGCGCAAAGGCAATATCTTAAATCTCACGGGGGATGTACTCCAACCTTTGATTTTCGCCGTTATCATCAGCATTTTACTGCTCCTGCGCCTGGCTCCCGTCAAACGGGCGTGGACGCGGCTTCGCACCCGACTGCTGTCTCCCGCGAAAGAAGCATCCTGCTCGCTGAATCAGTAGACCGCTGGCCGGGCAGGGTCAGCGGTCTATTATGTGTGGTCTGTATCTAGAAAATCCCGCGCACCACCAGCAGGAATCCGATAATCGCCAGCGGAATACCCACAATCGCGCCAACAATGGTCAGGCTGACCAGCACGCCAACCAGCATAAAGACCAGCCCAATCACAATGGCGACGAAGCGTCCAACCATTTCTACCATCGTCGCAAACAGCATCCAAATGGCCCAGAACGGCCACAGATACCAGGGGATATTTCGTTCTTCAGCAGTTGTCATCATGCGCTCCTTTACGTAAGACGGAATTCATTCCGCATGATTTCATACACGCCAAACCGGCGAAAAAGATGCAGAACTGGGTATAATGCCCCAATGGATACCCATTTCCCTCCCCCCGTCAAACCAAACTCCCGTTTACAGCGCGCTGCCGAGGCTGGGCGGCGCAGCCGTGAAACTGTTTTAGCCGCCCTGCTGCCCGTTGTCTTTGTGCTTGGCCTGGGGCTGGGCTGGCTGCTCTGGGGCACGGACTCACCCCCGGCACCTCAACAAGCCAATGCCCCAGCCACTCCGGCCCCCGCCCGGCGGGTGGCAGTCGAAACAGGCGATAGCCCTGCCCTGGGACCAGAAACCGCCCCCATCACCATCATCGAATTCAGCGACTACGAATGCCCCTTTTGTGCACGCTGGCATCAACAGGTTTACAAACGCCTGATGAAAGAATACGAGGGCAAAATCCGCTTCGTGTACCGCGATTTTCCACTCGATAGCATTCACGCCAACGCCAGGCCAGCAGCCATGGCCGCCCATTGCGCCGGAGAGCAGAATGCCTATTTCACCTTCCACGATGCCTTGTTCAGTTACCAATACGGCCTGGGGCGCGAATCCTACCTGAATTATGCCGCCGAACTGAGTCTGGATACCCAAGCCTTCCAAACCTGCCTGGATGAACAGCGCCACGCCGATAAAGTGGAAGCCAATTTACGCTATGGCCTTTCGATTGGGGTCAGCTCCACGCCGACTTTTTTCGTCAATGGCATTGCCATCGTTGGCGCGCAGCCGTATGAAGTCTTCCAGCAGTTGATAGAAAAGGAACTGGCCGGTCAGTGACGCGCTGATGTGCGGAAGGAAGATGCGATGAAAAAATTTGTGGCAGTGGCAGGGAATATCGGAGTCGGCAAATCCACCCTGGTCAGTTTGCTGTGCAAAAAACTGGGGACAGATTGGCAGCCTTTTTATGAGCCAGTAACGGAAAACCCCTACCTGGCCGATTTTTACAACAACATGGAAGCCTGGGCCTTTCACTCGCAGGTCTTTTTTCTGACCCACCGCCTGCGTATTCATTATAAAATTTCGCGACATCCCACTTCGGTTTTTCAGGACCGCAGTGTGTATGAGGACGCCGAAATTTTTGCCCAGAACCTGTTCCTGCAAGGCTACATCCACCCGCGCGATTACGAGACCTACCGCGATTTGTTCGAGACGCTGGTGCAGTTCTTGCCGCCCCCCGACCTGGTCATTTACCTGCGCGCCTCAGTGCCAACCCTGCTGACGCGCATTATCCGGCGCGGGCGCGATTACGAACGCTCTATCTCCGCCGATTACCTGGGCGGGCTAAACAAACTCTACGAAAAGTGGATTTCAGGCTTCACGCTTTGCCCGGTGCTGACCATCCCCACCGATGACCTGAACTACGTTGCCCACCCCGGGCATCTCAATCTGGTCGCCCGCAAGGTCGAAGAAAAATTGACCGGCAAGGAAGAAGTCATCTTCGAGCCGGAAGAAATGGCGCGGGCTGCCGAGGATTAGCCATGAACAGAGTCCGAGTCATCCCCTGGACATCTCCCGAAGCCCCCACGAAAAACGCCATCCGCAGCCTGCTGGATGGCGAAGGGTTGACCTATTACGCCTGGGGCAACGACCCGCTTGAGACCTACTCTGCGCACACGCACCCTTACAACAAGGTGATATACGTCACGCAGGGCAGCATCACCTTCCACCTGCCGCAAAGCGGCCAATCCATCACACTCCAACCCGGCGACCATCTCGAACTTCCTGCCGGGACGCTCCATAGCGCAGCGGTCGGCGTGGAGGGAGTGGAGTGTTACGAGGCACAGTGTTAAAACGTAGGGGCGCGGTCACCGCGCTCCTACGTTTTATCCGTTAATCCGTAAACAACGGCAAATGTCCCAGCGCGATGATGTGCAGCCACTTGGACTTCTCGCCCTCGGTGAAGATGGCGGTTTCGGCGGCGACGGTGGCCCCGGCTTTATCCAGAATCATGCGCATTCCTTGGAGGGTGGAACCGGTGCTGATGACATCATCTACGATGACGACTTTCTTGCCCTGGAGCAGGTCGCGGTCTTTTTCATCAAGAATCAGCACCTGCGGCTGACCGGTGGTGATAGAGAGCGTTTCGGCCTGGAGCGCATCGCCCATGTAGGGTTTATACGCCTTGCGCAGCACGACGTAGGGCTTGCGGGTCTCAACTGCCAGCGCATAGGCCAGCGGAATTGATTTGGCCTCCGCCGTCACCAGCACATCGTATTCGACCGCGGCCAACTTCTTCGCCAGTTCACGCGCACAGGCCTGCACGAGTTCGGTATCGCCGAGAATGTTCAAGATAGCGATGCGTAATTTGGGAGCGACCTCGAACAGGCGCAGGTCACGCTTGAGACCGGCAACTTCGACAGTGTAGAATTCTTTTTCAGACATGGTTTGTCCTCCACAGGGAATTTTCAAAACTGAGGGTAGTGTATCACGATTTGTTTCAGCCTTTCCAGCGTTTCGCAAAGGCCATGATTCGGCTTCTGATGTAGAACGCATCGGGGTCGGCCTGCAGACGTTTCTGTTTGATGAGCGTCATGGCATCCTGAGCCGCGTATCCCTGCGCAATTAAGATGGCCGCGCCCATCGCCACGCTGCGGTGACGACCATAGGCGCAATGGGTGTATACCTTCCCGCCGCCTGAAATAGTCACCAATGCGGCATGTGTTCCCTGCATAAGAAGTTTGAGCGGGATGGGGAACAGGGGATTGTCGAGTGACCGCAGCCAGAGAACCTCCATCGGCGGGTGGAGCAGGCCGGGGGGCAGGCGGCGCGCGAAGCGCATGTTCAAGACCAGGCGCACGCCCAGGCTGTGGAGCAGGTCATAGTCAGCGGCAGTCGGCATCGGCCCGATGAACAAATCTTCGGTAATTTGTGAAAAATCCATGCCCAAATCTTATCACACAGAAGTACCAAACCTCCCTAAATCGGCTATAATTTTGCTACAAGCATGTTTTGAGGAGCAGCCTATGTCCATTGATGATGCAATTAAAGAGATGCAGGCCAAGATTACAGCCGTCAGTGGCGGCGTGCAAATGAAAGTCGTCAAAATGTCGGACGAAGAAGCGCGCATCACTGTGCTGGCGCCCGCTGGAGATATTCAGCCCATCAAAGACGCGACGTTTATGCCCGCCATGGAATTCCTCAATCAAGATGGGTTCGATATTCAGGTGCAGGTCTACGACAAAGACGCGCCGCCGCTTTCGGGGTAAAAACAGACGTTTTGAAACAGGGCAGGGATAAACCTGCCCTGTTTGTTTAAGATTCACAGTAAAATAGAATCAATGTCGGCAAAATTGCAAAAGTTCCTGCTCCTGTTGCTCGTTTTCAGCCTGAACCTGCCCTCGGCCTTCGTCCACGCACAGGGGACGGCCTCGCTCACCCTGTTCCAGCCAGATTCGAGCCAATTCCCAACCCTTACAGCGTTGCTGGACGTGTTTGATGAGCAGGGCGAATTCGTCACCGGGCTGACTGCCTCCGAACTCTCGGTGCTGGAAAACGGCCAAACCCTGGGAGCGCCCTCACGCTTTGAGCAGTTGCCACAACCCCTCAAAGTGGTTGTGGCGATTAACTCTGGCCCGGCCCTGGCAGTGCGCGACAGTATGGGCATCTCCCGCTACGACAAAATGACCGCCGTGCTAAAGAACTGGGCCGCAGCCCGGCCTGCCGATAGCCTGGATGATTTTGCGCTGGTCTGGAATGGAGGCATCATCGCCTCGCAGCTCAGCCCGGCGAGTTGGCTGGCGCGTCTCGAAAATTTCGACCCTGCCCTGCGTAACTCGGTGGCCGGACTGACCTCGCTGGCGTTTGCAATCGATGTCGCTCAGCAAGGCCAGGCAACATCCGGCGGCAAAAAAGCCATCCTGTTCATCACCCCACACCTCGATACCCGTGACCTGAACGCCCTCCCCGACCTGATTAACCGCGCCCGGCAGGCCAATATCCGCGTTTTTGTGTGGCTGGGTGATTCAAGCGATTATTTCAACCATCGTGGCGCGCAGGCCTTATTCGATTTGGCACAACAGACCGGTGGCCGCTCCACTATATTCAGTGGCACAGAAACACTGCCCGACCCTGAAGAATGGGTTGCCTCACTCCGTTACGTCTATCGTATGACCTATCAATCCGCCGTCCGCGAAACAGGCTTGCACACCTTGAGCGTGTTGCTGAACGCGCGCGGCTTACCGTTGACCAGCAACCCGGTCTCGTTCCGGGTCGAAATCCAACCCCCCAACCCGGCACTGCTCTCCCCGCCCATTCAAATCGTCCGCCAAAATCTGGTAGACGCATTCGACATCGAAAACTCCTTGCCCAAAACGCAGGAAATTGCCATCATTGTCGAATTCAACGATAACATCAAGCGCTCTTTGGCACGCACAACCCTCTATGTGGATGGGGTGATTGCAGATGAAAACACCGCGCCGCCCTTCGATAAATTTACCTGGGACCTGCAAGATTACCTTGTCTCCGGCGAACACACCTTGCAGGTAGAAGCCGTGGATGCCCTGGGATTATCGAAAATGAGCGCGGTCGTGCTGGTGCAGGTCATTGTCATCCAGCCGCCGGGGGGGGTCACTGGCCTGATTTTGCGCAACCGTGTGGCAATGACCATCTCAGCAATTGTGGCGGCAGGCCTGGTGCTTTTGGGCATTTTGTTCTTTGGGGGGCGCAAAACGCTGATGGCGCTGGCCGAGCGCCGCCGGGCGCGCGCGCTTCGCCTCGACCCGCTGACTCAGCCGGTGCAGGTAGAAAAAGAGACGGCTGGTTCGCGCGCCAAGCCCTTCCCCTGGCTGCGCCGCAAAGCGCCGCCTCCCACGTCTTACCTTGTTAAACTGACGATGGATGGGCAACCGGCCGCCGGCGACCCCATTCCGCTCACCGGGCGTGAACTCACCTTTGGCACAGACCCAACCCAGGCCACAAACGTTTTTGACCACCCTTCGCTCTCCCCGCTCCATGCGCGCTTGCGGCAAAATGAACAAGGTGACTTCATCCTGCTTGACCAAAACTCAGTGGCCGGCACCTGGGTCAACTACGAGCCTGCCCCCAAAGAAGGATTTACGCTCAAACACGGTGATGTGATACACTTTGGGCAATTAAGCTATCGCTTTATTTTTACAAAACCACCTGCGCCACAAAAACCAGTTGTAACCCCGCTTATCACGGATGATTCGCACTGACCATTCTCACCTCTATGTAGCCGCCAGGTCTCACCCGGGCATGAGCGGCAAGAATAACGAAGATAATTTTGCGGTTTCGGCCTATCTTGTCAGTAAGATGAACCCGACTCCGTCTGTATTTGCGATTGTTTCCGATGGCATTGGCGGGCATCGCGCCGGGGAGGTGGCCTCCGAATTGGTGGTCAACCTTATCAGCGAGGCGGTTGAAAAACGCGAGGGCGGGCATCCGCTGGCGGTGTTTCAAAACAGTTTCTACCGGGTGAGCGAGGCCATCTTTGAAAAGGCAGAAGCGGATGTCTCTCGCAAAGGGATGGGCGCTACGGCTGCCTGCGCCTGGGTGATTGGTTTTCAACTCTACATTGCCTATGCGGGTGATTCGCGCATTTACCTGGTTCGGGGCAAAACCATTCTACAACTTTCGCGTGACCATACCTGGGTGCAAGAAGCGCTTGAAAAGGGGATTATTGATAATGAAGGGCTGAAAAGCCATCCCAACCTGCACGTCATCCGCCGTTACCTGGGTTCGAGCGAACCGCCCGAACCGGACTTGCGCCTGTTCCTCGCGCCCAATGAAACGGATGCGAAGGCCAAATCGAACCAGGGACTGACCCTCGAGCCGGGGGATGTCATCTTGCTCTGCACCGACGGCTTGACCGACCTGGTGGATGATTCTGAAATCCGCGATTCGCTCAACGGGCGCACGCTTTCGCAGGCTGCCGATGCGCTCATCGAACTGGCAAATTCACGCGGCGGGCATGACAACATTACAATTGTGATGCTGGGCGTGCCGCCCGGAAACAAAAAAGCGAGCGTGGCCTGGTTGACAGGCGGATAACCATTTGCCGTTAAGATTTCTCATTTTCTTGTAAGTGAATACCACATTCGACCTTTTTATGCCCCATCCAGCGGCCAGAGCGCGGGTCAGCACCATCCATCACCGGGCGGGTACAAGGCGCACAGCCAATGCTGGGGTAGCCGCGCGTGTGCAGGACGTTATAGGGCAACTCGAACAGGTGAAGATACGTCCAGACCTGTTCTTGAGTCCAGTTGAGCAGCGGATTGACCTTGACTAGCCCGTTGGCTTTATCCCACTCAATGGGTTGCGCGTTTGCGCGCAGGCTGGTCTGGTCACGGCGAATGCCGGTTATCCAGGCTTTTTTATCCTTCAGGAAGGTGCGCAACGGCTCCACTTTGCGAATGCGGCAGCACTGGTCGGGTTGCGTGGCCCACAATTCTGGCGCAATTTGCTCATTTTGTTCAGAGACGCTCATGGGGGGGGCAACCCGCGTAAAACGGATGCCAAACCGCGCTTCCAACTGGTCACGCAATTGGTAGGTTTCAGGGAAGAGTAAATCGGTATCGAGATAAAACACCTGCGTGCCAGGCGCAACCTGCTGAACGATGTGCAGGATGACAATGCCCTCTGGGCCAAAACCGGTTGCCATTACCAAGCCATCGCCAAAGCGATGACTCGCCCAGGCAATAATTTCGTGCGGGTAACTGTGGCTAAAATTATCTGCAAGCAGAGCAATTTCGTCGTAAATGCTGAAGTTCATGCAAAAATTCAGGGGCAAGCAGGCAAGTTGGGGAATAGCCGCCTGGCATATTCGGCCATCACATCCTGTTTGTGCAAGGGAAAGGCGATAAAAACCTCCAGGACACGGTATTTGCCATCTGGAACAACCCAGGTATGGGTCAAATACTCAGATTCAGCCATGCGAGCGTTATAAACATACAAAGTGGTATCACCTTCTGTGCAAGAGGAAACCCTCTCGACCTGCTGATAATTTGCCAGGATTTGCGTGCGGAAGGATTCGTCACTGTAATAGGTATCCATGTCTGTTTGCGTATGGCCACAATTGTAAATCAGGTAATCTACGAAGACGACGGCATTGTAGGTATCAGAAAGCCAGGTGCGCATGATGTGATATGCCTGGGTGGAATAAGATTCGTTCCAATCGGGCGCATTGAATACCCCCCAGGCAAAGGTCTTTATGCGGAACTCATCACGCAGGGTGTAGTCACCCGTGCCGCACTTGGCGCGTTCGAGCAGCGTCCAACCAAGCCACAGGCCGCTGGTCAGCAAAAAGCACAGGAAAACAAACAGGACGGGCAGCAGGATACTGACCACGCTCCGTTTGGGGGCAAGAGAGTCATGTACTTCAATCATATAAGCCTCGCATCGCAGGTCAATTCCCGGTCAGTTGCAAACTGTGGGGGCCGTATTCCATCAGTTCGATAGCGTTGCCATCCGGGTCGGCAATCCAGGCCTGGCGGGAGTTGTCCATGCCGAGGGTAATTTCGGTCACAGCCACGCCTTTTTCGAGCAGTTTTTGGCGATATTCCTCCAGTCCGATGACTTCGAGGCAGAAGTGCTTGTAGCGCGTGCCAGGAGTGAGGGACTGCACTTCCCCGCCCCACTGCTGGACAGCCAGGGCCTGGTCGAAAAATTCGAGGAAGGTCGAATTGCCACAGCCGAAATAATATCCGAAGGCAACTCCCTGCTCGTTATCCAGGGTGAATTTGACTTCCATGCCCAGTTTATTGGCGTAAAAGTCAATGATAGCGGGCAGGTCGTCCGTGACAAAATTGAGATGGGCGAGTTGACGAATCATTGTTACCTCAGCAATCCTTTACAAAATTCCAGAAATTTTTGAATATCCTCGAAATTGCTGACCATGCCCACCGAGATGCGCACTGCGCCGCTGGATTTGCCATCAATGCACAGGCGAAAGTCATCCAGGGTCAGGCGGTTTTCATGGCCGGGGCCATTGAAGCACACATCCAGTTCAACGCGCGAGATGCCCAGCGCCACCTCACCCGCGCCGGGGTTGCAGAAACAGCCGGTGCGCAGCGAGATGTTGACCTGGTTGGCCTGCTCTTCGATGGAACGATGGTCTATGGCGCGGCCTTCCCGGTCGAAAAAATTGACCGTCACCGCGCCACCGCGCGCTTCTGTATCGGTGGGGCCATATACCCTGACGAGTGGCACTTCGGTGCTGTGGCGCATGGCTGTCAAATTGTCAAGCAGCCAGCCGGTGAGACAGCACACCCGCTCGTGGATAGTCTCGATGCCGATAGATTCAATGTGCCGCAAACCGATTTCCACCGCCGGAATATTTAGATAATCCACCGTGCCGTCCTCGAAGGCGGCGTGGCCATCAGCCAGGTAGTATTTATCGCCCTGTACGGAGGCGACGGTAATCGTGCCACCCGCAAACCAGGGACGCTGTAATTTGTGCAGTTTATCGCGCCGGGCGATGAGCGCGCCCAGGCCGGTGGGGTAGCCGAAAATCTTGTAAAACGAGAGCGGGATAAAGTCCGGTTTGTAACGGGACAGGTCGAGTTTATTCGTCGGGGCAAAGGCAGCAGCGTCAAGCAACACATCCCATCCCTTATCATGCGCTTTCTCAATCCATTCCAGCGGGTGTTTGACCGAGGAGAAGTTAGATTGGGCCGGGTAGGCAAACAAATTGTTTGCGCCGGGCCGCGCTCGGTTCAGAAACTCCTCGAATTGGGCTTCATCCACCCGCAGGTCAGGCAGGCATACCGGGACATATGTGACGGTCGCGCCGCGCGCATGGGCAAACTCGCGAATACCATTGACCGAGTTGTGGTTGTCGAAGGTCAGCAGGTAGTGGCCGCCAGGGGCAAACGGATACGATTCGCCGACCAGTTTGAGCGCACCGCTGGCGTTAGGCGTAAACGCCACATCGTATTCGGCGGGGTCAGCGTGGAAGAAACGCAGAACGGATTCACGCGCGCCCTCCACCAGTCGGGTGGCGGCCATCGAGGTCGGGTTGGACGAGTGCGGATTGCCAAAGACGCCGGAGAGCAGAATTTCTTGATGTTGGCGTATCTGCGAATCGGCGTATAACCCGCCGCCGGTGTAATCGAGATAGACCTGCCCGGCGCGGTCAAGGCGGCTGTAGTCGCTGGCGCGCAGTTCATCTATGACATGGGTAGATGCGTAGGCGGGATATTTTTGCAGGAAGTCAGAGTAAGCTTTTTCCATCGGTAAATGCTCCTGACGCAATTTAACCATAGATTGAAGGCTTGCCACAATAAAGATTTGCAAACTGAATATGGCTTTCTCAAAGTCCCATTTCGGGCTTAAAAAACAAACAGGATGGGCAAGATTTTCAGGATGAGCCGCAGAAACACGATAACCACCTCCTTTTCTTCTGTCTATCCTGTGAAACCCGGACCCGCAAGCGATCATGAGAAAGCCATGGCAAAATAATTACGGGCGGCCCGCTTTCAGGAGACGAGTTTTAATACAATTCCAACAAAAAACAGGTATCATTGGTCTATTCAAAGCAGGAGGAACCCGCATGATTCCCAACTTCAAAAGTGTCACCCCGTATGTTATCGAGTCGTCGAATTACGGCGAGCGCTCGTATGATGTTTTCACGCGCTTGCTCAAGGAGCGCATTATTTTTCTTGGCACAGGCATAGACGACCAGGTCGCCAATATCATTGTGGCGCAACTGCTTCACCTGAACCATGAAGACCCGGAAAAAGAAATCCAGATGTACATTAATTCGCCGGGCGGTGTTATTTACGCTGGGCTGGCAATTTACGACACGATGCAGATGATTTCCAACCCCATCAGCACCGTGGCAGTGGGCGTAACCGCCTCCTTTGGCACTGTGCTGCTGACCGCCGGCACAAAGGGCCGCCGCTATGCCTTGCCTCACGCCACCATTCACATGCACCAGCCGCTGGGCGGCGCGCAGGGCCAGGCCACCGACATCGAAATCGCCGCCCGCCAGATTTTGCGCTTGAAAGCGCTCCTCAACAACATCATGGCCAAGCACACCGGCCAACCGCTCGAAGTCATTGAACACGATACCGACCGTGACTTTTACATGGACGCAAAGCAAGCCGTGGAATATGGCCTGGTTGACCAGGTGCTGGATGTGCCAGAAAAGAAGTAAACCATCTTCAGCAGGGGCGAAACATTCGCCCCTTTTTTTGTTTCCCATCACCCTGCCGCCTTCCATCGGCATGTCATTCTCTGACCTGAGGAGTTAAGCAGCATGGAGTATCGCACACTTGGTAAAACCGGTCTTAAAGTCTCCCCGCTCTGCATGGGGACGATGCAATTCGGCTGGTCGGCAGACGAAGCGCTTTCACATCGCATTCTCTCTGCCGCTTATGAGGCGGGCATCAACTTTATAGACACCGCCGACATCTACTCGCGCTGGGCTCCCGGCAACCCAGGCGGAGTCTCTGAAGAAATCATTGGGCGTTGGATGAAAACAGCAGGCATTCCGCGCGAGAAGCTGGTCATCGCTACCAAAGTACGCGGTCGGATGGGCAATGGCCCCAATGACGAAGGGCTCTCCCGCGTTCATATCATGCAAGCGGTGGAAGCCTCGCTGCACCGTTTGCAAACCGATTACATTGACCTGTATCAGACCCATTGGCCCGACGAGCAGTCACCCATTGAAGAAACCCTGCGCGCACTCGATGACCTGGTGCGGCAGGGCAAAGTACGCTACCTCGGCGCATCGAACTACAAGGCCTGGGAACTGATGCAGGCCTTGTGGACTTCGGACAAATATCATCTGGCACGTTACGATTGCCTGCAACCACACTACAACCTGATTCACCGCGAAGAGTTCGAGCGCGAACTGGCCGCCGTATGCAAAACCTATGGGCTTGGCGTCATCCCCTACAGCCCGCTGGCCGGCGGATTCTTAACCGGCAAATATCGCCGCGAAAACACCACGCCCGACTCAGTACGCGCCAAAGGCCTGCAACACGCCTGCACCGAAAAGAACTTTGCGCTGATTGACCAGATGGATGTCATGGCGCAATCACACGGCGCATCTATCTCACAAATTGCCCTGGCCTGGATGCTGGCGAACCCGCTCATCAGCAGTCCCATTATTGGGCCAAATAAAATGGAGCAGCTGACCGATAATCTCAACGCGCTGAATGTGCACCTGACGGCAGAAGAATTGCAAACGTTCAACCAGACCACCGCCTGGCAAACCTCCAATTGAGATTTTCTACCACGCCAAAAACACCCAGCCCCAAACAACGCTTTCAGACAGACGGGCGTAAGACCGCTGCGGCAAGTTTTTTGCGCTCGTTTTGCGGCCTCTACGGCAAAGGCATCACCAGGGTTTTCTTATGATTGCTTGCTTCCTTTTGTTTAACAGGGTAGAAAGACAAAAGGATGACTGCACTGAAAAAACCTTTTCTTGCCACGAAGCATCCAAAACTCACCAAGTTTTTTAATAACTTGAGTTTAGAGTTCATTTCGATTCGTCCCGAAAGACAAAAAATATTCTCTACCGTACATTTTGGATTTTTTACCGCCAAGAGCGCAAAGAACGCCAACATTTAAAGGGTGTCTTTGCGCTCCTGGCAGGCTTGGCGGTGAGTTTCTGGCGTTTGTGCGGCAGCAAAGTTTTTTAAAGCCCGAAATCAAACTTTGAGAAGTCCTTAACGATTTGGGGTTTCTGCCTCCAGCGATTTCAAATTTTGTGGTAAATTAGACAATTATCTAATCATGTAACTTAACTATGACAGACATCGCCTCCCCTTCCCCCGCAGAATTTACCCTGCAACGTCCCGCGTCCATTCGCACCGGCGCAATGCACTGGATACTCTCGCATATCGCCCGTCATTGGGGCATTATTGTCATCCTGCTGATTGGCGCGCTGGGCAATGCCGCGCTGGCGGCGGTTGTGCCGGTGCTGGTTGGCGATGCCTTCAATGCCATGCTGCAACCCCTCCCCGATACAAGCGTCCTGCTGCCATTGGCACTGTTGATTGGCGGAACGCAGGTCTTACGCGGCGTGCTGCAACTGGGGCGCAACTTTGGCGCGGAATTGCTCGGTCAGCGCCTGGAACGCGAAACCCGCGACGAATTGTACATTTCTCTGCTTGGCAAGAGCATGACCTTCCACAACCTGCAACCGGTCGGCGATACAATGGCGCGCGCCACCAACGACGTGCGTGAAGTGAACCTGATGTTCAACCCGGGCATCAACCTGGTGATTGGTTCGTTTTTCTTCCTGGTCATGCCCATCATCGCTGCGCCGCGTTATCATCCAGCCCTGATTCTTACGCCGGCGCTGTTCATGGCTGCCTATTTCATTGCCCTGGCGTTCTACCTAAAGAACCTGGCACCCATTTCAGACGAGGTACGCGCCTCCTTCGGGGAGATGAACACCCATTTATCGGAATCGCTGGACGGCGTAGAGACCATGAAGGGCGCAGCGCAGGAAAATGCCGAAGTGGAGAAGTTCGTCCTCAACGCGAAGCGCGTGCGGGAGGCCTTCGTCAAGCAAGGCGATATGGAAGCCCGCTTTGTCGCGTTCCTGCTCTACGGCATCGCCATCGCTGGCGGGTTGACCCATGCCCTCATCCTGTTTCGTAATGGATTGCTCAACACCGGCCAGGTCATTGGCTATTTTGGCCTGCTGCGCATGCTCGATTTCCCAACCTTCACCTCCACATGGGCCTACACCCAGGTTTCCATGGGGCTGGCCGGAGCGCGGCGCATTTTAGAGCTCATCAACCGCCGGAGTGACCTCGACCAAAACGCCGTCGGTTACAGCGCCCCCATGCGCGGCGAAATTGAATTCCACCATGTGCGCTTTGGCTACACTTCGCTCACCGCTTCCCCTTCACCGGATGAAAAAGGGGAAACCAGTGAGACTGTTTTAGAAAACATCTCGTTTAACGTCAAACCTGGGCAAACGATTGCCATCGTGGGGCAAACCGGAGCGGGCAAAACCTCGCTCGTCAAACTGGTCAATCGGACCTATGACACCACCGGCGGCCAAATCCTCATAGACGGCATAGACGTGCGCGACTGGAACCTGGCCGCCCTGCGTTCGCAAATTTCAATCATCGAACAAGATATTTTCCTGTTCTCGCGCACCATTGCTGAAAACATCGCCTTTGGCAAACCCGGCGCCACGCAGGAGGAAATTGAGGCCGCTGCCCGCGCTGCGCAAGCGCACGATTTCATTCAAACCTTTGAAAAGGGATATGAAACGGTCATTGGCGAACGCGGCGTAACGCTTTCGGGCGGCCAGCGCCAGCGCCTGGCCCTGGCGCGCGCCTTTCTCACCGACCCGCGCATTCTCATCCTCGACGACTCGACCAGCGCCATCGATTCAGCCACCGAAGATAAAATCCAACGCGCCATTTTCGTCGCCGCCCAGGGGCGCACCACCCTGCTCATCACCCACCGCCTGAGCCAGATTCGCTGGGCCGACCTGATTATTGTGCTGCGCAAAGGCAGAATCTCGGCCATTGGCACGCATGACGATCTGATGAAGACGTCTGAATCCTACGCAAAAATTTTCAGGGAGTAAAGCGAGATGAAAAAACACATCAACCATCTGTTGACATTATTGATTGTCATCAGCCTTTCCCTCTCTGCCTGCGGCTTCCTCGATGACGAAGAATACATCGAAGAAACTGAAACGCAGCCAACCCTGACAACCCAGGCAAACCAGCCTGCCGCGCCAGAACCCCAGCCCACCCGCCCCCTCAACCAGCCAAACTTGGGCGAGCGCCCCGGCGTGGTTGTGTATGATTTTGGCTTTCGCCCCAACCAGCACGGCTTTCACTTTGAGAACTACGGCGATGACATTGAAGTCACTAACCTGACTGCCGATGAAATGCGCCGCCTGTTCGGTGACCAGGTCTGCGCGCGCCTGGTCGGCGACACCTGCACACTCACCCCGCCCGCCGCGCAATGGATGGAGCAAATCAACGGTGATATGGCTGGCGGTCACTGCGAGGGCATGGCCGCCCTGAGCCTGCTCATGTATACCGGGCAGGTCTCTCCCGCCCAATTTGGCGGCAGCCAGGCCAACGACCTCGATATTTCCAACGAAGCCTTACAGCGTGAAATTGCCTATTGGTGGGCCACCCAGGCCCTTGCCCCCACCGCCGAAAGCGTCATTCGTGGCACGCCGATGGAGATTCTTGAAACCATCCAGCAAATGGACGCGCGCGGCGAGACCTATACCCTGGGCGTTTATAAAGAAGATTTCAGCGATGGACACGCCATCACACCGTTCGGCATCAAAGACGTACAAGATGGGCTATACACCATTCTGGTTTACGATAACAACTATCCCGGCGAGGTGCGCGAGCTGCTCATTGACAGCCGCGATAATTCCTGGCTCTACGAGGCGGCCATCAACCCGCAAGTCGAATCGGAACTGTACACCGGAAACGCCGAAACCCAAACCCTCGACCTGACCCCCACCTCGGCCCGGCTCGGCCAGCAGGAATGTCCCTTCTGCGAAGGCGGCTACGACGCCACCGGCAGCGCCAAACGAGCCGCGCCCAAACAAACCTACAACCAGATTTTCCTGGATGGCAAAGGCCACATCCTCATTACCGATCCACAAGGCAACCGCCTGGGCTATGTGGATGGAAAAATCGTCAACGAAATTCCTGGAGCATTTTTCACCCCCTACCGCATGGGATTTGTGCAAGAGGCCCCCGACCCCATCTACTCCATCCCCGCTGGAATAGATTTAACCGTCACCCTGGATGGCAGCACGCTCGACACCAACTCTCCAACCGACCTGGTGCTGATTGGCCCCGGATTTTTCATCGGCGTCGAAGAAATCATCCTTGAACCCGGCCAGGTGGATACGGTCTATTTTTACCCCCAAGACGAGACGATTACCTACGCAACCCAACAAGACGAATCGCCCTTCATCGTGGTCGGTATCGAAAACCGGGCCAGCGCCGACTATTATTTTGAAGTCCAGGGCATGGACATGCAAGGCGGCGGCGAAATCACCGTCTCGCTCGATACCCAAGCCGGTGACCTGCTCATCAACACCGAAAAACTCACCAACGAGGGCGATTTCGCCTTCTCCATGACCCGTCTCACCGATGAACTCGAAGAAGAATTCTATGCCGAGGGCATCCTGCTGCGCGCCGGGGCAATGGTCTACATCAACTATGCCGATTGGAGCGACTCAACCCCCAATGGCCTGCGCTTGGGCGTTGACCTGAACGGCGATGGCCAAATTGACGACGAGTATGCGGTAGATGATTCGCAATAATCCTTGAGTTTAGGTTCATTTCGATTCGTCCTGAAAGACAAAAAAATATAGATTTCTTGGCGCGAAAAACCCAAAACCCGTACACGAATTTCACAGATTCGGCGGATTTACACTTGGCGGTTCGTCTGTTTTGGCTTTGCAAAAAATATTAATCGAACCGCGAATTACACGAACTTTTTAAGAAAAATCCGTGAGATTCCGTGTAATCCGCGTCCAAAAGGTTTTGATTGCAAACGAACTCTAAACTCAAGAATAATATCAGGAGTCCAAAATCGGGAGATTTTAGACTCCGACTGCTCACTGCTCACTGATGACTGGATACTGACCTATGGGCTTCTTTGCCGGACTAAACGCAGAAAAATACGACCGCCAATACTCCGACCGTGAACTCGCGCGGCGCATGATTGGCTATTTTGCCCCGCAAAAAGGGCGCATGGCAGCCATTATCGTCCTGGTGATGGTCATGGCCGGGTTGGGCGCGGCCCTGCCGGTTATCGTCAGCCGCATCATGGACCTGCTCGAAAGCCAACCCACGCCGCAGGCCATTGCCCTGGTAGGGCTGGGCATGACCCTGATTGCCTTCCTGAACTGGGGCATGAACTGGCTGCGGCGCAGCCTCACCGTCCGCGCAGTAGGCGACGTGGTGCTGGAACTGCGCACAAAATCCTTCGCCGCTGCTGCCGAACACGACCTCTCGTTTTACGACCAGTTTTCGAGCGGGCGCATCGTCAGCCGCATTACCTCCGATACCAACGACTTTGGCCAGCTGGTGGTCATCGTCACCGACGTAGCCTCGCAACTCATTCAGACGGTCATCCTGGGCGTTGTCCTCTTTCGGGTTGAGTGGCGGCTGTTTCTGGTGATGTTGGCCTTCATGCCGATTGTATTTGCCATTGCCATCGGCTTTCGCAGACTGGCACGCATCGTCACCCGGCGCGGAATGCAGGCCATGGCCGATGTCAACGCCACCATCAAAGAAACAGTCAGCGGCATTGCCGTTGCAAAAAACTTTCGGCAAGAGCAGAGCATCTTCGAGACCTTCGATGCCGCCAATCAGCAATCGTATCGGGTCAATGTGCGGCGCGGGTTCGTCCTTTCCCTGGTGTTTCCTGTCCTCAACGCGGTCACCGGCATATTCGTCGGCATTCTGGTTTATGCAGGCGGCTTCAGCGCGGCGGCGGGGGTGATTACCGTAGGAGCATGGTATCTGTTTATCAACTCGCTCGACTACTTCATGTTCCCCCTGCTCAACCTGACCTCCTTTTGGGCCCAAATTCAATCGGGACTTTCTGCTGCAGAGCGCGCCTTTGCGCTCATAGACGCCGACCCCAACGTTCATCAAGTGGACAAAAAAAACGTACCGCCGCTTAAAGGGGAAATTCGCTTCGAGGAACTGGATTTCCGTTACACGGACAAGGAACCCATCCTGACCGGCTTCAACCTGCTCATCCAACCCGGAGAGAATCTCGCGCTGGTGGGTCACACCGGGGCTGGTAAATCCTCCATTGCCAAACTGATTGCCCGCTTCTACGAATTTCAAGGCGGGCGACTGCTGATTGACGGTCACGACATCCGTACTTTTGACCTCCAGCAATACCGCCGCCAGTTGGGAATCGTCTCTCAGGTTCCGTTCCTGTTCTCTGGCACAGTCGAAGAAAACATCCGCTACGCCTGCCCCGCTTGCACCGGGCGAGATGAAATCCTGGAGATGGCCCGCAAAATTGGCGATGGCGAATGGCTGGAAACCCTGCCCAATGGCCTGGAGACCGAAGTCGGCGAGCGCGGCGCGCGCCTCAGCATGGGCCAGCGTCAACTCGTCGCCCTCATGCGCGTTCTCGTGCAGAAACCGGCCATCTTCATCCTGGATGAAGCCACCGCCAGCATTGACCCATTCACTGAATGGCAAATTCAGCAGGCGCTCGACCTGATTCTCAATCAATCCACCAGCATCCTCATTGCACACCGCCTTTCGACCGTGAAAGCCGCCGACCGGATTGTGGTGATGAAGCAGGGCGCAATCATCGAGCAGGGCAATCACCAGGGTCTGCTGGCCCAAGCCGGGCATTACGCTGAATTGTATAACACCTACTTCCGCCATCAATCGCTCAGTTACCGCCCCGATTGGGTGGACGACAAACTCGCCGCCAATTTGCAGGTTAAAGAGTAACTTTCGTGTGTGCTAAATTTTGATACTCAATTCTTATGGAATTAACCCGCATCTTGCGCCTATAATGTAACGATTACCATTTTGCCAGGAGGCTTGGGTTAATTATGAATGGCAGCGAGATTATCGAATACTCCCTGTGTTGCGTCAACCTGGTTATCATCACGGTGGTGTTAGGGGTCGTGTTTTCTTTTATTTACAGCATCCTGAGCGACATTCGAAACACGCTGCGCAAGAACTGACAGCCTCTCTCCTGCATACCCCATCAACAGCCCTCCACATTGGCTCTTTGTGCAAAGTTGTGCAAGGTCAATGAACAAAAAAAGAGAGTTTGCGACTGTGTTTGTATGGTGAGAAGTATAAGCGCTTCTTGGGGTCGTCCAGGAAGCCGCCGTTTTTCTTCGCGCCGGGTTGATCGTTTGCAGTATAGCCACCCAAGATTTACATTGACCACGAAAACCGATTTGCTTCTCGCGGTCAGGCTGCTTGTCCACCGTCAGGCAGGCAGAATGAGATTCCGAAAGACGGAATTAAGAATCTTTCAGGATTTTGCGGGTGATTTCCACCGTCCAGCGTAGGGGGCCAGATTCGATGAGTTTGAAAGAGGAGGCCGCCTGGGCGAAATAAACCTTGTCGTCGTAGTAGATGTGAATGTCCAAAGCATCAAAATCTTTGGGGCGGTCCTCGAAAGCCTGAAACTGGTTGCCAATCTGCCCGCTGGCAAGAACTTCGCGGTTGGCGGTTTTGTCAAAAATAAGGGTCAGGTTGCCGGTTTCAGCAAAGGTGACGACGAGAAAATCGTTTTCCAGCGTCAGGTTCCAGGTATCAGGGGATTGGTCATTGGTGATTGGTCATTGGGGTTCGGGCAAGATGGACGATCCTATGGTGACAGGTGTGACGCTGTGGGGAGGGAGTTCGCCAACGTCAAGAAGCATTCCACCTTCAACGGTCTGCACCCGCCAATGAGCATTTAAAACTCGCCGATTACCAGCCAGAAACACCAAATCGCTCCGCGAAAACGGCGTGGGGTTGATGAGCAGCAAATCGCCGCCCAGAGAGGCAGCAATGGCCGCTAAAGCGGCATAACAGCAGCGCCGTTGCAAGAGGGCTATATGGCTTTCTCAGAATCTGGTTTCAGGCGAAAAAATAAACAGGATGGGCAGGATGTTCAGGATAAACCGCGCGAAAAGCAGCGTGCAAACATCCTGTTTATCCTGTCTATCCTGTTAAACAAAGCGGCCCCAGCGATAAGCAAAAAGCCATGAGAGGCCTGGCAGGCACTCTTCGATTGGCCGCCTCCCCAATGGTACAATCGGAATCTAACGTTCTTAGGAGAGAAAGCATGTCGCACGAGCCAAATAACCCATATAACACGCCCATCCATGCCATCCCTGTGCCGCTCATTCGTGTTTCAGGTTCGCACCGCGAAATGGGCCGCCAAATTGGCGAGGCCATGCGCGAACAGGTGAAACATAGCATTGAAAACGCGCACCAGTTGTTGAAGGACGCATACCAGCAGATTGAACTCACCTGGGAGGGAGCGGCCATTCAAGCGCGCAAATACCTGCCCTTTGCCCAAGAGCGCTATCCGCAATATGTTGAGGAAATGCAAGGGATTGCCGAAGGAAGCAATGTGTCTTTTGAGGATGTGGTGGTGCTGAACGCTATGGAGGCTGTCACAACAGATGCCTTGCATCTGACTCGCTGTACCAGCATGGCAATCAACGAGGAGCGCACCGCCGATGGGCATGTGCTGGCGGCGCATAATGAAGACTGGCTTCCTGAAGATGAGGAGGATGTTTACATCGTTTACGCCACGCCGAAAGATGAACCGCCCTTCCTGGCGATGAGTTACGGCGGCCTGCTGCCCAACATTGGTTTCAACGCCTATGGCATCGCCCAATTAATTGATTCGGTCTACCCCAACGATTCGCGCATTGGCATTCCGCGCATTGTGGTGGGGCGGGCCGTGCTGGCATCCAAGACGCCTGCCGGGGCTATTCGCCGGGCAATTGTGCCGCACCGCGCCGCCGGGTATAACCATGTTATAGTACATGAGAGTGGTGAAATCTACTCGGTAGAAGTTTCGGCCCGGCGCTTTGACATCTTATATGCCGAAGAGGGCATTATGGTACATACCAATCATTATCAGGCAACAAAGATGAAAGAGGTAGAAGCCGAGCCAGAAGAACTGATTTCTTCGCGGGTACGTTACCTGCGCGCCCGACGGCTGCTGCGCCAGAGCGAGGTGCATACCATTAAAACCTTGCAAGCCATCCAGAAAGACCATGTGAATTTTTCCAATTCGATTTGCAACCACGCCGTTGATGTGCGCCAGCCGCTCGACCGCGAGAAAACCATCAACGCGATGGTGTTCGACCTGACGGCGCGCGAAATGCACATTGCCTGGGGAAACCCATGCCAAAACTTATATCACACCTATCACCTCGAAGAGTAGGTCAAATTGTTTTTGATGCTATAATTTCGTCAGAAAAACCCATTGTTCCGCTCTTGGAGAAACCCCATGAAATCACGCTGGCAGGTACACCAAGGCACCCAAGTTTTCATTGCCGATTTTTCGCATCGCGGCAACAACGCTGAAGAGATCGCGGCAGAATGTGAAGCGATCCGGCAGGAGTTGAAGGGCAAGCCCGCGCATTCCATTCTCTCTATTTCGTATGTCGAAGGAACGCTGGCAAACGAAGACATCATCAACCACCTGCTTGAATTGGTCAAAGAAACGAACCAGTACATCAAAAAGCGGGCAGTTGTTGGGGTAAGCGGCTACCGGCGGCACTTACTCTATGCCTTCTCAAAAGTCGTTGGAGACCTTAAATTCAGCGTGTTCGATTCGCTCGATGAAGCCCTGGACTGGCTTGTAAAAAAATAGAGGAGCCACGATGCTTGTTTCCATGCAAGGAAAAACCATACTGATTACAGGCGCGACCTCCGGAATTGGAC
The DNA here is from genome assembly GCA_034432755.1 of Anaerolineales bacterium. Lineage (GTDB taxonomy): Bacteria > Chloroflexota > Anaerolineae > Anaerolineales > Villigracilaceae > UBA5195. Next base: position 34,373 of record DAOUBQ010000098.1, read on the forward strand.
TGGCCATGGCGCGCGAACTCGCCAGAAAAGGCGCGCACATCACCCTTTTAGGGCGCAATGCGGCCAAACTGGCAACGGTGGCTGAACAAATCAGAAACCAGACCAGCAACCAGAACCTCGATACCATCCTGGCGGATTTGTCCACCCAGGCCGGGGTGCAGTTGGCTGCGCATGAATTCAAGAAACGCCACACCCGTCTGGACGTGTTAATCAACAATGCCGGGGCCATTTACATGAGCAGGCATCTCTCGGCAGATGGCCTGGAAATGACCTTTGCGCTCAACCATTTGAGCTATTTCCACCTGACCAACCTGTTGTTGGATGTGTTAAAAGCGAGCGCCCCGGCGCGCGTGATCAACGTTGCTTCCGATGCTCATCGTGGACAGGTGATTGATTTTGACAATTTACAAGGCGAAAAATCGTACAACGGAATGACAATCTACGGGCGTTCAAAACTGATGAACGTATTATTTACCTACGAATTGGCACGCAAACTGGAAGGAAAAGGAGTCACCGTCAATGCCATGCATCCCGGATTTGTGGCAACCGATTTCGGCAAGAATAACGGCACTTTGATGAGCCTGGCGCTGAAACTCATCTCGCCGATTGCCAAAACAGCCGAAGAGGGCGCATTGACCGGAATTTACCTGGCCTGCTCGATGGAAGTGGAAGGCGTCAGCGCAAAATATTTCGTCGAAAAACAGGCTGTAGATTCCGACCCGGTATCCTATAACCAGGCAATCGCAGAACGCTTGTGGAATACCAGCCTGGAGATGATAGCCTGAACATCCACCAGACATGCCAGATACTTCACCAGAGCGCAACGCACCCGTTTATTGGGCCAAAGCAAAATATAAAAATACAAGCATAAACAGGGTCACCACCACCAAGACCGCCAGGCCAGGAAACCAGGCGCCTTGCAAAGCAAACATCATCCCAACCAACAGGACAATTGCCATAGCACGGAAGCCTGTCAGCATACTCGTTCTTTGCGCCGACACACCGTTTTGTTTTTCCAAAACCCACAGCCCGGCCAAAATGCTCAAGGCGCTCAAGCCCAACCAGAACCACAAAAGCACACCTCCGCTCACCAACGGAACATTCAGCACAAGGATGCCGCAGGTATCTTCGGCAAGCCGGGTTTGATATTCGGGGTAGCGAAAAGCCTTTGCAAAAATGAAAAAGTTTAAGTCTATGTTTTCTTGGGAGACCGGGAATTCAAGCGTTGTGCTTTCTCCAGGCAACAGGGTAGGGGCTTTCTCGCGGCTCGAGGAGAGCAGCCCTGGCGCGCTCACCTCCACCCGTATTAAGGGAGCGATAGACTGGTCGGTGTCGTTGCGCACCAGCACCCGCAGATGAGCGGTTTCAGAGCGGGTCATCACAGGAGGGCAAGATAACCCGCCAAAAGTCTCATTGGTAAGGTGCGGCAGGCCGTAAAAGACCGCTTCAATATCAGACCACACCACCCCACCAGCCAGCAAAACTCCAAGCACAATGCCTGTCAAGAACAATAGCAGTCCGAGGGTAAATTTCGATTGAGATTGAGTAGTCATAGCAGGTTGATTTTACAATAGTTTGCAAACAAAAACGTCGGACGAGCTTAATTTTGCCGCTTAATCTGCACATGAGAACCTGCGGGCAGCGACAAGGCTTATCCGCGATGATTATTCCCTTGCTGCAAAGGCTGAAACGATGGCCGAAAACAACCCCAAGCCCCTCTACCGTATCACCGATTTGCACGAATCGGACCGCCCGCGTGAGCGGCTGGCCTCGCTGGGACCGCAAGCACTCTCCAATGCGGAACTGATTGCCATCTTGCTTCGGGTGGGCGTGCCAGGCGAAAACGCCGTGCAGGTCGGACAGCGCCTGCTGCAACAATTCGGCGGGATTTCAGGCATTCATCGCGCGCCCTTTGTTGATTTACTCAACCAGCATGGCATTGGCGAGGCGAAAGCAGCCCAACTCAAAGCGGCCATCGAATTAGGGCGACGGCTGACCCTGGAATCGCCCAACGAACGCCCAGCCATCAACTCCCCCGCCGATGCAGCGGGGCTGGTCCTGTACGAAATGGGGGCTTTGGAACAGGAACACCTGCGGGTGATTCTGCTCGACCGGCGCAACCGGGTTCTCGATTTGGTAGAACTGTATCGTGGCTCGGTCAGTTCAGCGCAGGTTCGGGTGGCGGAGGTTTTCCGCGAGGCCATTCGCAAAAACGCTTCGGCGCTGATTGTGATTCACAACCATCCCAGCGGCGACCCCACTCCCAGCCCGGATGATGTGGCGCTGACCCGCGCCATCGTCCAGGCTGGTAAGATGTTAGATATAGAGGTGTTAGACCACCTGGTCATCGGCCAGGGACGCTGGGTTTCGCTCAAAGAGCGAGGATTGGGCTTTGGATAAAACGACAGGCCAGGCTGCCAGCCTGGCCTGCGATTTTCAGGTCGGTTCGCCGCACTCGTACAGTTCCAAGCAGCAATTGTCCTCGGTTTGCTGCGTAACCGGCAGCAATGGCGGGCGCACTGGCCAGCGTTCGAACCCAAACATGCGTGCGAGCATGGATTTGAGAATCGAAGGGAAAGGGGTATAGTGGTCAAGAATGCGGCGGCGCTGGGTGAGTTCTTCCTGGGCATCAAGTGCATCCCCGCCTTGTGAAAATATATTCCACACCTGGCGCAAAATGGGTGAATACAGGTTAGCAAGAGCGGTAATCGCGCCACCCGCGTGATGTTCGAGAGCGTGCAAGAACAGGCTGTCGTTGCCGGTCAGGACAAGCAAATCGGGGCCGAAGCGGCCTCCCAGGGCAACGGCATAATCGGGGTCGCCCGAAGAGTCTTTGATTCCGGCAAACTTTTCGGGGTGGGCATCTTTCAGGCGCGCAAGCAGGTCGAGCGACAACCCCATGCCTGATTGGTTGGGGATATGATAGCCAAGCAGGTATCCGCCCTGCGGAACAGCCCGGTTGAGGACCTGGTCATACCATAGAAACAGTCCATCCTCTTTGGCTTTGCGATAATAATAGGGCGGCAAGACAACCACGCCCTGGCATCCCAGTTCAAACGCCATGCGGGTCAGGCGAATTGTTTCATCGAGGCTAGGCGTGCCGGTGCCGGCCAGCAGGCGAAACGCCGGGAAAGTCTGCCGAACTCCCTGGGCAGCCCGCAGCATCATTTCGCGTTCTGCCGCGCTAAAAGACGGCCCCTCTCCAGTGGTTCCAAAGAGCAGCGCGCCATGACAATCACGGGCAGCCAGGAAGTTCAAAAACGGGACAATGGCTTCTGGGGCAATGGAAAAATCTGGCTTGAGAGGGGTTAGCGCTGCAGCATAGACCCCGGCCAGGGGGTGGCGAGCGGTCATGGGTTGTCCTTTTCCGAAATTATTCGATTTCGATGATTCGATAGGGATACACGTTTACGACCTGGCAGCCGTGATACGTAGTAATGTGACTCTTCAGGTTTTGCCGATAGAAAATGGTGTGGCCGTGCAAGTAGTAACGCGGCCTGGCCCAGCGAATGAGAAAATTCAGGGCGCGCATGCCCTGGTGGGCCGGGTCATCATCGTCGTGAATGCCTTCGGGAGGTGAGTGCGCGATAAAAATATCCAAAGGCCGGCGATAGCGGCTTTTCTGAAGGATGATTTTGGGTAGCAGCCTCCAGGCGCGCAGGTACATTTCCCTTTGGGAATATTGATTGGGCGTATGATGCTGGTAACGAATACTTCCACCCAAACCAGCGATAAGCAATCCCTTGGAATAAACAACCTTCCCATCCACGTTGTCCCCGCCAGATACGCGAGAATTGGCATGATGGCCGTACTCCGGGTCATGATTCCCCGGTATATAAAACAAAGGCCTGTTATAAATGCTGACCAGGAATTCGAGGTAAGGGTATGGCAAATCACCACACCCGATAATCATCCGAACATCGGGATAGGTTTCACTGACCGAGCTGGAATACAGGCGGTCGATGATTTGGTCGCTGACGGCAAGGATTTTCATTATTGTTAGAATTTTGCCCCAAAACGAACGCAGACGCAAGGGTTGGGTTACGAAAAACGCAAACTGATACCTTAAACTTGGAAATTCGGAGAATAATGGACTATAATTTAACATCACTTTTATTATTCGCACTCTTATTCTACAATAAACGGGTATGGAAACTCATCGCATCCAATTACCTTCCAACTCCGGAGAACGCCGGACGGATACGGGCCAACTCCAGCCTGGCACCAATCTGGTCAATCGCTATTTGATTCAAGAGGTGATTGGCGTCGGCGGCATGGGTTCTGTTTATCGCGCCCGCGACTTGCATTTTCCCAATGTCGTGAAACTGGTTGCGGTAAAAGAAATGATTAACCAAGCCCCAGACCCGCTTGTGCGCCAAACAATCGTGCAAAACTTTGAGCGTGAGGCGAATATCCTGGCGACACTCTCCCATCCGTCCATTCCGCGCATTTATGATTACTTTACGCTGGACAATCGTTCTTACCTGGTGGAGGAGTTCGTCAATGGCCGCGACTTGGAAGTGTTGCTGAACCAAACCGAGGGTTTCCTGCTCGAAGAACAGGTGCTGGATTGGGCCATCCAACTGTGCGAAGTGTTGTCTTACCTGCACAGCCACAAACCTGACCCTATCGTCTTCCGCGACATGAAACCATCCAACGTGATGGTGAACCAATATAACCATATCGTACTGGTAGATTTTGGGATTGCAAAACCCTTCCAGACCGGCCAAAAGGGAACGATGATTGGGACGGAGGGCTATTCACCGCCGGAGCAGTATCGCGGCGAGGCCAATGTTCAGGCCGATATTTACGCACTAGGGGCCACGCTCCACCATCTACTGACACGGCGCGACCCGCGCCTGGAAGCGCCATTCTCTTTTGCTGAGCGCCCCATCCGAAAAATCAACCCGAATGTCTCGGTGGAAGTGGAGACGGTTATCAATACGGCGCTGCAATACAACGTCGAAGACCGATTCAAGAGCATTGACGACTTCAAGCAGTCCCTGATCAGCGCCGGGCGCAAAACCGGTCTCTTGAATCGCGTCAGCTCTAAGTCAACCTCAGCGGTGATGATGCCTTCAGAGGGCATCAAGCCGGTTTGGGCATTTCAGTGCGAAGACGAAGTGCGCGGCACACCCCTGGTTTACAACGGGTTTGTTTATACAGGCTGCTATGATAATAACTTGTACGCGTTGAGCGCTGCCAGCGGTGAGTTCCAATGGAAATATGCTGCCGAAGGTGGGATTGTCAGCCGACCCGCCGTGGCCGATGATACGATTTTCTTTGGCTCCGAAGATAAACGAATTCATGCAGTCAGCGCCCGGTCTGGAAAGCTGGTCTGGATGTATTACACCGAGGGGCCAATACGCTCTTCAGGGCGTATCGCTGATGGGCATCTATTCATCGGCTCTGATGACGGCTTTTTTCACGCGATAAACATTAACACAGGGCGCGCCGTCTGGAGTTTGGATATTGGCAATGAAATTCGCTCGACGCCTTTTGTCACCAATGAAATGATTTACTTTGGCACGGAGGGTGGCGAGTTATTGTGCATTGACTTTCGCGGCCAGGTCAAATGGCGATTTAAAGCGAAGCGGGCAATTACATCTTCTCCTTGGGTGCAGGAAAATGTTGTCTTTGTCAACTCGCTGGATGGCTTCCTGTATGCGGTAGATGCCAAATCGGGCTGGATGTTGTGGCGCTTCCGCATGGAAAAACCATCTATCGTCTCCCCTGCCATAGCCGACACCCTGGTGTTTACCGGCTCGGCAGATGGACACATCTACGCCGTCGATGCGAGGAGCGCCAAGGAAATTTGGCGGTTCAAAACCAATCACCAGGTAAACAGCTCTCCGGTTGTTTATAAAGATGCCATTTATATCGGCTCCGTTGATAATCACCTCTATTGTCTCGAATATCGAACCGGTCGCTTGCGTTGGAAGTTCGAAACCAAAGGCCCGATTGTTGGCACGCCAACGGTGTTTGATGACATTGTGTATGTAGGTTCAAACGACCATTTCGTCTACGCGCTGCTGGCCTAAGCGTTATGCAAAATCACTCAACCAAGGAGATTCTTGTGATGGACTTCTTTCGCAAGATATTTGGAAAAAAAGACACAGATGGAAAACCTTCTGTTGCTGGTGAAAACGTAGTGACAGCCCCACTCTCAGAAGTGCAGTTGCAGACGATTAAGTCGATGGCATTCAATCGCTATGAACCGCCGCAACTGCTGGTAGCGAGCGGTCAATCGGTTGGCCGCCAGCGCGAATTGAACGAGGACAGCCTGTTTTCCCTTACGACCACCGTTGCCGGGAACAACAGCAACCCGCCGTTCGGCCTGTTTATCATCGCCGATGGCATGGGCGGTCACCAATACGGCGAAGTCGCCAGCAACGTGGCGATTCGGACGATTTCTGGCTATGTGCTGAAGAAATTTCACAACACTTTATTTAACCTGCCGCCCTTGCCGTTGGACGAGTCGCTGCAAGAAATTGCCCAGTCTGCCATGATGGAAGCCCAGCGCGCCGTCTTGCGCGAAGCGCCCGGGTCCGGTACAACCGTCACCGCTGCGCTGGTACTGGGACAACAATTAACCATCTCTCATGTAGGCGACAGCCGCGCTTACCTGCTCTATAACGAACAACGCATGGAAGCCATCACCCGCGACCACTCCTTGGTGCGGCGGCTAGAGGAACTGGGGCAAATTACCTCGGCCGAAGCAGCAGTCCATCCGCAGCGCAATGTCCTGTATCGCGCGCTGGGGCAAGGCGAAACCCTCGAGCCAGATGTGGTCACGACCCCCTTGCCGGTGGGCGGCTACCTGCTCTTGTGCAGCGATGGCCTGTGGGGCGTCGTTCCTGAAGATGAAATCCGAAAAATTATCTACGAAGCGCCAACCATCCAGCGTGCCTGCCAGAACCTGATTTCGGCTGCCAATGGCGCCGGCGGCCCCGATAACATCAGCGCGATTTTGGTGCAACTGCTTGCTTAAAGTCGGTTATGTCTAAGCGGCCTGATTTCTATGCTTTACTCGGTCTTTTGCGCTCTGCCACGCAGGAAGAAATCCGGCGCGCATATTACAAGGCCGCCAAACGTCTGCATCCCGATACCAATCAGGCGCCCGGCGAAACCGAGTTATTCCTGGATATACAACAAGCCTACCAGGTGCTTTCAGACCCAGCGAGGCGTTCCTCTTATGACGCAATGCTCGGCCCAGAACAAACGCTGCCATCCCTGGTGAATCAGCGCATCCTGTTAAGCCGCAAAGAAATTTCTCGCCTGCGCGAACCCCAATTGATTTATGTCCTGCTCGACCTCATCCCCAGTGAAGAACAGAAAAAAGCCGTAGCCGGCGTGCCGCTTAATCTCTGCCTGGTTTTAGATTGCTCCACATCCATGAAAGGCGAAAGGCTAGACACAGTCAAAGCGACGACCGTTCAGATTATTCGTAAACTCAAGCCGCAAGATATCTTCTCCGTCATCGCCTTCAATGACCGGGCCGAGGTCGTCATCCCAGCCACACGCCAACAGGGCAGCACGCACAAACTCGAAACAAAAATCCAGATGCTTCAGACCGGCGGGGGAACGGAGATTTTCAAGGGACTGGAGGCCGGGTTTGAGGAAATTCGGCGCTACGCCAACCCAAACACCCTCAGCCACATTATCCTGCTGACCGATGGACGCACCTATGGAGATGAGCAGCAGTGCTACGACCTGGCGAAACGAGCTGCCGAACACGGAATCGGAATCAGCGGGCTGGGAATTGGAAGCGGCTGGAATGACATCTTCCTGGACCAATTGGCCTCATCCACCGGCGGAACCGCCATGTATGTTTCCCAACCCAAAGACATCGAACGCTTGCTGAACGAGAAATTTACTCATCTCTCAAAAACCTTTGCCGAAAATGTTGTTCTCGATTTCCAACCAGCGAAGGGCGTTTCGGTCAGTTACGCATTCCGACTCCAACCCGAGTCTGCACCACTGGGAAAAGAAACGCCCCTGCCGCTCGGCCCTATTTTGCAGGATTGGCCACTCTCGGTGCTGATAGAATTCCTCATCCAGCCCATTGACCCTGGGCAAGATTCTATCGAACTCATTGACGGCAAACTCGAAATTTCAGCCGCGTCTCTCAATACAATTTTTTTGCCCGTACCGATTAATCTGGTTGTGCCAGTCCGGGAAACCATCACCCCTGAACCACCCCCGCCAGCGCTGGTGCAGGCCCTCTCGAAATTAACCCTTTACCGTCTCCAAGAAAAAGCACGCGCCGATGTCAATGCCGGTAACTACGAGAAAGCCACCGAACACCTGCAGCGGATGGCAACCCACATGCTGGCACAAGGCGAACGCAGCATGGCAAAAACCATTATGCTCGAAATCGAAAACATCGAAAAAGAGAAAAAGTTTTCAGAAACCGGGGAGAAACAAATCAAGTACGGAACAAGGGCGCTTTTACTGCCCGGGGAGCGAAAATCATGATAGTGTGTCCGAATTGTAAACACCAGGAAGCGGATGGTTCCATTTTTTGCAGCGAATGTGGAATGCAACTCATCCAATATACGCCAGGAGAAACCCAACGATTTAATACGCCAACCAGTGAGTTGGCAAGCATCCCCACGCCCGATGCCCCCCCGCAAAGCCCAGCCTGGATTTCCCTGCACTTGCTCGAAAGCGGCCAAATCCTGCCGGTTTCAGATCGAATCGAATTTACAATGGGGCGCGTCAGCGAAAACCAGCCCATCATGCCAGATATCGACCTCTCGCCCTTCAAAGCCTTTGACAACGGCGTATCACGCTTGCACGCCGTCATCCGCAACCATTCTGGCAATATCATCATCATGGACCTTGGCTCCTCCAATGGAACGTATATCAACGGCACCCGCATTGTGCCAAACATCGAACAACCCCTGCGGCACGGTGATATCGTCGCACTTGGCAAACTCAAAATGCAGGTCGTCTTATCGTAAAGGTGCCCCATGCCCACCATCCTGATTCACATTTTGAACGAAGACCCCATCTTGGGCGAAGTGAACGAACTGCCTGCCCCCACCGACCAGATTATCACGGTCAAAAACCCCCGCCGCCGCGACGGAAAAGACTTGCACTACCTCCAGGCCAACGTCACCGAAGTCATCTGGCCAATGGTGCGAATTGCTTTCATAGAAATTATTCCCGGCGAGGAAGAAGAAGAAATCATCGGCTTTGTGAGGGAGAAGTAACATGCCTGACGAAATAGAAAGACGCAAAATCCTGGTTGTAGACGACGAAGAGCGCATGGTACGATTCATCCGCCTGAACCTGGAACATGACGGCTTCCAAGTCAGCGAAGCCTTCAATGGCCGCCAGGCCATACAAAAACTGCGCGATGTCAACCCCGACTTAATTCTGCTGGATGTGATGATGCCCGACCTAGATGGATTCGAGGTACTGGAGATGGTACGTGAAATCAGCAACGTACCAGTCATTATGCTAACCGCCAAAGGCGAAGAAGATGACCGGGTACGCGGCCTCGAACTGGGCGCGGATGATTACGTCACCAAGCCATTCAGCCCGCGCGAACTGGTCAGCCGCGTTCGGGCAGTGTTGCGCCGTACTGAGAGCGCAAGCGGCTCAATGCACGGGCTCATCGAAATTGATGAACGCTTGAAAATTGATTTCGACCGCCGCGAAGTCTGGCTGGAGGGTAAAATCGTCAAACTACGCCCCACTGAATACCGCCTGCTCTTCCACCTCGTTCAGAATGCAGGCTGGGTGGTATCACATGACCAGTTGCTTGCCAAAGTTTGGGGCTATGAATACCGCGACGAACCGCACTATGTGCGCCTTTACATCAACTACCTGCGCCAGAAACTAGAAAAAGACGCCGCCAACCCCAAATACATCCTCACCGAGCGCGGGGTGGGCTATCGCTTCATCGACTTCCGGCGGCAAGGAAAAATTTCTTAAACGCTCACCAGTTTCAGCCCAGCCAGTTTTAATGGAAAATTTATACAGAGCTTGCGTTTTTCTAACGCAGGCTCTGTATATTTCAGCATGTAAAAACACTCAACCTTCAAATACAGAAAGGAGATGTAAACACCATGTCCAATCTTATTCGTTGGGAACCCATGCGCGAGATGATGACCTTGCGCGAAGCAATGGACCGCCTGTTTGACGATGCTTTTACCCGCCCCATCAGCCTCAACAATTGGGGCATGCCGGCCATTGACATGTACCAGACCGATGACAAAGTGGTGGTAAAAGCCGCCTTGCCGGGTCTGAGCGCCGAAGATGTCCAAATCTCGGTAACTGGCGAAATCCTAACCCTGAAAGGTGAATTCCGCCAGGATGACGAGGTAAAAGAAGCCAGCTATCAACTTAAAGAACGCCGCTATGGTTCATTCGAACGCAGCATCATGCTGCCCACCGAAGTAGAAACCGACAAAGCCAAAGCTGAATTCCAGAACGGCGTCCTCACCATCAGCCTGCCCAAAGCAGAAGCCGTCAAACCGCGCACCATCACCGTCAAAGCCAAATAAATTCAACCGGAGCCTGTATGCCGCTCTATGACTTTGCCTGCACCGAATGTGGCACAAAATTTGAAAAGCAACTTCCCTTTTCGGGCAGCCAGCATGACGTGATTTGCCCCAAAGGACACCGCGCCGTTCGGCGAATCTATGTCCCGCCACAAGTGGTCTTCAAAGGCAACGGATGGTACATCACCGACCACCGCACAGCAAGTCCGGCAGGCTCCACAACAAGTGAATAACCAACCTGCTTGTTTTCTGTTGCGCCCGCAGTTCAACTGCGGGCGCAACTTTATCAGACGGCAGCATAACACGCCTTTCTTGAAGTCATAAGTTTTCCCCCGCCCCAATCCCTCGCCTTCCGCGCGGCTCATCCTGAACATCTTGTCTTTTTTAGCCTGAAACCAGACTTTGAGAAGGCCATCAGCCGCATAATTTTTGCCCTTGCCATTTGAAAATCTCTCGACTATACTCTTTCACCTGACAAAACGAGGAGAGATTCAATCCATGACAAAACAGCGAATTGTGCTGGTGGACGACCATGAAGTAGTACGACTGGGACTGAAAGCCCTGCTGGAACGCCATCCTAACTTTGAAGTCGTTGGAGAGGCCGCCTCGGCACGCGAAGCGCTTGAGTTGGTCGGCTCCTTGCAACCAGATGTGGTGGTCATGGACATTCGCCTGCCTGGCACTTCGGGCATCGAAGCCTGCGAAGAAATCGTCCAGCGATTCCCCGATACCAAAGTGCTGATGCTAACCTCCTACGCCGAGGATGAAATGCTCTTTTCGGCCATTCGCGCTGGGGCATCGGGTTACGTCCTCAAGCAAATTGGCGGCGAGGAACTGGTGCGCGCCCTCGAAGCGGTAGGGCGCGGCGAAGCCCTGCTCGACCCGGCTGTTACCCAGCGCGTCTTTCAAGAAGTGCGCAAAGCCGTCAAAGAAGAAGAAGCCTCAGCCTTTTCACACCTCAGCCAACAAGAAAAACACGTCCTGCTGCTCGTTTCCGAAGGCAAAACCAACCGTGAAATTGCCAAAGCCCTCTTCTTGGGCGAAGGCACAGTGCGTAACTACGTCAGCAGCATTCTCTCCAAGCTGGGAGTCAACAATCGCGCCGAAGCCGCTGCCTATGCGGTGGAACACAACCTGCGGGAATACACCCAACCCTGAACCCCGGCGCGCTTTTCTTGTCTTCCCCCTGTGAACAAAAAAAAACCACTCCCCTTGCTCGTCACAACCCTTTCGGGCCTCTTCATCGCTGCCTACACTGTATGGCACGTCAACTACCACTATCCGCTGGCTGGATGGGACCATAAATACTTCTTCACTCGGCTCATTGATACCCACCTGCACTACCGGGTGAACGGATTCACCATCCAATGGTACACGCCCAGTTTTGGCGGAGGCTTACCCGCTTACCCCCACCCGCTCAATGCCCAATTTTCCCTACCACAAATCCTGGCATTGCTGATTGAACCCTGGAGCGCGGTACTCGCCTCCTATTTCACTTACGTCTTGATTGGTTACGCGAGCGCATATCTTTTCCTGCGGCGTTCCCTCCACTTCGGCTGGATGCCCGCCACCCTCGGCGCGGCCCTCTTTAGCGCCAACGGCTTCTACCTGCAACACCTCGCCAACGGACACTTCAACTTCCAGGCCTTTCCCATCCTGCCGCTCTTCCTGGTTGCCCTGTTCCACAAAAACCTGTCCATCCCCCGCGCCGCTGCCCTCATTGCCCTGGGCAGCGGCCTGCTCATCTACTCCGCCAGCACTTACCCAACGGTTTTCATTGGCCTTTCCTTGTTCATCACCCTGCCGCTGGCATGGCTTATCCGACCGGAAATGTTCGACTGGCCGCGCCTGGGCAAAATCACCGTCGTTGGCGGCCTGCTTGCGCTTGGCCTCGTTCTCTCCAAACTCTACGCCGTCGCCTCGTTCATGCGCTTCTTCCCACGCGACATGCCCGATGTGTACGATGTACCCCTAAAATTGGCCCCAGTTGGCCTGTTCCTGCAATGGTTCGGTGTTATGGGGCTGGCCCCAATCTATACCCTCAGCGGCCAAAAAGTGACCGCCATCCGCGAATTGCTTCAAACCTACACCGGCGCGTATGCCGGACTATGGGAATTGGACCTGTCACTCAGCCCCGCGATATGGATTCTGCTCCCCGGCGGGATTCTCACCCTGGGCTACCTGCTCCTGGCGAAACGCCTCGCTATCTCACCGTTAAAAGGGCGTCTCCTCGCCCTGACACTGCTGGCCCTGGCCGTTTACCTGGCCCTGGAATTTACCTTCGCGCGCGGATACCTCTACCCCACACTGCGCAACCTGCCCTTCCTGCGCGCCCTACACATCAACCCGCGCTTTGGCTCGGCCTTCATCTTCCCCTTTGCCCTGTTTGCCGCGTACACCCTGCAGATTTGGACCCGCTCCCTGAAAGAATCGCGCGCCCTGGCCCTGTTTCTGCCCTTCCACCTCCTCACCCTGCTCTCGCTGGGCGCCTACCTTCTGATTCCACTTGACCGTTTACAGCAGCGCACCTTCGACATTCGCAGCCTGCAAGAGGTATACCAAAAAATCGAACAGGGCGAAACCTTCCCCATCAACCGTATTGATGACATCAACGACCAGCGCACCTTCACAGACCGTGCCAGCAACCTGCGGCCTTACGAAGTCCTGTTTGGCTACAACCTGGGGACTTTCCAGTCCACCGTCCAAATTGGCCTGGCACAGGAAATCAGGGATGGTCACTTCAACATGACCCATCCGGCCGGGTTAGTTTACCCCGAAGTCAACAACCTCTCCCCTTGGGAACGCATTCCCGCCGACCAGCAGGCACAGCTCGAAGACTTCCTCGCCCGCCGTCAGCCCGATTGGAACATTCCCGCCGCGCAAAAAGCTGCCAACGCAGTGTCACTCGTCAGCCTGGTCATCATGCTGGGGTTGTTTATCCCGCTCCCACAATCACCTCTTCGAGCGCGTCGAGGCGCGGCGGAACGATAATCGGCTTTTCCATCCCCTTTGTGACAATCTCCGGGTCTTTCAGGCCATGCCCGGTACAAATCGCCACAATCCGCTTGCCGTTAGGAGAAAATTTTCCGGCGGCAATTTCGTGCGCCAGCCCGGCCAGCCCGGCAGCCGAGGCCGGTTCGACCCAGATGCCTTCGAGTTTGGCGAGCGTCTTCTGCATGTGGAGGATTTCCTCGTCGCTAACAGCGATAATGCGGCCATCCGATTCATCCGCCGCATCCAACGCCTGCTCGCCCCGCGCCGGTTTGCCGATGCGAATCGCCGTCGCCACCGTTTCGGGCTTTTCCACCGGATGTCCCAACACGAGCGGGGCTGCGCCTTCGGCCTGAACGCCCAGAATATGGGGCAACCCCGTCCACTTGATGTTGTTATACTGCTTGAACCCAGCCCAATAGGCGGTGATATTGCCCGCGTTGCCCACCGGCAGACACAACCAGTCAGGGGCGTGGCCGAGTGCGTCGCAAATCTCGAAGGCCGAAGTTTTTTGGCCCTCAATGCGATACGGATTGATGGAATTGACCAGCGAAATGGGATGCTTGTTCGAGATTTCCACCACCATCGAGAGCGCGTCATCAAAAGACCCTTCAATTTGAACAACCTGCGCACCATAGGCAATGGCCCCAGCCAGCTTCCCAGCGGCCACCTTGCCCTGCGGAATCAGCACAATGGATTTCATCCTGGCCCGCGAGGCATACGCAGCGGCAGAAGCAGCCGTATTGCCCGTGCTGGCGCAAATGACGGTTTTCACCCCGCGCCCAGCAGCCTCGCTAATCGCGGCGGTCATCCCCCGGTCTTTGAACGAGCCAGTGGGGTTAAGACCTTCATACTTGATGTATAACTCAAACCCGCCTCCCAGTTGATAAGACAAGTTTTCAGCCAGAATTAAAGGCGTGTTGCCCTCCAACAAGGTCACAGGGCGGGTGTGGGCGGGCAGGTCCAACAACGCACCATATTTATCCAGCAATCCACGATACAGCATGGTAAAACTCCACTTCTCAAAAAAATTTTGGCAAGTCTATCACAAAAGCCACCAGCGGCAGCAAGCCGAATCTAAAAACTACCTAATGGATTCAATTTGACCAGCAATTCCAAGTCTGGCATTCGCAAACTTCAAATTCAGACGCCTTGAGCCGCCAACCAGCCATGAACAGGTGAGGAATGCTCGAATTTTCGTTTGCGCATTCGTTCATTCGCAGAAATTCGTGGACAGTTTGACAAAACATGAACCCTGACGTCTGACAGCGCCAGAAACTTTGAATAGGAAATGGCTGAGGTTCCAGGATAATCTACACAGAAAACATCCTTTTATCCTTCCATCCTGTTACAAATTGGCGATTTCAGATTTGGAATCGCTGCAATTTGGCCCTTGACTTTTGTATTCCTTGCCCATAGAATGAGCCTGAAAACCAAACAGTTGCAGGGAAGAGACCGCCGGGCAAACCGAATCAAAACCCAAAACAGCCCGGCGGCGCCGAAGGTGCAAGCCCGTTTCTGGCCAGAGCGGGTGAAACTCTCAGGCAAAAGGACTCTGCGCTGAAACACTCTGGAAAACGCCGCACACATGCGGCTACCGACGGGGCAAACGTCTGGCTGTTGGTCTCAATACACAGGAATACCACCTGTCACTCAACCAATGGTCTGCGTGAATCTCTCAGGTCTGATTACAGAGGGCGCACAACTTATTTCGTGCGCCCTTTTTCATTCCCATCCAAAGGAGCAAAACCCATGTCTAACACCCCCTCCACCCTCAAATATGCCAAAACCGATGAATGGTTCGACCCGGCGACCGGTAAAGTCGGCATTAGCGACTACGCCCAAGAACAACTCTCGGATATCGTCTTTATGGAAATCACCGTCAGCGCAGGCGACGAAGTGCAGGCCGGCAGCCAGGTTGCCTCAGTCGAATCGGTCAAAGCGGCATCCGAAGTGCTCTCCCCAGTCTCAGGCAAAATCATAGCCATCAACGAAGACCTGACCAACAGCCCCGAAACCATCAACAGCGACCCCTACGGCTCATGGTTCATCCAAATCGAAGGCGGCGACGGCGCAAATTTGCTAGACGCAGCGGCCTATGAAAAGCATTGCGCAGAACGGAGCCATTAGTTATCAGTGAACAGTGATGAGTGACCAGTTTTACAATCACTGATGGCTGATAACTGGAACTGATTATGACCTATATCCCCATTTCCCCCCAAGAACGGGATGCGATGCTGGAAAAAATCGGCGTGGAGAGCCTGGATGCGCTCTTTGAAGCTGTGCCTGCCAAATATCGCTTCCCCAAACTCAACCTGCCCCCAGCCCTGACCGAAATGGAAGCCGCCAGCCTGCTGGCCGAAATAGCCGCCAGCAACGAAAACGTGCGCGGCGACCTGATCTCTTTCCTCGGCGCAGGCATGTACAACCACTATGTCCCCTCCGTGGTTGACCATATCCTGCGGCGCGGCGAGTTTTACACCGCCTACACCCCCTATCAGCCTGAAATCTCGCAAGGCACGCTGCAAGCCATCTTCGAATACCAATCCCTGATGACCGCTCTCACCGGCATGGAACTTTCCAACGCCAGCCACTACGACGGTGCAACCGCCGCAGCTGAAGCAGTCAACCTAGCTTTCGCCAACTTTCGCGGCAAACGCCGCAAGGTAGTCATTTCGCCCACCGTCCACCCGCAATACCGAGAGACCATCCGCACCTACACCCAGGGGATGGAACTCACCCTGGTCGGAGATGACCCAGCGGCCAATTTGCAAACCGCGCCCGAAGCCCTTACCCCATTGATAGACCAAGAAACTGCCCTGGTCATCGTCCAATACCCCGATTTCTTTGGGCGCATTTTCGACTACACCCGCCTGATAGAAACCGCCCATGCCCAGGGCGCGCTGGTCTGCGTGGTGGCAAACCCCACCGCCCTGGCACTCTTCAAAACCCCTGGCGCCATGGGCGCCGATATCGTTGTGGGCGAAGGGCAGCCACTTGGCTTGCCCATGTGGTTTGGCGGCCCCTCGCTGGGCTTTTTTACCACCCGCAAGCAATACGTCCACAAAATGGCGGGACGCCTGGTGGGCGAGACGAGTGATTCACGCGGGCAGCGCGGCTATGTATTGACTCTCACTGCCCGCGAGCAGCACATCAAGCGCGAGAAGGCCACCTCCAACATCTGCACCAACCAGGGGCTGCTGGCGCTGGCCTCCGCCGTCTATCTTTCCGTCGTTGGTAAAACCGGCCTCAAGCAAGTGGCAAACCTGTGCTACCAAAAGGCGCACTATGCCGCCGAAGAATTGAGCAAGATTCCAGGCGTGGGATTGTGCTTCCCGCAACCCTTTTTCCACGAGTTCGCAGTCTGCTTCCCCAAGCCGGTCGCTGAAATCAACGAACACCTGCTCGAACATGGAATCATCGGCGGGTACGACTTGGGACAGGATTACCCCTCGCTCCAAGACCATGCCCTGATTGCCGTAACCGAAATGAACACCCGGGAAGAAATTGACACACTGGTTGAGGTGGTCAAGGAGGTGCTATCATGAGCGACCTTTCGACTACACTTAAGGCAGAACCCACCATCTTTGAACTGTCCTCGCCAGGGCGCACCGGCGTCACCTTCCCCCAGCCCGACGTGCCACGCTTCGACCTGCCCGATGCAAGCCTGCTGCGCGACGACCTGCCCCTGCCCGAACTGGCCGAAGTGGATGTAGTGCGCCACTACATGGCGCTTTCACGCTACAACTACAGCGTTGATGCCGGTTTTTACCCGCTTGGCTCGTGTACAATGAAGTACAACCCAAAAATCAACGAAGATACCTGCCGCCTGCCGGGTTTCCTGCACACCCACCCGCTCCAACCCATCGAAACCGTGCAGGGCAACCTGCTTTTGATGTATCAGTTGCAAGAATGGCTAAAGGAAATCAGCGGCTTTGCGGCAGTCACACTCCAGCCTGCCGCTGGCGCGCACGGTGAATTTACCGGCGTCTTGATGATGCGCGCCTACCACAAAGCGCGCGGCGACGAAAAGCGCGTCAAAATGCTGATTCCCGATGCAGCGCATGGAACCAATCCCGCCTCGGCGGGCATGTTAGGCATGACGGTCAAGGTCATCCCCTCTGATTCGCGCGGCAACGTAGATTTAGAAGCGCTCAAGGCCGAATGTGATGACACCGTCGTCGGCATGATGCTCACCAACCCCAACACGCTCGGCCTGTTCGATGAACACATCGAGGAAGTCATCAAACTGGTGCGCGATTGCGGCGGCCTGATGTATGGCGATGGCGCCAACCTGAACGCCCTGCTCGGAATCGTCCGCCCCGGCGATTTGGGATTCGACGTGATGCACTTCAACCTGCACAAGACCTTCGCCGTGCCGCACGGCGGCGGCGGACCCGGCTCTGGCCCGGTGGGCGTCAGCGAACGGCTGGCCGATTTCTTGCCTGCCCCGCTGGTTGGAGTTATCGAAGAAGCCGACGGTGAAAACCCACCCCTCTACGGATTCATCACACCCAAGCACTCCATCGGGCGCATGAAAGCCTTCCACGGACACTTCGGCGGCGGCCTGGTGCGCGCTTACACCTACATTGCCATGCACGGCGCGGATGGGCTGAAGGATGTTTCACAATATGCCGTGCTGAATGCCAACTACCTGGCGGCGCGCCTGCGCCAAACCTTCAAAATCCCCTTCGACCGAATCTGTATGCACGAGTTCGTCATGGAAGGCCGCGTGGAAGGCACGGAGGTGCGCGCGCTCGACATCTCGAAGCGCCTGATGGATTACAACTTCCACCCGCCGACCAACTACTTCCCACTCATTGTGCGCGAAGCCCTGATGATTGAGCCAACCGAAACCGAGAACAAAGACACCCTCGACGCCTTCGCCGAGGCGCTGATTAAAATTGCCGAGGAAGCACGCGAAAACCCCGAACTGGTCAAAACCGCCCCGCACACCACCCCCTTCGGGCGCATGGACGAGGTCAAAGCCGCAAGGGAACTGGTGTTATGCTGCTGGCTGCCGGAAGGATACGACAGTAACCAATAATCAGTGTTCAGTAATCAGTAACCAAAGATGACAGTCATCCGCTGGATGACTGTCATCTTTTTGCATAATCGTGTTAAGATAGGGCAATGAACCGATTTCGAGGAGGCGCTATGTACTTCTTTGTCCGCTACACCGGCTATGTGCTGATACTCTTCGGGATTTTCCTAATGCTGGCCGGGCTGGCAGGCACAATTTATGGCTTTTTCTGGCCAGATACCTTACGCGTGAGCATCAACGAGAGTCTTTCTGCAAGCAATTCCATCTGGCGGCTGGAAGATGCACGCCTCCTGACCTTTCTGACCTCGCTGCTCGGCTTATCGCTGTTCCTGTCCGGCATGATGGTGGCTACACTGGGACAGTTGTTGCTGGTCTTTGCCGACCTCGCCAATCACACCCGAGAAACCAACATATTACTGCGCTCCTTCCGTTCCCGCCAGCGTCGGCCCGCTTCCAGGCGAATAAAATCATCCAGGTACGAGGGCGATGAGCCGGTGGGGTGAAATGTGAATAGTACCAATCTGCTCATTTAACCAATCACACGAATCGCGAGCTTCAAATACGAATGAAAAAACTCACAACGCCTTTCATCATTGCCAGTTTCCTGGCGGTTCTGGCTTTCGGCGCGTTCCTGGTGTGGGGCGTGCCGTATTTCTTCCAAAAACCCTATGTCAGCAATATCAACTCCTCGCTTGGCTCACAAACCTACCGCGCCCGCGTGACCGAGATTCTCGAATCGGGGCCAATTGACCTGGGCGGCACGGCACAGACCTACCAACGGGCGCGCGTCGAAATTTTGGAAGGCGAATATAGCGGCATTTCAATGGAGATTGACTACGGCAAGTACCGCATTCTGCCCCAAGGACAAATCTTGCACCCCAACGATGACATCTTCGTCCTGATAGGCAAACGCCCCGATGGCGTAGTGGAGGCCTTCTTCGTTGATTTCGTGCGCGAAAAAGCCCTGCTGCTCCTGCTGGCGATTTTCGTCACCGCCGTCATCTTAATGAGCCGCTGGAAGGGCATGCGCAGCCTGATGGCATTGGCTTTCAGTCTGTTCATGATTATTTACTATATCATTCCGCACATCCTGGCCGGGGAAGACCCGCTGCAGGTCAGCCTGATTGGCTCTGGCATCCTGTTGGGCGCATCGCTCTATCTGACCTACGGTTGGACCTGGAAAACGCACGCTTCGGTATTAAGCATGATTCTCGTGCTGGTCATCACCGGCACGCTGGCCATGATTTTTGTGCAGGTGGCGCGCCTGAGCGGTGCAGGCAGCGAAGAATCGCTGTTTTTGACCCAGATGTCGAGTGTAACAATCAACCTGCGCGGCCTCTTGTTGGGCGGAATCATCATCGGCGCGTTGGGCGTGCTGGATGACCTGGTGACGACCCAATCGGCGGCGGTGTTCGAGCTGCTCCACACCGACCCGCGCCTGGGCTTCCGCGCCCTATTCCAAAGCGCCATGCGTATTGGGCAGGACCACGTGGCCGCCACCGTCAATACCCTGGTGTTGGCCTATGCCGGAACTTCGCTGCCGCTCTTGCTGCTGTTCACACTGGGGAGTGGGAATTACGGCTACTTCATCAACGTCGAGTTCGTGACCGAGGAGATTGTGCGCACCCTGGTCGGTTCGCTGGGGCTGGTAGCCGCCGTGCCGCTGACGACGAGCATCGCCGCACTGATAGCCCTCCACTGCCACCGTATCCCCGAAGACTGGCGCGCCCTGCTCGGCCCGGAGGGCGAGGGGCATCACCATCATCATTAGTCCGGCCTGCATGGGCTGTGGTGGTAGTTCATCCCAAAACGATTGCCTGGCAATACGTTATAATTCCAATCGGTTATTAAGCCACTTTTCATCTTTTCGGAGGCCTGATGGAATACTCGGTTGCTCCTTCCGATAACGGTAAATACATCATTCTCAAAGTGGTCGGTCAATTTGGCCGTCAGCAGGCGCTGGCCTGGCATCTGGAAGCCCATAAGATGGGCGCGGAAATGGGCATTGACCGTTTTCTGCTCGATTTTTCCGATGGCCGCAACACCGATACCGTCATGCGCAACTACACCTTCGTCAGTCAAGACATGCGCAACCCCGGAATCAACCTTGCCGCGCGAATTGCCATGCTGGTCAGCCCGTATGACCACTCGCACGACTTTATCGAAGCCATGCTCAAGCAGGAAGGCGTGGACGTGGCCCTGTTTTACGACCTCGAACCAGCCATTGCGTTTCTGAACCAGGTTTGAACCGGCCTGGAGCGGTAGTGGGGGTTGGGGCGGCAGTTGAACTGCCGCCCCAACCGTTTTTTCAGACTTTTGCTTGCGCTCAAGAGATGGCGCAATCACCTTGCCCCGGTGGGTGGTACAATTTCTGTAGCGCGGAGTTCATTCCGCAAGCAAACACAGCCCAAGGAGTTGCCATGACAGACGTTGTGATTGTAGATGCCATTCGCACGCCCATCGGCGCGCTGGGAGGCGCGCTGGCAAAAGTGCGCCCCGACGACCTGGCTGCTCTGGTATTAAAGGCCATTGTCGAACGAAACCATCTCGACCCAGCGCTGGTTGAGGAAGTCTATCTGGGCTGTGCCAACCAGGCCGGGGAAGATAACCGCAACGTGGCACGCATGTCGCTGCTTTTGGCCGGGTTTCCGGCCAGCGTGCCAGGCGTCACCGTCAACCGATTGTGCGCCTCGGGGCTGGCGGCGGTCAACCTGGCGGCGCGCGCCATCCGCGCCGGAGATGGGGAGATTTGCATCGCAGGCGGCGTAGAATCGATGTCACGCGCGCCCTACTCGCTGCCCAAAGCCGAAGAAGCCTTCAGCTTCGGCAACCTGACCGCCTACGACACCGCCCTCGGCTGGCGCTACCCAAACCCCAAAATGAAAGAAATGTATGGTATCGACTCGATGGGCGAAACCGCCGAAAACATCGCCACTCTGCGCCCGCACCTGACCCGCGAAAAACAAGACGCCTTTGCCGTCCAATCACACCAGCGCGCGATTGCCGCCATCGATAGCGGGAAGTTTGGCGAAGAAATCCTGCCCGTCCCCGTGCCGCAGCGCAAGGGCGACCCCATCCCGGTCACAACCGACGAGCGTCCGCGCCGCGATACCACCCTGGAAAGCCTCGCCAAACTCAAACCCGCCTTCAAAAAGGAAGGCGGAACCGTTACTGCAGGAAATTCGTCTGGATTAAACGATGGCGCGGCAGCCCTGCTTTTAATGAGCGCCCAAAAAGCCGCCGCGCTGGGGCTGAAACCGATGGCGCGCTTCGTCTCTGCCGCCGCCGCTGGTGTAGAGCCGCGCATCATGGGCGTTGGCCCGGTCCCGGCAACCCGCAAGGCCTTGCAGCGCGCCGGTTTAAGGGTGGCAGACCTCAGCCTGGTCGAGTTAAACGAGGCCTTTGCAGTGCAATCACTGGCCGTCCTCGAAGACCTGGGGCTGGACGAGGCCATCGTCAACGTTAACGGCGGAGCAATTGCGCTTGGGCATCCGCTCGGCTGTTCGGGCGCGCGCATCCTCACCACCCTGCTCTACGAAATGCGGCGGCGCGGTGCGCAGTATGGCCTGGCAACTCTGTGCGTGGGAGTCGGCCAGGGCGAAGCGACCATTGTGGAGTTATTATAGGACGGAGTCTAACGACTTCGGTCGTTGAACCACAGTCTGGAGAGTTTTAACTCCAAATTTGGAGAAAACCATGCGAAAAGCCATTTCAATTTCCCTGATTCTTTTGGCGGGCATCCTGCTGGCAGCCTGTGGTGCTGGCATGGTCACCCCACCTCCGCCGCCCGACCTGCCGACCTGGACGCCCTCCGTCACCCCGCCGCCGCCCACCCCAACTGCCACGCTGACCCCCACCATCACGCCGACCCCGCCGCTCAACGCCCAGAATGGCCCGCCGCTGCTCTCAATTCACATGTTTACGCCCATGCGCGGTTGGGGCATCATGGAAAACCAGCTGCTGGCAACCAACGACGGCGGTTTTAGCTGGGCCAGCGTGCCTGTGCCGGGCGGGGAATTTAGCGGCTATAACGGGGCGTTTTTTCAGAGTGAGCGCGAAGCGTTCATCCTGGTCGCATCGCCCGATGGCAGCAACAGCGGAACACTCAACTACACCAACGATGGCGGTCAGACCTGGCAGAGCATTCCCGTGCCGATGTCGAGCGGCTCGATACAATTCCTGCCCAATACCAACCAGGAGGGGTTCATCTTCCAGACGCTGGGCGGGGCTGCCGGTTCGATGCCGGTGGCTGTCTATCAGTCCCTCGACCGGGTTAACTGGCTGCGCACCTTCGCGCACGACCGCCCTACGGAAATCGAAGGCCTGCCTTTTGCAGGAATCAAAAACGGGGCCGTGTTCATCAACCCCAGCGTGGGGTACATCACCGGCTCGGAACCGGTCGAAAATTCGATTTATCTCTTCCGCACCGGAGATGCAGGCCGCTCCTGGCAGCGGGTTGCCCTGCCCCTGCCCGAAGGGCTTCAAAACTATATGGCCGAGACTCTGCCTCCCATCTTCTTCCAAGATGGGAAAGGTTTCCTGCCGGTTGATTTTTTGATGGGCGAGAAGCAAATCCGCGTGTTTTACTTCACCGAAGACAGCGGCGCAAACTGGGCTCCGCGCGGTTCAACTCCGCGTGGTTCGGCCTATGAATTTGCCAATGAAAGTACCGGCTGGGCCTGGGCTGGGCGCTCACTGTTTTACACCACCGACGGTGCGCAGACCTGGACCGCGCAGCCAGTGTCGTTCTCGGCGCGCGAAGTTGCCACCTGCCTGAACTTCATTGACCCGCGCAACGGCTGGCTGATTACCGTAGACGACCGCTCTCGCGTCCGCTTGTACCGCACCAACGACGCAGGCGGAACCTGGACGGTGGTGATACCCTAGGTTCGTTGTTCGATTACCCAATAACAAGTATCAAACAACGCATCCCAAAAGGACCGCAAACGAATGAAAAGACAAGCAATTTTAGTCGTATTCCTCTCCCTGGCAATGATGGCTTGCCGCATCTCGATTGATGCCTTCGACCCGCCCCCCCTGGCAACGCCTATTCCCAACCTGGCCGCTTCAGCCACCCCCAATCTCTTGCAGCCGACCTTCACCCCAGTGGTTGTTCTGCCTCCGGCGACGCCCACCCCCTTTGTAAATACCCCCGCATTGACCGTGGAACAATTGAAAAACGGACGTTTCAACTTGCCTGGCACAGACGGCGTTGTGCATGACGTGCAATTTGAAGCCGGGGTCTTCCTGCAAGGCAGCGACCCCGCCCAGCCAGGATACGTTTCCATCGTGATGACCGACTCGATTGCTTTAGGCGACCTGAATAGTGATGGGGCAGGCGATGCCGCCGCCGTCATCGTCGAAAACTACGGCGGGACGGGCCAATTCGTCTCGGTGGCGGTTTTCCTCAACCGGGATGGCAGGCCGGTCTATGCCGCCTCGCACTTCGTGGATGACCGCGCACTGGTCAATGCCTTTGCCATCTACAATGGGGAAATTTACCTCAACGCCGTCATTCATGGTTTCGAAGACCCTGGCTGCTGCCCCAACTTTCCCACTCGTCAGGTGTTGCGCCTGTGGGAGAACACCCTGGCCCTGGCGAGTTTCTCCAGCCAGACCCCAACCGGTGCAGAACGTATCATCAACATCGAAACGCCGCTCAACGGCGCGGAAGTGGATAAAGTCTTCACCCTGCGCGGCAGAATCAGCATCGCGCCCTTTGAGAACAACCTGGTCTACGAGGTTTACATCCCCGGCATGAATGAGCCGTTTACGAGCGGCCCGCTGATGGTCAATGCCCCAGAGATAGGCACGCCCGGCACATTCGATCTGCCGCTCAACTTTGGCGCATCCGGCTACAGCGGCCCGGTGCGCATCACTCTTTCGGACCTGTCCGCTGCCGATGGTTCACTGTTGACAATGGATGCGCTGTTTGTGATTGTGAAATGAAAAAGCTCGCCGCCACCCTCTTCCTCGTTTTCGTTTTCCTCGTCACCCTGGCCGCCGACTGGGGAATGATTCCTCCCTTCATCCGCGCCATCTACCGCTTCCCCAGCGGTGACCTGGCCGGACACTTCCTGCTGTACGGAATCTTGGCCTACCTGCTGACACGCGCTTTCCCCCACCGCCTGCAAATGGGCGACTTTTCGCTTGCCATTTCCTCACTGGGGGCGGTTGCATTAGCGCTGGCCGAGGAAATCAGCCAGTTCTTCTTCCCGCTGCGCACCCCCAGCCCGCTTGACCTGGCTTGCGGCCTGCTCGGAATCCTGCTTGCTGACCGTTTTGAGCGATGGAGGTCCTGGAACGATTCTTCTTCAGTGAAATAGTTTCCGGTTGTATATAATTGCCCAACCCAATAAACAGGAGGAACCCATGCCTACATTTGTTCGTGATTGGATGCAAAGCCCAGTCGTCGTCATTGACCCCGATTCGAGCGTCTCGTATGCCATGACCCTCATGCGCCGCCGCCGAATTCACAGCCTGATTGTGGATTTGACAAACGAAGAAGGCGGCTACGGCATCCTGACCACCACCGACATCAGCGGCAAAATCGTCGCCGCCGAAGCCAACCCTGCCGAGGTCAAAGTTCGTGATGTGATGAGCGCACCGGTTATCACGGGTCAGCCCGGCTGGACCCTCAAAGAAGCCTCGCAAGTGATGCAAAAACACAAATTCCACCACCTGCCCATCGAAGAGAACGGTGTGCTGTTAGGTATCATCTCCGATACTGATATTTTCATGGCAGTCGAAGAAATCGGCTGGAAACGGTAATTTCGAATCCCACCGCCACGCAAGGGGGGCCTTCGTAACTGCTTCCCCAAGATGGGCAGACCGTTATGTAATCCGTGTCCAAAAGGTTTTGACTGCAAACGGACTCTAAACTCAAGTTAATCATCAAGAGTTGATTTGACTGAAAAAACCTTTTCTTGCCACGAAAGACACAAAGAACACGAAATTTTTTAAGTTGTCTTGCGCCCGATTTCAAGACTGTTAATTCCGTCGTTCGGAATTCCTTTGTGTCCTTTGTGGTGATGGATCTTTTTGCAGTGAACTCAAGAGTTGATTTCGTCTGTAATTCCAAGCCCGAGTTCATGGAAAGGTAAAAAGCATGATTAACCTGTCTGAATTGCGTGTCTTTGTGGCCGCCGCAGAAGAGTTAAACTTCAGCCGGGCAGCACAACGATTGAACCTTTCCCAATCCGCGGTCAGCCAGAATGTCCAATCCATCGAACGCGCCTATGGCGTGGAGTTATTTATTCGGCATGGGCGCTCGGTGCAGTTGAGCGAAATCGGCAAAACCATCCTTCCCATCGCACGCGGGGTTCTCAATTCGACGCGCATCCTGGAAGATGCGCTGATCAACGCCAAAGGAGAAATTTCAGGCACTCTCTCAATTGGCTGCGCCACCACCTGCGGGCGTTATTTCGTTCCCAACTTGCTGGCCTCCTTTCAGGGCAAATACCCGCATGTGCGCACGCGCATCACCCCAACCGACCGGGCGCAAGTCATCGAAGGCGTACTAAACCAGGCCTTCGACCTGGGCATCGTAGGCCGCAAAACTGAACACCGCGAAATCGAAAGCCAGCTGTTGCTTGAAGACCGGGTGGTTATGATTGTGCCTGCCAACCATCCCTGGGCCAACCGCGAACAGGTTAGCCCGCAGGAGGTGTTGGAGCAGCCCTTCATCAGCCACGAAAATAGTTCGGGAACTCACCAGGTATTGTTTGACCAACTACGGCAACACGGCATCGAACCAGAAAATCTGAACGTTATCACCGAGATGGGAGATGCCGAAGCGGTCGAAATGGCGGTTGAAAAAGGCATCGGAATCACCTTCATCTCCGAAGTGATGGCTGCACGCAGCCTGGCACTGGGCCGTGTGAAGAAGATTTCGGTGGAAGGCTTCAACCTGACCCAGAAAATTTACCTGGTTCGCCGCAAAGCGGAGACATATACACAGGTAGAAACCTACTTTTGGGATTTCGTGCAACAAAACCGTGAAACCCTGGCGACTGAATTGCTTTACAGCCTGGCAAATGTAACTCCCGCTTGAAAAGTTATGCTAAACTTACAGCATGAAATTGTCAATTTTCATGCTCGTCGCAAAATACGAGGAAAATGCGGCCATTCTCCTGACCGTCAGGAAATGACCGCGTTCTTTTTTCCACTCCCCATAACGCGGAAATCATTCCACTGTGGCGGAGTAACGCCGATAGAAAGGATAGGATATGCTGACGCTCGCCGAAAAAATACTCTTTGCCGTTGCAGTGCTGGTTTCGCTCTATTTCACCGGGCAAGGCGCCAGGCGCATTATTAAGAATATCGCAAGCGGCCAGGGCAAGCCAGATTGGAAACTGGTCGCTGGACAAGCCGCCCAGGCGATTTTCAAATTCCTAACCTTCCAGCCGGTCTTCCGGTTCCGATTTTTACCCTCGCTCTTGCATGGTCTCATCGGCTGGGGCTTCCTGGCCTTCCTGCTCATCAACCTGGCCGATTTGATTTACGGCTATACCGGCTGGCGAATGCTCGAAAGCACCGGCATTTTCGGCGATGGATACCGCCTGCTGGCCGATATTGCCAACGTGGCAATCCTGATCGGCATTATCGGGATGGCCGCGCGCCGCTTCATTTTTCGCCCTGAGTCTCTCACCACGCGCCAATCAACGTTGCTCCACCCCAGGGCAAGGTTTGGCATCCTGCGTGATTCCGCTATCGTGGCAGGGTTCATCTTCTTGCATAACTCTGCCCGCCTGTTGAGCGAATCCTTCTATGTAGCGCTGCATGAGCCTGACCCCTGGCAACCGTTCATCACAGCAGTCTCCAGGCTGTGGGCAAATGCGAATCCGACTGCGCTCCTGGCGGGAGAACATATCATGTTCTGGCTTTCGCTTGGCGCGGTGGTCGCCTTCCTGCCTTACTTCCCCTATAGCAAACACTTGCATCTGTTCTTCGCGCCGATTAATTTCGCGCTCAAACCCAAACGCAAATCCATTGGCGAATTGGGCTATATCAATCTCGACGACCAAAGCATCGAACAGTTTGGCGCAGCGAAAATCAGCGATTTAGGCTATGAACAGATTGTGGATGCGTATTCCTGTATCATGTGCTTCCGCTGCCAGGAAGTTTGCCCAGCCTATAACACTGGCAAAGTGCTCAGCCCAGCGGCGCTCGAAATTAACAAACGCTACACCTTCAACGTCGGCGGCGGGACCGATACGCCCCTGCTTGACCTGATTCCCGAAGAAGCAGTTTGGGCCTGCACCTCGTGCGGCGCATGTGTCGATATCTGCCCGGTCGGCAACGAACCGATGCGCGATATTCTCGACATCCGCCGCAACCTGGCAATGATGGAAAGCGCCTTCCCCAAACAATTGGAGACCGCCTTCAGGGGCATGGAGCGTAACATGAACCCCTGGAATGTGCCGCAGGCCGACCGCATGAAGTGGGCAGCTGGGCTAAACGTACCCACCATCGAGCAGAACCCAGAGCCAGAGATTTTGTGGTGGGTGGGCTGCGCCCCGGCCACCGACGCACGCGCCCAGAAAACCGCGCATGCCTTCGTCAAAATTTTGAATGCGGCTGGCGTCAATTACGCGGTTTTAGGGAAAAACGAATCCTGCACCGGCGATTCAGCCCGCCGCGCTGGGCGCGAGGATATTTTCTTTGGGCTGGCTTTGGCCAATGTAGAAATCCTCAACGAAATCGCCCCCAAGCGGATTGTGACCACCTGCCCACACTGCCTGCACACCCTCAAGAACGAATACCCGGCCTTTGGCGGGAATTACCAAGTCATTCACCACACCCAACTTATCAACGAACTGGTTGGCGCAGGCAAACTCGCCCTCGAACCGCAATCTTCAATCGAAAATCAGCAACCGAAAATCACCTATCACGACCCATGCTATCTTGGGCGGCACAACGGTATTTACGAAGCCCCGCGCGAAATCCTGAAACAGGCCAACGCGCAAACCATCGAGATGCCGCGCAACGAGGCCAAAGCCTTTTGCTGCGGCGCGGGCGGCGCGCAAATGTGGAAAGAAGAAGAACCCGGTAGCGCCAAAGTCAACCAAACACGCTTTGCCCAGGCCAAGGCCACCGGCGCTGCCACAGTGGCGGTAGGCTGCCCCTTCTGCCTGACAATGATGACCGACGCCAGCAAAGCCGATGGCGAAACCATGCAGGTCAAAGATGTGGCCGAATTGGTGGCCGAGCGTTTGAAATAGTAAGGGCATATAATACACCCGACATTTCAAAGTTTCAAGGAGCAAACCACATGTACAAACAACTTCTCATCATCCTCTCGGTTATTGCCATTCTGGCGACCTTGTTCGGGGTGGCGGCAAACCCCGTTGGCCCAGAGAAAAAGAGCGTCACCCTGGTCAGCGTAGGCTATTACCACGAAAAAGGCGTGGTATTCAACTTTAAGGTGACTGGCGACTTCAAGGACAAGGAATTAAAAGGCAGTCTTAACGTTGACGGGACGACCATCAAAGTCTATTGCAAACGCAAAGAGGGCGACAAAAACATCAATGCCCTGTGTGTGGCTGCTTCAATTACCAACCGCCTGGCCGGAAAGCAAGGCGTCATCACCTTTGCCGGGTCCAACTTTACAGTCATCATCCCTGCCCGACCGCGTTGACATCGCCTGAGCAAATAAACGTCCCGAAGGTTCAATGACCTTCGGGACGTTTGTCTTAACCACCAAAGAGTGTTTCCAGCCCCTCCACGCAGGCATCGCGCCAGGTTGTGTAATTGTGCGCGCCGCCGTTCTCGCGGTAGGTAAAATCGTAGCATTTTTCGGCCAGCAGGGCGGCCATCTTTCGATTGGGCGCGAGCAGGAAATCCATCGCTCCACAATCAAGCCACAGTCTGGCGTCCGGTTTGGGAAAATGACGTACCATCTGCATCGTCGTCGTTTCATGTCCCCATAGTTCGAATGCGCCCGCCTGACCAATCGCCTTTCCGAATACCTCGGGCAACTTGAGCGCGGTAAACACGGACATCAACCCGCCCATCGAGGCGCCCATCACGCCATGCACACCAGGCTGTTTTTGGTAATCGAGCAGGTGCAGTTCGCGCGCCGCAAACGGCATCACTTGTCCCATCACAAAGGCCAGGGTCGGCTCGGCCTGACCGTACTCGACCATTCGGGCCGCGCCGCCGTTTTGCAAAAAGGCAATCGCCAGCGGGCGGATACGCCTGGCCGCGATGAGATTATCCACAATTGTCGCCAGTTTTCCGCGCCGCAGGTAGTCTGGCCCGTCGTACACCACCAGCAACGGCACAGATTCGTCCATCGGCGGCTGATACAACGAAACACGCCGTTTCTTCCCTGCTGTGACATAGCGCGCCGGAAGAGTGTGATGGGTTATCTTGCCCCGCAGGCCACCAGGCGGCAGTTTCGCCCAGGGCGTCGGACGCACTTCGGGCATGTAGAAATAGTGATTGTAACCTCCCACGCCGTTATAAACAGACTTTTTATTCAGCGGGTCGGAAAAGCGTTTCCTGGCGTTCGGGTCGTAAAACGCATATTCGAGATAGGCGTTGGGGGGCAGGTCGAAAGCGATCTCCCAAACTCCTTTTTCGACCTGCGTCAATGGCTGTGGATTCTCTTCCCAGCCATGCAGGTCGCTGATGAAATGCGGGGCAACCTCCCCGCGCCAGGTGATAATGACAGTATTGGCATGAATGGTTGGGTTGGTAGACATACGACCATTGTACACCAAAGACAGAGTAACGGTCTGGAAGCACGCAGAGCGCCTTTTTTACACCGTCGTTTCTAAAAAACCTGAACTCGGCATAAGCCTTTTGAACCGTCCCGAAGGCTTTGTAGGGGCAACTTCAAGGGTCGAAATCAGCCTTCGGGACGCTTATCTCGCACTGACGTTAAAAAGATTAAGTCTGCTGCAAAAAACTTTGAACTGCGAAGACCCCAGGCACGAGCAAGGAAAACAAGGGCAAATCCTTTGCACTCTTCGTGTCTCTTGGTTTTGGCAATGGAGTCAAAATTAAAATTGGATAAGATTTGTCCGATTTTTATAAGAGCTTCGTAAATGTTTTGCCCAGGGGATTGCTTTGCACCCATTTGTGTATATAATTTGCAAAGATTTTAGCGCAAAATATAAACAAAATATTGACAAAAATTCAAAAGGAGATAGAAATGAAACGCTTTACAACTGCTTTATCGGTACTGTTGGTTACTGTATTCCTGGTCGCCGCCTGCGCGCCCGCCGCAACCCCCATGCCTCAGCCAACGGCAACTCCCCAGCCAGCCCCCACCGCCACGCCTGAACCAGCCCCACAGGATATCGTTGACATCGCCGTTGCGGATGGCCGCTTCACCACCCTTGTCGCTGCTGTGCAAGCCGCTGGCCTGGTTGATACGCTCAAAGGCGCTGGGCCCTTCACCGTCTTCGCTCCAACCGATGACGCTTTCGCCAAACTGCCGGCTGGCACCCTCGACGAATTGCTCAAGCCCGAAAACAAGCAAGCGCTCACCGACATTTTGCTCTACCATGTTGTTTCTAGTAAAGTGATGGCTGCCGATGTGGTCAATCTGACCAGCGCAACCACCGTCCTGGGCAAAGATGTCACTATCAAGGTTGATATGGGCAATGTTTACATCAACGACGCCAAAGTCATCATCACCGACATCGAAGCCGCGAATGGCGTCATCCATGTAATCGACTCGGTCATCTTGCCCCCAGCCGATAAGGCCGACCTCATCGATACCGCGGTTGCCGATGGCCGCTTCACCACGCTGGCTGCTGCGCTCACTGCTGCTGGTCTCATTGACACGCTTAAGGGCGAAGGCCCCTTCACCGTCTTCGCGCCGACCGATGACGCTTTCGCCAAGCTGCCTGCCGGCACTGTTGAAGACCTGCTCAAGCCGGAAAACAAGCAGGCTCTCACCGACATCCTGCTCTACCACGTCGTCTCTGGCAAAGTTATGGCTGCAGATGTCGTCAATCTCAAGAATGCCGAAACCGTGCTTGGCAAAAACATCAAAATCATCGCCAAAGATGGCAAAGTTTTCATCAACAATGCCGAAGTCATCATCACCGACATTGAGACATCGAACGGCGTCATTCATGTGATTGACACGGTTCTGCTGCCGCTGAATGACATTGTTGATACCGCCGTTGCCGATGGCCGCTTCAAGACCCTGGCCGCCGCCTTAACCGCCGCCGGGCTGGTTGACACGCTGAAAGGCGAAGGTTTCTTCACCGTCTTCGCCCCCACCGATGACGCTTTCGCCAAATTGCCCGCCGGGACGATTGATAATCTGCTCAAGCCCGAAAACAAACAGGCTCTTACCGACATCTTGCTGTATCATGTGGTTTCTGGCAATGTCCTGGCCGCCGATGTCGTCAACCTGACCAGCGTTCCCACCGTGTTGGGTAAAGACATCGAAATTACGGTCAAGGATGGCAAGGTCTTCCTGAACGATACCATCCAAGTCATCATCACCGACATCGAAACATCTAACGGCGTCATTCACGTGATTGATGCAGTCCTGCTCCCCAAATAATATCTCTTCCCCAACTTCTCCTCCAGGGTGTGGGTTCAAAAGCCAGCCCCGCGAAAATCGCGGGGCTGGCAACTTTAAGCAAAAAAAGCGCATTCGATGGTTCGGGCCAAAAGCGCTTGCTGTGACTGCCAGACGCAAGAGACCCAGGTATTTACAACTGCGCCAGCAAGCCACGATAGTCCTCAGCGTTGGGCGGGTTCATCGCCAAAATCTGGCGGATGATTTCAGCCACGCCCTCCTTATCCCCGACTTCCATCAGGCGGTCGCCAACGGCGTCCAATTGCGCAACCGCGTCGGTCAGCCGCCCGGCGCGGTATAGTTGTTCGGCCAAGACGCGGCGCAACATGATGACATCACCGTGTTCTTCGAGCAATTTTTCCAGGAACGGGATGGAATCGTTGAGATGCCCGGCGCTTTCGAGATAAGAGATGAACGAATCCAGCTCGGCCTGGGCCTGTTGGGGCTGGGCCAGGCGCAGGTTCAATTCGATGAGATTCTGCCGGATGGATGCATCATCGGGGCGCAGGGTGCGGATTTGTTCGTAGACGCGAATGGCCTGCCGCCAGTCGAGACGCTGCATGTCGATATCGGCCATGCGCTGCAAAATGCGCACGCTCCAATCCCGGTTGGCATTCGGCTGCTGGGCAATCCGCAGGGCGGTGGTGTAGGTTTTGCGCGCCATATCGAGCTCGGCCAGACGGTAGTAGATGTCGGCCAGATCCATGTACTCGCTGATGGCTTCGTCGGTTAATCCACGCGCAAGCAACTGCTCGATAAGACGGTTGCGAGCGGCCATATCCATTGGAGAGAGCTGGAGAATGCGCTTGAACAGGTTAGTGGCCTGCGCCGCTTCGCCGCGAATACTGTAGGCATTTGCCACTGTTGTAAACTTGGCAATGGCCTCTTGGGTACGTCCCTCACGAATGAGCAGGTCGCCAATCAAGATGTGCAGCGGCAGGTAGGTTGGGGCATACATTAACGCATGGAAAGCGTCATCCATCGCCGAGCGCAGGTGATTCGCGCGTGCCAGTTCGTTTATCTGGTTTATCGCGTCAATGACCTGGCTCGATTGGGCCTGGATGATGACTTCAGCCAGCGGCAAAGCCTGCCCGCTTGCCTGTTTGGACATTTCCTCGCGCAATTTTGTAAGATGCTGCCGCCAGTTAACGCGCATCAGCATTTGCTCAACATTGTCGCATAATTTAACAAAGGCCTTTGCATCGGTATCCTGCGCCAGCATCTCAATAAGCGGCTCATATAATTGGCGAATGGTATCCGATTGCTCCGGCGGCACGACCTCAGCGTCAGCAATTTTTAGGGCTTCGAGATATTCGATGGCCGCTTCTTTATAACGATTTGTCCGATATAAAATTTGGCCGCTCAACAAGCGGCCTGCCAGGGCGTAATCACTGTGTTTGAGACATTGCTGAAGATTCCGCAGCGCGCTTTCCTGGCGATTGGTCTGTGAGCGCAGAAAGCCCAGGTCAAAATAGGCCGCCGGGTGAATAAAACCACTTTCAATAGCATGTTCAATTTCATCTGCCGCGCTTGCTTCCTGGTTGCGCGTTTGGGCGTCAATGGCCTGGCTCAGGTGCAACAGGATTTTGGTCTGTTCGGCCTGTTGGGAGGGGAGGTGGCCAGTATTTTTCATGATAGATTGCAAACCGCGCCGTGCCTGGGCTTCTGCGCTGTCATCCGAAAGGTCGAACAAAACCTCGGCCAGCACCGTCAGGGCCTTTTGCGAAGCCTCTGTGACTGGGTCGGGACTTTCGCGGACAGTTTCCTTTTGCTCGTATTCCTTCACCGCCGCCATGCGGAGCGGACCCGTGCCACCACGCGGGCGCACCGGCTTATTAAGCAAACGCCCCGATTTGACCATCCCCACCGCCTGAGCCACTTCCGGACTAGATGAGTCGAGTTTCAGCGCATGCTCCAACACCTCCAGCGCTTTTTGCGGATTGCCGCTGTGTTGCAAAATGCTGGCGAGGGCAATATATTCGGTAATTGCCTGCCGAGCCTGACCCGTTTTCTCATGAATCAGGGCCAGCCGTGAGCGAGCGGCGATGTGTTCCGGGTTTAATTGCACCACCCGCAGCCAGTTTTCGACAGACTTTTCGACCTCGCGCGCTTTGAGATACAACTCTGCCGCCTGAACTGCCGCCTGCACGGCATCCTTCAAATTACCCAGCCGCTCGTGCAACTGGGCAATCTTTTCAAACGCAACCGGGTCTTCAGGTGAAACCTGCGCCACGCGCTGGTAAATCTTGAGCGCCTCAGCGTATTTTTGCTGCTGGTATAACGCCAGGGCATAACTATTCAATGCTTTGGGATTATCAGGGAATTCTGCCAGAGCGCGTTGATATGCTTCCGCTGCCGCCGCCCAGTTCTGGTCCCAGGCCGCCGAATGCCCGTCGTTCATTGCGCGATGAAAAAGGTCTTCACGTCCAGCCATCGTTACACCTTAGTTATTGGTGATTGGTAATTTGTTATCCGGTTATTGGGTTATCTGGTTATTCGGTTGTCCGGTTGTCCGGTTGTCCGGTTGTCCGCTTCTCCGCTTCATCCGTTCCCAATCCGTTTCTC
This sequence comes from Anaerolineales bacterium, assembly GCA_034432755.1. Taxonomy (GTDB): domain Bacteria; phylum Chloroflexota; class Anaerolineae; order Anaerolineales; family Villigracilaceae; genus UBA5195. The sequence goes on from DAOUBQ010000098.1 coordinate 69,036, forward strand.
CGCTTCATCCGTTGTCCAATCCGTTTCTCCGTTTCTCCGCTGTCCAATCCGCTTCTCCGTTTCTCCGCTTCATCCGTT
>DAOUBQ010000099.1:0-29464 GCA_034432755.1 Anaerolineales bacterium
GCGGGGCGACTGGCTGACTGCCCTGCTTCTGGGCGCAGCCGTCGGCGCGGGGATGTTCTTTGCCACCTTGTTCTCGCCTTATCCGTTCCTGGGCGTGGTGAAAAGCAGTGCGGGGCAGGCAGGGGTGCGCGGGTCGTTGACGTTTCTGGGGACTTTGGGCGGGCTGGCAATCATGCGTCAGGGTGGACCCGTTCCATTTGCGGCAGCCAATTGTCAGTGGAGAAAAAGCGGCGGCGCACTCCTGCTGGGGCTGGCAGTCGGCTTGCCGCTGGCGGTCATCAATGTCATCGCTTTGCGCTTCACACAGGGACAACCCATTCAGTGGCAGTCTCCGCTTGCCGCCCTGCTGGACGCGCTTCAGCCAGGGATTGTCGAAGAAGTCATTTATCGCTTTGCCCTGTGGGGCTTGTTGTGGCTGATGTTGCGGAACTCGCTTCCAGAAAAGGCAGTCTGGCTGTCGGGCTTGCTGGCGATGCTGGCGCATACTTATTCCCACTTCGATGACCTGTTTCTCCAATCGCCGCTGGCGGCGTTGGGGATGGGCGCGGCGCTGGCATTGCTCTGGGGGCTGCCGCCGCTGCTGCTCGCCCGCCGCCGCGGACTCGAATCGGCGATGGCATTTCACTGGATTCAAGATGCGGCGCGGTTTTGGACGGGGTTTTGAAACAACGTTCCGAAAGCCAAACCTTTGTCTTACGCCCCCTGCCCGGCAAGGGCCAGCGCCAGAGGCGCCGCGCAGCAGGGCATGACAAATTTCTTCGTTTTTTTCAACTTATGGTAAAATCGTCTCCGCTCTCTCTTGAATGGCGAAAGCGGTTCAAGCACAAGGAGGGATGGCCGAGCGGCTTAAGGCGCATGTCTTGAAAACATGTTAGGGTCACACCTACGTGGGTTCGAATCCCACTCCCTCCGCCAGGGTCATCCGTAACGCGGAATTTATCCCGCGACATACAAAAATTGGGAAGGTGCCAGAGAGGCCGATTGGGCTCGCCTGCTAAGTGAGTGCGGGGGCTTAAACCTCCGCCGCGGGTTCGAATCCCGCCCTTCCCGCCTGAGAAACACGCTCGTCAGGGCGTGTTTTTGTTTTTCCGCCGCGTGACCCCATGAATACCTTCTGCAAAGAACGCAAAGACGCCCCTTAAACCTTGGCATTCTTCGCGCTTTTTGCGGTAAAAAATCCAAAATAAATGGTAGAGAAAAAATTAGCAATTCAGCGATTGTGAAAACAGGTTCAAGCCTCGAACGCGGTATAATCAATAAATTCACTGAAAAAAACCTTTTCTGACCACGAAGGACACAAAGGTCACGACGTTTTTTTTAAGTTCTCTTGCGCCGAATTTCAATATTCTTCATTCCGCCTTTTGGAATTCCTTTGTGTACTTCGTGTCCTTTGTGGTGATGGGCCTTTTTGCAGTGGACTCATCAATTCTTAAAGAAAATTTTGAAATTCCCTGGGAGAATTTGCATGTCCACACCATCCATCAAACCTATTAAGCGCGTCGCCGTTAGCACGGGCGGGGGCGATGCGCCTGGCCTGAACGCGGTTATTCGGGCGGCTGTTTTGGCTGGCATAAAACGCGGTTGGGAAGTATACGGTATCCGTGACGGCTATCATGGCCTGCTCAGCCCCGAACAATACCCTGAAGGTGGCATTGTTCGACTGAACCGCACCCGCGTACGTGGAATTACCCACTTGGGCGGCACCATCCTCGGCACCAGCAATCGCAACCACCCTATGCGCTACCCAATTACGATGCCCGACGGAACTAAAGAAGAAGTAGACCGCACCGATGAAATCATTCGCGCCTTTGCCTTGCACGGGCTAGATGCGCTCATCACCGTAGGCGGCGACGGCTCGCTCGAAATTGCGCAGGTGCTGGCAAAAAAGGGACTGCGGGTGATTGCCGTCCCCAAAACCATTGATAATGACCTCGACAAAACCGATATCACCTTTGGCTTTGACAGCGCAGTTGCCTTTGCAACGGAAGGCATTGACCGCCTGCACTCCACGGCCGCATCGCACGGGCGCGTCATGGTCGTTGAAGTCATGGGGCGTTACGCCGGTTGGATTGCCTTAGAAGCCGGTATTGCTGGCTCTGCCGACATCATCCTCATCCCCGAAATCCCCTACGACCTGCGCAAAGTCTCCCAAAAAATCCAGGAACGCGAAGAATTGGGGCGGTTTTTTACCATTGTGGTGGTAGCCGAAGGTGCAAAGCCGGTTGGCGGCACCTCCTCGGTGATTGGCAAGGAAGCCGGGCGCGCCGAACGCCTGGGTGGGATCGGTGAAAAAGTCGCCGCCGAAATCAGCACCCTGACCGGCAAAGAGACCCGCGTGGTGGTACTTGGGCACTTGCTGCGCGGCGGCACGCCAACCGCCTACGACCGTGTGATTGCCCTGCGTTTTGGCGCGGCAGCCGTGCGCGCGCTGGAGAATGGACTCTCCAACGTAATGGTCGCCCTCGATGGACAAAAAGTGAAATACGTCCCGATTGATGAAGCCTATGGCCGGATGAAATCCGTCCCGCTCGATAGCGATATTATCCAAACTGCAAAAGATTTGGGCATCAGTTTCTGTGAACCCGATTAATCTCATTCACAAATCAAAACCGGAGGGTCGAAAACCCTCCGGTTTTTGATTCTATAGCTCGCTCGCCCGGCGATAGATTCGGTCTCGAACCCGTGCCTGGAACTCTGCCAGCGGGATATTGTTGACCTGTGACCCGTCGCGCATCCGCAGAGAGACGACCCCGGCGGCAGCCTCGTTCGCGCCCACGACTAGCATGTATGGCACTTTGAACAACTGCGCTGCGCGTATTTTGGCATTCATCCGCTCCGAACCCAGGTCGGCGCTGACGCGGACTCCGTCTGCTTTGAGTTGCGCCGCGATTTGGGCCGCGTACTCGTTCTGAGCGTCCGTAATCGGGATGACCCGCACCTGCTCTGGCGCAAGCCAGACCGGGAAGGCCCCGGCGTAATGCTCAATCAGGAAGCCCACCATGCGCTCATGCGTGCTGAGCGGCGCGCGATGAATGCACAGGGGAATTTCATCCTGCCCGTCTTTGTTGACGAATTTCAGGTCGAAGCGTTCTGGCACGGCAAAATCTACCTGGTTTGTCGCCAGCGTAAATTCGCGCCCCACCGCGCTCCAAATCTGCACGTCAATTTTGGGGCCGTAGAACGCGGCTTCGTCTTGCGCTTCTACAAATGGCACGCCGCCGTTTTGCATGGCGCGCCGCACCATGTCTTCCGTCTTCAGCCACAGCCGCTCGTTATCAACGTACTTCTTTCCCAGCCCCGCCTTGCTGTGCAAAGAAAGGCGCATCACGTATTTGCCAATCCCAAACAAGTCAAAATATTTTTTATACAGGTCAATCACACCCATAAATTCTTGCTCAAACTGCTCCTCGGAGCAGTAAATATGAGCATCGTTCATTTGCATCGAGCGGACGCGCATCAGCCCAAAGAGTTCACCCGATTTCTCGAAACGGTAGCACGTTCCGTACTCGGCCAGGCGGATGGGCAGTTCACGGTACGAGCGCGGCCGCGCGCCGAAAATCTTGTGGTGCATTGGGCAGTTCATCGGCTTGATATAGTATTTCACGCCTTCTTCCAGTTCCATCGGCGGATACATGCTTTCGGCGTAGTAAGGCAGGTGGCCGGAGCGCAAGAACAGGTCTTCCTTCGTCAGGTGCGGCGTGCGCACACGTTGGTAGCCAGCCTGCTCTTCCATCTCTTTGGCGAGTTTTTCAAGTTCTTCAATCAGAATTGCGCCATTCGGCATCCAGAGCGGCAACCCAGGCCCTACTTCGTCATCAAAAACAAAGATTTCGAGTTCTTTGCCCAGTTTACGGTGGTCTCGCTTCTTGGCTTCTTCCAGCATGGCGAGGTAGGTTTTCAGGTCGTCGGGCTTTTCCCAGGCTGTGCCGTAGATGCGCGTCAACATCTTGTTCTTCTCGTCGCCGCGCCAGTATGCGCCCGCAATTGACATTAATTTGAAAGCGCTGGGATTAATTTGCTTCGTATTTTCGACATGCGGGCCACGGCAAAGGTCTGTGAACTGGTCGTGCTGGTAGATGGAAATTTCTGGCTTCGTGTTCAGCGGGTTGCCATACTCATCAAAGCCGCCTTTTTCCAGGCCTTCAATCAGTTCCAGCTTGTAGGGTTGGTCTTTGAAAATCTGGCGGGCTTCCTCGGCGGAGATGACCTTTTTGATGAAAGGGTGCTGCCCGGCCACAATCTGGCGCATGCGCTTTTCGATTTTCTCCAGGTCTTCCTGGGTAATCGGATGAGGAAGGTCGAAATCATAATAAAAACCGTTTTCAATCGGCGGACCGATGGTGTATTTCGCGTCGGGATAAAACTCCAACACAGCCTGCGCCATGACGTGCGCCGCCGAGTGACGGATGCGATAAAGCTGCGAATCTTCGTAACGGATATTTTCAGACATTGCTTAACTCCTTTTCAAACAAAAAACTCTCGCCCACAGCGGGGCGAGAGCCTGGCTCACGCGGTTCCACCCGATTTACCCTGAGTCTCGATACGCCATTGCATGGCTGCTCGACCACCAGAGTATCTCTATAGCCGATAACGAGGCTACCCGTTTCCCTTACTTGGTTTTCACTGAACAGGGATAACTGTTCACTGGAAACTGTTCTGTTCCACGCTCGCGGGTGGTTTTCGACGATTCTGGCTGAGGCAGGCTCTCAATCTATGGCCTTGCCCTCCCTGTCAGTGGAAATTCGTCTACTCGTCCCGGTCTTTGCGTTTTTGTGAGACCGGTCTGTGACCTGTCTGGATAGTGGGCGGGATAGGACTCGAACCTACGGCCTTTGCGATGTCAACGCAATGCTCTAACCAACTGAGCTACCCGCCCAAGTGAGTGAGTATTATACACAGGGCAGGGGAAAATGGCAATACCATTTTTCGTCTGCCAACAATTCCAAATCTGAAATCGCCAATTTGTGTAACAGGATAGAAGGATAAAAGGGTGTTTTTTGTATGGCGTATCTTGCAATTCCAGCCATTCCCTGTTCAAAGTTTCTGACGCTGTCAGCCGTTACGGTTCAGGTTTTCTCAAACCGTCGGCTTTGGTGCATGGATATTTTTCTTCTCAACCAAGTCTGATTTTCAGCAAAATTTTGACCGATTTCTCCCACAAAAAGGGCGCAAATTGTCAAAAACGAACCGAAATGTCGAATTTGCTGCCATACAAACGCCAGAATTTCACCGCGCAGCCCGCCAAGAACGCAAAGATGCCTTTTAACCCTTGGCGTTCTTCGCGCTCTTGGCGGTAAAAAATTCAAAATGTGCGTTAGAGAATTTCAGATTTCGAATTGCTGGTGTATACTGGCATAAATTGAAACCTGGAGGCCTCATGAAACGCGCGGTCAGCATCAGCATTGGTTCATCGAAGAGAAACAAAGCCGTAGAAATCACCCTTCTGGGCGAACAGGTCAGCATCGAACGGATTGGCACCGACGGAGATATGGAAGCCGCCGCCTTGAAATACAAAGAACTCGATGGCAAGGTGGACGCCTTTGGCGTGGGCGGGGCCGACCTGGGACTCATGGTGGATGACAAATGGTATCCGCTCTACTCCGTTCAACCGATGGTGCGTTACGTCAAGAAAACGCCGGTGGTGGATGGAACCGGGCTGAAAACCACGCTGGAGCGCCAATCTGCGCCCTATCTCGATGCCCATCTCAAGGGATACATTGACCGGCTGGGCCGGCGCGCTTTTATTATGACTGGGACCGACCGCTGGGGACTGACCCGCTCTTTTAGCGATGCCGGTTACGAATGCGTCTTTGGCGACCTGATGTTTTCGCTTGGTATCCCGATTCCCCTGCACAGCGATCAACAACTCAAAACGCTGGCGGCATTGTTCATGCCTATCGCCGGGCGCCTGCCTTTCGATTGGGTCTATCCGACCGGCGAAAAGCAGGAAGAGCGCAAGCCCAAACATGCCGACCTGTTTCGGTGGGCAACCGTCATCGCGGGTGACTGTCATTACATCAAACGCTACATGCCCGACGACATGCGCGGCAAAGTGATTGTCACCAACACCACCACGCCTGAAGATATTGAATTTTTCCGGCGTTCGGGCGTAAAATACCTGCTGACCACCACGCCCGTTTTCGAGGGTCGCTCTTTCGGCACGAACATGATGGAAGCCGCGCTGATTGCCGTCTCAGGCAAGGGGCGCGTCTTAACCCGCGAAGAATATACCGCCCTGCTCGACCAACTTGGCTTTCAGCCGCAGTTGCAAGAACTCAATTGACAATTTCTGATTTGCGATTTTCGATTTGGAGATTGCCCATGAACGCTATCGTGATTGCCGGGGGCATCCCGCTCCCCGAAGACCCGCTTTATATTTACACCGAAGGCCGTTCTAAAGCCATGCTCGACATTGCCGGGAAACCGATGATACAGTGGGTGCTAGACGCGCTCTCGGCAACCCAAAAGGTGGATAACGTCATCATTATTGGGATGAGCGAAAAAACCGGCGTGACCTGCTCCAAGCCTGCTTACTACGTCCCCAACCAGGGCCGCATGTTGGCGAATATCGTGGCTGGAGTCGAAAAATCGCTTGAAATCAACCCCGAAAAAGAATACGTCCTCATCGTTTCTTCCGATATTCCCGGCTTGAAAGGGGAGATGGTTGATTGGCTGGTGGAGCAGGTGGAGCAAACCCCGGCGGATATTTACTATGGCGTTGTGCCGCGCGAAGTGATGGATAAGCGCTACCCCAACTCCAGGCGCACCTGGACCCGGCTCAAAGAGATGGAAGTCTGTGGGGCCGACATCAACGCCTGTCACGTTCGCATGGCAACCGAACATCTCGACCTGTGGGAAGACCTGCTAGGCAATCGCAAATCGCCGTTCAAGCAGGTGATGAAACTGGGGTTGGATACAGTCTTACTCCTGCTCTTGCGCAAATTGACGATTGAAGAAGTAGTACAGCGCGCCTCGCAGCGCTTGGGAATCAACGGCAAAGCCATCGTTTGGCCCTGGGCCGAAGCCGGGATGGATGTGGACAAGCCCCATCAACTGGAAATGATGCGCCAGGACATGGAGATGCAGACGCAGGCATAAATGGCGCTTTATCTCACCACACCATCTCAAAAGGGAAAATTTTGATAAAACGCCTGCTCAAACTCGACCGCGATTGGTCCCACCGCCTGCGGGTGGCCGAAAAACCCGGCCTGCTGCGCAATTTTGCTGTATTTTTTGCCCATTCTGGCGATTCCTGGTTTTGGGGGCTGGCCATGGTCATCCTGTGGCTGGCTGCCGATTTGTTTTGGAAACGCTGGGCAGTTTACGAACTGTGGTGGATTTCCGTCCTGGCCGCGCTGGTAATGACGCTCAAGTTCCTCATCAAACGCCGCCGACCCGAAGGAGAATGGGGCGCAATTTATCGCAACACCGACCCGCATTCTTTTCCCTCCGGCCATGCCGCGCGCGCCTTCTTGATAGCCGTTTTAGCCACTTTGCTTGGCCCTGGCTGGCTGGCCGGGTTGCTATGGGTTTGGGCGCCGCTGGTTTCGATTGCCCGGGTGGCGATGGGCGTTCACTATCTCTCTGACATTCTGGCTGGGGCGGTGGTGGGAATCGTCATTGCCCTGGCGGGGTATCCTCTCTCACTGGCAGTTTTTGGCTGGATAAGCCAGCAGATGATGCCGTTTTGGGGCTTTGGGCTATGGTAACACCGTCTCCCACCTTCAAAACGAAAAACTTTCTCCTGGCTTAATCGGGTGCACCTTTGCACCGGCCTCTGCTTCAACGCGCGCAGCCCAAGAGCCAGCATCCTGGTCAATTAATCCCCAAGTTCCATAGTGAATGGGGATAACGTGCCTGGGCGCCAGCAGTTTCACCGCGCGCAGGGCATCCTCTGGACCCATTGTAAAATTGTCGCCGATGGGCAATACCGCCAACTCCAGGCCTTCTTCACCAATCAGTTTCATATCGCCAAACAGCCCGGTATCGCCCGCCAGGTAAACCTTTTTGCCATCGTTGCTGGTCAGCAAAAAACCAGCCGGGTTGCCGCCATACGAGCCATCGGGCAAGGCCGAACCATGCAGGGCCAGGGTCAGCTTCAGGTATCCAAACGGGTACTTGAACCCGCCGCCCAAGTGCTGGGCATGGGTTTTCTCCACTCCTTGCGCCGTGAGCCAATTGCAGATTTCAAAGTTCGAGATGACGGTTGCTCCGGTTCGCTTGGCAATGCTGACCGCATCGCCAACATGGTCGCCGTGTCCGTGGCTGATGAGGATGAAATCTGCCGAAACCGAATCGGCTGTAATGGGCGCCGACGGATTGCCGCTAAAGAACGGGTCAATCATCAGATGGTAACCGCCCGTTTCCAGCCCCAGCGTGGCATGTCCATACCAGGTCAGTTTGCTTGACATCGAATCCTCCTTAAAATCGTTTTTTTTTTAGTATAAGAAAAACCCATCTCCAGGTCAATGACCAGCCAGCAAAAACATGATCAAATCAGTTTTGTGATTCTCATACTTAACACCCATGACCAATTTTTGAAACTGCTCACCAAGGATGGAGGCTGATGACACACCGACCTACGCTCACCGAAAAATTCCGCTATTGGTTTGATAACTACATGTCCAGCGGCACCCTGGCTCTGATTGGCGGGCTGGGGATTGTCTCGCTGGCGCTCATCTTGCTGGCGGCAGCCATCATCAGCCTGGGTGGGGCGCTCCTGGCGCCCGAAGGCTCGTTGGGAATGGACTTTATCGAAGCGGCCTGGGAGAGCATGATGCGCACCCTCGACCCCGGCACGATGGGCGGCGATGTAGGCTGGGGCTTTCGCTGGGTGATGTTATTCGTCACGTTGGGCGGTATTTTCATTATCAGCACCCTCATAGGCGTCCTGACGGCTGGCATTGAGGGCAAAATTGACGAATTGCGCAAAGGCCGCTCGCGCGTGCTTGAGTCCAATCACACCGTCATCCTGGGCTGGTCACCGCAAGTGTTCACCATTATCCCTGAACTTGTGATTGCCAACCAGAACCAAAAGCGAGGCCTCATCGCCATCCTGGCCGATAAGGACAAACTGGAGATGGAACAGGAAATTCGCGCCCGAGTGGGGGATACAAAGAACACGCGCGTCATCTGCCGTTCTGGTTCGCCCAACGACCCGACCGACTTGGAACTGGTCAGCCCGCACCTGGCACGCTCTATCATTATCTTGCCGCCCGAAACCGGCAATGCCGATGCCGAAGTCATCAAATCTACCCTGGCTCTCACCAATCACCCGAACCGGCTTCCCGAACCGTACACGATCATTACGCAACTCAAGAATCGGTATAGCCTGGACATTTTACGCATGATAGGCAAAAACGACCATTTAAGCGCCATCCTTGCCCCTGAAATCATTGCCCGTCTCACCACTCAAACCTCGCGGCAATCGGGCCTTTCGGCGATTTACACTGAATTGCTCAACTTTGGCGGCGATGAAATTTATTTCCACGAAGAACCAACTCTTTCGGGCAAGACCTTTGGCGATGCGCTGCTGGCCTATGAAGATTCTTCGGTGATTGGAATCCAGCGGGTGGACGGCACGACCCTGCTCAACCCACCCGCTGAAACCCGTTTCGCGCCTGGCGATAAGGTGGTTGCCATCTCCGCCGATGACGATACCATCCGGCTCTCCGGCCTGAACAACCCGCCTGTGCAGCCCAACCTGATTCGCACCACGTCAAAACGGGGCAGCCTGCCGCCCGAAAAAACCCTGCTGCTTGGGTGGAACCCCTCAGCGCCTATCATTATCCGCGAACTTGACCATTATGTCGCCAAAGGCTCAACCGTGACCGTTGTCGCAGGCCCTGAATTCGAGGAGCAGGCGCAGGCTTGCTGCACCCTCCAAAACCAGGAAATCTCGTTTCGGGTTGGGGATACCACCGACCGCGTCCTGCTCGATGCGCTGGACGTCCCCAACTATGACCATGTGATTGCGCTCGCCGATACCAGACTGGACATCCAGACCGCTGACGCACGCACCCTCATCACCTTGCTGCACCTGCGCAACATCGCCGGCATGGACGAGACGCCCTTCTCCATCGTCAGCGAAATGCTCGACCTGCGCAACCGTGAATTGGCCGCCGTGACCAACGTGGACGACTTCATCGTCAGCGACCATCTTATCAGTCTGATGACCTCCCAACTCTCTGAAAATGTAGAATTGCAAGGGGTGTTTGACGACCTGTTCGATGCGGAGGGTAACGAAATCTACCTGAAACCGGCTTCTGATTATATCGAATTGGGCCAACCGGTCAATTTTTACACTGTTGTTGAAGCCGCCCGCCGCCGTCATGAAACCGCCATCGGCTATCGCCTGGGAGCGGAAGCCAGGAACTTTGCCGCTCAGTTTGGCGTTCGTATCAACCCGAAGAAATCTGCCGAAGTGCGTTTCTCGGAGAACGATAAGGTGATTGTGCTGGCAGAGGAATAATCAGTAATCAGTTATCAGTGTTCAGTAACCAGTATTCAGCAATGGCATTCTCAAGAATGATTGACAAAAATAACACAATGTGGCGTTTTTCCTCACCCCCAACCCCTCTCCCACCGGGAGAGGGGCTTTTCTCCCTTCCCCCAGTGGGGGAAGGGCAGGAGATGAGAGGAACTCGTGACTTTGAGAAAGCCATAGTATTCAGCCCCCATCAGGGCAGTGAGAATCCCAAACTGCGATATAATACCCGCCATGCAAACCGACTTCGAATTCGCAAAGCGCGCCTCCGCTCTTTGCCCGGCCAATCCCGCCGATGTGCGCGGGATGAGCGCCGGGCTGTCTTCCCCCCTGTCTTTTGAGCCGGTTTTGGCATGATTTTCGCATTCCCGTATGCTATCTACCATCCCGGCTCACCCCAAGAGACCGGGATTTTTGTTTCCCGGACTGCAAAATCGAGAGATTTTGCGCCGAAGTCAGGAGACTTCGGACTCCATCATTGATATAATTCCACCACTCTTCACCCTTTGGGAGCCAACATGAGCAAAAAACTTTCCGGCAACGAAATTCGCCAGACCTTCATTGATTTTTTCGTGGAACGCGGCCACACCTTTGTGCCATCTATGTCGCTCGTCCCCGGCGGCGACGCAACCTTGCTCTTCACCAACTCAGGCATGGTGCAGTTTAAGGATGTCTTCCTCGGCACTGAAAAACGCGACTACACCCGTGTTGCCAACTCGCAAAAATGTATGCGCGTGGCGGGCAAGCACAACGACCTCGACGACGTAGGCCGCGACGACACCCACCACACTTTTTTTGAAATGCTCGGCAACTGGTCTTTTGGCGATTATTACAAAAAAGAAGCCATCGCCTGGTCGTGGCAACTGCTGACCGAAGTTTGGGGCTTGCCCAAAGACAAACTCTATGCAACTTGTTTCCGCGATGACAAGGGCAACATTCCGCAGGATGACGAGGCCGCCGACATTTGGAAGCAGCAACCCGGGTTCGACCCCAGTCACGTGCTGTTCTTCGGTCGTAAGGAAAATTTCTGGCAGATGGCCGAGTTTGGCCCCTGTGGGCCGTGTTCCGAAATCCACATTGACTTAGGCGAGGAGCGCGACAACCTGCGCGGCGTGCCGCACCAGTGCGGCGTGAACGGCGAATGCACGCGCTACCTCGAACTGTGGAACAACGTCTTTATTCAGTACAACCTGTTCGAGGATGGCCGTCTTGAACCGCTGCCCGCCAAACATGTGGATACCGGCATGGGTTTCGAGCGCATCGTCGCCGTGCTTCAGGGTGTCGATTCGAACTACAAGACCGACCTGTTTCAGGGCGCGCTGGATGTGCTTTCTGCATTGACGGGCAAAACCCGCCAAGAGATGTACGCCGATTTCACGCCCTATCGCGTCATTGCCGACCATGCCCGCTCGGCGGCTTTTCTCATTGGGGATGGCGTAGTGCCAGGCAATGCCGGGCGTAACTACGTCTGCCGCATGATTATCCGTCGCGCGGCGCGCTTTGGGACCAAAATTGGTCTGCATGAACCGTTCCTGGCCAGGGTGGCCGAGGCCGTCATCAGCCAGTACGGCGCATTCTACCCGGAATTGGTCAAACACCGCGAGACCATCCTCGACAACCTGACCCGCGAGGAAATCCGTTTCGCTCGCACCATAGAGAGCGGCACGGCCTTCTTGCAGGGTTGGCTCGATGAACTCAAACGCGGGGGCAAGACCGTCCTTGACGGCCACAAAGCCTTCGACCTATACGCCACCTATGGCCTGCCGCTCGAAATCAGCCGCGATATTGCCCGCGAGCAAGGCTTGGACGTGGACGAAGCCGGATTCCGCGCCGCGCGCGAGGAACACAGCCTGGCCTCTGGCGGCGGCAAGGCCATGGGCGCGCTCGGCGGCGAAGACGCTGAATACTTCGCTGGAATTTTCAAAGAACTGACCGCTCAGGGCAAACTCGGTCCAAAAGGAGTGGCCTATGACCCCTACACAAGTCTTCAGGTAAAAACTGAAATCCTGGCAATGGTTGTAGAGGGGCGGTCGGTAACCGAAGCCCAGGTGGGTGACAAAGTGGAAGTGATTCTGCCCACAACCGGCTTCTACGTCGAAGCGGGCGGCCAGGTGAGCGACACCGGGACGATTCGCTCCCTCACCACGCCCCTCTCTTCGACCCAAAGAGGGGCCGGAGGAGAGGGCTTCGAGATTGAAATTACAGAAATGCGCCGCCCCGCCGCCGGGCTGGTATCGCACATTGGCGAAGTCGTCAGCGGACGCCCGCGCGTTGGCGACCCGGTGATTGCCAGCGTGGATGAAGCCCGCCGCCACGACATTATGCGCAATCACACCGCCACCCACCTCTTGCACGCTGCCCTGCACAAGGTGTTGGGCGAACACGCCCGCCAGGCCGGGTCGCTGGTGGCTCCCACCCACCTGCGCTTCGACTTCACCCATCCCGAAGCGATGACCGCTGAACAGTTAGAGCGGGTTGAGCAATTGGTGAACGAGGCGGTGGCTGCCGATTACAGCGTCCAACCGCGCACCAAACCGCGCGACGAGGCGATTGCCGAGGGCGCCATGGCCCTCTTTGGCGAGAAATACGGCGAGGTGGTGCGCACGATTACGATTAAGCCAGAGTCTAACGTCTCCGACTTTGGCGCAGAAGCAGAGCTTGCGCACTCCAGGTACTCGTATGAACTATGCGGCGGTACGCACCTGGAGCGGACATCTGACGTGGGCATGTTCCTGATCATCAGCGAAAGCTCCGCCGCCGCTGGCATTCGGCGCATCGAAGCGGTGACCGGCCGCGGCGCCTACCAACTCGTAGCAAAGCGCTTCAAGATGTTGAAACAGGCCGCCGCCGCCCTCAAATCTAACCTCGAAGAAGTCCCCGCCAAAGCCGAAAGCGTGATGGACGAACTGGCCGCCGTCAAAAAGCAGTTGGCTGCCGCCCGCGTAGAACTGGCGCTTTCCACCTTCAACGCGCAACTTGCCAATGCGCAGACCGTTGGCCATGTGCGCTTGCTCGTCACCCACATGCCCGGCGTGGATAAAGACTCGCTCACCAAACTGGCCGACCAGTTCCGCGCTCGCTTCCCCGAAAACGGCGTGTGCGTGATTGCCTCCACCGGCGACTCGCTGACTGTGATGGCCGCCGTGACGCAAGACCTGATTAAGCGCGGCGTGAAGGCGGGCGACCTGGTGAGCCACCTCTCGCGCCAGTTGGGGGCAGGCGGCGGCGGCGCGCCGCACCTGGCCTTTGGCGGCGGCAAGGACGCAAGCAAACTCGATTCCGCGCTGGCGAGCGTGAAAGATTGGTTGGCCGAGAAGGCAAGGACATAAAACTGCGTGACTCCGCATCCCGATGGCAGGTTTACTACTGTTCCTTTTCACCCCGGGCGGGATATTGCGCCCGCTTTGTTGCGCCAAATTGCAAAAGATATCGGGATGACAGCGGATGAATTCGTCCAACACTGCTAAATCCCGAACATGAAAACCACCCTGCTGCAACTCGAACCGCACGATGACCTGGTCTCTATTCGTGACCGCATGGATTGGGCCAAGACGCCACGTGTGCTACTGGTGTGGCCCAAGCGGGGCCGGGTTGGCGTTCGCCCGCTCGACCTGGCGCTCTTACGCCGTCACGCTGCTGGGCTGGGCGCGCAGTTGGGGTTGGTGACCAGCGCCGGTGAAGTGCGTGCCGCAGCGCGCGAGATGGGCGTTCCCTGTTTTCGCACTGTAAAAGACGCCCAGCACAAGCCCTGGCCCGATGACCTGCTCGCCGTCCGACCCGTGCGGCGCTTTCCGCGCTCTGATTTGCGCGCTGCCCGTGAGGCCTTACCTCACCTCAACCCGTTAGAAATCCGCCGCAAGCCGCTCTTGCGCCTGGGTGCGTTTGCCCTGGGCGTGCTTTCTCTGCTGGCGGTCATGCTGGTCTTCATCCCCTCGGCGGAAATTCGCCTGACCCCGCCCGAACAGCCGCAGCGGGTGGTTCTTTCGGTCAGCGCTGCGCCCGATGTCAAAACCGTGCAACTCTTCGGCGCAGTTCCCATGCAAAGGCTGGCCCAAACACTGGAGATTGACGGAACGGCTCTCGGAACGGGGCAATTAACCGTCCCCGACCAGACCGCCCAGGGAATGGTGCAACTGACCAACCGCACGCGCGCAACGGTCATCGTCCCCGCTCAAACCGTGCTGCTCACCCGTACCGACCCCCCCGTGGCCTTTGTGACCGTTGAACAGGCTGAAATCCCCGCCGGAAAGAAGACTTCGGTAAACATTCCCGTTCAGGCCGTGCAGGCCGGTTCGCGCGGCAATGTCCCTGCCGGGGCGGTGAGCGCCTTCGAGGGGCCGCTTGGTCTGTCGGTCGAAGTAACCAATCTCCAGCCCATCACCGGCGGCAGCGATAAAACCCTCACCACCCCCACCCCCGCCGATTTCGATTTCCTGCGCGCCCGCTTGCTGGCCGACCTGGAACGCAGTGCGCGCGCCCGCTTTGCCGCCCTGGTGACGAGCCAAGATGTTTTGCTGCCCTCCACCTTCCAACTGGAGCGGGTGTTTGATGAAACCGCCTTCCCGGCGCCCGGCCAGCCTGGTGAAAAACTCTCTCTGGCTTTTAAAGCCGAATTTAGCATGTCTTACGTCCGCGCTGCCGACCTGGAAAGGCTGGCTGGTCTGGCGCTGGATGCCTCGCTGCCGCCCGGTTCTCTCCCCGTGCCGGGGACCCTCACCTGGCAATCGAAGCCGCCGCTGCTCGAAACGGCCTCTGGCGTGCGCTGGCAGGTGCGCGCCGAGCGCCAGGTGCGCCCGGCCATCGATTCGGGGCAGGTGATCTCCCTCGTCACCGGTCAAACAGCGAGGCGTGCGGGTGGGCTGCTTATGCAAACCTTCGGGCTGGTCGAATCTCCCCAAATCAAGATTCGCCCGGGCTGGTGGCCCTGGCTTCCGTTCCTCCCCATGCAAATCAGGGTAGCGGGCTGATGCGCGTGCTGGCGGTTGACCACGGCGAGAAAAATATCGGCCTGGCGCTGAGTGATGAGACTGGCACACTGGCGCGTCCGTTGGATGTGATTAAACACATTGCCAGGCAGGTAGATGCCGCTCAGGTGGCGGCGCGTGCTGAGGCCGAGGGTGCGGGGCTTATCCTGGTGGGCGTGTCGTATCACGAGGACGGCAACCCCAACCGGGCTGGCAGGCGCGCCATCCACTTTGCTGAGGCCTTGCGCGAGCAAACCCACCTGCCGGTGGAACTGCGCGATGAGAGCCTGACCACCCAAGATGCCCGCGCTGCACGCCAGGCCGCCGGGGTGCGCCAAAAACAACGCACCGGACATTTGGACGCGTGGGCGGCAGCGGTTTTGTTACAAGAGTATCTCGATTCGCAGGAGAACCAATGACCCCTCGCCGCCCCCGCAGACATCGCTGGTATTTGCCTTTCGGCTGCCTGGCCGTTCCGCTGGTTTTGCTGACCCTGGCGGCGGTTGCTTACCTCCTCGTGCCGTATTCTGTTGCGCAGACGTATGGGCCGCCCGGCGAGAACCTGCGCGGCTTCCAGCGATTCCAATACGCGGTGTTGATGTTATGGCACGGCGACGCGCTGACTCATCCGCTCGATTCGCGCGCCGGCGAGTTGCCGTTTAGGGTCAACCCTGGCGAGGGCGCGGCGGCGGTGGCTCTGCGCCTGGAACGGGAGGGCTTCATCCGCGATGCCGAGGCCTTTACTGCTTACCTGGTTTATGCCGGGTTGGATAGGGGCATTCAGGCGGGCGAATTTACCCTCAGCCCGGCCCTGGCCCCGGTTCAGATTGCTCAAAAGTTACAAGACGCTACCCCGACCCAAATCAAATTTGTCGTCCTCCCTGGCTGGCGGCTGGAGGAAGTGGCGGCCACCCTGCCGACATCGGGCTTTAACATTACGCCCGATGCCTTTCTGCGCGAGGCGCGGCGTCCGGCCCGGCGCTTCGATTTTTTGCCCGATGGCGCCACTGCTGAGGGCTTTCTCTTGCCCGGCGCCTATACCTTGCCGCGCGGCCTGGATGCGCGCGGACTGGTCGAAACGCTGATGAACAATTTTGCCCTGGCGCTCTCACCGGAGATGCGCGCCGCCTTTGAGCGACAGGGACTGAGCGTGTATCAGGCCGTCATCCTGGCTTCGATTGTCCAACGCGAGGCCATGCAGGCCGAGGAACAACCGCTCATCGCTTCGGTGTTCCTGAATCGCTTATCTGTTGGCATGAGACTGGAAACCGACCCGACTGTGCAATACGCCATTGGCCTCAACCCGGCCACCGGTTCGTGGTGGAAGTCGCCGCTGGCGCTGGTTGATTTGCAAATTGATTCGCCTTATAACACCTACAAAATTAATGGCCTGCCCCCTGGCCCAATTGCCAACCCGGCCCTGAGCGCCCTGCAAGCCGTTGCCTACCCGGCCCAAACGCCCTACTACTTCTTCCGCGCCCGCTGCGATGGTTCAGGCCTGCACCTGTTTGCCGAAACCTTTGATGCGCATTTGCAGAATGCCTGTCCGTAGCGCAAATCAAAGACTTGCCCGCTAGAGCAGGTGTTCAAAACCATCGAGCGATTGCAGGCGAGAGAAGATGCCGAAGAATGATGACTATACCGGGTATGGCCTTCTCAAAGTCTTAAAAAACAAACAGGATGGAAGGACTTAAGGATGAGCCGCACACAAAGCGGGGTGAAAATATTCTTGACTTCACTGCAAAAATCATGATTTCACTGCAAAGACGAAAGATTCGCGCTTATTTTTCCTCTGCGTGCCTGGCGTCTTTGCGGTTCAATAGGGCGTTTTGCAGCTAAATCATCCTTTTATCTTGCCGATCCTGTTAAACCAGGTGCCGTAAGCAAACACGAGAAAGCCATATAGTGGTTCGCCTGGCCTGGAATACGATGCCTTCTCAGAGAATTTACGCCAGCGCAACATAATCGCTGGTGATGTGTTCACCTTCGGTCACGCCGAGCAGGGAGAGCAGTTCCACCGAAAGCTTGGCCTTTTGCTGGGCGTCTTTGCGGCTCCAGGTGCGGCTTTTGATTTCGAGGAAATGCCCCATATCGGGTCGCGCGATGGTATCCAGGTTAATGTAAAACTCCTCGCCCTGATATTTCACCTTCCAGCGCAGGCGGTCTTTCTCCACCACTTTCTCCTCCACCGGCTTGAAATATTCGCGGTAAAAGCGCAAGGTTTGGGTGGCCGGGGCCAGGTAACGCGAGCGCGAGAGCAGCACATCCTGGTCGAACCCGCCCTCGCGGTTTTCGCCCAACAACGTCAACCGGGTGCGCACGTTGGTCACTTTGCCCTTTGAGTCGATAAAATCATCTTCGCGGTAGCGCAACCGTCCCTGCGAGGGGTCTTCAAACGAGAAGTAGACATCATATTGGCGATAATGACGCTGGTAAACTGGCTCGATGTTGGGCGATTGCAGTGCGGCCTGAACACGAGCTGGGTCTGCCAATTTGACCTTGACCTGCACCTCGTAGGATTCTTCCTCGCTGGAGCCTCCCAGCGCAATCAACTTGCTCAACACTGATTGTTCGCGCGCCGCCAGGAAGGCATCTATTTTTTTTGCGTATTCGGCGGCCTGGGCCAGCAGTTCCGCTTCGTTCAATGTCAATAATTGACGGTTGCGCATCAGCCATTGGCCGTTGACCATCACATCGGTTACATCGGTTGATTTGCTGGCATAGACGATTTGGGCGTAAGCCCCATTGGGGTCGCGCTCGAAGCGCGGCGAGTTGTGGAGCGGGCTGAGGTCCACCAGAATTAAGTCGGCGCGTTTGCCGGGGACGAGTGAGCCGGTGATGTGGCCGATGTGCATGGCCTGGGCCCCGATGCGGGTTGCCATGGCCAGGGCTTGCGGCGCAGGCAGGCTGGTGGGGTCATTCGAGACGGTTTTGGCAAGGAAAGCCGCCAGGCGCACTTCCTCGAACATATCCAGGTCGTTGTTGGAGGCCGGGCCGTCGGTGCCAATGCCCACGTTCAGGCCGGTTTCGAGCATTTTGCTGACCGGGGCAAAGCCGGAGGCCAGTTTCAGGTTGGAGGAGGGGTTGTGTGCCACTCCGGCGTGGGCGTGCTGCAGGGTGCGCATTTCGCCTTCGTCAATGTGAACGCAGTGCGCCGCCAGCACTTTGGCCTCAAATAAGCCTTGTTTCTTAACATACGGCACCACCGGCATCCCGTTTTCGTTGCGCATGTTCTCCACTTCGAGCGTCGTCTCGGAGAGGTGGATTTGAAGCGGCACATCGAACTCGGCGGCCAGCTCGGCGCAGGCTTTCAGGATTTCGGGCGTGGTGGAGTAGGGAGCGTGCGGGGCAACAGAAGGCACAATCAGCGGGTGGCCTTGCCACTTCTGGATAAATTCGCGCGCGCGCGACAGGGCATCCTCGAAGGAGGGAGAATCTGACGTGGGAAATTTCAATACGGATTGACCGCACACCCCGCGCAGACCGGCTTCGGCGGTGGCCTGAGCCACGTCATCCTCGAAGAAATACATATCGGCAAAGGCGGTCACGCCGCTCTTGATGAACTCGGCGCAGGCGATGAGCGTTCCGAGGCGGCAGAATTCGGGCGAGACGAATTCGCGCTCCACCGGCCACATATAGCCCAGCAGCCACACATCCAGTCGCAGGTCATCGGCCAGGCCGCGCAAAAGCGTCATCGGCACATGGGTGTGGGCGTTGACCAGCCCAGGCATCAGGATTTTCCCGTCGCAATTCACCACCTGCGGCGCATCGTATTGCGCTTTTATCTCTTCTTCAGGGCCAACTGCCAGGATCGAATCGCCCCTCACGGCCAGCGCGCCGTGGCGGTATTGGGTAAAGTCTTCATCCATGGTCAGGATGTGGGCATTGGTAAACAAGACATCAGCCTGATTGGTCATTCGGTCTCCTTTTTTGGTTCGGATGATAATTGAACTATTATGTACTTGTCTGACATTAAAGTCAACTGTTATACTCGGCCTGCAATCTAAAATCTAAAGGGTTTCTATGCATATTCTGATTACAAACGATGATGGCGTGCAGGCGCCGGGACTATTGGCCCTGGCCCAGGAAATGCGCGCGCTAGGCCAGGTGACGGTGCTGGCCCCCGACCGCAACTGGAGCGCTTCGGGGCATGTCAAGACGATGGACAGGCCGCTGCGCGTGCGCGAGGTCAAATTAGCAGACGGCACATCCGCGCTGACAAGCGATGGCGCGCCGAGCGATTGCGTGGCGCTGGCCTTGTTGGGGGTGGTGAAAGAAAAAATTGATTTGGTTGTATCGGGAATCAACCCAAATGCCAACATTGGGTATGACGTCACGTATTCTGGCACGGTGACGGCGGCGATGGAAGCGGCGATTGCCGGGGTGATGGGGATTGCCGTCTCGCTCGACTCCAAGCCCGGACACAGTGAACTGGATTACGGCCCGGCAGCGCGCACGGCGGCCAAAGTCGCGGCCAGGGTGCTGGCGGAGGGGTTGCCGGAGGGCATCCTGCTGAATGTCAACGTTCCGTGCTTGGGCGATGACGAGATTCGCGGCATTCAGGTCACGCGCCAGGGGTTGCGCGTCTATCGCGATGCGCTGGATGAACGCCGCGACCCGCGCGGGCGTCCCTACTATTGGATTGGCGGCGAATTCCCAACCGGGGTGGACGAAGCCGGGACGGATTTTGGGGCTTTGCAGGCGGGCTTTGTCTCGGTCACGCCCTTGCAACTCGATTTGACGGCGCGGGAAGCGATGGATGCGTTGAAGGACCGCTGGAAGTAATAGGTCTCTTGGCGAGAAACGAATTCTGCGACAGACTTCGGCATTGTATGCAATCTTTCAGGCGTTAAGTATCCAGGCAGAGCAATGTTTTGAGCATGGCCTGCTCATCGTTTTCCGAGGCAATTTCGCCGTCCAGCCAGGCAGCGCGCAGTTGCCACAAAATCTGCTGGTAGCGCGGGCCGGGCGGCAGGCCGAGGGCTTTGAGCGTCTCGCCGGTCGTTTTGGGGTGGATGTGCTGCCAGTGGAGGGCGTACCGTTCAAGGGCAGGCTCGCGGCTGACGAGGTAAACCGCGTATAGGGCGGGGAGCGGAACGCTCTCCAGCCGTTGCACCCATTGGGAGGCTGGCTGCCCGCTCAGGGCGGGTAACTCCGCCTGAAGCGTGGAGGCCGCCAATAGGGCTTTGTACAACCCGAGGGGGAAGCGCAGCCGTTTGTGCAGGTGTTCCAGGTTGGCGGGCGGCAGGTCGAGCAGCCATAACAGCCAGGTTAATGCCCCATTTAACGAGAGACCGGCTGCAGCGGGGGGAAGTCCCCAGCCGGGCGGGGGAGGCGTTTTTTGGGCAGAATCGAGCCGCTCGCGCAGTTGCACGCTCCAGGGCAGGACATCCGAAATCGAAGTCATCAGGTTGAGTTCGGCCAGGCGGGAGAGCATGGCGGGCGCGTTTGGCTCCTCCACGATTAAATCGAGTTCGTGGCGCAGGCGTTCCTCCGAAAGGCGCGCCAGGAGCGGTTTGGCCTCGTCCATCAGTTGCAGGGTGCGCGGCTCAATGTGGAAGCCGTAGCGCTGTTCGTAACGCACGGCGCGTAACATGCGGGTTGGGTCGTCAATGAACGAGAGCGAGTGCAGCACGCGGATGCGGCGTTTTTGCAGGTCGGGCAGGCCGCCGTAGTAGTCGTGCAGTTCGCCAAAGTGACGGCCATCGAGCCGCAGGGCCAGGGTGTTGATGGTGAAATCGCGCCGGTGCAGGTCGAGTTTGATGCTGCCGCGTTCTACGGTGGGCAGGGCGGTGGGGTGTTCGTAATATTCCTGGCGGGAGGAAATCAAATCTAATGCGGACTGGGGAAGGCCCTGCCCTGAACCTGTCGAAGGGTTGAAGGAGGAATTTTCGAGATTCCACTTGGCGGTACCAAAGCGGCTATGGCTGGTGACGCGCCCGCCATGTTTGCGCGCCAGGGTTTTGGCGAGCGCGATGGCGTCGCCTTCGACGACGATGTCGAAATCGAGGCTGGGGCGGTTGAGTAAGAGGTCGCGCACGAAGCCTCCAACGAGGTAGGCCGGCAGGCGCAGGGCTTCGGCTTCTTGGGCCACAGCGCGGATGAGGGCGAGGGGACCGGGCGGCAGGGCGCGTTCCAGTTTTTTGGCGTAGGCGGGTTGGGCGGGGCGCGGGCGGCGCGCGAGGGTTTTGAGCAGGTCGGTGCGGGTGACGATGCCGATGATTTTGCCGCTTTCCGGCTCGATGACCGGAATTTGGCCCCAGCCGCTTTCAATCATCCGGGCCTGCACCTGCTGGAGCGAATCGCCGGGTTGGACGGTGATTTCCCCGGCTTCCATCAGGCTGGCGGCGGTGAGATTGAGCCGGTGGCTGAGGGCGCGGTCTACGGCGCGGCGGGTGAGCAGGCCGAGGAGTTTGCCATCTTGGGCAACCGGAAAGCCCTCGTAGCCGTAGCGCGCCATCATCTGCGCGGCTTCGTGGACGGGTGTTTCGGGTGCGAGCAGGCGCGGGCGGCGCGACATGACCTGCGCAACGGTAAGCGGCGGGCGAATGTGGGCGGGGAGAACAGACAGCAGCTTTTCTCGAATGGTCATCAGGGATACGGTATCCGTATCTTTTTTGATGAGCGCGGCGGCGGCTCTATCGTGTCCTCCGCCGCCGAAGTGGGCGGCAATGGCAGCCACGTCAATATCGTCGGTGGTGGAACGCGCCACCAGGCGGATGCCCTCGATGGTTTGGACGAGGACAAAGAGCGCGTCGGGGTCGAACAGGTCGCGCAGCTTGTGGGCCAGGGTGGAGATTTCCTCGCTCAGGCCGGTGGCTTCGCCGCAGGTCAGCACCACGCGGTGGCCGTTGATTTCGTGCGTTTCGGCGGCAGAGACCAGGCGGTCATATACTTCGCGCTGTTCGTTGGTGAGGGGTGGGTTGAGGAACTTGACGGCGATGCTTAAATCGGCGCCCTGTTCGAGCAGCCAGGCGGCGGCGCGCGCGTCGCGGGCGGTGGTGCGCGAGAAGGTGAGCGCGCCGGTATCCTCGTAGATGCCGAGCAGCAACAGGGTGGCCTGAATGGGGGTCAGTTTTAGCCCGCGCTCGTCAAGGGCCTCCACCAGGAAGGTGGTGGTGGCGCCCAGGTCGAAGGCGGTCACGTCCCAATTGGGCGGGTTGTTCTTGCGCAGGGGGTGATGGTCAAAGACGCGGACTTGTGTACGCTCGCTCATGCCCTTGAGCGTGATGAGTGACTGCGTATCCACCAGCGTCACCCTTTCCACCGCGCCTTGTGGCAGGTCGCGCGGGTCGAGGAAGGGGAAATCGGCCCCGTAGAGGGTGAGAAAGGCGCGCGCGTTGCGGTTCATCCGGCGCGGCAAAATCGGATGCGCGCCCTCATCGAGCAAATATGCGCCATACAGGGCGGCGATGGCGTCGAAATCGGCTTGCTCGTGGGTTAAAATCAGGCGCATCATTCTATTTTACACATAATCCAAAATCCTGTATAATTGTCGTATTGCAGAATATTGTGCTTTTCCAAATTATTCTGACAATCCAGATATGGGCGTCTGTGCCGCGACATTCATCTCGCTTGCCATATCTGGGGGCGCCTGCCTCAAAGGCGAGATAAATCTCGCGCTACGCTCTTGCCAGATTAATTTGTTAAAGTGCAATATTCCGCAGCCCGAACCTGAAACGAGTATGATGATGCGTATTTTGAACCCGTCCCCATCCCCGCGTTGGCAAACCTCCTGGTCTGGATAGGTTCGTTTTTGGTTTCTCAAAGCGGCTCCCAGACCTGGCGAGCCGTTTTTGTTTGGTGATTTATGGATATTGCCCAACTGACCGACCAGATGCACGCCTTCGTCCGCTCAAAGGGCTGGTACGAGGCCAATAGCAAACGTCCGCAAACGCCGCGCAACCTGGCGATTTCGCTCTCGCTGGAGGCCGCCGAAATCCTGGAGCATTTCCAGTGGGGCGAGGCGGTCAAAGACCGGGACGAACTGGCCTCCGAACTGGCGGATGTGACGCTCTACCTGCTGCAACTGGCCTCGGTGACGGGCATTGACCTGGAAAAAGCAGTTCTCGATAAACTGAAGGTCAATCAAACCCGCGAATGGGATACCAATCTGACATCTGACATCTGACAACTGACAACTGATTACTGATTACTGATTACTGATTACTATGAATGTTACTGTCTTTGGCGGCGCGCAGCCCCAACCCGCAACCCCTGCTTATGAAGAAGCCTACCTGCTTGGCAAAATTCTGGCCGAGGCGGGTCATACCGTGCTGACCGGCGGCTATATGGGAACGATGGAAGCCGTGAGCAAGGGCGCGGCAGAGGCTGGCGGGCATGTGATTGGCGTCACCTGCGAGGAAATCGAACAGTGGCGCAAAGTGGGCGCCAATGCCTGGGTGAAAGAAGAACGACGCACCAAAACGCTGATGGAGCGCCTGCAAGCGCTCATCACCGGCTGCGAGGCCGCCATTGCCCTGCCCGGCGGCCCTGGCACGCTGACCGAAATCGCGCTGATGTGGAATTTGATGATTGTAGAGTCGCTGCACCGGAGGCCGCTTGTGCTGGTCGGGGAGGGCTGGCAGTCCGTTTTCGACCAGTTTTTCCGCTCCTTTTCCACCTACATGCCGCGCAACCCGGACAAAGAACTATGGTTTGCGAAGGATGTGGAGACTGCTGCAAAAATGTTAGAAAATTAATCATCATGTCACCGAGAGTGCCGTTTTTTAGGCGCGCGGCGGTCTCCTGACAACAGGAGATTGCTCCGTCGCGCACAACGCTCCTCGCAATGACAATCCAAACTGAGGATAAAATGGCAGACGAAAAACTTACTCCCCGTTCCGAAAACTTCTCCGACTGGTACAACGAACTGGTTCTGAAAGCCGAGTTGGCCGATTACTCGCCCGTGCGCGGCTGCATGGTTGTCCGTCCCTATGGCTGGACGCTGTGGGAAAACATTCAGCAGGCGCTCGACCGCCGATTTAAGGAAACCGGTCACGTCAATGCGGCCTTTCCTCTGTTTATTCCCATGTCCTTTCTCGAAAAAGAGAAGGAACACGTGGAGGGCTTTGCGCCCGAACTGGCGGTTGTGACGCATGGCGGCGGCGAAAAGCTGGAAGAACCGCTGGTGGTGCGCCCCACCTCCGAGACGGTCATCGGCTACATGTACAGCAAGTGGATTAAATCGTGGCGCGACCTGCCCATTCTGATTAATCAATGGGGCAACGTGGTGCGCTGGGAACTGCGCACCAAACTGTTCCTGCGCACCGCCGAATTCTACTGGCAGGAAGGTCACACCGCCCATGCCAACGAGCAGGAAGCCCGCGAGGAAACCCTGCGGATGTTGGACGTGTATGCCGATTTCGCCATCAACGAAGCCGCGATTCCCGTCATCAAAGGCATAAAATCTGAAACGGAGAAATTCGCCGGGGCGGTCATGTCCACCACCATCGAGGCCATGATGGGTGACACCAAAGCCCTTCAGAGCGGCACCAGCCACTATCTCGGCCAAAACTTTGCCAAAGCCTTCGATATTCAATTCCTCGACAAGAACAACACCCTGCAATACTGTCACACCACCTCGTGGGGACTTTCCACCCGCATGATTGGCGCCATCATCATGACACACGGGGACGACCAGGGGCTGATTTTGCCTCCCCGCCTGGCCCCTATCCAGTTGGTCATCGTCCCCATCTACAAAAACGCCGAAGAAAAAGCGCGCGTGATGGAAGTCACCGACCGGGTGTTTCAGGCGCTGAAAGCCGCCGGAATTCGCCTGAAGGTGGATGACCGCGAGGAAGTGACCCCCGGCTTCAAGTACAACGATTGGGAAATGCGCGGCGTCCCTCTGCGAATGGAAATTGGCCCCAAAGATGTGGAAAAAGGCTCCGTGGCGCTCGCCCGCCGCGACAAGCCCGGCAAGGAAGGCAAATCCTTCGTCTCGCAGGAAAACATCGCCGTCACCGTCCGTGAAATGCTTGCCACCATTCAGCAAGCCCTGCTCGAAAAGGCCACCGCCTTCCGCGATGCCAACATCCACGACCCCAAAGACTACGAAGAACTCAAGCAGGTCGTTCAAAACGGCTGGGCTTTCTCGTACTGGTGCGAGAGCAAGGAGTGCGAGGCCAAAGTGAAGGAAGATACCAAAGCCTCCACGCGCTGTATCCCCCTCGAGGGCCAGCCCGAACACGCTGGCAAGTGTATCGTCTGCGGCGCAGAAGCCAAACGCAAGGTATACTTTGCCAAGTCGTATTAATGTGCCAGGTGTCAGGTGCTTTTGCCTGACACCGTTGCTCTGACACCTGACACCCTCTCTCATGCCCGCCATTGACATTGCCCGTCTTAAAACTCAGGCCGCGGTGCTGGTCGAAAAATTCGACCAGCCTGCGGTCTTTGTGGCTGAACTGCGCGAAATTCTCGATTTCTATGCCGACCGCACGCTGCGCGTTGGCGTTGCCGCCCCGGCCTCGGTCTTGCCTGCCTACCGCGCCCCACAGGCCGTCCTCCGTCAAATCGAAATGGAACTGGCCCCGCTGGCCGCCGCCTTCCCCGAACAGGCCATGGCCCTCACCGACGCGCTCTGGAAAGCAGGTTATCTCGAAACCCGCCTGTTGGCCGCCATCCTGTTGGGAAAAATCCACCCGGAAACGCCGCAGTTGACCGAGCGCGTGCGCAGTTGGGTCAGTCGGGTGCGCGACCAGCGGCTGCGCAGTGCGCTGCTCAATGCCGGCCTGGCGCGTTTGCGCCGTGAAAAGCCTGACCGGTTTATTGAACTTATCCAGCAATGGTTTGACCCGGCCACGCCCAAAATGTGGGAAAACGCCATTTACGCCCTCATCCCGCTCTTAGAAGACCCCTCGTATGACAATCTGCCGCCCATATACAACCTGCTGACGCCGGTCATCCAAAACATCCCGCCCACATTGCAAAACGAACTGGCCGACCTGCTCAGCGCCCTCTACCACGCCTCGCCGGTGGAAACAGCCTATTTTCTGCGGCAAGCCGTTGCCGGGGCCACCTCGCCCCAATGCCCGGTCATCCTGCGGCGCATTGCGCCCAGCCTGCCGGCGCCGTTCCAGCCGCTTGTGCTAGAGATGGTGCGCCAGAAAACATCCCGCTGACTGTGGTATAATCCAACTCCGTGACTGGTCCGGCTTGCGGTTTTGGCTGCTCGCCTGGAGACCCGCACCATCCTGAAAGAAAGGAGAAGCAACGTCATGCCTCTACAGAAAGAGAAGAAAGCCCAGGTCATCACGGACTTTCAGCGCAGCGAGAATGACACCGGCTCAACCGATGTGCAAGTGGCCCTGCTCACCAGCCGCATTCAGCAGCTCACCGAGCATTTGCGCGCCAACAAGCACGATGAATCGTGCCGCCGGGGTCTGCTCCGCCTGGTGGGTCAGCGCCGCCGCATGTTGACCTACCTGCGCAAGACCGACTACCCGCGTTACCTGGCCGTCACTGAGCGCTTGAAACTGCGCCAAAAGTAGTTCTTGGTAGGGGCGTCCTGCGCAGGACGCCCCTATCTACACAAATCAGCCGCCCGGAGTCAGGAATTGAAACATGCCGGCAATTCAGATTGCCCACATGCCTCAGTCCCTGACCAGGCGGGAATCTATAACGCGGAAGAACTCCGCGCAACAGGAGACAATTTTTTTATGAAACCAGAATCCAAACGCTACTCGACCACAGTCGGGTCGCGCACCATTACCTTTGAAACCGGCAAACTGGCCCATCAGGCTGGCGGCGCGGTCACGGTGGGCATTGATGAAGCCATCATCTTTGCTGCCGCCACCATGGGCGGCGTCCGCGAGGGGATAGACTTTTTCCCGCTCTCGGTGGAATATGAAGAGCGCCTGTACGCGGGCGGCAAAATCCCCGGTTCGTTCTTTCGCCGCGAGGGACGCCCCAGCACCGAAGCAATTCTCACCGCCCGCCTCACCGACCGTCCCCTGCGCCCGCTCTTTGCGCACGGCATGCGCAACGAAGTGCAGGTGATGATGTTCTCGCTCTCGTCGGATGGCGTCAACCCGCTCGATATTCTCGCCATCAATGCCGCCTCCGCCGCCATTATGATTTCCGATATCCCCTGGGGCGGCCCGGTGGGCGCGGTGCGCGTGGGGCGCGTGGCGGGTCAGTTTGTGCTGAATCCAACCTTCGATGAAATGGCCCAATCGGACCTCGACCTGCGTCTGGCCGGAACGCGTGACGCCATCCTGATGGTGGAATGCGGCGCCGATGAAATTCCCGAAGATGTGATGGTGGCCGCGCTCGAACTGGGTCACAAAGCCATTCAGCCGCTCATTGACTTGCAACTCCAAATGGCCGCCGAAGTAGGCAAACCCAAGCGCGAAGCCACCTTTGCCAACGCCACCGAGGAACTCAATCAGCGCGTTTTGGAGCGCGTCAGCGGCCCAATGAACGACCTGCTCGATAAACCGCTCGCCAAAGCCGAATTTTACAGCGGCATGGATGAGATTTTGCAAACAGTGCTGACCGAATTTTGCACCGGCGAAGAGGGCGCGCCCTCTGAAAAAGACGTGCGCGCGGCTTTCAGCGAAGCCGAAGGTGCCGTGGTTCGTGAACGAATCTTGAGCATGGGCAAACGCCCCGATGGCCGCACCCCAACCGAAATTCGCCCCATTTGGTGCGAAGTAAACCTTTCGCCCCGCGCGCATGGTTCTGGCCTGTTTACCCGTGGCGAGACCCAGGTATTAACCCTGGCTACCCTCGGCACGCTCGGCGAAGCCCAGGAACTCGATAACCTGACGCCCATCGAAACCAAGCGCTACCTGCACCACTACAACTTCCCGCCCTTCTCGACCGGCGAAGTCAAGCCCCTGCGCGGTCAATCGCGCCGCGAGGTGGGTCATGGCGCTTTGGCCGAACGCGCCCTCGAACCGGTCATCCCAAACGAAGAAACTTTCCCTTATACTCTGCGCCTGGTGAGCGAAGTGCTGGCCTCGAACGGTTCCTCCTCGATGGCCTCGGTCTGCGGCTCGACCCTGGCCCTGATGGACGCTGGCGTGCCAATTAAGGCTCCGGTGGCGGGCGTGGCGATGGGATTGGTGACAGATAAGACGGGCCGTTACAAAATCCTGACCGATATTCAAGGCACGGAAGACCACCTGGGTGACATGGATTTCAAGGTGGCTGGTACAACCAAGGGCATCACCGCCCTACAAATGGACATCAAAATCAGCGGCTTAAGCACCCAGATGATGACCGAAGCCCTCGAACAGGCGCGCACTGCCCGCCTGTTTATCCTCGATAAAATGCTGGAAGTCCTTCCCCAGCCGCGTGCCGAACTCAAGCCGCATGCCCCGCGCATCATCACCGTCAAAATTCCAGTGGATAAAATTGGCGCGCTGATTGGCCCCGGCGGCAAGAACATCCGCGCCTTGCAAGAAGAGACCGGCACCAAAATTGACATCCAGGAAGACGGCACGGTTTACATCGCCAGCACCGATGGCATCGGCGGCGAAACGGCCCGCATTCGGGTTGAGTCGCTCGGTGAAATCGCCGAAATTGGACGGATTTACACCGGCAAAGTGGTGCGCGTGGAAGCCTTTGGCGCTTTCGTTGAAATCTTGCCCGGCGTAGATGGCCTGGTGCATATTTCGCAGCTTGATTCTGAGCGCGTCAACAAGGTCGAAGACATCTGCGGCCTGGGCGATGAGCTGACTGTGATGGTGACCGATATTGACCCGACGGGCAAAATCCGCCTCTCGCGCCAGGCCGTGTTGGAAGGCTGGAGCGCCGAAGAAGCCCGCGAGAAAGACAAACCCCGCAGCGGCGGCGGCGGGCGCCCAGGCGGCGACCGCGGCGGGCGACCCGGCGGTGACCGAGGTGTTCCGCGCGGCGGACGCGATGACCGGCGCGGCGGCGGCTTTGACCGCAGGCGGTAATTTGCAGTTTGGTAGGGGCTGTCCAAAAAGTGGGGCGAAATACTATTTCGCCTATATCCCTGGCGGTAATCCAAAACGGCGACCACCATCTCTGGCGGTCGCCG
>DAOUBQ010000100.1:0-47670 GCA_034432755.1 Anaerolineales bacterium
TCTCGCCTTTTTGCTTCCCTGAGCAAGTCAGGATATGCCGTATTTCGGTTCGTTTTTTAAGGTTCTACGCCAACTTTTGGCAAAACTACAGTTCCTAAGAAACCTGGTGGCAAGATAACATCTCGCCCCACATCTTTTCTAACTTTTGGGACACCCCCACGCTTCACAACCCCAACTCCTCGAGTTTTTCCGGCCTGGGCGCGCCGGTTTCGGGGTCCCAGCCGCGCGCTTGATAATAGGCCGCCATCATCTCTTCGAATGGGATAACGTATCCCGCTGCGCCGCCGTCTTCGTAGGCGCGCAGGAGCGGTTGGGGCAAGGTGTCATCTGCGCGGGTCAGGCCAAGTTTCAGGTTGATGAGCCGCTTCAGGTTCCAGGTGCGCTCACCACAGCGCATTAAATCATCCAGCGTCCAGTTGTAGCCGCAAGCAGCATTGACCAAATCCACCATCGTTTCGGGCGGGACGTTGGCGAACAGGCACAAGACCAGCGCGTTGTTGACGGTGCGAAAATCCTGGTGGCGGGCCACATTGGCGGCTTTCTCCGCGCCGGCGTGCCGGTCATAAAATTCCAGGCCCAGGCTGGCATCCACCTGCCCAATATCGGCCAGGAAGTAATCAGATTGGTTATGGCAGGCGCCGCGTGGCGAGGTGGCATAGACAATCGCCATGCCCGAAGCCCCGCGCGGGTCGTGATAGGCCACTTCCAGGCCGTTGACCTGCACCGCTTCATCAGGCGCGCCGAAGTGTTCGGCCAGTTTTTTGGCGCCCAAAGCGAGAAGTTGTCCAAAGCCCTCGCGCCGCACCGCCAGGTGGATGCATTGTTCGGCGGCCTCGGCATTGCCCCAGGCGAGTTCCAGCCCGCCTGTATCTTTTATCCCGATGAAACCGAGTTCATACAGGCGAAAGGCAAGCCCAATCGTGCCGCTCATCGAAATCGTATCCACGCCATAGCGGTCGCACAACTCGCCCAGCCGGGTGGCTATGGCCGGGCTGGTCAATCCCAGGTTGGGGCCAAACCCCACCAGGGTTTCGTATTCCGGCCCTTTGCGTTTCTCGCCATCTTCGAGCCGCACCACTCGCCCGCAGGCGATGACGCAGGCGTGACAGGCCGATTTGCCTGCCAGGATGGTTTCGGCCACGCTCGCCCCGGAGATGTTATCGGCCCCCTCGAGGGTTCCGGCGCTGAAATATTTTTTGGGCTGCTCGCCCAGGTAGTTGAAGTAATCCGCCGCGCCCGCCGAACCGAGGCTGTTCAAGACGCTGGTCATGGGGTCGCCTTTGAGCGCCAGGTTGGCCGCCGAGCGGCGTGGGGTGTACTGTTCCGGTGCAAACACCGGCACCTTGCCCGTGCCTTTGACGGCAATGGCCTTAACATTTTTGCTGCCCATCACGGCGCCGAGTCCGGTGCGCCCGGCCACTCGGCCATGGTCGCAGAGCAGCAGGGCGTAAGGCAGCCTGCGCTCCCCGGCTACGCCGATGCCGAGAGTCCGTATGCCGGTTATTCTGTTTTCCTGTTTGATGGCTTCTTGGACTTCGTAAGTATCCAGCCCCCAGAGCGAATCGGCTGCGCGCACTTCGACATTCCCATCCCGAATGAGAATATAGACTGGTTTTTCAGCCTTTCCGGTCAGCCAGATGCCGTCCCAGCCTGCCATGCGCAGTTCTGGGCCGAAGAAGCCGCCGCAGTTCGACTCGGCCCACAGCCCGGTGGCGGGACTTTTGCCGCAGACGACGAAGCGCCCCACCGTCGGCCCCGCCGTGCCGGAGAGCGGGCCGTTGAGTACCAGCAAGGGCGCTTCGGGGGAGAGCGGGTCGAGTTCGCGGGTCAGCGAGTCGTAGAGCAGGCGTGCTGCCAGCGAAGCGCCCCCCAAAAAATCCCGCTCGTATTCGGCGGGAATGGTGTAGGTTTCGATTGTGTGGGTGCTGAGGTCAATTTTGAGTATCGGCTGCATGAGCCAGATTATACCAAGACAGGTTGGAGACCCAGCCATAGCGCAAGCGGAAATTGAGACGCCATTTGTTCTCCATGCGCGGCTATGTTCCTTTACGTCCACCACCGGCGTTTTGATTCTTGAGTTCTATCAAGATTCTGTAAAAGTCGAGTAAGATATTAACGTCTCGCAAGGGTGCTGCTTTGTACTCCGCTGGTTTCGGTTTCAAAGCAACCTTTCGGGGGATGGAAATTGAAGATTTTCACGCTATAATTTGGATGATTCTATCCGGTTTGTGGGTTATGGGAGGAAGGTGTGATTCGGGTCTGGAAACAATTCATTCTTGTCGTCCTTCTGGTTGTGTTGGTTTCTGCGCCGGTCTTTTCTGTTCGCGCCCAATCGGGGTTGGCAATTCGACTGAGTCAGATTGCAACTATCGAAACCCCAGACTCGATGACCTTGAAGGTGTATTACAACGTCTATGACCCGAAGACGGGACTGCCGGTTGTAGAAACTCTGGCAGAAACAGCGCGCATTGACTTGCCCGGGGTCAATTATTTTACCGATGTGCGCGTGCAGAAGCCCGATGTGCCGATTTACATTGTCTTTTTACTCGATGCCAGCGGTACGATGATACGCGCTTCTGAAGATTTGAAACGCGCGGCCAAGGAAGCCCTGAACAACACCCCCGATAACGCCTTTTTCTCTGTCGTTCAATTCAATTCTGAAATCAGGCTGCTTCAGGATTTTACGCAAAACATCTCTGCTGTCAGTTTTGCGATTGATAAATATCAGGCAGCCAGTAAAGAAACCTGCATGTACGATTCGTTGTTTACCGCAGCAGAAAGTTTGCAAAAAGCCCCCCCAGGCCGCCGCGCCATTGTTTTATTTGCTGATGGGCGGGATGAAACCTTTGTGCCAAACCAGCCGTGCAGCAAGAAAACCTTCCTGGAAGTGACCGAGTTTGCCCAAAAGACGCAGATTCCAATTAACACGATTGGGTTGGCCTCTAAAGAATCCAACCTTAACGAAGTCGAGCTCAAGGGCATGGCCGCCAGCACAGGTGGGTTTTCGGCCATTGCCCAACGGGAAAATATTGCAAGTGCGTTCGAAGCCATCATGAACGGCCTGAAAGCGCAATGGATGGTACAGGCCGAAGTTTATCCCAAAAAGGGCAGCAATCCGGCGGTATTAACCCTGACCCTGAAAGATAACGAAACCCTCACTTCCAGTTTTTCCATCAACTCTGAAACTGAATACGATGGCCCGCCCAGCCCGGTGCGTGGGCAGTTTGCCGGGTTGCAGTTCGTGCCAGAAGACCAGACCTACAACATCCAGATTTCCATGACCTCCCCCGAACTGGTCGAATATATTAAAGTGGAAGTCTGGGATGCCAGGGGTGGTTCGAAAGTCGCCGAGTTTACCTTCGATGAGTTGCAGCAAAACAACGTCTTGACCATTCCCACCGACCAGCTGGTGGTTGGCAGGACTTACCAATTGATAATGACCGCCGTCAGCAAGCAGGATAAGACTCGGTTTAGCTGGTTCACCAATAAAGACGGCAAGAAATTGGTCGAACTCATGCATGAGTTCGAGTTTGACCCCACCGCCAACCTGCCGGCCTTATCCATTCAGTCCATTGCCCAGCAAGACAACAATCTGATATTGTCGGTCAAGACCACCAATTCCCAACTCATCGGCGGGTTCGATGGCTGGCTGGTGGATGAAGTCACCAACACCAAAGCACCAGGCTCAGATTTCACCGGCTCGGCAGAAGATGCTTCTTTGGGCCGGCTGGTGATCCCGCTCAGTCAATCCAAAATTCCCGATGGCAAATACACCGTCATTGCGCGCGTGTTGGGTAAACAAGGACAGGTTTACACAACGGTTCAGTTTCCTGGGGTGGTGTACCAGGCCAAACGCCCGAACCTGCTTCAGATGTTGACCACTGCGCTGATTGCTGCGCCAATCATCCTGGTCACGGTGGTGGCGATTATTTTGGGCGTCGTTGGGTTTATGATGTACTCCTCGCGGCGTGAAAAATCACTCACCGGAACCCCAGTTCTGCAAGGGCGGCTCGGCGGTAAATTGGGAGATGGAAAACGAGCTGGCCCGGTGATTCCGATTGCGGAGGAAGAACCGATTCCCACTCGAAGACCGGGCGCGCCCCCGCCGCCTGTTTCCGCACCGCAGGCTTTCAGGCAAGATGCTGCTCCGGCAACGGCGCCGCCTTTGTCGGATGCCACGATAGTTGCCGATGGAAACGCCCAGGCAACCATGATGGCTGTTCCGATTGCCAAAGCGCAGCCATCTCTATCCATCCTGAAATCTCCGCCAGAACTGGCGATTGGCTCCAAAATCCCCTTACAGCCACTGCCGTTTGTGATTGGCCGCGTAGAGGGCAGCCTGCTGCTCAAAGAACCGAACATTTCTCGCCGCCATGCCGAAATCTCGTTTGATGCTGCCCGCCAGGTTTATCTGATCACCGACCTGAACAGCAGCAACGGGACCTTCGTCAACGGACAGCGTATCCCT
Organism: Anaerolineales bacterium; assembly: GCA_034432755.1. Lineage (GTDB taxonomy): Bacteria > Chloroflexota > Anaerolineae > Anaerolineales > Villigracilaceae > UBA5195. The sequence goes on from DAOUBQ010000100.1 coordinate 4,469, forward strand.
GCCGGGCAGCCTGTCCAACTGAATCACGGCGCCGTCATCAATTTCGGCCCGAACGTATCCGTCCGTTTCGAGGCAATTTGAGGGAAATCATGTCCAAAATCCTCCAACTTAAATATGATGAATTGAATGCCATTGTTAAAACCTTCAATGGCGAGGGTGAAGACTTCGCTCAACTGGTGACCACAACTCGCCAGCGTTTGCAGGATTTACGCAAGGAATGGATTGGCGAGGCGGCTGATAAATTCTTCGCCGAGATGGAACAAGACCTGCTGCCCGCCCTGACGCGCGTCTCGAAGGCGCATTTTTTCTCGCAAGATGTTTTGATGAAAGTAATCAAAATCATCCGCGAAACCGACGAGGAAAATGCCAATTTCTTCAAGAACGTCTTTGAGACAGGAGCAGATGATTTTGGCGTTTCGGACTTCAAATCGGCCCTGGAGGGCTTAGAGATTGGCGGCGGAGGTGGTTGGGGCGGTGATTTTGGCGCTTCAGAGTTTGAATCAGTTGTGGAAGGGTTGGAAGGTGGGGGCGGTCAACCGGGCAGTGAGGGCGGCGAAGCAGGTGATTTTGGGCCTCCCCCCGCGGCTGGCTTGAGCGCAATCACCAGCGATTTTACCCAGGGAATTGAATTGGAAAGCACGCAAGGCGATGAAAATCCACTGGAAACCGGCACCCCCTCGGCTGGCGGGGGTGGAGGTGGAGGCGGCGCAGGCAGCAGTCAGGGTCTGCAGGGTGATTTGAAAAACATGGGCGTTGGGATGGTGGACCAGACTCCCCAGACCAGTTCCGCCGGTTCTAGCGCGCCGCAAGACCTACCCGACCATCTCTTTGGCGGGGCAGGCTCTGGCGGTGGCGCTTCCGCTTCCCAGCCGCCTGCTGCGCCGGGTAGTGGCCCTGCCTCAGGGGGTGGGCCTGCTTCGGAGAGCGGCAGCGCAGCCGCAGCCGGGATTGCCGGCGCGGTCGGCAGCGCTGCTGTGGGCGCAGCGGTCAAAGCGGTGAAAGATGCCAAAAAAGATGACAATTAGTACCAATGGGTTACTATTTTTCAATTCGGATATATTGACCCACATATATCAAAAATGCTAAATTGTTTCTGTGACCAACTTGCGAGGAGGTGGCGTATTCGAGAAAAATCTATTTTCCAACTTTATCGGGTTGCTTCGGCTGTCGTTGGGTCATCGAAGTCGGGCGTTCTTGTTCAGACAATACTTGCAGTAGAAAGGACAAAATATGGCTGGAATGCTTCAAGTCAATTATGACGAAATGGAGGCCATCATCAAGACCCTGGAGGCGGAGGAGCAGGACATTAAAACCCTCCTTAAGCAGACCAAGTCTAAGGTGGAGGCTCTGCATGGCGATGGCTGGATTGGCCAGGGCGCCGACCAGTTTTTCAATGAAATGAACGGCACGGTCTTACCCGCAACGGCCAAAATGGCCTACGCGCTGGATGTAGCCGGGAATGTTGCCAGGCAAATCGTCAAAATTATTCGCAGCGCCGATGAAGAGACCAAAGGTTTCTTCAACAACCTCGGCGGCTAATGGGAGGTTAAAATGGCAGACCGAATTCTTGTAAATTATCCTGCTCTGGAGGATATGGCCAAGCACTGTGAAATGGTTGCGCAGCGATTGGCCCAAACAGCAGACGTTTCCAAAAAAATCGCCGGGCAAATGCAAAATGGCGCTCTGGTGGGCGAACCCGGTGAAGCGTATTCGCAGGCCTTGGGGCTGTTTTTCCAGCGCGTCATCAAATTGAGCAATAAGTATCATGAAGTTGCCAATGACATCAAACAAGCCATCGCCGACATGCGCGCCGCTGACCAAACCGCCGGAAATAAATTTTAGGAGGTGAGAGATGTCACTGTTTAAATTCATTGATGACTTGGTCGGCAATGTTGCCAACCAGATTTTGCAGCAAGTCCGCGTCGTTCAGGATGCCGTCACCTCCCCATTGCGCGCTTTGGTGCAGCAGGTGGTGGGCGGAATTTGGAAGGGCGACGGCTCGGTGCGCTTTGTGAATGAGATGACCAACGAGGTCATTCCCATGCTGGTTAACATCATGAACGTCAATACCAGCTTCGCCAGCGCAATCAAAAAATCACAAGACCGCATGAACCAGGCGATTAAACAATCAACCGGGCAGGTTCAAACTCTGTTCGATGTCTTTGGTCAGATTTTCTAAACCACAAGAGAGGCAAAAATGGCTGATGAAGTCTATATGGATATCCCCGCCGTAGAAAAGATGGGGAATGATTTCAAGAACTTCGGTGAAATTCTGAATGCGGTGGCGAAAGCGCTCGAGGCCATCAGTTTCGTGCTGAAAGCAACTGCCTGGGTTTCCTTTGGTTCGACAGCGGCCCTCTCCGCTTTTGTGGACCGCATCAAACCCAACGTGCAGCGCGCGGCGAATAAGATGATTGAGCTTTCTGGTGACATCCAAAGCGCCATCCGGGCCTACCGCGACGGCGATTATTCTGGCTCGCGCCGCTTCTGCTAAACCAGCACGTTGCACGCGGCAATTTTATGCTTGCGGAATTGCTCTGACGGATGAGAATCCGCGCCTGTGACGAGTGTTTGCACGGCAGGCGCGGTTTCCCTTTTTTTGACAGTCGGCTTTGCGAGGTGCCATGAAGCGCATCTGCCAGAAATGCAATGTCATTTCACAAGATTTCAACATTTGGTGTCAGGAAACCTATTGCCCGGCCGAAAACGCCACCGAGATATTCGATGACGGCGAATGGTTTGGGCCAATTGAAATTATCCAACCGATTGTAGTAACACGTTCGGCGATTGTTTACCATGCCCGGCGCGGCGAAGAGGAAATTTTGCTCAAAATTGCCAATGTGGGTTGTGAAGAGAAATTGCGTTCAGAAGCCAAAGCCTTCCTCACGCTGGCCCGCGCCGGCCAGCATCCCCTGCTGCCGGTGCTGCTCCCAGCCCACCCACAAGGTTCAGTGGCCGCGCATCCCTATGGCTGGACGGTCATCAACGGGCGGGTTAAGTATTACGAGGTCTTCAAATACGCCGAGGGTGCCATCCTGCGCAACCTGTTGCTGCGAAATCCACAGCCCTGGTTCCAACACGCGGGGTGGATTATTTTAAGCATCGCCGATGTGATTTTTTACCTGCACAAGGCGGGGCGCCTGCACTTGTGTCTGAATCCCGATGTGGTGCTGGTGCGCTTCGACAAGCAGGGCATTCCCCGCCCCATGCTGCTCGACCTGGGCGTGAGCGCCTCAGGCAACGCCGTGTTTGAAATGTGGAATCCCAGTTACAACCTTCCTGCCTACACAGCCCCAGAAATGCTGGACGGCGCAAAAGGCGTGGTTGGCCCGGCGACGGATGTCTATGGAATGGGACTCCTGCTTTACGAAATGCTGGCCGGCCGCCCGGCCTATCCCTATCACCTGAAAAAGGATGAGTCTGTGCTCAAAAGCATCCTTGAGACCGAACCGGCTCCTACCGGGCGCATTGACCTGAAAAATATCCCAGCTGCCGCCGAAAAAGCCATTTGCCCGCAGGTTAGCCAGCGCTACCCCGATGTGCTGAGCTTTGTGCGCGCGCTTCAGCCTAATTTCCCACCCATTCCGGCGGAAAAGAAGCCGCGCCGGGTCAACTGGCGGATGGTTTTCATCGTGCTGGGGTCACTGCTGGCAATTTCGCTCTTGTTGATGTTTGCTCTCGCCACTGTTCCGTAAACCGCGGAGATGAAAATGGCTGATAAACTCTATATCGACCGCCCGCCCCGCATTGAGCCGCATCTGCCTTCGGGCCTGTATCCAATTCCCACCCCGCCCGACAACCAAGAAAACTACGGTCAGCTGCTTCAGCAGGCCTTCCTGCCGATGATGATGATTCTCGGCTATATCCTGATGTCGTTTTTTGGTCAGGGACGCAATCTATTGATGATGATTCCGATGGCTCTCTCGGTGATTGGAACGGTCGCGCTGGCAATTTATACCAACAGCCGCGAGAAAAAACAGCGTGAGGCTGCCGAAGCCGCTTACAAGCGCCGCATCAGTGAACTGCGCCGCAAAATGGAGAGCGAACACGAACAGCAGCGCATTTATTATTTTTACAATTACCCCAACCCCGAAAAAACCCTCGGCATTGCTGCCGACCTGATGCGCGAACCGAATGCCCGCGAGGAAGCCATTCGTTCCGGCACCCGGCTGTGGGAACGCCGCCCCAATGACCACGACTTTCTGTATTTGCGATTGGGCATCAGCACCCGCGCTTCCACCGTTATCTACAAGATTTCTGAAAACGAAAAGACCGAAAACCCGTTGATGCGCGAGGCCACCCGCCTGGCCGAAGATTCGCGTCTGCTCTATAACGTGCCGGTCACCATTCCAATTTACCTGCCCTCCGACGATACGCAGAAGAAAAAAGTGGAGAAGAAACAGGAACAGCAACAGGATGAAGGAGCCAAGCAAGAAGAGACCCAGGAATCAAAAGGCATTACCGTGCGCCATTCCATTGGCATCACCGGCGACTCCGCCGAAAAAGTCCACGCCTACTTGCGCACCATGCTGGTGGATTACACAGCCTTTCACTCTCCGCAAGATACCATGCTATATGTTGCCGGCACGAGCGCCGCGCGCCCTTTCTGGCGCTGGGCCTATGCCCTGCCGCACTGCAAAGAATCCGACAAATCGGAAACGCTCCTGTTCGAGTCCGATGAGCGCCCCGGAGAAAACGAACCCGACCGAATGCGTCTGTTCTGGAAAAACATTCGTACCATTTTGGAACGCCGCCGGATGCGCCTGCAAGATAAGGAAAGCGGCGTGGATGTGAAACTGCCCTTCCTGCTGGTGGTGGTGGATGTGCGCACGCCCGCTCCGAGTTGGTCCTGCCTGCGTGACCTGGAGGGCGAAGCCGCCATCTCTACCATTCTTATGGACGGGCAGATGCTCGGCGCGGGCATCATTTTTCTTGTCCCCGACCGTTCTAAAGTCCCCAGCCGCTGTTCGGCAATTATCGAGGTGGATGCCGACCCATCCGACGAGGAATCTGCCATTTTTCGCTACGCCGAGACCGGTTTCAACACGGTGCGCTATGTGGGAACAACCAAACTGGTTTCAACACAAGAAAAAGCCCGCGAGTTTTCGCGCTGCCTCGAGCCGGTTGACATCCGCCGGGGCTACGGCTCTAGCCTGGCCGCCACCGTCACCCTGATGGAGATGCTCAACTTGCAATCTATTGACCAAATGCAAGAATTCGCCCGCGAAAACTGGCAGCGCAGCATGACTCCCGCTAGCGCCGATTGGCCCTATACCGCGGTCGGCCTGCTTTCGGGTAACGAGCCGCGCGTTTTAACCTTCTCCGCCAAGGCCGACGGTGTGCATGGGATTATCGCCGGTTCAACCGGTTCGGGCAAGTCGGAACTCTTGATGACGTTGATTATTGGCATGGCGCTCAATTTCAGCCCCGATGTTTTGAACTTCGTGCTGGTAGATTACAAAGGGGGTTCGGCTTTTGAGCCGTTCAAACGCCTGCCGCACGCTGTTGATATCGTCTCGAACCTCGACCAATCGGCCACGGCGCGCGTCTTTGCCTCAATTATCTCCGAACTAGACCGTCGCCAGCGTTTGAACACCTACACCAACTCAAAAGACATCGTCCACTACCGCAAGAAGGGACTCAACCTCGACCCAGAGCGGCCACCTTACCCACATCTGTTCATCATCATTGATGAATTCGCTGAGATGATTTCGGGCAACGCCGAATACAAGGCGCAGTTAGAAAGTATCACCCGCCTCGGACGCGCGCTGGGCGTTTCGCTCATCCTGGCGGCCCAGCGTCCGGTGGGAGTTACCGACCAGATGCGCGCGAACATCAAATTCCGCATCTCGTTGCGCGTGGAAACGCCCGATGACAGCCGTGAAGTGCTGCGGCGCGCCGATGCAGCCTTTCTGCCGCCCGGCATTCCGGGGCGCGGCTACCTGCAAATCGGCAACGAAAACATTGAGTTGATTCAAACCGCCTACACCGGCGGCGATTACAAAGGCCCGCAGGAAGAAAACGTGTCTCCCAATGTCATTTGGCTCGACCGTCCGCGTAAGACCGGCGGGCAAAAATCAACCGAGCCGCCCAAGCTCTACGATGTCATCGTCGAGATGCTTGCTGGCCTGGCCACCCAGGAATCTAAGCCGCAGTGGAGGCCCTGGCCGCAGTTTTTGCCCATTCAGAGCGGCGCGAACGTTTTAAGCCTGCAATCCACGCTCGACACCGCCTATATGTCTGACGATGACATCGAACTCTTGCGCGCCAATGATTCGCAGAAAGTGGCCGGGTTCTCCCTGAACGAAAAGGCCGCCACCTTTTGGGAGGAGGAATTTCGCTGGGATGGGGCGGGCTGGGGCAAAACCGCCATGCGCCCACTGGTCGGTCTAATTGACAACCCCTACCAGGCCAGCCAAAAACCGCTCAAAATTGACTTCCCCAACGGACACGCGGTCATCTTCGGCGCGTCGGGGCGCGGCAAGACCACCTTCCTGCGCACCGTCATCACCAGCCTGGCGCTGACCCACTCGCCCGATGAACTGCACGTCTACATCCTGGACTTTGGCGGACGCGCCCTGACCATCCTGCGCGACCTGCCCCACGTTGGCGCGGTGATTACCTCCGAAGAAGAAGAGCGCGTCCTGCGCGTCCTGCGCAAGGTGAATGACATCATTGATTATCGCCAGGTCTTGTTCAGTGAGGCCAGGGTCAACAACCTCGATTCTTACAACCTGGCGCACCCCGAAAAGCCCCTGCCGGCCGTGCTGGTGGTGATGGATAACTTCGCCGAATTTAAGGAATATTACGACGGCCTGATGGGTCCGCTCATCTCGCTGGTGCGCGAATCGCGCGCCTATGGCGTCCACTTCTTGATTTCTGCCGACCTGCCGAATGCCCTGACCGGCAAACTCTACAACCTCATCACCGAGCGTTACACGCTCAAACTCTCCGACCCTTCCGAATATGCCGAAGTGGTCGGGCGCGGCGTCCCAGCAGATTTGAGTCCTATTCCGGGGCGCGGCTATGTGCGCCTGGGCAATACCCCGCTCGAATTCCAGACCGCGCTGACCTTCACGCCTGACGAAAACGACCCCGACGGGCTGGCAAAAATCAACCGGATGTGCATACGGATGAAAGACCTGTGGGGTGAGGGCTGGAAAGGCGAAAAGCCGTCTACCATTGAGACCTTGCCGTTGCGCATTTCGCTTGAGAATGTCCTCCAGCAGGCGACCCTGCCGGAAGTGCGCCGAATCAACGCCGTGATGGGCATTGACGACCGTTCACTTGAACCCGCGCTCATTGATATTGAACGCCAGGGGCCGCACATGGTCGTCATCGGACAGCCCTTCTCTGGCAAGACCACCACCTTGCGCGTCATGCTGCTTTCGGCGGCCTACAACTACTCGCCCGATGAAGTCATCATGGTGCTGGTGGATTTCTCGCGCAAACTTTGGAAAGGCAGTGAAACCTCGCTGGCCGACCTGCCGCACGTTGTGCAGGTGATTGACGACATTGAACAACTGGATGGCTGGTACGAATCTATGCAGGTCGAGTGCGCCGAATTCGAGACCAAGCCCAAGCGCCGTAAAATCATGATTTTGATTGACAACTACGACGCCTTTACTGAAGAGGCCAGCCGCAAGAAGATGAACTTCTTTGAGGGCATGGCCGCCTTGGTGCGCAAATATCAGACCGAGGGCGTTTACCTTATTATCGGCGGCTCGCTGGCAACCTTGAGCGCCTCCGATGACCTGCGCAAAGTTTTTGCCGCGCCCAGTTTTGGGATTGCGCTCAAGACCGCCGATGCGGTCGGACGCCTGAATGGCCGTTTCCCGCGCAGCCTGGCCGATGTGGAACTGCCGCAGGGTCGTGCCTTCATCGTCCGCTCCGGCGTGACCAGTATGCTCCAACTGGCAACCCCCTACGCCAACGATGACGATGTTGAAGGCTCGCTCGATGCCTGGGTGCGCAAAATCCAGGCCCGTTATCCAGGAAAGAAGGCGGAGTGGCTCGCCCCGGTGGGGGAAACTGCCGGGGAGGAAAAAAGCGCCCAGGCGGACGGGAAGTCCAAATCCAAAGCAAAGGCCCAAGGGCAGCCTGAATCTGTCGCTTCGAAACCGCCGGATGCCTCGAAATACAACATTTCCACGCTGAAGCAGAAACTGGTCGAAAGCGGCTTGCCAGAAGACATGCTGGCGCTCTTCTCGGACGCGGATATCGTCGAAAACGCCCGCGCGATGGGGCTGCTGGATGAAGAAAAGGAATAGGCGGCTATGGACGAATATATCGATGTAAAAATTGACGTATTCGAGAACGCCGGGCAGCGCGCCCGCGTGCGCAAGACGCTGACGGTCCGCGACCTGATTCAGGAAATTCTTAAGGAATTTGACGACATCCCTGCCGATTCGCCCGAAAAATACGCGGTTTACCTGAAGGGCGATGACCACCCGCTCAAGGTTGACTCTAACCTGATTCAACTTGACATCCAACCGCAGGATGATCTGGTCTTTGATTACATCCGCCACACCCTGCGGCGAATGTTCAAGCCGGAGCAGGTGGTTTACTTGCGCGAACAAGCGACCGGACGGGTATTCACCCTGGAATGGCAGCCAGCCGTGATAGGCCGTCCTACCAATGAGGCCGACCACAACCTGACGCTGGCGGTCAACGTCCAATCCCTGCCCGAGGGCATGACCATCTCGCGGCGGCATGCCCAAGTGACGCTCTCAGAAGGCCGTTACTTCATCGAAGCCCTGGCAGAGAACAATCCTGTTCTGCTGAACGGCAAGGAAGTGCCGGTTAATGCCCGGCGCGAACTAAAGAATGGCGATAATTTGGTCATGGGACGCAACCATGTGACGTTTACCTTCCTGACTCACAAACTGGGCGAGGCCGAAGCGCGCACCCCGCTGCCTGCTTCACTGCCCCGGCCTTCGACCCCGTTGACCCCTGTACCTGTTGCGGCGCAGGCCGCCCCGTCTGTTTCTGTGCCGTCTCGCCCGGCCCTGGTGGTGGAACAGGCCAGCCAGCCTGCGAATATTGGTCAACGTTTGGAACTGCTCAACTTTCCCTTTCGGCTGGGGCGCGACTTGCCGCAATTGCTTGGCGAAGCGGATGTTTCGCGCCGCCATGCCGAAATTCACTTCGACCCAGCCAGCGCCCAATTCACCGTCACCGACCTGGGAAGCACCAATGGCACATTTTTAGAAAGCGGCGCCATTCCGCCAAACATTCCCTGCAACTTGCCGCGCGGCAGCCGCCTGCGCCTGGGGCCGAAGGTGGTGTTGCGGCTGGAAGGGTAGCAGCATTGTGCAGCGAAATGGGGAAAGGGGATGTCATTGTTTGGCAATGCGAGAAATCATGCGTGTCGGCTCATTCATCCGGCGTTCCGGCGGGTTTCACGTCTTTGAGATTCAATTGTAAACTTTCCTGCCCGTTAAACTCGTTTTTCTCGAGCGTGTACATCACATCCACTTTGGCGCCGACCGGCAGTTCGGGTTGCCTCGAGCCGAGGCGGAAGCCGATGGCGTCGAAGACGCTCTCTCCCTCGCTCAGGGTCATCTTAAGGTGCTTATTATCCGCACCGACCGTGCGCGCGCTTTTGACCGTCAGGTTGCGGCTGACAAAGACGGCTTCTGGGTTGCCGTAGCCAGTTGGTTGCAGGGCATTGAGGTATTTCAGCAGGTTGTCACTCATCGTTACGAGAGGCACTTCCATATCGGCAGTGAGCGCGGGGCGCAGGTCGAGATGAGTCAGTTGGCGGCGGGCAATTTCCTTCAGGCGTTCTTTCAGGGCCGGCATTTTGTCGTTTTCGACGGTGAACCCGGCGGCGGCAGCGTGACCCCCGTGCCGCACCAGCAGGTCTTTGCACTCGTCCAATGCTGCGGTGATGTGAAATTCGGGGATGGAACGGCACGAACAGCGGGTGGTTTCCTCGCCTATTTGGCCGACTGCAGCGGGTCGGTAGAAGGTCTCGACCAGGCGCGAGGCCGCTAACCCAACCACACCAGAGTTAAAGTCAGGATGAACCGCAAATATCAGGTGGGCTGTTGGGTCGTCTTCGGCGGCCAATTGTTCGGCCTGTTCTTGAATTTTGCGTGTGAGAGCCTGCCGCTCACGGTTTTGTGCATCCAATTTTTGGGCCAGTTGACCGGCGACAAGAACATCTTCTGTCATCAGCAGGTCGAAGGCGGCCAGGGCCGAATCGAGCCGCCCGGCAGCGTTCAGGCGTGGGCCGAGCAGGAAGCCAATATCAATAGCAGTGGTTTTGGGCAGAGAGAGATTGGCGACTTGTGCCAGCGAATATAACCCCTGGCGTGTGGTGGAGCGGATTTTGAGCAGGCCCTTGCGGACGAGCATCCGGTTTTCGCCGGTCAGTGGGGCCAGATCGGCCACCGTTCCCAGGGCAACCAGGTCGAGCAGGTTTTCGAGCAGGCTGGGGTCGGGCTGGAGTGCCTGGGCAATTTTATAGGCTACGCCCACCCCAGCCAGGTCTTTATCGGGATACGGGTCGCCGTCGCGCTTGGGGTTGATGACGGCCAGGGCTTCCGGAAGGTCGGCGTCGGGATGGTGATGGTCGGAAATGATGAGGTCGAGACCGATAGTTTTTGCGTGCAGGGCTTCGGCAGGGGAGCGGATGCCGCAATCTACGCTGATAACGAGTGACACGCCCTCGGCTTTGAGCGTGTCGAAGGCATCTGGGTTCAGCCCGTAGCCTTCCTCGAAGCGGTTGGGGATATAGCCCTTGACGTTCGCGCCCAGGGAGCGCAGGGTCTGAACAAGCAGGGCGGTGGCGGTTACGCCGTCTACGTCGTAATCGCCATAAATCGCTATCAATTCGCTCTCCTGAATGGCGCGACGGATGCGGGCGACGGCGGTTTTCATGTCCAGCAGTTGCAGGGGGTTGGTGTCAAAATTGACTTCGGCGCGTAAGAAGGCGCGGGCAGCGGCGGCGGTGGCATGACCGCGATTGAAAAGGAGTTGTGCCAGGATTTCGAATGCGTTTTTCAGGCTTGCTTTTTGCGTTTCGGTTGACGCACCAAGTCGGGCGGTTTCTTTTGCGAGAACTTCGTTGAAATAGGGTGTGAGCTCAGCGCGAGCGATTGGGCTGATAGGGGGGGGGAGTATCCAGCGTTTACTGTGCGACATGCGACCTGCTTGTTGTTGGTGGGCGTGGGGCGAGTATAAAACGACGAGCGGATAAGGCTCAAGGCCAGGGGATTTCGACAAACTTTGTGTACCCATGTTTTTCGGCGGCGGTAATGCGCCCGCGCGATTGAATGCCGCAGCCGCCTTCATCCATCACTTTGACGGTGGTCTCGTAAGAGCCGATGGATTCAAAGACCGGCTGCCCGTTGTGGCAGACCCAGACTTGCAGGACGTAGGGCGTTTGGAGCGAATCGTCGCCGGCGCGCAGGATGAGCGGACTCCAGGAGATAATGACTTCGCTGCCGTTACGCCGGGCGGTGACGTTGGTGAGCGGGCCGTAATAGGGCGATTGCGGCAGGCGGTAATCGTCGGGGTGGACGACTGGCGCGGTGAGCGGGTCGCCGTTCAGGTCCATCAGGCTGGTTTTGACCCAGCAGGATTTGTTATCGCCGCGCGCTTGGGTGAGCAGCCAGGAGCCGTTATCGTTACGGCCAATAATGTCTTGGTTGGCGCCTTTGACCAGTCCGTAGAGATAAAGATACATGGCGCCTGGCCCATAGCGACAACTTACCTTGTCCACATTGATTTTGCCGCGCAGCGGGGCGTAGGTGGGGGTGATAGTGGGCGTCTCGGTTTCAGTGGGGGTGGGGCTGGGCGTTTCGGTTTCGGTGGCGGTTGGTTGAGGGGTAAAGGTGGGCGTTTCGGTGTTGGTAGGCGCAGGGGTGACGGTGGCGGTTGGCGGTGGGGTGTTGCTGGGGGAGGGCAAGCCTGGTGTCGGTGAGTTGGTTGGGGCAGCGGCAGGGCTGCATGCGGCACTCATTACCAGGAATAGCAGGCAGGTTGTTGCAAATTGGGCTGTTTTCATTCGGCTTCTTTCTGGAAAGCAGGCGTAATTTTTCGTACAATTATAACGACCCTTCAATGTGATTTGTCATCGTTTTCTGTGATAATATAAACCAGAGAGGATAGCTTATGAAAAAAATCAAAATTAAGAAAAACGATTTTCCTGAATTCAGCGGCGACATTGATGTCGAAGTTGACGAGACCCAATTTGATGTTGTGCCGGAGCGTTTCCCGCCGGGGCTGATTGATAAGCTATACAAAGGCAGCCGGGTGCGCTGGGTGGCCAATTTCGTTGTGAAGAAGAAGCCCAATGTTGTCAAAAAAGGCATCAAGGTCAAATATGCGATTGAATTAGCCAAATCGACAGGCGAGTTGGTGTATTTCGATGGCAAAGATATATCCCCTTTGTCGTATACTGACTTGGGGAATGGCAATGTGCGGGCTGAGATGGAGGCCGATGACCCGATACCGGGTTGGGTGCCTTAACCCATCAGTTTGATTGCCAGGCCGCCAGGATTGAGCGGTTTTCGCTTCGCTCCAGGTATTTCTGACGGTTGGTTTCATCTGGAATCTGGCTGGCGCGCGCTTGCAGTAATGTATGGGCGGTTTCTAACAGGTTGCGGGCGCGCATTTCATTTGTCACCGCCAGGACTTGGTAACAAGTGAAATAAACTCGCAGGGGGTCATCTGTCCCATTCAGATGGCCGTGCTGTTCGATGATGGATAGGATTTCATCAACAAACTGGTGGGCGCGCGTGGGATTACCCTGCGCTAGCGCCAGACGGGCCCGCCCGGCCAGAGATTCTGTGGCTAACACCGGCTGGTTCAGTTCCCTCCAGTGTTGAATAGCAACCTGGTAGGCTTCATCGGCTTCATTGTATTTCTTTTGGGTCAACCGGTGATGCCCAAGATAGGTGAGCGCCCAGGCCTGGCCGGATTGGTCTTCAATGTGCTGGGCAATCTTGAAAGCGTGCTGCGCGTAATCAATGGCCGCTTCAGTTTCGCCAAGCGCGCCAAGCTGGGCGCTCAAATTAATCAGGGCAATGTTTTCGAGGTGTTTTTGCCCAATTTCGCGGGCAATGCGGAGATAGGTTTCAGTATAGGCGCGGGCGCTGGCGTAATCACCCAGGTTGGCTGCGATAAAGCCCAGGTTTCCCAGTATCACTGCTTCACCATTGCGCGCACCAATCTGGCGGGTTAACACCAGGGATTGCTCAAAATATTTACGCGCGGCCAGATAATCGTTGCGGTAATTGGCAACCATGCCCAAGTTGGTGAGCGGACGGGCTTGCAGGCGCAAGTCGCCCACCTGGCGGGCAATGGCCAGGCTGTGTTGGAAGTTTGCTTCAGCCTGGTGCAGGTCTCCTTGCAAAATGTGCGCCATGCCATAAGCATTTAACAGATTGCTTTCCATGTGTAGATTGCCTGCGCTGCGCGCCAGTTGTAAGCCCTTCTCTATGTTTTCGCGGGCCGCCTCAAACTGGCTTAACCTTTGCATTGAGTTGCCGAGCAGGCTATAGAGGGCAATGGCGACTTGGGTGTTTTGCGTCGCCAGCGCCATTTCGATGCCTTGTTGGCACAGGTTGGCGGCTTGCTGGGCCTCGCCGCGCTCGAAAATCGCTTCAGCCTGCTGGTAGGTGACCTCCAGGATGCGCCCCGGCTCGTTGAGCGCGTTGGCGAGCTCTTGCAGCCGGTTCAGGTCGTGCTGACGCTCCTCATGTCTGCCCTGGATCTTGTAGATTTCGAGACGTGCCAGGAGCAGGTCGTATTGCCCCAGCAAATCGTCCTTCGGGGTTAGTTGCAGGGCGCGGGTATAGTAATCCTCCGCCAGGCTATTCTGGTAGGCGCTTTTGGCGGCTTCGGCTGCTTTGAACAGGTAGGCGCGCGCTTTTTCAACGAGCAGGGCGCGCTCAGCGTGGTAGGCCAGTTCGCCATAGTGATTCGATAAGTCGTTTGCGTATAAATTTTCGAGTGACTCGACCACCACTGCATGTAAAGCCTGACGCCGGGCGTGCAGCTGCATGTGATAGGCCGCGTCCCACATCAGGGCGTGACGGAAAATGTAGCGGATATCGCTTAAGGCGGCCCAAATTGCTTCGCGTTCTGCTTTGTTGAGTGCGCTGGTCAAATCGGCGGGTCGAATCTCCTGGAGTTCAAGCAGGCGGGACAGGACGTGGACTTCAAATTCCCGCCCCAACACGGCGGCGGCCTGGACAGTTTCTTTGACCTCCTGTACCAACTGGTCGAGGCGGGCTATCAGCAGGGCATTGACATCAATTGGCAAGGCGGGCAATTGTTCTCCCTGGGTGAAACTCCATTTCCCCTCCTGTTCGGACAGCAGGCCTTCTTCTTGAGCATAGCGCAGAATTTGCTCGGCAAAGAAAGGGTTGCCCTCGGCGCGCGATTCGATGACATCTAGCAGACTTGCGCTGGCCGCGCCGCCCAGGTGTGCTTGGGCCAAAGCTGCCAGCGCTTGTCGGTTTAGTTGTTCCAGGTTGATTTTTTGGTGCGGGAGCGAGTGGAGGGGTAGTTTGGCATGTTCGTAACGGGAGGTTGCTATCAGCGCGATGGGATAGCGGATGGTTTCGTTGGCCGAGAGCGCGCGCAGCAGGCGGGGAACGAAAGCGGCAGAGTCATCATCCAGCCATTGGATATCTTCGATGAACAGGATGACCGGCTGGCGCAGGCTCTCGGCCTGGAGCAGGGCGGTCAGCCCGATGAGCGTGTTTTGGTAGCGGGCTTCGGCGTCCAGCTGTTCATAGAGCGAGCCGGGCCAATGCAAACCGAACAGCGCGCCCAGGCAGGAGCGGGTCCGTTCCAGGGTCTCGGCCAAATCGGGTTGGGACAGGGTTGCAATTAACTCATTGAGTTTGCTGTCAAAATTCCGTTGGTTGCGTTTTTCTTCGACCTGGCTTGCTATGCCAAAGTAATGCCGCAGCCCGTAGCGAAAGGGGTTGAGCGATTCGCGCAAAAGTTGGTCGGTTTGCGCCAGGAACCAGGAGGCACGTTTGGCGGGGATGGCGTTGAGAAATTCGTACACCAGGCGGCTTTTGCCCATGCCCGGTTCTCCAAAGACCAACATCAGCCCAGCAAATTGGCCCTCGAAAATCGGCTGGATAAATTCTTGGAGTTGGCGGATTTCCGATTCACGCCCGACCATCTTGCCAATATATTCGATTTCGCGGGCCGGTTTGCGCCCCAGCAGGGTGAACACTTTTTGGGGCTGGAAAAACCCTTTGAAATCGCGCGCTTCGACATATTCGAAGTCGAAATTGACCTGCGCGCGCCTGGCGACAAATTCATCAACCCAAATTTCGCCTGCCGGGGCGGAGGTCATGAAGCGGGCTGCCAGGTTGACCCCGCGCCCAAAGGTGGCATATTCTTCTGAGAGCGCGCTGCCAATACAGCCGGCGTGCGCGATGCGGTAGGTGACGCCTGCATGAAGCCGGGTTTTGGCGCGGGTTTTCAGGTCCAGGATGAAACTGAGCGCGCGTTCGACATCGTTTTCGTAGGCAATTGGCGCGCCCCAGATGACCAGGATGTGCGGGCCTTTGTCGCCAAAGTAGAGTTTGACCAGTCCGCTATATCGTTTTTGCAGTTCAAAAACAGATTGCATGATGCGATTGAGCTCAGACACCTGCTCGACTTCAGGCATGCCGATAAACAGGCCAACGACTTGGCGGAATTCGCCCGCGAAACGTTGAGTAAACAGGTCTTTTGGGAAAAAGCGGCTGGCCAGGTCTAGGTCAAAAGCGGGCAGGAGGATTGCCTGTGGCGCGGTCAATTTGCCTGTGTAGTCTAACAGTCGGAAATGATTTTCGATGTTTTCAACACGGACAACCGTTTGGACTGTTTTGTAAAAAGATGGTGAAAGGATAATTTCTTCTCGTTTGGCAAAATGTTCGGCCTGGGCGCTTTCATCAATGGCGGAGCCTTTGAAATAACAGACAGCCTGTTTCTCATCCTGTGATTTCAGGATGCCCCAAGCCGCAACGCCGATTGTCAGGCCGATTTTGACTGCAATGGAAAATTCGCCATACGGAGTTGTCGGGCGCGATTGAGCCTGGATGTGATTTTGGATTTCGATGGCTGCCGTCAGGGCTTTTTGGGCTGTTTCCTGCGGGTTTGTGGTGACGGGAAAGAGGGCGGTAAAGGCATCTCCGGCCTGGGTGGCGATGAACCCGCCGTGTTCATACACGCTTTGAATCATAGGTTCAAAGGCTTTGCGCAGCACAACAGCCAGCACTTCTGCGCCGTGCTGGCCGTGCGTCATCAGTTCGTCGGTCATGGCTGAAAAGCCCGACATATCGGCGAACATGCCTACGGATTCAAACTCCCCATTCAAATTGCCAGATGCGTAGTTTTCGAGGATAAGGGGGGGGATAAGACGGTGCATGGCTCTTTGCTGGATACTGTTGCGAAATATTGCCTAAATATTCTAGCACATTCATCGCGCCGCATAAAATCCCGCCAAAGGGCGGGATTTTTGTTCAGCGTTTTTTGAGAGCGAATCGCGGATTGGGGTGGGGCTGATGCGGCTGAGGTGGCGCGTGGCGCTGGCTGGGACGCGGCCCACGCATTGCAGGCTGGTTTTGTTGCGGCGGGGCGGGAAGCGTGTAATCGAAGCCTTCCAGGGTTTGATGGGGCAGTTTTTGCCCCATGATTTTTTCGAGTTCGCGCACCATCTCATCGTCATCGGGGGTGACCAGGGTAAAGGCGTCGCCGTTGCGTTCGGCGCGCCCGGTGCGCCCGATACGGTGGATGTAGGCATCGGCGGTGTCGGGCATGTCGAAGTTGATGACGTGTGAGATGCTGTCCACGTCCAGTCCGCGCGCGGCGATGTCGGTGGCAACCATAATCTGGAAGTGGCCGCTGCGGAAGCCGTTGAGCGCGTTCTGGCGCTGGTTCTGCGTCCGGTCGGAGTGCAGGCTGGTGACGCGGTAGCCGTTTTGGCCGAGTTTTTTGGCGAGCGCGTGGGCGCGGTGACGGGTGCGGGCGAAAATTAGCACCGAATTGGTGTCGGTGCGTTTGAGGATTTCAAAGGTCAGCGCGGTTTTGAGATGCTTGGGGACGGGATACAGGGCGTGTGAAACGGTGTGCGCGGGCCGGGTCAGGCCCACGGCAATCCGCTGGGGGTTAGTCAGCACTTCGGCGGCCAGTTTTTCCACTTCTGGCGGAAACGTGGCCGAGAACAACATCGTCTGACGCTTGCCGGGCAGCAACTTGATGATGCGGCGTACATCGGGCAAGAATCCCATATCGAACATGCGGTCGGCTTCGTCTAAAACCAGGATTTCGACGGTTTCGAGTTTGGCATAGCGCTGGGCGGCCAGGTCGAGCAGGCGGCCCGGGCAGGCAACCAGGATTTCGACGCCGCCTTTCAGGGCTTTGACCTGTGGTGCGGCGCTAACCCCGCCATAGATGTTGGCCGAGCGCAACCCGGTGCCGGCGCTCAGGGTGCGGATGTTGTCGTTGATTTGTTCTGCAAGTTCACGGGTTGGTGTAACAATTAGGGCGCGGGCCAGGTTGCGCGGGCCGTTGAGCAGTTTTTGCAGGATGGGCAGGACGAAAGTGGCGGTTTTACCGGTTCCGGTTTGGGCGGTGCCGATTAAGTCATGGCCTTCGAGCGCAGGGGGGATGGCGGCAGCCTGGATGGGCGTGGCTTCGCTATACCCAGCGCGGTTGATTCCGGCCATCAGGCGGGAATCTAGTTTGAATTGGTTAAAGTTCACGTGCTTTCCTTGTCTTCAGCAGTCGGGGGATAGAGAGGGACTTACTGATCGTGCGCCGATTGTACCTGTTTTTTTGATTGAGGGCAAACTGTCCACGAATCGTTCACGAACTTACGAATGCCGTCCTGCTTCGAGTATTCGTGGTCGTATTTGCGGATGGTTTCTTGCTGCAACAGACGACTCTGTATAGCAGGGCAGGCAGTTATGAAGTTTTTTTACATGAGAAAAGACTCATCTCAAGCGGCTTGTTTCATGGGTAAAATCGGCGCATGAAACGGAAAATCTTGCTGGGCCTGGCTGCGGCGGGGATTTTCCTGGCCGCTGTCGTTTTTTTCTACTATCGCGGACGCCCCGTGCCGGTCGAGATGCGCGAGGAAATCTACCCGTGCGTGGTGTATTATCGTAAGATGCACGTTTTGCCTCGCACGATGATTGCGCATATTGTGACGGTGGATTTGACCTGTAAAAATATCAGGGTGTTGGTCACGCCGCCCGAAAAAGGGGATAAGGATACCCCGCTGCGGGCGCGCACCACGAAACAGTTTGCGGATGAGTTTGGGGTGCAGATTGCGATTAACGGCGACGGATTTACGCCCTGGTGGTCGAACAGTTTGTTCGATTACTATCCCAAACCCGGCGACCCGGTGCGTCCGTTAGGGTTGGCTGCTTCCAACGGGCGGCAGTATGGCACATACACCCCGAAATCTCCCGTGTTGTACATCAACGAACGCAAGGAAGCCTCGTTTGGAACCTCGATTCGGAAGGTGTATACCGCCATTTCTGGGATGAGCTGGCTGGTGCGCGACCGGCAGGTGGTGGAAGACCTGAACGATACCCGCTCTGCACCGCGCACGGCGGTTGGTCTCGATGGCCCTGGCACGCGCCTGATTTTGATTGTGGTGGACGGCCGCCAGCCCTTCTATAGTGAGGGCGCAACCATTGCCGAGCTGGCCGAACTGATGCTGTTCTATGGCGGCGACAATGCCATTATGCTCGACGGCGGAGGCTCGTCTACGATGGTTATCAACTGGCCGGGCAAAGGTTTGCAGGTGATGAACTCACCCATTGACCTGGGCATTCCGGGCCGCGAGCGGGCGGTGGGAAACCACCTGGGGATTTTTGCCGTGCCTTAACTGCCTACCAATCCCGAACGAGCGCGGCCACCAGCCTGGCGCGGCTGGCGAGGCTCTCGGTATAAATCCACTCACGTTCTGAATGGTAATCGGCCCCAACCGTTCCAAGTCCATCCAACACCGGCACGCCGAGCGAGGCAACGAAATTGCCGTCTGACCCGCCGCCTGAGCCCCCCGCTCGTAGTTCGATTCCCTGCGCCGCGGCGATTTTCTGCGCTTTTGCCAGGGCCGCCTGGTTTGCTTCGTTAAATGGCATGGGTGGGCGGTTGAAATCAACCGTTACTTCTATGCTTGTATCGGGGAAGGCCGGTTGGAGCGCCTTGAGCGCTGCTTCAATGCGTGCGGCTTCCTCGGGGACCAGGATGCGGATATCACCTTCAGCCACTGCTTCCTCCGGCACGACGTTCGTTACCGTCCCGCCGCGAATCACACCGACATTGACGGTTGTCCCGGCCTGGTAGTCGGTCAGTTTTTCAATTTCCACCACCTGGTGCGCCAGTTCGCGGATGGCGTTGCGCCCCTTTTCATGTTCCCCGCCCGCGTGCGCCGCCCGTCCCCTGGCCCTGACCACAAAATCGCCCACGCCTTTGCGCCAGACTTTAATTGAGCCATCCGCCAGCCCCGATTCCAACACCATTGCCACGGTGGCCTGCGCCGCCAGGCTTTCAATCCGTGCGCGCGATGTGCCGCTGCCAATTTCTTCATCAGATGTAAACAGCGCCGTCACCGGTCGGGTGAGCGTGCCTGCTTCGCGCAATGCGGTAAGAGCCGCCAGCGTCACCACAATCCCACCCTTCATATCCAGCACGCCGGGGCCAAAGGTTTTGCCGTCTTTAGAATAAAATGGCATTCGCGCCAGTGTTCCGAGCGGGAAAACGGTATCCATGTGATGCAGCAGCAAGAGAGGTTTGTCGGGCAAATGTGCATTCCAGCGCGCAATCAGATGGTCACCGGTTTGGGCGTTGGGAACAATTTCCACATCTGCTCCCAATCGGCGGCATTGTTCAGCCACCAGCTTTCCCACCCTATCTACAGCGGCTTTGTCGTTGGAAGGAGATTCGGTTTCAACCAGCGTTTTCAGCAGGTTGAGCATTTCGGGCAGGCGGGCGTCGAAGTCAATCATGATTTTCTCCAGGGTTGGTTTTTTGTCGTCGTTCCCGGCGTTTGCGGCGTCCCGCGCGCATCAGGCGTTCGAGCCAGGCTGCAAAGGGTTCGGCTTGGGGTGCATCCAGCAGCGGCCAGGGTTGCAAGCCTTTCAATTGTAGCACCTCGTTGGCCGCTGCAATACCCGTCAGGCAGGCGCGCTCCAAAAAAAAGGCGGGTGAAGTGTGCCGCACCCAATCGCCAGCACAAAACAGACCCGGCCAGGGCGTTACTGTTCCCAGGTGTTTTTCGCGTGGGCCAATGGCGGGTAGGGTGTGGGTGGCGGCATTGCGTTGGATGTGCTGCCCAATGCGATGACCGCGTAGTTCGGGCCAGGCCAGGGTCACGTTTTGGATGGCCTCTGCCAGCAAAACCGCATCGGGGCGTGCGAGCAGTTCGGGCGGGCCATAGATGTGTGCTTCCAGGCAACTCCCGCCCGTTTCGCGCGCCCAGCGCCGATAGGGGTTATACAGACGGTGCAGCCAGAAATAATTGTGCAAAATAAAGTCACCGGTCAAAATGCCCGCCTCCGCGCCGTTGCGGGGCGCGGCATCAAACCACGCCCGAATCACTGCGTTAGCAAGCGAGCGCGGGAAGAACAAGTCCTCACGCCCAAAACTGGTTTGGAGGATAGACTGCGCCGCGCTGGATTCAACGGCTAAAATGACCTGAGACGCGGCGAAAGTCTCGTTTCCGTTAAGGACAAGCCATCCCGACTCGTCCCGCTGGAGCCTGTCCACCCGTTTCCCAAGCAAGATGCGTCCTCCGAGCGTTTTCACGCGTTCTGCCAGCGGTTCCGTTATGGATGTCCCGCCGTCATTGGGCAGGTAGGTGAAATTCCAGGCATCACGCCGCAGCAGGGTGTAGAACCGCAGGAAAGCCAGCAAGCCTGATAGCGGCACTTCGTCGGGGTGTGCCGCCAGCCCGTTGCGCGCCAGGCCGAGGAAAAAGGCTTTCAATGCGGGCGACCAGTTGCGCGTGATGCTGCTGAGGGTCATTCCATCCATCGGCTGGTTCTCGCCGAAGGGGTCAATTCCCACCCCCATCACCAGCCCGGCCCAAACGTGGAAGAGCGAAGCCCAGTCGCTGAGGTCGAGCATCATTAAGAAGCGCGGGCTGAAAAAGAGTTGCAGGTAGTGTAATGGCGCGGGAAACCAGCTCTTGCGGATGGCTCGGCCCACCTCGGCACGCCGGATATGGCCGTGGTGGTTGTAAATCCAGGTCTCCTCCTGTGATGGAATGAAGACTGGCCGCAGGTTGTTGCGCGCCAGCATGGCCTGAAAGTTGCGGTACGGCGACCAGATGCCATGCACGCCATGCTCCAGTCGGAAGGACGCGCCGTTGATTTCGATTGTTTCTCCCCCGGCTAGCCGCCCGCCCACAAAGCGCGGGTCGGCCTCTAAGACCAGCGGTTCCAGGCCGCGTTCGGCCAGGTGCAGGGCAGCCGTCAACCCGGCCACTCCCGCGCCGATGATGACGATTTGCGAATCATCCTGGCGCATACGTCGTTAAATCTACTTCGCGTGAGTAAAACAGCCGCTCGGCCAGCATCTCCAACGGGCGCGACTGCATGAGCGATGGCTCGGCATAGCATTGCTGAAAGCAGGATTGGCAAGCGGAGGGTGGTTCACCGTATCGTTTTTGGGCCGCTTCCCAGGCTTGCTGCCAGGTATTCACTTCTAACAGGTTGACGGCACGCCCGCCCTGCTCGTCTCCGGCTTTTTCCATTGGGCGGCAGGGATAGACCAGCCAACCATCCGGTAGAATGCGAGGGGTTAGGGTGGGGTAGCAGTCGTAAGGAGTCTGTTCGAGCAGGGTGCGGAGATAGGCGCGGCTGCCCAATATCGGCGCGCCGCGCTGCTTGGTGGCCAGGACTTTTTCGATGAAGGTGCGATATTCCGGCGCGGTGAGCAGCTCGTAGCGCGGCCAATTGTTGAAGGATTGGGGCGAGAAGGAGAGCAGGATGTTCTCGCGGGCGCAGAAATCCAGCAGGGCATCCATCCCAGGCAGGGTTTCGGGGGTCAGCACGGCATTGACGACCAGTCGGAAGCGATGCGTTGTTTGCAGCGCGGCGGCCTGCCGGGCTGCGGCGATGACCGCTTCTGCATAGGAGAGCGGCAGATGAACGGCGGCCAGCGCCAGCGGGTCGGATGAATCAAGGCTGATGACCAGCCGGTCGAGGCGCGGCAGAATCTCCAATCGTTGTGAGAGCAGCGTTCCGTTGGTAATCAGGTTGATTTCGCTGAATTTCAACTCGCCCCTGGCATAGTCCAGCAAATTGGTCAGGTACGGGAGGAGCAGCGGCTCGCCGCCCGTCAACCACAGGCGCGGGATCCAGCCCCGGATGACCCGCAGGATTTTCTGCGCCGCTTCCAGGCCGGGCGGGATGGTCATGGTTTGATTGCGCCGCGCGCCGAAATCTTCGCAGTAGGCGCAGTTCAGGTTGCACTGCGTGGTGACGTAGTAAATTGCCAGGCGCGGAAACAGGTCGCGCTGGCCGCGCGCAATTTTGAGCAAGTTGCGGGCGTAGGTGCGCATTAATGCGTTTTATGCCAGGTTTCAATGGCTTCGCGGAGGAGCGTTTTCAGGGTTTCGTCGGGCAGGGCGTCAATTTCTGTGAACGTCTGTCCGTTGACGTGAATTTCCAGCCCGCCATCGGGCGCGCTGCCGAAGTCCACCTGATACTTGCTCCATTCAGGATGTTCTGCCAGCCGGGCCTGCACGATGTCCTCAATTTGCTCGGCAAACGGGGCGGCCAGTTTTTCTCCGGGGTCGTGGTCGAAAACCTGCACGCCTTCGTCGTCTGCCAGGGTGGCAGCGATAGTTTCGGCAGGCGGGGTTTGGCGCATCCATTCTGGCTTGGTGTTGGTTGGGGAGGTCAAGTCAATCTGATTTCCTTTACGGAATAACAAGACCAGCGCAACCACCATTGTCAGTCCGGCCAATCCGCCGATTGCCAGGACGAGTATCAGGCTGCTTAAGGACATCATTTTTCTCCTTGTTGGATTGCTGTGCTATGCTATTGTACAACACCTGGCAGATGATTTTCAAACTTTGCGGCGAAAGGGTTGTTTTTGCATGTAGGTGAGTGAACGCCACAGCCATTCGAGCGGGCCAAATTGGAAGCGCGTCAGCCACCATCGGCTTAAACTCACCTGCAGCATAAAGATTGCCACTGAAATGCCCAATAGCCCGGCTGTGCCAACTTTTTCATACAGCCCCAGCCCGTAGCCGTTGAAAATTAAGGAGCAAAGCACCGATTGCAAGACGTAATTGGTGAGCGCCATCCGCCCAACCTGGCTGAGCGGTTCAAGCCATTTTGCGCCGCTGGTGTGCATCCAGAGCAGGCACAGCCCGCAGACATAGGCGGTGGAAAGTCCCAGTGCGCCAATCATAAAATCGAGGTTTTTCAGCCAGGTGGTTTCGAGCCAGTGGTGAATGATGTTGAAAACGATTCCGGTGAGCAGCCCAAGCGCGAGCATTTTTTTCAGCAAGGGGCGTTTTTCGTTCGGGTTTTCAAAAAACCTGGCTCTTCCGGCCAGCAAGCCAAGCAAAAAAAGCGCCATTACGTTTCCGCTTTGTATTTGGGCGACTCTGACAAAGATAATCATGCTTGCCCAGGTCTGAAATTGCACAACGGTCAGGAATGAACCCTGCTGGTAAATTTCGCGTCCCAGTGCAGCGAGGTTGGGCAGGTGTAATTCGAGCGTTTGTGAGGTGAGGCTAAACAGGTAGTTCAAAGCGAAGAATATCCCGGCCCACAGAATGAGAGTCTGGCTTGAGCGTTTACGAAATGCCAGCAAAAGGAAGCCCAACAGCGCATACAGGCGCAAAATGTCATCTACCCAGAACAAAATTGCATGGAGCAGGCCAATTCCAAGCAATATCGCCAGGCGGCGAGGGTAGAACGTCATCAGCGAGCGGCCTTTGCTTTCGGCGCGCGCCATCTGCACCGAGAATCCAATTCCAAACAAGAAGGAGAAAATGGTGAAGAACTTGCCATCGGCCAGGTACAACACCGCTAAATCGGCTATCTCATCATACCGGGGCAGGTGGCTCGTAATTTTGTACCCTGGCAGGTAAGAGGGGGTGGCAAACCCTATGATGTTGACCACCAGGATGCCGAAAATGGCAAATCCGCGCAGGATGTCTAGAATATGAATGCGTTCGGAGGCTTTAACAGGCTGCAAGAGGGTTGAAAGGTTCGATTCGTTCATGTTTCCCCGCTATGAAAAGGTGAATTGAGACTTTCTCTACCGAAAAAAACCTTGTCGAACCGTGAAGCGCGCCAAGTTTTGAAGGTTTCACGTATTGAAAAAGAAAAAAAGATTTTCTTAGCGCACTTTGCGTTGTTTGCGGTTCGTTTCTTCTCTGTGTTTTTTTGTAAGAGGCTTGTGCGTGCCGGTCAGTTTAAGATTGCACGAGGGTTCGGTATGCTTTCAGGAACTCTGTCTGGTTTGTGACGGTTTGCGAAATTCCCAGTCGTTTTGCAAGCCGGGTGAGTTGGGGCGGTTCAACATAGGTTTGGGCCAGAATCTCTTCCTGCCCCAGGACCTCGCGTGATGGGCCATCGAGCAGAATCTCTCCCTGCGAGAGCGCAATCACCCGCTCAAAATTCTCAGCACAAAAGTCAATGTCATGCGTGATGGTGATGACAGTTTTGCCCTGTTGTTTGAGATGGTTAATAATTCGGGCAATGCGCGCCACGGAAGCAGCATCTTGCCCGGTGGTGGGTTCATCAAAGATGATGATGGGTGTATCCATCGAGAGAATGGATGCGAGGGCCGTCATCTTACGCCAGGTTGGCGATAAATCATACGGGTTGGCCTCGCGTTTTTGGCGCAGTTCGGTCAGTTCGAGGGCCTGTTCAACCAGCGCGGCTGTTCTTTGGGGGTCGAAGCCAAGATTTTTGGGGCCAAACGCAATTTCCTCGCCAACGGTTTTGCAAAACAGCTGCTCATCGGGGTTTTGGAAGACATACCCAACCCGTGCCGCCAGTTTTGCCACTGTTACCTCGCGCGTGTTCCAGTCTCCAATGAAGACGTTGCCGCGCGTGGGCTGGAGCAGGCCGTTGAGATGTTTGACCAGGGTGGTCTTGCCTGCTCCGTTTTGTCCAACGATAGCGACTTGTTCACCAGATTGGATGGAGAGAGAAATCCCACGCAGCGCGTTCATGCCGCCGGGGTAGGTGTGATGCAGGGTTTGGATGGTGATATTCATTGTCCCCAAGTATAAATGAATTTCAAGCGGTTTGGGCAGGGAAGCGGGTCTGCTGTTTTTCCAGGAACTCTGTTACCGGTTTGAGGCTTTGTACTGGTTCAGTTTGTTTGAGAGACTGAGGTTATCTGGTTCGGTTAGGGTTGACCCATCGGGGAACACGATGGTTGGCACCGAGCGGTTGCCGCGGTTGACTTGTTTGACAAACTCTTGGGCCTGCTGGTCGGCGTCAATGTCAATATCCAGGTATGGAATGTTCATCTGGGCGAAAATGTTTCGCGCGCGGCGGCAATCGCCACACCAGGCTGTGCCATAAAGAACGATTTGCGAAGGTTGAAAGGTATAAAGGTCTGTCATGAGTGCTGTTCTTTACCTTATTTTTTCAAATAAGGCTTCATCAGAGGGTTCAATCATCATGCTTCCATCAGGGAAGAATAGGGTGGGAATGCGCACCCGGCGGGTCAGTTTTTCCACAAATCGGTAGGCTTCCTGGTCTTTGCCAACATCTACTTCAAGATATTCAATGTTATGACTGTTTAGAAACGCTTTCGAGCGTTTGCAGTCGGGGCACCACGAAGTAGTGTACATCACGATTTTGGAGGGCTTGGTATTGTAAAGGTCTTGTTCGCTCATGTGGGCGCTCCCGCGTGGCGATTTGTTTGTAAAAACAAGTCAATTATATCTTTTTGCGGCTTATTTGGCAAAAGCCGAGCCGTGTGTCACAGCAATTCCAAATCTGAAATTCTCTACTGTATATTTTGGGTGTTTACCGCCAAGAGCGCGAAGAACGCCAAGGGTTCAAGGGCGTCTTTGCGTTCTTGGCGGGCTTGGCGGTGAATTTCTGGCGTTTGTACGGGAGCAAATTTCGCATTTTGTTCGTTTTTGACGATTTGAGCCCTTTTTGTGGGAGAGATTTGAATTTGGAATTGCTGCGTGTGTCAGCAGATCCAATCACTGCGCTCTCAGGCGCTTCCATGCTGCTTCGGCATCGGGAATTTCGCGCGCGGCTTTGCGCAGGATGTCGAAACTATGCTCAATGAGAACATCTAACTGTTCTGGCGGGTATTCGATTCCGAAATCTGCCGCTTCGATGGCTTTAACCAGCGAACGCCGCAAGCCGCTTGCCCGCCGCGCCCAAATCGAATCGACCGACAGGCGTTCCAGCCGCGCTGTGAGCAGGCGCACCAAATCCATGCGAGAGTTTGACATCTTGTTTATTGACAGGTCACAGTGACCGGGCTGCTTCGGGCGCGTTCGCCTTGTCTGTAGACTTCGACGACGTAAGTGAGTGAGCCGCCTGACGCCACGAAGGCCACGTCGGTGTAGGTGGTGGTGTTGGGTCCAAAGGAGACAATCACCTGGTCGTTGCGATAGATGTTAAAACCATCTTCGTTTTGAGAATTATCGGACCACGCCAATTGCACGGTGGCATTACTCCCGCCCGAAGCGTAGACACACGAATAGGTCCAACTCTTCCAGGCTGGGGCCTTGGGCGGCGCGGCGGTGGGGGTGGGTGGGGCGGTGACGGTTGGTAGAGTGTGAAGACTGCCCGATGTTTTGGCAAAATCACCTGCCACCCAGCAGGTTCCCTCGCCGTTGGGGTTTTTGATGAGCCAGAAATTGCCCTGCTCGGACTTTCCTGTGATTTCCGCCTTTTGCCCGCTGCGCGCAACGGTGATGACCTCGTAGGAAGTGCCAGGGCCGCTCCGGCAGTTGGTATCGCCCTCGAAGCGCGCGGTTGGCGTTTCGTAGGTGGGTGTGATGGTGGGCGTTGGGGTTGCAGTGACGTTGGGGGTACTGCTTGGGGCGGGTGTGTTGGTTCGGGTTGGGGCGGGTGTATAGAGCGCCTCCAGGGTTTGGGCGGCGATGGTGCTGACCAGTCCTGCATCTACTGTTGGGGCGGCTTGCGGCGCAGACCGGGGCAAGTTGCAGGCGGCCAACACCCAGGCCAGGAAGAGCAACCAAATGGGGTGAATACGGTTCATGTTAACTTTTCGGGTGAAGCCGTCCGCCCATGCGCAAGAAGCGCACCTGACCGGTTTCATCGCGCAGGAATTCGCACAGCGCGCCTTTGCGGGGTTCGTCCAGCCCTACCAGGCGGTCGGCATCATAGAAAGCTAGCCGGACATCCGGTTCGGGCGGGCCGGGCGGCGAGTGCGGGGTTGGAAATCCGCCGCGCGGGAGGTCCTTTTTGAGCAGGTAGCCGTCTTGGGCAAACAAGTCAAATGCCGAGAGCGGCAGTTCGTAATGTCCGGTGAATTCGGCCAGTTCCTGGTCGGTTTTTTGAATGGGCTGGGGCGAGGGGATGGATGCGTCGAAGTAGGTTTCCAGCGTCCATTTGAGCAGGCTGTCGGTGATAATGCCGCCCTCGTTGCTGTTGGTCAGCAAGGCGATGGCAAAATCTTCTTGTGGAATGAAATAGAACAGGGCTTGCTGGCCGTGCGTTGCGCCGCCGTGACCGTAGATTTTTAGTCCGTTGGCTACGCGGATAAACCAGGTTAATCCCATTTTGCCGCGCCCACCGGCATCTACCTGTTCGATGCGCATGGCTTCGAGTGTTTCGCGTTTTATGACCGGTTCGCCGTGGGAGTTTGTCCCATCCCCCATCTGAAAGCGGCCGTAGGCCAGCAAGTCGCGCACGGTGCTGACCACGCCGCCAACGCAGTTCCCAGCCCGGCCAATGGCCCAGGGGCGGGCTACTTTCACCTTTTTGCCGATTTTCTGGTGTCCGACGGCGAAGCGGTGCGTAATCAACACGTCGCTTGGGAAGAAAAAGGTCATCTTCAGGCCGAGCGGGTTGAGAATCAATTCCTGGGCGGCTTGTTCGTAGGGCTTATCGGTCAGGACTTCGATGATGCGCCCGGCGAGGTTGAATCCGGTGTTGCAATAGGACCAGGGCCCGCCCAGCGGCGTGACCTGCGGCAGTTTGCGGATTTTCTTGACCATTTTTTGCAGGGCGTCGTCGCCGTTGCCGAAGTCATCAAAGTAGTCGCCCAGCCAGCCGCCGGTATGGGTGAGCAGGTGGCGAGTGGTGAGATGTTTTTCAACTTCGGGGTCGCTCATTTTGAATTTGGGCAAGATTTTGCGAACAGGGGTATCTAAATCGAACTGACCCTGTTCGGCCAAGCGCATTAAAATTGTGCCGGTGAAGGTTTTGCTAATCGAACCAACCTGAAAGAGCGTATCAGGCGTCACGCGCAGGGGATGTTCCACACTGGTACGGCCAAAACCAACGGCGTATTCCTGACCGTCATGATAGACGCCAAGCGCCGCGCCCGGCACTTTGAGTCGCTTCATTTCGCTTTGAATGAGTTGGCAAAGCCGTTGAAATTTGGGTTCGAGTACATCAAGGGAGGGCATACGGGTCGCCTTTCCATCTTGGGTGGTTCGGTTCGATGACCTAATTTTACACCATCCTGCCAATGGAGTTCGGGGTTCCCTGGCTTTGACCCAAAATTGGGAGATTTTGGACTCCTGTTCATCACCGTACAGTTTCAACGTTGGATGCGGACGCGAGCCGATGAACGCGGACAAAACCGCTCGCCGACAATTGACACGCCATTGGGGGTCATGGGGTACAGGCCGCGCCAGGTGCGGCGGACTTTGATGTTTTGCAGGCAGGGCATGATACCCATCATTTGTTTGGCCACCTGCGGCAGGAACACCGAGGTTTCGCGGGTATCCATGCCCACAATCGGCGGGTTGGGGGTGATGCAGAAGATGATTTGCCCGGTGTGATTCTGGTAGAAGTAGTCATTGGCCGAATCTTCGGTCGGGTGGATGTCCACCACCATCGGGCGCAGGAAGTGGCCCACCGGCTCGGTGATGCCGCCTTCGTGTGAATCGGGCTGGACGGGGACCTCCACCCCCGCCAGGGCGGCGACCTGCCAGCGGCGTTGACCACCATCGCGGCCTGGTAGGCGCCTTTGTTGGTTCGGACGCCGGTTAATCCACCGGGTCGAGGCCGACGGCGATCGGCAGGGTGTCGAAGGCGAAGGTTTTTTCAGTGCCGGGGATGGGCTTCCAGTCTGTATCAATATCCGGCTGGGAAACATTCCGTAAAGAAAAAAGCCCTGCAGGTTTTTGAATCTATTGCATAACGCAATTTGCGTTACCAACCAATTGACTTGTCTAGGCCTTTCTGCTAAACTAGAAGTTGTCAGACAAATTTTGCAGTTTTGGAATGTTTCATGTCCACTCTCCTGATTAAACATGCCTACCTTGCCACCCTTGACGACCACCAGCGGGAAATCCCCGACGGTGGTCTTTTTATCCGCGATGGCTTCATCGAATCGGTCGGGCAAAATTCTATTTTGCCCACCACCGCCGATGAAGTCCTCGACCTCTCCGGCCACGTCGTCCTGCCCGGCCTGGTCAACACCCATCATCATTTCTACCAAACCTTGACCCGCAACCTGCCCGCCGCGCAAGATGCCAACCTGTTCAACTGGCTCAAAACCCTCTACCCCATCTGGGCGCGCCTCCAGCCGGAGGATATTTTCACCTCCGCCCAAACCGCCCTGGCCGAACTGGCCCTGAGCGGCTGCACCACCGCTTCCGACCATCTCTACCTGTTCCCGAACGCTTCCAAATTAGATGATGAAATTGAAGCGGGACTCTCGCTCGGAGTCCGACTCCACGCCTCGCGCGGCTCCATGTCCCTGGGCGAATCCCAGGGCGGCCTCCCCCCTGATTCCGTCACCGACAGCGAGGAACACATCCTCGCGGATAGCGAGCGCGTCATCCAGCGTTATCATGACCCCAAGCCGGGTTCGATGACTCAAATCGTCCTCGCGCCCTGCTCGCCCTTTTCGGTGACCGGCAACCTGATGAAAGAATCCGCTGCCCTGGCGCGCAAATACGGCGTTCACCTGCACACCCACCTGGCCGAAACCGAGGACGAGGAGCAGTTCTGTTTACAGAAATTTGGCTACCGCCCGGTTGGGTACATGCAGTCCGTTGATTGGGTCGGCAGTGATGTCTGGTTCGCGCACTCGGTCTATGTCAACGCCGAGGAAATCAACGTTTTCGCCCGGCATCAATGCGGCGTGGCGCATTGTCCCACATCCAACATGCGCCTGGCTTCCGGCATTGCTCCCATCCGCGAATACCTGGCTGCCGGGGTCAACGTCGGCCTGGGCGTGGATGGCTCCGCCAGCAACGACGGCTCGCACCTGCTGGCCGAAGTCCGCCAGGCCATGCTGCTCTCGCGGGTGCGCGAAGGCCTCACCGGGTTCTCGCTCTCGAATGACCCGGCGCGGAAATTGATGACGGCGCGCCAGGCCTTGTGGCTTGGAACGCGCGGCGGCGCGGCGGTCTTGGGACGCGCCGACATCGGCTCGCTCGAAGTGGGCAAATGCGCCGACTTTTTCGCCGTCAACCTGAACACGCTTGACCTGGCCGGTGGCGCCGTTCACGACCCGGTGGCCGCGGTCGTTTTCTGTCAGCCCCGCCGGGTGGATTACACCGTGGTCGGCGGCAAATTTGTCGTCAAAGAAGGTCAACTTGTCACAGTGGATGAACACGAACTCGCCGCGCGCCACAACCGCGCCGCAAAACGGTTGATTTCTGGATAGTTTTTCATCCCATTCTGCGAAAGGAGCGTGCCATGTACGTCAAGGATTATCTCGAAGTTCCTGCCGAAGCGGCAGGCGCCGATGGGCTGACCGCCCGCTGGGTAATCAATGCGACACAGGGGGCAACGAATTTCGCCATGTGCATCTACGAACTCCAGCCCGGCAAAACCACGCCGTTCCACCAGCACGACCACGAACATGAGATTTTTGTTTTTGAAGGCTGCGGACAGTTGACCACCCCGCAAGATGTGGTTGAAATCCGTCCTGGCGCGGCCATTTTCATCCCCTCTGGTGAACAGCACCAATTCAGCAACACCGGCAACGCGCTTTTGCGTATGGTGGGCGTGATGAACTTCGCGCCTGTCCTGCCAAAATTGCAATCCTGAACTGGAGGCTCATGCTTTCTCAAACCCTTGTCAACGTTGCGATGGGTCGTGCGTCCGCCGACCTGGTCATCAAAAATGGGCAGTGGGTCTGCGTGCAGACTGGTGAAATCATCCCGCAGACCGACATTGCCATCGCCGATGGGCATATCGCCTATGTGGGCGAAAATGCCAACCATGCCATTGGCCCGCGCACGCAAGTCATCGACGCCGATGGCCGCTACCTCGTCCCCGGCCTGCTCGACGGTCACATGCACGTTGAGAGCGGCATGGTGACGGTGACGGAGTTTGTGCGTGCCGTTGCGCCGCGCGGCACGACCGGCATGTTCATTGACCCGCATGAGATTGCCAACGTTTTTGGGCTGAAGGGCGTCAAACTGATGGTGGAGGAAGCCGCCCGCCAGCCGATTCACGTTTGGGTCCAGATGCCGTCTTGCGTGCCGTCCGCGCCTGGGCTGGAGACGCCCGGCGCCTCAATTGGCCCCGCCGATGTGGCCGAAGCCATGACTTGGCCCGGAATCATCGGCCTGGGCGAAATGATGAACTTCCCCGGCGTGGTGGCCTCCGATGAGAAAATGCACGCCGAAATGCACTCCACCCGTCACGCGGGCAAAACCATCGGCGGGCATTATCCCAACCCCGACCTCGGCCTGGCCTTTCATGGCTACGCGGCGGGCGGCCCCGAAGACGACCACGAAGGCACCCGTGCCGAAGACGCCATTGCCCGCGCCCGCCAGGGCATGAAGCCAATGCTGCGCTACGGTTCGGCCTGGCATGACGTGGCTGCGCAGGTCAAGGCCATCACCCAACACGGCCTCGACCCGCGCCGCTTCATTCTTTGCACCGATGATAGTCACGCCGCCACCCTGGCTTATGAAGGCCACATGGACCGGGTGCTGCGCCACGCCATCAGCGAGGGCTTGCCGCCAATGACGGCCATCCAGATGGCGACCATCAACACCGCCGAGCATTTCGGTCTCAGCCGCGAAATGGGCCTGATTGCGCCTGGCCGTTGGGGCGATGTGGTACTGGTGCGCGACTTGCGCGATTTCCGCGCCGACCTGGTGGTTGCTAAAGGCCGGGTGATTGCCCAGGAGGGACAGTGGACTCAGGAACTCCCGCCCTATCCGTATCCCGATTGGGTCACGCACAGCGTCAAACTCAAGCGCCCGCTGACAGCCGATGATTTCAAAATCAAGGTTGTTAATCACCAATCACGTGTTACCGCCAACGTCATCGGCATTATTGAAAACCAGGCTCCCACCCGCCGCTTGCGCCTGGAACTCACCCCCGAAAACGGAGAAATCCGCTCCTCGCTGTTCACTCGGCACCCCTCCCCCGATATTGCCAAAGTCGCTCTGGTGGAGCGCCATCACGCCACTGGCGGGGTGCAGGTGGCTCTGGTGAGCGGATTTGGTCTCAAAGCCCGCTGCGCCATTGCCACCACGGTTGCTCATGATAGTCACCACATGATTGTCGTCGGCACGGATGAATCTTGCATGGCCCAGGCCGCCAATCGCCTGGCCGAAACCGGCGGCGGACAGGTGGTGGTCCGAGACGGTGAAATCATCGGCGAGGTGGGGCTGCCCATTGCCGGGTTGATGTCGAACGAGCATGTCGAAACCGTTGCCCGCCAGGCCGAAACCGTGCTGGCCGGGTTTGCCGCCTGCGGTTCGGAACTCAACAGCCCCAATATGCAAATGGCCCTGCTCGCCCTGGTCGTCATCCCCGAACTGCGGATTTCGGACAAGGGTTTGGTCGATGTGACGAAGTTTGATTTTGTGCCGGTGATAGAATAAATGGCTTGAGAAAATTACTTGTTCTTGGAAAAAGAATGACTGAACTTGAAACGAAATTTATTCAGGGAGACTGCCGGGAAGTCTTGAAGACCATTCCGAATCACTCGATAGATTTGGTTTTTACATCGCCTCCCTACGCGGATAGCCGCTCTGCTACCTATGGCGGTGTTAAGCCGGATGATTATGTAGATTGGTTTTTGCTTATCTCTGCTGAACTGTTGCGGATATTGAAGCCGAGTGGTACTTTTGCTTTGAATATCAAAGAAAAAGTTGTGAATGGAGAAAGGCACACTTACGTTATCGAATTAATTCTTGCCATGCGAAAACAGGGCTGGCTGTGGACGGAAGAGTTTATCTGGCATAAAAAGAACAGCTATCCCGGTAAATGGCCGAATCGGTTCCGTGACTCGTGGGAGCGTTTGTTGCAGTTTAATAAAAACCGTCACTTCAAAATGTACCAGGAGGCAGTCATGGTGCCGATGGGCGATTGGGCGGAACGTCGTTTGAAGAACCTCAGCAAAACCGACCAGATTCGAGATGCTTCTAAAGTGGGAAGTGGTTTTGGAAAGCGGGTTGCGAATTGGATTGGCCGAGAAAAAGTGTATCCGACCAATGTCCTTCACCTGGCAACGGAGACCAAAAACAAAAATCACAGCGCGGTCTTTCCTGACGATTTACCAGAATGGTTCATAAAGTTGTTCACCCTGCCGGGGGATTGGGTGTTGGACCCCTTTGCAGGTTCAGGTACAACCAACCGCGTGGCGCAAAAAATGGGCCGGAATTCGATTGGCATTGAAATTTTGCCGGAATACGTTCAGATTGCCCGCTCTCGTTTGCAAGAAGTTCAGCCTGCCATGCCTTTGTTGATGGAGCAGAAGGGAGAGTATCATGGCTCTAACGAATGAAGCCATGCTTGCTTATGTTTCACAACATATTGGTGAATTTCACGTGCGCCGCCTGGAAAGTTTGCAAAGATTGAAGTTGGAAGCGATTTTGCGGCGCAAAAATCCGTATTTGTTCAAAGCAAAGAACATTTTGACGGGCGCGGAGTTGGTAAAGACTCTTCTGGATGCTCATCTTTCATCGCAAGAAGAAGCGATTTTTGGCGAGTTTTTAGAAGGATTGGCTATCTTTGTCTCTGAGCAAACCTGCGGCGGACGAAAATCTGCGGCATGTCACTGCTGACTGCTCACTGATAACTGATACCTGCTCACTGATAACTGATTACTGCAAACCGGAGTTCCC
Source organism: Anaerolineales bacterium (assembly GCA_034432755.1). GTDB lineage: Bacteria > Chloroflexota > Anaerolineae > Anaerolineales > Villigracilaceae > UBA5195. The sequence continues at coordinate 38,691 of DAOUBQ010000100.1, forward strand.
ATGCCCCATTTCCCCTTCCAACGTCTGCAAGCCGACCTTTCGGCGCTGATTGCCAGGCTCCCCCCTGGTTCGCGCTTGCCCTCCGAACCCGACCTGGCCGCCGATTTGGGCGTTAGCCGCGCCACCCTGCGCGAAGCCATGCGCACCTTTGAAACCCAGGGACTCATCCGCCGCCGCCAAGGGGCCGGAACTTTCGTCGTGGGCAAGCCGCCCATTATTGAGAGCGGGCTTGAAGTGCTGGAATCTATGCTCACCCTGGCCCGTCGCTCTGGGCTGGATGTTGGCCCCGGCCCGTCGATTGTCGAACAAGTCAAGGCCGATAAAGAGTCCGCCGCTGCGTTGGGCGTCCCCGAGGGAACCAACCTGGTGCGCGTCTCACGCACCATGCGCGCTGATACCCGTCCGGTGGCTTACTTGGTGGACACCCTGCCCGAAGACGTTTTACAGGCCGAGGAATTGACCAACCGATTCAACGGCTCGGTACTCGATTACCTGCTGGGGCGCGGCGACCCGCTCGTCACCAGCCGGGCCGAAATTACCGCCGCCAACGCCAGCGCCGAAGTTGCCAAAATGCTCGAAATTCAGCGCGGTGATGTTTTACTGAAACTGACGGCCAAACTTTACACTGCCAGCGGACGGGTGGTTGATTTTTCACACAGCTACTTCCTGCCTGGCTATTTCAAATTCCACGTTGTTCGCAAAGTGGGCAGTAGTCAGTAATCAGTAATCAGTAATCAGTAATCAGTAGTCAGTAGTCAGTTATCAGTGTGTGGTGGATGTGCTTGCGTTGCCAAGCAGCCGCAAGCCGTAACCAAAAAACCGAAAACAGGAGTTTTTTATGCCAGAGAAAGTTGCAAAAATTAAAGCGCGCGTTGAACAGCACCGTGAGGAAATCATCCAGTTTATGCGCGACATCTGCGCCATCCCCAGCATCAATTCCCAAATTGGACCGGTGGGAGAGCGCATTCAGGCCGAAATGCGCAAACTCGGCTATGACGAAGTCCGCTTCGATAAGATGGGGAACACCATCGGGCGTATCGGCAATGGCCCCAAGGTGATTGTCTTTGATTCGCACATTGACACCGTTGATGTCGGCGACCCTGCCGATTGGGACTGGGACCCCTTCACCGGCAAGGTGGAAGACGGCATCTTTTACGCGCGCGGCGCCTGCGATGAAAAGGGTTCAACCCCTGGCATGGTCTACGGCCTGGCAATTGCCCGCGACCTCGGCCTGCTCGAAGGCTACACCGCTTACTACTTCGGAAACATGGAAGAATGGTGCGACGGCATCGCCCCCAACGCCTTCGTCGAGGCTGACCCACAGGTCAAGCCTGATTATGTGGTGATTGGCGAGCCGACCCGTATGCAGGTTTATCGTGGACACAAAGGCCGCATCGAGATGAAAATCACCGCCGAAGGCCGCTCGGCGCACGCCGCCTCGCACTACCTGGGCGATAACGCTGTCTACAAAATGATGGCCGTCATCAACCAGATTCGTGAACTCGACCGCCGCTTCCGCTTTGGCATGGGCGGCCACCCCGAACAGGGCAATCCCTCCATCGCCGTTACCAACGTTGAAGTGCGCACCGCCTCCCTCAACGCCGTCCCCGACCAGTTCACCATCTACATTGACCGCCGCATCACCCTCAACGAACCGCGTGAGCATGTCCTCGCCCAAACGCGCGGCCTGATTGCTGATTATTTGCAGGACGAAATTACCGTTGAGGAACTGTACTACAACGAGCCATCTTACACTGGCTTCGTTTTCCCGGTGTCCAAGTATTACCCCGCCTGGCTGCTAGATGAAGCCCATCACTTTGTTCGCGCCGGACAGCGCGCCATCGAAGCCCTGTGGGGCGAACCGCGCAAAACCGGCACCTGGGATTTCTCAACCAACGGCACGTATTGGGCTGGCAAAGCGGGCATCCCCTCCATTGGATTTGGACCAGGCAACGAAAAAACCGCCCACACCAACCATGAATGCGTCCCGCTCGAAGATGTCGTCCAGGCCACTGCCTTCTATGCCCTGCTGCCCAAAATGCTGACCGAGGAAGTCCATGTGAACGAATAAACACGCTGGTCGAGTAGGCGGCGAGTTTCGATACGCCCAGAACGCTGCTCAACGACCGCCGCCGTATCGAGACCAGCAGGCATAAGGCTATCCATGGGGAACTGCGTTTCCCCGGTCGTCCAAACCCTTTCACACCCCAAGGAGGCTTAACATGCGTAGCTTTGCCGGTCGTGATATCCTCTCGCTCAAGGAATTTGAGCGTAACGAGTTTTTCCGCGTCTTTGAAGTCGCCGAAAAACTGGAGCCAATTGCCCGCAACCGCCGCAACGCCGACCTGCTCAAAGAGAAGACGTTGGTTGCCGCTTTCTATCAGCCCTCCACGCGCACGCGGCTGGCGCACGAGGCCGCCATGCACCGCTTGGGCGGGCATGTGGTTGGGTTTGCTGACCCCAAGATGACCCGCGCCGGTGACTTCTACCAGGAATCCATCAAAGACACCGTCAAAATGCTCGAATACTACGGCGATGTCATCGTCATGCGGCATTTCCAGCAGGGCGCGCCGCACGAAGCCGCCAAATGGGCCAGCATCCCGGTCATCAACGGCGGCGATGGCTGGGGCGAGCATCCCACCCAAATTCTCACCGACCTGTACACCGTTCTGCGCGAAAAAGGCCGCATTGATGGCCTCAAGTGGCTGGCCGTGGGCGATATGCGCATGAGAACCATGCACTCGCTTGGCTACGCCCTCAGCCAGTTCGACTGCCCCATCACCTTCGTCTCCCCGCCTGAGATGAGCCTGACCGCCGAATTCAAAGCCGAAATGAAGCAGCTCAGCGTCAACTTCGACGAGAAAGAACACGTCGAGCAGGCCATTGCCCAAGCCGATGTCATCCTCGTTGAGCCGGTCGTCCAGCCCGATTACACCAAAAGCCGCGACGAGCGCACCGGCGAACTCAGCCTGACCCCGGCCAATTACAAAATCACCCGCGAACTGCTCGAAACCAAAGCCAAATCTGACGCCATCCTGCTCCATTCTCTGCCGCGCATGGACGAAGTCCCCACCGACGTGGACATCACCCGCTGGTCGCGCTACTGGCAGGAAGCCTTCAACGGCGTGGTCATGCGCATGGCGTTGCTTGCGCTGGTTTTGGGAGCAATGGAATAAGCCCACCCCCCTGACCCCTCTCCCAGTTTGGGAGAGGGGGAAATTATGAAAACCATCGAAATCCGCCGTCACTCCATTCGCAACAAACCCGGCCCCGATTTATCGGAGCAGGGCGTGGCCCTCGCCCGCCTGGTTGGCCTCGAAATGGGCAAATTTGACCATGTTATCACCAGCCCGCTGCCGCGCGCCATTCAGACCGCCCAGGCAATGGGTTTTGAAGTCGATTCCACCGAGCCGCTCATCGCCACCTATGGGGAGGATGTGGAAGTGGAATGTCCCTGGCCCGCCAGCTTCGCCGACTACGCCGCCGCCTACCGGCGAGGGGGCGCGGCCTTTTCCTACGCCCGACGCCTCGCTGGTTTCTATGAACAATTGGCCGAATCCCTGCCCGAAGGCGGTTCCGCCCTGGTGGTGAATCATGGCGGCGTGGTCGAACTCAGCGCTGTCGCCTGTCTCCCTGCTGCCGATTTTTCCGCGCTGGGAGATTACATCGAATGCTGCGAAGGCATTCGCCTGACCTGGCAAAGCGGTCAATTTACCTCTGTGGAAGTCTTGCGCGTGTGAAACCAAACCGCAAGTCATCAATCATCATTTACTCATTACCAACCAAAAGGAGTATTACTGTATGCAAACCAACTTCCGTGGTCGTGATTTTATTGGCGACCTCGACTTCAGCAAAGAGGAAGTCGAAACGGTTCTCGATGTGGCCTGGGACCTCAAGCGCAAGCGCGCCCTCGGCGAGCCGCACCCCTACCTGCGCGACAAGGTCCTCGCCATGCTGTTCTTTTTCTCCTCCACCCGCACGCGCGGCTCGTTCGAGGCCGGCATGGCCCAACTGGGCGGTCACGCCGCATTCATAGATAGCAACACCACCCAAATTTCGCACGGCGATACCCCGGTTGAAATCGGCGAAATCTTTGGCCGCTATTTCGATGGCATCGCCATTCGCCACTGTGATTTCGGCGATGGCAACAAATACCTCAACGCTGTCGCCAAATCGAGCCGCGCGCCCGTCCTGAACATGCAGTGCGATGTATATCACCCCTTTCAGTGCCTGGCCGACCTGATGACCATCATGGAAAAGAAAGGCCGCGACCTGCGCCGCAAGAAAATCGTCGTCTCGTGGGCCTATGCTGCTTCGTATCTCAAGCCCATTTCTGTCCCGCAATCGCTCATCCTGCAAATGCCGCGCTTTGGCATGGACGTTACCCTGGCCTACCCCCCTGGCTTCCAACTCATGCCCGATATTGTGGAACAGGCCAAAGAACAGGCTCGCATTGCTGGCACGGCCTTCGAGATTATCGAAGACCCCGACGGCATGACCGCTGCCTGCAAAGACGCCGATGTCATCTACGCCAAGAGCTGGGGCCCGCTGCTGACCACCAACGACAAGGTGGAAGGCAAAAAACTGCAAGATTCCTTCAAAAACTGGCTGATGGACGACGCCAAACTCAAAGTCGCCAAACCCGACGCCATTTACATGCACCCCCTGCCCGCCGACCGCGACATCGAAGTCACCAGCGCCGTGCTGGATGGCCCGCACTCCGTCGTCTTCGATGAAGCCGAAAACCGCCTGCACGCCCAAAAAGCCGTCATGGCATTGACAATGGCCTGAACCGCATGTTGAACGCAAAAGGCGGTCGTCGTCCCAAAAGATGATGACCGCCTTTTTGCGATATAATGCTGTTTCAGGAATCTTTTATTGCCGAAAGGGAACGATGCCCCGCAAACTCTCCCTTGACCCGTTGGATTACGACATTATCCGTGCCTTACACGCCGACGCGCGCACGGCCGCCTCTGAAATTGCCCGTCAGACCGGTACCAACGAGCGCACCGTGCGCAAGCGTATTGACCGGTTGGTGGCGGATGGAATCATTCGCCTGACGGCCATCGTTAACCCGCTCGCTTTTGGTTACGTCACCGCTGCCGACATCCTGCTCGATGCCGACCCGGCCCACGAAGCGGAAATTTTGCAAACGTTGATGTCGCTGCCTGAAATCACTTATATTGCTTTTGGACAGGGCAATACCGAAATGTCCATCGAAGCGCGCTTTAAAGATAACGACGCCCTGCGCGAATTCATCCGCCACACCTTGCCTGCTATCCCTGGCCTCGTCGTCACCCGCTACGCCCTTGTCCCGCGCATTCTGCGCAACATTGACGAGTGGGTGCCTGCCAGGGAAGATTTTGGGTTGGAAGCGTGATACTGCTTCCCGGCTACTCCAACGGGTAGACCACCACCGGCTCGTCCCGGTCGCGGCGCGATAAAAACCGCTTTGGCCCGGCCCGAAAGGTCGCGCCGATAGCCATGCGCATTTTTTCAGAGACCAGAAGCTCCCCCAGCCCCGCATTCGCTTCGATGATGCGGGTCATCTCAACCGAATCCCCCAATACATCCATCACTTTGACATCTTTGCCACCCAGCCATCCCTCTAGCACTGGCCCAACATGCAGACCCATTCCCACGCCCAGCCCCTGACGGTGCAGCAGGGCGTTGATTTGCAAGCGCAGTTTCAGGGCGGCCTGCAGCCCGTCATCTACGCTGGAGAAGAACGCCAACAACTCTCCGCCGCACAGTTTCAATTTCAAGAGACCGTGCTGGTGGAGCGTGGCTTCAGCAGTCTGGTAATAGCGGCTTAACAGGCTAAATGTCTCTTCGGGTTGGCGCACTTCGCTCCAGCGAGTCAACCCGCGAATGTCCATTGCCAGAACGATGCGTTCTTCCCGCTTCGGGGTCTGCGTTGTGTGCGTTTCTCCGGCCTGTTCCTGCGCATTGCGCCCCTGTCTAGGGCGGCGATTGGGTTGCGTCTCTTGCTCATGGCTGGCTTTCAGGTTCTGTAGCCCTGCCATAAGCCCAACGAGCAAGAGAGCCAGGACGACAAACAAATGCCCTGGTTCGGCCAGGAAGGCCGGGATGAGCACCGTCTCGCTGGGGTCGAGTCGGGTACGCAGGATGTAATACATTGCCGCAGCCATTCCGCCGCGCAGCATGGCTTCCCCAAGAACAAAAACAGCGCATAGCCATTTTGTTCTTAGCCGAACATCCTGAATCACGCCACAGAGCAGCCCAAAAACCCAGTAGGCAACATGATGAGGCACGGAGAGGAATTCCGCGCCTTGCAAGGATAACCCAATCGCCGTAAACGTCGCCGGGCCAATCAAATTGCCTAGCAGGCGGCGCGGGTTTGCCATTGTTTCCCAGCGGCTCAAGGCCCAAGCCTGCAAACTACTGGCAAGCAGCAGGCCAACCAGGTTGGGAGAGAGCAGGTAATAAAGCGGGTCTGAAACCAGCGCTTCGAGCAGGGTGTTGAGGATGGGGAAATACAACGAATTGCCAAGCCATTCCCGCCAAAAGCGGGAGGCGTTGGGGACGCTTGAATCATGGGAAGGCAGCAAAGTATTCATTGGTGGTTTATGGCGTGGCGGTGGGCCAGGGCGTATCAGAGGGGCGCGGGGTGCGCGTTGAAGTCGGCAGTGGCGAGGCGGTGGGCGTTGAGGATGGCGCGCGGGTTGAAGTCGGCATGCGGGTAGCGGAGGCGGTCGCCGTCGGAGGGATGCGGCGCGTGGCTGTTTCGCTGGGCGTGGCCGAGGGCGCGCGGGTTGGCGTAAGCGTTGCGGGTTCGCCTTCCACAATAAATCGCCCCACCACTTTCCACTCCAGCCCGACGAAGATTTGCACCTCGTAATTTCCGGGTTTCCACTGGTCAGGCGAGGGTTGCCATTCGGTAAAGCCATAGCCGCCCGTGCCACCGTTCCAGGGAGCGGTTTCGTAATAGACCAGCTCGCCTTCTCGCAGCCAGAGCGCCGACCACTGCGCGCCAGGTTTCATGCCGTCGTAGGAGTAAAGGACGATGATTTTATCAATCGGATTTTGGAAAACCGTCGCCTGGCCGATTGGCTCATAATTGCGCGGGTTAAAGCCGCGCGCAAACACCAGCGGACTGAAAATGGCTGCCGCATCCGGGGTGACTGTACTGCTAAAGAAGGCCTCCACCGCCGCCGGGATGAAAGGCGTGGGCGTGATGGTGGGCGTATCGGTGATGGACGGCGTGTCGGTTACGGTTGGGGTGAGCGTGATGGTTGGCGAAAGCGTAATCGTTGGGGAGAGTGTGATGGTTGGCGAGAGGGTCATCGTTGGCGAAGGCTCGTAAAAACGGTAGGCTACCGGTTCGCCAAACCGTCCCAAGAGCAGCGCCACAATGCCTAAACTCAGGGCTGTGCCAAGCAGCCTCCAGCCCTGGGCAATGCGCTTGCGCCGCAGTTGGTAATACATCACCCTGCGCGCCGATTGGATGGATTGTAAGCCCATCCAGACGCTCAACAACACTCCCAGGACGGCAAGGAAAATGGCGGCCTGGATTCCGGCTTTGATGTCCATTACAAAAATTATACCCGTTTATAATTGCCTTATGCCTGAATTGATTTTCCTCAAACTCGGCGGCTCGCTGATTACCGACAAGACCCGCCCCTATACCCCCCGTCTTGACATTTTGTCTGACCTTGCGCGGCAGATTCTGACTGCGAAGCAAGCCCGGCCTGAACTTGCTCTCGTTTTAGGGCATGGTTCCGGCTCTTTTGGGCATGTCGCGGCGACAAAGCATGGCACTCGTCAGGGCGCGCAAACCCCGGAACAATGGAGCGGGTTTGCGGAAGTCTGGTTTCAGGCCTCGGCCTTGAATCGTTTTGTGATGGAAATCCTGCGCGAGGCGGGGGTGCCGGCCCTGGCGCTGGCCCCCGTTTCGGCAGTGACCGCCCGCGAGGGCAAAGTGGCCCGTTGGGATTTGACCCCGCTCAAGTCGGCGCTTTCTGCCGGGTTGGTGCCGGTTGTCTATGGCGACGTGGTTTTCGACGAGGCGCGCGGCGGGACGATTCTCTCCACCGAAGACTTGTTTGAGCATCTGGCGCGCGAACTGCGCCCAGGCCGTATTTTGCTGGCGGGCCTCGAAGCGGCGGTTTGGGCCGATTTCCCGCAGCGCAGAAACCGGCTGGAGAAAATCACCCCTGCCTCGTTTGACGAGGTGAAGGCAGGGGTCGGTCAATCTCACGGCGCGGATGTCACCGGCGGCATGAATTCCAAAGTGCGGCAGATGCTCGACCTGGTGACAGAAATCTCCGGCCTGACGGCTCAAATTTTCAGCGGCGAGCAGTCAGGCAACATCTACCAGGCCCTGGTGGGTGAAAATTTAGGGACGCTGATTTGCGGGCGGTGAAACTCGGTTGCCTGCTTACTTTTTGCGTAGTGGATTATGACGTAAATCCATTGCTTTCTTTATAAAAATTTCCATAATCATAAGAGTAAATTCTTGGTAAACCACAAAACATCCCAAAGGTGACGAAAGCATAACGCGGAATTGATTCCGCCGCCTGACTGCAAAACGCAAGATAATGTTGCGCTCCGTGTAAATCTTGCGCAGTCAATGTTCGGAGGCCAGGAAAACCTTTGGGATGCCGTTTTTTGTGTTTTCTCGTCTCGCCTCAACATTATTCGGATTCCAAAGGAGAAGCCATGCCCCGCAAATTCACCCCCACCCCGTTGAAACTTGTCCAACCGGTTCCGTCCGACATCGAAATTGCCCAGGCTGGAACGCTCAAGCCGATTACGCAGATTGCCGAGGAATTGGGCATTTACGAAGATGAATTGGAATTGTATGGCCCGTATAAGGCCAAAATCAAACTCGAAATCCTGGAGCGGTTGAAAGACCAGCCGGATGGGAAATACATTGACGTGACCGCCATCACGCCCACGCCGCTCGGCGAAGGCAAGACCACCACCACCGTCGGATTGAGCCAGGCGTTGGGCGCGC
>DAOUBQ010000101.1:0-94980 GCA_034432755.1 Anaerolineales bacterium
CAATCAATGACCGTGCTGAAGGATGTCCGCACCCTGGTGGCCGACGCCATCAGCGCCGCAATTGCCTTCCTGGAGGGCAAGACCCCGCCCCAGACCAACACCTACAACAACGGCAAGATTGATGTGCCTGCTAAACCCTCTGCTGTGATTGCAGTGGATAAAGATAACGTCAAGGCCGCCATCATCGACTCTGGTTACTGGCCTGCCAGTGACTTCACCGGCCTTCCGTAACAAATCGCATTAACATACAGGAATAGTGGTGGCGTAGGCCATCACTATTCCTGTATAATCTATATGTAAAAATCTTGATTTGCAACCGGAGCGGCTATGAGACCTCCCATATTGGAGATGAAAAACATCACCAAAGAGTTCCCCGGTGTCAAAGCCTTAAACGATGTCAGCTTTCAGGTGGCTAAAGGGGAAATACATTGCCTTGTTGGCGAGAATGGCGCGGGGAAATCAACGTTAATGAAAGTGTTGAGCGGAGTCTATCCGCATGGCTCGTATAGCGGCGAGATTTTATTCAACGGGCAGGTGCAGAAGTTTTCCGGTATTCGCGACAGCGAACGGGCCGGGATTGCAATTATCTATCAAGAATTGGCGCTCGTCCCTGAAATGACCGTATACGAGAACATCTTCCTGGGCAACGAAATCCGCAAAGGCGTGACCGTTGACTGGAACGAAACCATCAAACGCGCCACCGAGATGCTCGCCAAAGTGCGCCTGGCGGTCAACCCCGAAACCAAAGTGCGCGACCTGGGCGTGGGCAAACAACAACTGATTGAAATTGCCAAAGCCTTGAGCAAGAATGTCAAACTGCTCATCCTGGATGAACCAACAGCCGCGCTCAATGAAGATGACAGCGCCAACCTGCTCAACCTGTTGCGCGACCTGAAGCAGCATGGCGTTACCTGTATCCTGATTTCCCACAAACTAAAAGAAGTGATTTCGATTGCCGACACCGTTACCGTCTTGCGTGATGGCAAGACCATTTGCACCCTGAATGCCAAACAGGGCGAGGTTTCTGAACAGGTACTCATCAAGCACATGGTCGGGCGTGAAATCAACAATATATATCCCAGGCGCGAGCGCATTCGCTCGGATGAAGTCGTCCTCGAAGTCAGGAACTGGAGCGCTTATGACCCGAAATTGGGGCGAAATGTCCTTAAAGAGGTCTCTTTCAACGTCAAAAAGGGTGAAATTGTTGGCTTTGCCGGGCTGATGGGTTCCGGGCGTACTGAACTCGCCAAGAGTATCTTTGGGAATCCCGATGGATACGAAATCAGCGGGGAAATGACAGTCAAAGGCCAGAAACAGAATTTTAGACATCCGCAGTGGGCCATCAAGGCCGGCGTGGCTTACGTTACCGAGGACCGCAAGGGCAACGGGCTGATTCTCATCCAGGATGTCAAACAAAACATCACTCTCGCCAATCTGCGCGAAATTTCGGAGCGGGGCATCATTGATGGCAATGCGGAAGTCAAAGTGGCGAACGAATATCGGGATTCCATCAATATTAAAACCCCCACTGTTGCGCAGACGGTTGGCAACCTGAGCGGCGGCAACCAGCAAAAAGTCTCGGTTGCCAAGTGGCTATTCGTTAAACCCGATATTCTCATCCTGGATGAGCCAACGCGCGGCATTGACGTGGGTGCAAAATATGAAATTTATACGATAATGACCCGCCTGGTGCAACAAGGCATGAGCATCATCATGATTTCATCGGAACTTCCCGAGGTACTCGGCATGAGTGACCGGGTTTACATCGTTTCATCGGGCAGGATAACCGGCGAATTGCCCATTGAAGAGGCAACCCAAGAAAAAATTATGCACCTGGCAACGAACTGAGGAGGCCCGGCATGGCATTTTTCACCAACATACAAAAAGTCTTGCGCCAGAACATCCGCGAATATGGCATGTTTATTGCCCTGTTCGTGATTATGGCGATTTTCACCTACACCACCGACGGAATTTTCATCTCGTCTCGCAATATTAGCAACCTGCTCAACCAGACCGGCTATATCGCTGTCCTGGCCGTTGGGATGACTCTTATCATCGTCATCCGTCACATTGACCTTTCGGTTGGCTTCCTGGCGGGTTTCTTGGGCGCAATCGCGGCCATTGCCCTGGTCTTCTGGAAATTGCCCGTCTTTGTGGTCATCCCGCTTGTGCTGGCGCTGGGCGTGTTGGCGGGACTGATTACCGCCTTTCCAGTTGCCCAGTTGAAAATCCCGGCTTTCGTGGCTTCGCTGGCGGGCTGGCTCATCTATCGCGGCGCGCTCCTGCTCAGCACAATGGGAACCGGCACCATCATCATTCCCGATGCCGCCTTCAACGCCATTGGCAACGGATTCATTCCCGACATTCCCGGTTTAGAATTCTTCCTGCCCAAGGTTCACAAACTGACCTTGCTGCTTGGTTTGGTGGCAATTGTTCTTTTCATCATCAGCGAAATCAACAATCGTCGCAAAAAACAGGCCTACAATTTCGATGTCCTGCCGATGGACGTATTTGTTCTCAAACTGGCTTTCATGTCTATTCTGGTAGGAGGCATTACTTGGGTGTTGGCTGGCTACAATGGTCTTTCGTGGACAGTCATCATCATGCTGATAGTGGTTGCCATCTACCATTTCATCACCACCCAAACGGTGTTGGGCCGGCATATTTACGCGGTGGGTGGCAACCCCGAAGCGGCGGAATTGAGCGGCATCAACGTCAAAAACATCACTTACGTTGTCTTTGGTTCTATGGGGTTACTCTCAGCGCTCTCTGGCATCCTGTTTACCTCGCGTCTGCAATCGGCCACCACCACTGCCGGGACTCTGTTCGAGCTGGATGCGATTGCTGCGGCCTATGTAGGCGGCGTTTCGGCGGCGGGCGGCGTGGGCAAGGTGACCGGCTCCATCATCGGCGCGCTGGTGATGACTTCGCTAACCAGCGGCATGAACCTGATGAGCATTGACATTTCGCTGCAATACATTGTGCGCGGCGCAGTGCTTGTGGCGGCAGTCATCTTCGATGTGACCACCCGCACCAGCCGCAAATAAGCCAATTGTGGGTGTCTCATGCCTGTTTACGACATTTCCCTGACCATTGCTCCCGACATGCCGGTCTGGCCCGGCGACCCGGCGGTGGCGCTGGAGCAAGTCGAGTTGATGGACAAAGGCGCGGACTGCAACATCACCCGCCTGGCGATGAGCGTTCACGCTGGCACGCATGTGGATGCGCCCCACCATTTCCTCAACGATGGCCGGACAGTTGAATCGCTCTCGCTTGCAGTGTTGACCGGTCCCTGTTACGTCTTGCAACTCCCCGACGATGTGGACGAAATTACCGCCGAAGTGCTGGCGCGGACGCCGATACCGGACGGAGCCGAGCGACTCCTGTTTGGGACGCGCAACTCGCGCTGGTGGGCGCAGGGGGTGAAGGAGTTTCAGACCGATTTTGTGGCTATCAGCGCAGATGGCGCGCAGTGGCTGGTAGAGCGCGGCGTAAAACTGGTAGGGGTTGATTACCTGTCGGTGGCGCCGTATCATCAGTCGGTTCCCACGCATCGGGTTTTGCTTGAAGCGGGCGTGGTGGCCCTGGAGGGCCTCAATCTCGCGCAGGTTCCACGCGGATTTTATGACCTGTACTGCCTGCCGCTCAAACTGGCCGGGAGCGATGGCGCTCCGGCGCGGGTGATCCTGGTAGCGTAAAGGCGAAATTCATTTCGCCCTACCGCGGCACCGGCAACAGGTAGCCCCCATCCACCACAATCGTTTGCCCCACAATCATGCGTGCGGCGGGCGAACACAAGAAGGCCGCCACCTCGGCCACGTCTTCGGGCGTCACCAGCCGGCCGGCTGGGACGCGCTCGATGAATTTTTGCAGGATGTTTTCTTTGCTCTCCATCGCCGCGAAGTGATTCAGGGCTTCGGTTTCAACCACGCCCGGCGAAATGGCATTGACGACGATATTCTTGGAGATAAGTTCCACCGCCAAGTAGCGGGTGAGGGCCTCGAGGGCGGCTTTGCTGGCCCCGACGACGATGTAATCGGGCAAGACGCGGGTTGAACCCGCCGAGGTGATACTGACGATAGCCCCGCCACCGCGCCGCTCCATCAGCGGCACGGCTCGCTGCGCTCCAAACAGGAATGAGCGGGCGTTGATGTTCATCGTCCAGTCCCAGCCTTTGGGTTTTTGCTCCAGCGCCGGGCGGTTGTAGCCAGATGCAGCGTTGTGGATGTAGAAATCCAGCCCGCCGAAGGCGGTTTCGGTCTCATCGAACAGGCGGTTCAGGTCGTCCAGGTTGCCGATGTCGGCTTTGACAAGCAGGGCGCGCCGTCTGAGCGATTCAATCTCGCGGGCAGTTTGTGCGGCCGAGGCGCGGTTGCGGAAGAAGTTGACGACCACATCTGCGCCCAGGCGGGCGAAATGCAGGGCAATGGCGCGCCCAATGCCGCGTCCAGAGCCGGTGATGAGGGCGGTTTTGCCGGTAAAGTCAGTCATTGGCGGAGCTCATCGAAGTAGATATTCAGGTCAGAGCAGTCGAAACGGTTGCCGCAGTTTGGGCAAGTCACTTTACATTGTCGCTCAACCATCTCGCTGCCGCAGCGGTCGCAGTGATAGAGCCGGGTTGGTTTTTGTGGGGTGTGTTTCTGCTTTTCTTCATTCATACATAGCGCACTGGTTTGAACAGGGATGTGTCGAAGTGTTCCAGCCGCTCTGGCCCGAGGCGGATGATGGTTTCCATAACGGTAGAAAGGTCGCGGCGCAGTCTGCCCACCTGCACGCCGCGGCAGGAATCAGGCCAGGGCGCGAGGAGTTTCATGCAGCGGTCGAACATCTTCAACGCGCCTCCATAATTGTTGCGTGTAATATGCAGGTACATCACTGCCGCCTGGAGAATGCCCTGGTAAAGGGAGCGGATTTCCCCTTTTTCGGCGCGCCAGGCGTTTTCAAGGGCCTCGTGGGCCTCGAAGTATTCTCCGCGATTGAACAGTTCCAGTCCGTGACGGGCGGCGGCGGGCAGGGGTTCGGAGCAGTCTTCCATGCGCGCAGTATATCATGAGATGAATCACAACCTCCCCGTCAAGTCTGGCGGGGAGGTTGCTCAGGAGGAGGAGGAGAAGATGTCTCAACGGTCGTTATCGGACTGCTCGTCATGTTCAACCGGCGGCATGGGTTCGGCCATGATGAACAGGCGGCCCCAGGAGGGTTCGTCGTCTTGCGCAATGCAGGTTTGAAGGGTCAGGTGGCCTTTCCCGGAATACATTTCATAGAAAACTTGCTCGACAGTTTTGGTTTGGCCGGTTTCCAGGTCCCGGAAGGACGTGTAGGGGCTGTTGGGCGAGAGCGCCTGATAACGGATGATTTTAGTCACCACAAAGGTTTCGATTTTGCCATTCCCATAGGCCAGGTTGATTTTGTCGCCTTGTTTGAGCGAGAAGAAACTGGCCCCTGCCAGGTGGTTGTGCGCTAACATGCCAATTGTGCCGTGGCGGCGCGCCAGCGAGAACTCGGTTACATAGTTTTGGGCTGCGGAAACGTAAGCAGGGTTGTCTTTGGGTTGCTGGACGACCGGCAGGGCAAAGGCGTTGCGTGCATAGATTCCGCGAATGACGGTTGAGCGGCCATTCTCGACGCTGCTGATAAAACTATTCAGGCTGGGCAGCGCCAGGTTTTCGGCCCGCGCCGGCAGCAAGCCGATGGTGAGGGCATGGACCAGGACGAGTAACAGGCTGATGAGTTGGGTAAAACGTTTGGGTGCCATTGCGTTATTCCACGACAAAGGCACCCAATGCAAGAACTCTTAATTTCTTGTCTTCGGCGGCTCGGCGGTCATGGCCTCCCCTGGAGGCCGTAGACCCGTAGCTTTGCGTCGCCGGTTTTCACCGGGTTTGCCTTTATCGGTACAAATGTTTGAAATGTTCCGTTTGGTACAAACAATATTTTACAGACTTTCCCCGTTTTTTACCTTGCAGCCACTTATCGTCTCCATTACAAGGCTGCAAGCCCGCCGGTCAGCAGGCTTACACTCTTGCAAACTGAGCACAGACCAGATATCTTAAGCCGAGTGGTTTTGGCTCACAGTGAGAGATTTTGGGTTCAGGTTGGCAAACCACTTTTCAGTCTGCTGCGGTGTATCGAAGCGATACACCTTCAAATGCTGGTGTTCGGGCAGGCCGAACAGTTGCGGGAACTCGCGTTTACGCCGCCAGTAGGTTTTGAACAACCAGTGCCAGAGCGAGTCGTCGGACCAGAGTTTGAAATGCAGCCAGAGCGATTCGCGGTTTGTTCCCCACAGCAATTCTCGATTCCACCAGCGGCGGAAAGTACGAAAAGTCAGCCGCCAGAAGACCGTCCAGAAGGAGTAGTCGAGCCAGAGAATGGCCTCGGCGCGCGGCCAGACCAGGTCGCGCACGACCTGGTAATTTCCAGCGACCACCCAGCGCGGGGCGCGGGTGGCTTCGTCCACCAGCGCGCGGAACTCGTCATCGGGCGCTTCTACTCAACCAGGCCGCCAATGCAGGGCGTCTAGCTCTACAAAATCCAGTTTGAGTTTTTGGGAGAGTTGTTGGGCGAGCGTTGATTTGCCAGCGCTGGTGACACCAACAACCACCAGACGTGTGTAAGGGAAGGCTTCCATTTGGCTCCTTTTGTGAAAACGGGGGCGTATTATAATCCCTTACGCTTAATCCCTCACCCGCAATTCACTCAGGAGCCTTCATGTTTGACCTTCCCGATTCTGAAATTCTCCCCCTTTCACGCGAACACGTTTTTTACACCTGGTCTGCCCAGGCCAGGGTCAATCCGATTGCCGTCAAGCGCGCCGAGGGCGTCTACTTTTGGGATGTAGACGACAAACGTTACCTCGACTTCAATTCGATGACGATGTGCGTTAACATCGGGCATGGCAATCTGCGCGTCATCCGCGCCATGCAAGAGCAGGCCGCCGAACTGCCCTACGCCGCGCCGGGCATGACCACCAAAATCCGGGCGTTGGCTTCCAGAGCGGTAGCGCAGATTACCCCCGGTGGACAGCTCTCGAAAGTCCTGTTCACCCTGGGCGGGGCCGACGCCAACGAAAACGCCATCAAACTGGCGCGCGGCTATACTGGACGGCACAAAATTCTCACCCGCTACCGTTCTTATCACGGCGCGACGGCTGGCGCAATGGCCGCCACCGGAGACCCGCGCCGCCAGGTTTGGGAGCCGAACCTGATGCCGGGTGTGGTGCATTTCCTCGACCCGTACCGCTACCGCTCCACCTTCCACCGCACCAACCCGAACATCTCCGAGGCCGATTTTGCACAAGACTACCTGAACCATCTCGAAGAAATTATCCTCTACGAAGGACCAGAGACGATAGCAGCAATCTTAATGGAAAGCGTGACCGGCACAAATGGCATCATCATCCCGCCCCAGGGCTATATGCAGGGCGTGCGTGCGCTGTGCGATAAATACGGCATTGTGATGATTGCCGATGAAGTGATGGCGGGGTTTGGCCGCACGGGCAAGTGGTTTGCCATTCAGCATTGGAACGTCATTCCCGATATGATGACCATGGCCAAAGGGCTGACCTCGGCCTATGCGCCGCTTGGCGCAGTGGCGATGAAGCCAGAGATTGCGGCGGCTTTTGACGAGCGGGTCTTTGAATCAGGGTTGACTTACACCTCGCACCCGATTTCGCTGGCAGCGGCGCTTGCCAACATCCAGGTCATGAAGGACGACCGGGTGGTGGAACATGCCGCGGCGATGGGCCCCGTCCTCCATAAACTGCTGACCGACCTGGGCGAATCGCACCCTTCGGTGGGGGAAGTCCGCTCGATTGGGCTGTTTGGTATCCTCGAACTGGTCAAAAACCGCGAAACGAAAGAGCCGCTCACCCCCTGGAACCGTTCCAGCCCCGAAATGGCTGCCTTCCGCGCCTATTGCCTGCAGCATGGCCTGTTCCTTTACACCCACTGGCACACGGCGCTGGTCATCCCCCCGCTCATTATCACCGAAGCGCAACTCAAAGAAGGTTTCGCCGTGTTGGATAAGGCGCTTGAAATGACGGATAGGGCAGTGGTCAGTCATCAGTGAGCAGTAACCAGTTTTTGGTTGACGCAAACGCCTCGGTGCCAGCGCCCGAGGCGTTTGCGCTGGTTACATCTCGCTTGCAATCTTGTAACTTTTGTTACTATCCATCGCGCTGAATTTGGGTAAGATTAGTATTAATTACCAGCGCAGGCTGGTTTTGATGGGTAAGGAGTGCCGCATGATTTCTGGAAAACAAACGGCTGCCTGGGCCGAAGTGGATGAGCAAGGCCGGCTGGTCATCCCGCCCCATATCGTTCAGGAGTATGGGTTGCAGCCGGGCGCCAAAGTCCGGCTGGATGAAGATAATAACTTTGTGCGCCTGCACCGCCCGGTGACTCACCTGACCAAGGTTTACATCGAGCCGACGGTGGCCTGTAACCTCGATTGCATCACCTGTTTTCGCAATGCCTGGGAGCAGCCGCTTGGACGGATGAGCGATGAAACCTTTGAGCATATTCTAACCGGGCTAAAAGCGCTCAACCCCCTCCCCAGCGTTTACTTTGGCGGCATCGGCGAGCCGCTCTTTCACCCCAAAACCGTCGAATGGGTGGCGCGTGTTAAGGAACTGGGCGTAAAGGTTGAACTGATTACCAATGGAACAACGCTGACCGAAAAAATCTCCCGCAAACTGGTTGATAGCGGGCTGGATATTTTGTGGGTTTCGATTGACGGGGCCTCGCCTGAAACGTATGCCGATGTGCGCCTGGGCGCGGAACTGCCGACCATTGTGAGCAACTTGCGCCGCCTGATTCGGCTGCGCCCGCCGGGGCATTACCCCAAACCAGAGATTGGAATCGCTTTTGTGGCGATGAAGCGCAACATTGGCGATTTGCCGCAAGTGATTAAACTGGGGCGCTCCCTGCGCGCGCAGTATTTTTCAATTAGCAACGTGCAGCCTGCCACCGCAGAGATGCAGGCCGAGCGGCTGTATACCAAAGTGACGAATAATATCGCCTACCTGCCCGCTCCACACCTGCCGCGCCTGAGCCTGCCTAAAATGGACTTTGACGAAACCACGCGCGAGGCGCTGATAGCGGCTTTCAATAGCGGCTGCAACGTCAGTTATGCCGGGAACAATTGGGGCGGCGCAAACGATGTTTGCAATTTTGTCGAAAATGGTACGATGTCCATTGCCTGGACAGGCGATGTCAGTCCATGTTGGCCGTTGATGCATACCCACACCAGTTACCTGCATGGCAAACCGCGCCTGGCAAAGAAACACGTCATCGGCAACGTGCGCGAGCGCAGCCTGGCCGATTTGTGGCTCGACCCCGAATACGTTGCTTACCGCGAGCGCCTGCACAACTTTGCTTTTGCTCCGTGTACCTTTTGTGGCGGCTGTGACCTTTCGGAAACCAACGAGGAAGATTGCCTGGGCAACACCATTTCCCCCGTCTGTGGCGGCTGCCTGTGGGCGCAAGGTGTGATTCAATGTCCTTGAACGGCGACCTGTAAAAATGATACAATAAAGGCGATAGAACAGGTCGCCTTTATTTTTTTTTCTGGGAGATAACGCCATGAATGTCAATTTTTACGCCACCCTGCGCCTGATTACTGGCAAAAAGACGATTTCGCTCGACCACCTGCCCGACGGCGTGACCGTGCGCGAGATTTTGGAAGAGTGCTTCAAACGATACCCTCCCCTGCGGGCCGAGTTGATGAAAAACGACCAGGAGATGTTGGGGCATGTCCATTTTTTCGTCAATGGGCGCGATGTTCCCTACCTGCCCGATGTGCTGGAAACCAAAGTCTCACGCGCTGATAAATTGGATGTCTTCCCAGCGGTGGGGGGCGGCTGACAACGGACAGGGAACGGATAAGCGGATTGGACAACGGATGAAGCGGAGAAACGGAAAACGGGGATGCGGATGAAAACCATCGTCCACGAAATGCGCGGTATTCCTTATTTCCTGCTCAAAGAGTATTTGCAGGAACTCGGCGGCGCGTTGATAGCCGATGACACCGTGCGCGGCGAGGGGTGGACGGTCCGCCTGGAGCGGTTGGAGCCATTTCGGCTGGGGTCGCTCGAAGTCGGCCAGACGCGGCTGACGATGGAAGTCCGCGAGGATGTTTATGATGATTTTATGGAGCAGTTTCGCTTGAAAACATTGCGCGCCGGGGGCTAAAAAAGAGAACGTCCCGAAGGAAGACCACCTTCGGGACGTTTTTTATTTAGACTGCTTCAGCCTGCGCAAACTGGCTGTTGTACAACTCGGCGTAAAAGCCGCCGCGCATCAGCAACTCTTCGTGCGTGCCTTGCTCCACAATATCGCCCTGGTTCATCACCAGAATCCAATCGGCGTCGCGGATGGTGGAAAGGCGGTGCGCGATGATGAAACTGGTGCGTCCGTGCATCAGGCGGCGCATGGCTTCCTGAATGAGCAGTTCGGTGTGGGTATCTACCGAGCTGGTGGCCTCGTCCAAAATCAGCATGGGCGGGTCAATCAGAAAGGCGCGGGCGATCGTCAGCAGTTGTTTTTGGCCGGCGGAGATGTTGGTGGTCTCTTCGTTGAGAACCATCTGATAGCCACCCGGCAGGGCGCGGATGAAATGGTCGGCGTGCGCCATTTTGGCGGCGGCCATCACCTCTTCTTCGCCGGCGTCTTCGCGCCCGTAGCGAATGTTGTCGAAGACCGTGCCGTTGAACAGCCAGGTATCTTGCAGCACCATGCCAAACTGACGGCGCAGGTCGGCGCGGCGCAGCGAGCGCACGTCGTGTCCGTCCACCAAAATTGCGCCACTGTCCACATCATAGAAGCGCATCAGCAGTTTGACCAGCGTGGTTTTGCCTGCGCCGGTGGGACCCACAATCGCCACCCGTTTTCCGGGCGCAATGTGGGCTGAGAAGTTTTTGATAACCGGCTGTTCGGGTTTGTAGCCAAAGCGCACATTGCGGAACTCCACCTCGCCTCGAATGGCGGTCACTTCAACGGGCGACTCGGTTTCGGGAATTTCCTCTTTTTCTTCCAAAAATTCAAAGACGCGCTCCGCGGCGGCAGCGGTTTGCTGTAAGACGTTGGAGATGTTGGCCAACTGCATAATCGGCTGAGTGAACGAGCGCACGTATTGAATGAAGGCTTGAATATCGCCAACCGTGATGAGGTTGCGAATGGCAAGGTAGCCGCCCAGCACCACCATGCCCACATAGCCCAGGTTGCCGACGAAGTTCATCATCGGCATCATTACACCTGAAAGGAATTGCGATTTCCAGGCCGAGCCGTAGAGAGCGCTGTTCATGCCTTTGAACTTTTCGGTACTGCGTCCTTCGGCGTTGAAGGCTTTCACTTCCACATGCCCGCTGAACATCTCTTCGATGTGGCCGTTGACGTGGCCCAGATAATCTTGCTGTTCGCGGAAGTAGCGCTGCGAGCGGCTGACGATGAACTGCACAATGCCCAGCGAGAGCGGGATGATGAGCAGCGCCACCAGCGTCATCTGCCATGAGATGGTCAGCATCATCACCAGCACGCCGAAGACCGTCACCACCGAGGAGATGATTTGCGAGAGGCTCTGGCTGAGCGTCTGATTGACGGTATCCACGTCGTTGGTGACGCGCGAAAGCACTTCGCCATGATTGGTGCCGTCGAAGTAGCGCAGCGGCATGTGGTTGATTTTTTCGGCGATGTCGCGCCGCAGGCGGTAGGTGATATCTACGGCCACGCCGGTCATCACCCAGCCCTGAATGTAAGCCAGAATGGCAGAAAGGACATATAGCCCCAGCGCCAGCAGCAAAATCTGACCAATGCCGGGCAGGTCAATGCCTGCGCCGCTGCCGCTGATTTGCCCCATCACGCCTTCAAAGAGTTTGGTGGTGGCGTTGCCCAAAATTTTGGGTCCGAAAATGGAGAAGACGGTGGACGCCACCGAAAGCAAAAGGACGACGAAGGTGGAGATTTTATAAGGCCCAAGGTAGGCGATGAGTTTCTTCATCGTGCCTTTGAAATCGCGGGCCGATTCGCCTTTCATCATCGCCATGGGTCCGCCGCGCCCCATGGGGCCGCCCATGCCAGGGCCGCCCATGGCCCCGACTGGGCGTTTTCCGTTGCCGCCAGAAGTGGGAGCAGGAGTATGCGCGCTCATGCTAATTCCTCCTGGCTGAGTTGAGAGAGAGCAATGTCACGATACACATTACAGGTTTCCATTAATTCGTGGTGAGTTCCTTTGCCAACAATGCGGCCTTCATCTAAAACGATGATTTGGTCGGCTGTTTTGACGGTTGCCACGCGCTGCGAGACGATGAAGACCGTGCTATGGGCAACATGCTGTTTGAGCGCGCGGCGCAGGGCGGCGTCGGTTTTGAAATCGAGCGCCGAGAAACTATCGTCGAAGATGTAAATGGGCGCGCGCTTGACGAGGGCGCGGGCAATTGCCAAACGCTGGCGCTGACCGCCGGAGACGTTGGCGCCGCCCTGGGCGATTTCGGTGTTCAACCTTTCGGGGCTGGATTGGATGAAATCGGCCACCTGGGCAATGCCGGCTGCTTCGAGCAGGGCCTCTTGGCTGGCGTGTTCATCGCCAAAGCGCAGGTTGCTCTCAATCGTTCCGGTAAACAGGTTACTGCGCTGCGGCACATAGCCGATTTTGTCACGCAGGTCGCTTTGCTTCACATGGCGAATGTCCACGCCGTCTATCAAAATTCCGCCGTCGGTCACATCGTAAAAGCGCGGAATCAGGCGCACGATGGTGGATTTGCCGGAGCCGGTTGTGCCAATGAAGGCGGTCGTTTGGCCGGGGCGGGCGGTGAAGGTGATGTCGTGCAGCACGTCTTCTTCGGCGTCGGGGTAGTGGAAGGACACATGGTCGAAGGTCACTTCGCCGCGGAAGGGTTCGGGGAAGCGCTGCGGGCTGGGCGGGTCTATGATGGTCTGTTGGGTTTCCAGCACATCGGCAATGCGATTGGCGGAGACCTGCGCGCGCGGCAGGATGATGAACATCATGGACATGAACATGAAGGCGAAGAAGATTTGCATGGTGTATTGCATAAACGCCATCATGGCGCCCACCTGCATTTGCGACTGCGCTACCTGATTGGCGCCCACCCAAATGACCAGCAGCGAAACGGCGCTCATCAGGAACATCATCACCGGCATCAAAATCACCATTACGCGGCTGACAAAGAGCGTGTTTTCGGTCAGGTCGCGGTTGGCGCGCTCGAAGCGGGTTTCTTCAAACTGCTGGCGGTTGAAGGCGCGTACCACCATCATGCCGCTCAAGTTTTCGCGCACCACGCGGTTCAGGTTGTCTATCAGTTTTTGAATCTTCTGGAAGCGCGGCAGCGAGACGGCAAAGACGGCAGCAATCAGCCCGATGAGCAGGGTCACCATCAGCCCGATAATCCACCACATCGAAGGGGCAGTGTTCAGGGCGCGAATCAGCCCGCCCACGCCCACAATGGGCGCGTAAAAGACCATGCGGATGACCAGCATCGTCACCATTTGCAATTGGGTCACGTCGTTGGTGGCGCGGGTAATCAGCGAGGCGGTGGAGAATTTTTCGATTTCAGCGCTGGCAAAGTTGGAGACATGCACAAACAAGCCTTCGCGCAGGTCGCGCGCCACGCCTGCCGCCGCCCGCGCCGAAAGCAGCCCCACCAGAATGGTGGCAGTGACCGAGAGCAGGGTGATGAGCAGCATCAGCGCGCCGGTGCGCAGAATGTAGTCGTTCTGCATTTTGGCGGTATCTACGCCCAGGGCGTCGTATTCCGCTTTAGCGGCGGCAATGCCCATTTGGGCGACGAGCGATTCGCCGAGCGCGTCGAAGCGTTCTCGAATGCTTGTCATCATCGTTTCGCGCGCGGCGGCGGGCATTTTGGGCAGCACGTCGAACAGGCTCATGCCGGGCGGCAGTTTCGAGAGGTCGAAGCCCATGCCTTGCCCCAGCATAGCGGCGGCTTGCGGGTCCGACTGGGCTTTTTCAAGGAAGGAGACGGTCAGCAGCCCGCGCGCCATCACCGGTTCGAGCGCGCTCAAGGCGGCTGAATCCAGGTCTTGGCGCAGGTAAACCGGCTGACCGTTTAGGGCGGGGTACTGCTGCTGCAGGTCGGCATAGGCGGCTTCGGAGGGTTGCACCGGCTTATAAGCCGACTCTACTTGGGCTTGCTCGGCGGAATTGAGAAACAGCAGCGCGCGCTGATAGGTCTCTGCGCGCAGCGCCGCCGGGGCGGAACTTTCTACGCCGCCCTGCTGAATGCCAATGGTGACGATTTTGGAGAGGTAATCGGGCAGGGTCAGGTCGGCGTTGGCTTGCACAAACAGTAAGAGGATGGCAAGCAGGATGGACGGGGTGTAACGACGGATGTAGGGGAAAAGTCTTAACATATTTTGATTGATTAACTGAGGATAGGTAGTTTGCCCGTAGCGCGACATTTATGACGCCTGGAAATGCGAGATAAATCTTGCGCGACCGCGTAGGGTGGTTGATTACGAAAGCGTTGTTTCTTCTTCCAGCGCCTGGG
This sequence comes from Anaerolineales bacterium, assembly GCA_034432755.1. GTDB lineage: Bacteria > Chloroflexota > Anaerolineae > Anaerolineales > Villigracilaceae > UBA5195. The sequence goes on from DAOUBQ010000101.1 coordinate 14,522, forward strand.
CATGGGTGATGAGCAGTTGCAGCGCGGCGTGCGCCTGGGCTTGCTCTTCGGGCGTCAGACGTTCAGCCAATTGGTTGAGCCAGCCCTGACGGGCTTGCATACTCTGTTCCGAAACGCGCAGCCCGGCTTCGGTGAGGGTGATGAGTTTGTTTCGGCGGTCTTGCGGGTCTTCAGAGCGGGTTGCCAACCCTTGCTGAACGAGTTTATCGAGCAGTTGACTGGCGGCGGCGTTGGTGACGCCCATTTCTTCTCCCAAATCGGAAACGCCGCACACGCCTTTGTGCCGAATGCGAAACAGGGCGTTGAGTTGCGGAATGGAGTAGTTGTTTTCTTTGGCGAACCGCATGAAGTGCCGCATGGAAAAGCGCATGGTGACGCGCAGCCATTCATGCAGGGTCTCTGCCAGGGGAGGAGACATAGTTCATCCTTTTTTATCATTAAGTTTTCTTAACTATAAAGGATTGTTTGGGGTTTGTCAAGGGCCGGGTTGATCTCTGGCTGCCGACTGCGCCGCTTTGTTAACAGGATAGGCAGGATCAATGCCCTCGGCAACCTGGGGCTGGCGTATGCGGCTTTGGGCGACGCCCGCCAAGCCATTGAGTTCTATGAACAATGCCTGGCATTACATCGTGAGCTCGGCGACCGCCGCGGCGAAGGGAATGACCTTGCCAATCTTGGCATGGCGTATAAGAACCTTAGGGAAAAGGAAAAAGCCCGCGCCCTCTGGGGGCAGGCGCTGGAAATTTACCGCGCCATCGAAAGCCCGCACGCTCAAACCGTCGAATCGTGGCTGGCCGGGAGTCCGTCCACGAATTCTGACCACGAATTCTCGAATGAACTCCCGTCCAGGCAAACGCTCTTCAGCCTTTGAGTCCTTCGTATTCGTGCATTCGCGGCTCATTCGTGGACGGTTTGTCTCACCGAAACAGTGGCCAGGCGCATCGTTCCCGAAGCCCGTAAGCCGCGCAACTCTTTGATGCGCCGGGCAAAATGGCAGCCGATGAAACCCTCCCGCCCGAAGCCTGGCAGAACTTCCTCGCCCGCCTCGAAGAACTCGAACTGCCCTTCAACCAGACCGAAGAGGGCATCTGCTCACCGACCCTTCGCAAAAGGCGGTGCTGTTTGAGAAATCATAAACCAGGCAATCTACAATTCGACCTGGCGTAAGTATCTCCCATGAAGGCATCTATTCAATCTCGAACACCTGTTTCATGGTAAACTTGCGCCATGACCTCCATTGTTTCCATTGACATCGAAACCACCGGCCTCGACTTTAACCACGATGCCGTTATCGAAATTGGGGCGATTAAGTTCAATGGCCGCCGTATTGAAGACGAGTGGTCTACCTTTATCAATCCCAATCGCCACATCCCCGAGTCCATCACTGCCCTCACAGGCATTGACGATTCGATGGTGCGCCATGCCCCACGCCTGAGTGATGTGGCTGACGACCTGCAAGCCTTCATCGGAGAATGCCCGGTGTTGGGTCAGAATGTGCGTTTTGATTTGGGATTTTTGCAAAAACAACGCATTTTGCTCTTCAACCAGGTGATAGACACTTACGAGCTGGCCTCGGTGTTGCTCCCCACGGCCAGCCGCTACAATTTAGGGGCATTGGGCCAGCAATTGGGGATTCCGCTTCCCGCCAGCCACCGCGCCCTCGACGACGCCCGCGTGACCCATGCCGTATACCTGCGTCTGATGGACATCGCCGCCGAATTGCCGCTCGAATTGCTGGCTGAAATCGTGCGCGCCGGTGAACCGCTCGATTGGGATGCCAATTACGCCTTTCAGCAAGCCCTTCGCCAGCGGGCGCGCGAACAGGTCAAAGCCAAAAAGGTCACCCCGCAGCGAGAAGACGGCCCAATGTTCAGTCAGCCGCCCCAAGCGGGGCAAAATTTACCCCTGGGGCCGGTCAAAGAAGCCATTAAACTGGACCCTGACGAGGCCGCATCTGTTCTCGAATATGGCGGGCCCTTTTCCAAATACTTTGAAAACTACGAATACCGCCCCGAACAGGTTGCCATGTTGCGTGCGGTTGCCAACGCGCTCTCGTGGAGCGGCCACCTGATGGTCGAAGCGGGAACAGGCGTTGGCAAGTCGTTTGCTTACCTGGTGCCGGCAGCGCTGTTTGCCATTCAGAACAAAACCCGCGTGGTGGTCAGCACCAACACCATCAATCTGCAAGACCAGTTGATTCAGAAAGATATTCCCAGCGTGCGCAACGCCCTGGGAATTGACCTGCGCGCTGCCGTGCTGAAGGGCCGCTCCAATTACCTTTGCCCGCGCCGCCTGCAACTGATGCGCAAAAACGGGCCGAATACGATTGACGAAGCGCGCGTCCTCTCGAAAATTCTGGTCTGGAGTTGGGACGGGGCCAGCGGTGACCGGAACGACCTCAACCTGAACCGGCCCTCCGAAAAGGAAGTCTGGAACCGACTCTCGGCCGAAGACGAGGGATGTTCCTCTGAAGTCTGCGCCGGGCGCATGGGCGGCCTCTGCCCGTTTTACCGCGCCAAGCAAGCCGCGCTGAACGCGCACATTCTGGTTGTTAATCACGCCTTGCTGCTTTCGGATGTTGCCACCGGCTCCAAAGTCATCCCCGAATACCAATACCTCATCATTGACGAGGCTCATCACCTCGAAAGTGCCACCACCAATGCCATGTCGTTTCGGCTCTCGCAGCAAGATTTTGAGCGCATGCTGAAAGAAGTCGGCGGCACATCGAGCGGCGTGCTGGGGCATTTGCTCACTGCAGCCAATGGCAAAGCCCGCCCAACCGATTACGCTAAGCTGATGCAGCTGGCCTCTCGCGCCAGCGATACCGCCTTTCGGCTTGATAGTTACAGCAAAGACTTTTTCTACGCGCTCAATGAGTTCATGGCCTACCAGCAGGAAGGCCGCCCGAAGAGTCTGTATGCCTTTTCCACGCGCATCCTGCCGGCCAGCCGCACCCAACCCGGTTGGGATAACATCGAAATCACCTGGGGCACCGCCGCCGAAACGATGGCTTTGCTGGTCAATCTCATTGGCGAACTCTACAAAGCCGCCGGGGAATTGTATGCGGAGGGTATTGAGGAACTCGAAGATTCGGCGAGCGCGCTCAGCAGCCTATACCGGCGAATCAGCGAGACCAACCTTGCCATCAGCGGCATGATTCACAAGCCCAATCCTGAAACGATTTACTGGATTGAAGTGCAGCCGCAGAGCAACCGCCTGACTTTGAACACTGCCCCGTTGCGGGTTGGGCCGCTCATTGAGCAATATCTCTGGCACGAAAAAGAATCGGTCATCCTCACCTCGGCCACTCTCACTGCTGCCGGAGATTACACTTACCTGCGCGGCGTGCTAAACGCCGACGAAGCCGACGAACTGACCCTTGGCTTACCCTACGACTACGAAAATTCAACGCTGCTCTTGATTGGCAAAGATATTCCAGAGCCCAACCAGGCTGGTTATGAGCAGGCCGTCAACCGCGCCATCGTTCAGACTGCCATCGCCACCGGCGGACGCATGTTGGTCTTGTTTACCAGTTACGCTCAATTGAAGCGTGCCGCGCAAGCCATTGCGCGCCCCCTCAGCTCGCATGAAGTTCAGATTTACGAACAAGGCGAGGGGGCTGGGCCTGCTGCACTGCTGGAGGCTTTCAAATCCAGCCCTCGGGCGGTTTTGCTCGGCACGCGCTCATTTTGGGAGGGCGTGGATGTACCGGGCGAAGCGCTCTCGGTGGTTGTCATCACGAAATTGCCCTTTGAAGTTCCCTCCGACCCCATCATCGCTGCTCGCTCCGAAACCTTCGACGAACCTTTCAGCGAGTACCAGGTCCCTGAAGCGATACTCAAATTTCGGCAGGGATTTGGCCGTCTGATTCGTACCGCCAGCGATCGGGGCGTGGTCGTCATCCTCGATCGGCGCGTGCTTACCAAACAATACGGACGCCTGTTTATTGAGAGCCTGCCCCAATGCACCCTGCGCCAGGGCAATGCCGCCGATTTGCCAAAACTGGCCGAACGTTGGCTGGGCTAAAATTCAAAACGCCAATCAAAAATCGGCCAAAGTCTATAGATTTTGGCCGATTTTTCTGCTACGATACTATGTACCAGCCTATTCACACGGCGTTGCGGTTTCCCATTCAGAATTGCCATTCATAACAAATGCTTATTGATAACTTCTGACTGATTAGATACGGTTACATTTGTCACCCTCGCTTTGTGAGATTTGCCACAATTCAAAATGGAAGATTAAGGATATATTAATCAAGTCAAATTATGACAGATTTATCCAATTACAAAAGGAGGTGATTCTATTCGCACAACAAGAAAAAAGAGAAAAGCAGGTCACTCCATTATATTTACCGAGGAAGAAACCCAAAACTTAAGGAGAATGCAACAATGTCAACCAAAAAACTGCTTGTTTTACTCGGAACGCTCGTTCTGGTTGCCGCTGCCTTGTCGGCCTGCGCTGGCCCCGCTGGCCCCCAAGGCCCGGCCGGCCCCCAAGGCCCTGCCGGCCCCGCTGGCCCTGCCGGCCCTGCTGGCGCCGACGGCAAATCTGTTGATATGGCAAGTTTGACCTGTACCGAATGCCATAACGACACCGCCCTGATCACCCGCCACAAAGCCAACTGGACGACCTCCGTGCATGGCTCTGGCGAAGCCCTGGCTTATGCCGGTGAGCGCAAAGACTGCGCGGGCTGCCACGATGGCGCCACCTTTAGCCAGATGATTGCCGAAGGAAAAAACTTTAGCCAGGTTGAATCGGGCAATGCCGCTCCCACGCACCAGGATTGCCGCACCTGTCACCAGATTCACACCACCTACACCAGTGCTGACTGGGCGCTAGAAACCAATGCCCCGGTTGTTTTTGTAATCAATGGTGTCACTTTCGATGGCGGAGCTGGAAACCTGTGCGCCAACTGTCATCAGGCTCGCCGCAACATGCCCAGTTTCAAAGACAAGGCCGATGCCACCAAATATACCTCCACCAGCCCGCGCTTCAACCCGCACTTGAGCGTGCAGGGTGACATTCTGATGGGCGTTGGCGGGTTCGGTGTCGAAGGCAAACCAGGTATGCACTACACTGGCGTAAAAGATACCTGCGTAGCCTGCCACATGAGCACCGATAAAGTCCACACTTTCAAGCCACAGATGTCCAACTGCGTCACCTGCCACACCGACGCCAAGAACTTTGATGTCAACGGCTTCCAGACCGAGGTTAAGGCCCGCATGGAGGAACTCAAAAAACTCCTGACCGACAAAGGCCTGCTCGATGCGGATGGCGCAGTTATCCCCGGCACCTGGGATGAGAAGACTGCTACCGCGCTGTGGAACTACGGCGTTATCGAAGAAGATGCCAGCCATGGCGTTCACAATCCCGAATATGTAAAAGCCCTGCTCGATGCCGCCTTCGAGGCCCTGAAGTAACCGAAAGCAAGAAAATCAACAAAAAAGCGGATGTCTCACGACATCCGCTTTTTTTCATCCAAAAACAACTTGCGCAAACCGCCGCAACACCCCCGCCGCGAGGGGCGTCTCGCGCACCCCGGCCAGGAGGGAATCAGGGTTTTGTCCCTGCGCAAGCAGTTCGGCGCGCTCGGCCTGAATGTAAGCCCGGGCCATCTCGGCGTCCATCTCTGGGTGAAATTGCACGCCCCAAACGTTTTGCCCGATGCGAAAGGCCTGGTTCTCGTCCCAACCATCGAAGGCCAGGCGGATTGCGCCCGGCGGCAGCGAGAGCGCAGATTGGCTATGGCTCACCTGGGCCTCGAACTTTTCTACGCCCAAGCCGCCTAGCAGCGGATCGGCGCGGCCTTCGAGGGTCAGTTGAATGGTGGTCGTGCCTTCCTCCGTGCCGTTGGGGTTGTTCCCCACTTCACCGCCGAAGGCATAGGCCAATAACTGATGCCCGTAGCACACCCCCAGGGTGGGAATTCCGGCTTCGACGGCGTGTTGGGTGTAGCGGGCGGTGCGCTCGCTCCAGTCGAGGTGTTCCGTCACCATGCTGTGCGAGCCGGTCAGCACCAGCCCGGCTACCTGTTGCAGAAGTGGGAAATCCGCGCCAGTACGAGGGTCGAACACGGCCACCTGGTCAGCATCCAGCCCCAGCCCGGCGGTGAACCAGGCCTCGAAATCGCCGCGCCGCGCCGCCAGGTCGGGCAAGGTGTCGCCGAGTTTGAGAATCAGGAGTTTTTTCATACGGAAACCTTTTCGCCATTCTTGCGGATGGATTCGACCGCCGCGAAACTGGCTTTTGTGACACCGATAATCTGCTCATACGGAATGGGCGCCTGGCCGCCCCGAATCGCGCGGACGAGAGCCTGCATCTCGTTAAAGTGGCCTTTATTCTGGCTCCAGAGTTTGACCGTTTTCTTTTTCCCCTCTCGAACCATTTCCAGCGCCCGAAAATCATCCAACACGGCCACGCTGCCGCCGCAAAAGACCTCGACACGCTCTTTAGGGAAGGATTTATCGCCATTGGCGAGATAATCCACCACGCCCAGCGAGCCATCGGCGAAGGTGAAAGTCATCGAAACGTTATCTTCGCGGTATTTGCCGCCATTGGGCAAGGTCACCGCGCTGACGGAGACCGGCGCAGAACCGACCAGGAAGGTGAGAAAGTCAATGAAGTGACAGGCCTCGCCGATGATGCGCCCGCCGCCCTGCTCCGGGTCGTGAGTCCAGTGGTTGAGGGGGATGTACCCGGCGTTGACGCGGTAGTGCAGGTAAAGTGATTCAGTGCGATTGGCGAAATGCGCGGCGAGTTGAGCGGCCAGGGGCGCGAAGCGGCGGTTAAAACCAGTCATCAGCAAGGGTCTCGATACGTGCTGCGCGCTACTCGACCCACTGGTATTGCTGAGTAATTGTTCACTGATGACTGATAACTGTTCACTGTTCACCGCCAGCGGCTTCTCGACAAAAACGTGCTTGCCCGCTCGCAAAGCCTTCACTACCAGTTCGGCGTGGCTGTCGTGGCGGGTGAGAATCAGGACGGTGTTGATGTCGGGGTCGTCCAGAATCTGCTCGTCAGCGGAGCAGGCGTAGCGGAAGCCGAACTTTTTGCCAGAGTGCGCGGCGTGCAGTCCGCCTGCCGAGGCAATGCCGACCAACTCCACATCTTTCACCTTTTTGAGCGCGGGCAGGAGCGTGGCGTTGGCATAGAGACCGGCGCCGAGGACGCCCAGTTTGACGGTGGCTGTCTGAGGGGCGCATGCAGACGTAGACAAGTGGACAGGTAGACTCGTACCGGTTTCCCTGTCTCCTTGTGTACCTGGATACGTTAGTAATACGCCTAAAAACTGCTCTTTCTTCTTCCCGGTGATAATCTCATACGCTTCAGCGGCTTGTTCGATGGGGAAACGGTGCGTGATGAGCGGCTGGACTTTCAATTTGCCGCTTTCCAGCAGGCCCACAATCGCCTCGAAGTTGCGGCCTTCCGTCCAGCGCACATAGCCGAGGGGGTAATCGCGGCCATTTTCTTCGTAATTCGGGTCGTAGCGGCCTGGGCCGTAGGAGCGCGAGTTGATGAAGGAGAGTTCCTTCTCAAAATAGAGTTTGCGCGGGAAGGTCAGCCCCACCGCGCCCGTCGCCACGACTTTGGCCCGGTCGCGGGCGATGATTCCAGCCAGGGTAACAGGGTCATTTGAGGCGGTATCGGCGCAGATGAGGACGCTATCAAAGCCGCGATGGGCGGTAAACGCTTGAGCGGAGGCTTCGGCCTCGTGACGGGAGCAGGCTGAAATCCCGAACTGTTCCGCCAGGGCCACCCGCTCGGGGTTGGTATCCGTTCCCCAAACGCGGCACCCCGCCGCAGATGCGAGTTGAATCGTCAATAATCCCAAAAGACCGAGACCAATCACGGCCACATTTTCGCCCAGTTGTGGCGCGGCCAGCCGAAAACCGTGCAGGGCGATGGCGCCGAGGGTGGTGAAGGCGGCGGACTCGAAATCAACGCTGCCGGGCAGGGGGATGAGCAGGTTGCGCGGCACGAGGTTGTAATCGGCATGGACGGCGTAGCCGCCGCCCGCGCAGGCCACCCGCTGGCCGAGGTGGAAGCCGTCCATGTCCGCCCCGAGGGCGGTGATGACCCCGGCGGAGGAGTAGCCGAGCGGCATGGGGTTATCGAGCCGGTTGAAGGCGGCCTGAAGCGTGGGCAGGATGCCCTCGCGGGCCATTTTGTTGAGGACTTGTTTCACCAGGTCGGGGCGGGAGCGGGCCTTGCCCACCAGGGATTTTTCAGCAAATTCGACCACCATGCGCTCGGTGCCAGCCGAGACGAGCGAGGCGGCCACCCTGACCAGGGCTTGCCCGGCGCGCGGGGTGGGGATGGGGACTTCTTCGATGGTGGTTTTGCCATCGCGCAGGTTTTGGAGGAGTTGTTTCATGATGGGTTTTCTTTGGTTTCCCTGTTCAGGATGGATATGGAGCGCATAGCAGGTTGGAATGCAGGAAAGTATAACCGAAATCGTCAGCGGGGTTGGGGGTGACAAATGTCAGACAACATCGTGACAGGCGAGGAGCGTTGTTTTTTGTTAAGGAAAAACTTAATAATTGACTTGCAAATTTGCGAATGCTATTCTTAATTCATACAATGTCATCCCACGAATGACAATTTTTTTATTCGTCAAACTTATCACAAAGGAGAAAAGCATGGAACTCGGAGGATATGCCAATCGTCTGGCGCATATTGACCTGACCGCCGGAAAGGTCGAGTATAAGCCCATCCCCGAAGATTGGGCGCGCAAGTACATCGGCGGGCGCGGCCTGGGCGTTCGGTTCGTGTTTGAGAACGGCCCGCAGGTTGACCCGCTCTCGCCGGATAACCTGCTGTGCTTTATGAATGGCCCGCTGACCGGCTCCGAGGCCAACATGAGCGGGCGCATGGCGGTGGTGACCAAATCGCCCTTGACCGGAACGGTGACCGATAGCCATCACGGCGGCTGGAGCGCGGCGCGTCTGCGCTGGGCCGGGTTTGATGGCCTGCTGTTTAAAGGCAAGGCCGAAAAGCCGACCTATGCTTACATTCACGATGGCGAACTGGAACTGCTCGATGCTTCGGAGGTGTGGGGCAAGGGCGTTCATGATACGGTCAAATATTTCAAAGAAAAATACGGCGAAAAAGATTTAACCGTGATTGCGATTGGCCCGGCGGGCGAGAATCTGGTGAAATTTGCCTGCTGGATTAATGAAAATGACCGCGCCTCGGGCCGCGGCGGGACGGGCTGCGTGGGCGGCTCGAAGCACCTGAAAGCCATTGTGATTAAGGCAGAAAAGGTCATCACCAAGGCCGCCGACCGAGAATCCTGGAAGGCTGCTCACAAGCGCGCCCTGGAGTGCATTATGGCTCCAGAGAACATCACCAGCCCGCGCAAGGGCGGTCTCTCGGTGTATGGCACGAATGTGTTGACCAACATCACCAACTCGATTGGCGCATACCCCACCAAAAACAGTCAGTTTACTGCCTATGGCGAAAACGCCGAAACCCTGAGCGGCGAATGGGTGAAGGAAAACATCCTGGTCAATGACCCGACCTGTCATGCCTGCCCGGTGGCCTGTAAAAAGGAAGTCGAAATTAAGGATGGCCCTTACAAAGGGTTGCGGATGGAATCGGTGGAATACGAACCCGCCTGGTCGGTGGGCGCGAACTGCGGCAATCCCGATGCCCGCCTGGTGGCCAAGATGATTGACCTGTGCAACGACTTCGGCATGGACGCCATCGAAACCGGTCACCCGCTCTCGGTGTGGATGGAAGCGACCGCGCGCGGTTACACCAACGGCTCTGGCACCCTGGCCTGGGGCGACCCGGAAGGGATGACCCAAGCCGCCGAGATGATTGCTTTCCGCAAGGGCTTTGGCGATGTGCTGGCCAATGGCGCAGATGCGGTTGCCAAACACTTTGGACACCCCGAACTGGCGATGACGGTTAAGGGACAGGCTATTCCGGCTTATGACCCGCGCGGCTTGAAGGGGATGGGTATTGCCTATGCTACCTCTAACCGTGGGGCCTGTCACCTGCGCGCTTACACCCCCGCCGCCGAGCTGGGCGTAATGCCGTTTGGCTCACTCAAAGTGGACCCGCTGGCCTGGGAAGGCAAGGGCGAGCTGGTCAAGATTTTCCAGGATGTTCATGCTTTTTCAGACAGCATGGACCTGTGCAAATTCTCGGCCTTTGCCCAGGGCGCCGATGAATACGCCGCTCAATACTCTGCCATGGTCGGCGTGCCGTTCACGGCAGCGGATGTGCTGAAGACCGGCGAGCGCATCTACAACCTGGAACGCTACTACAACAACCTGGCCGGTTTTGGCGAAGGCAGTGATTACCTGCCCAAGCGCTTCCTCGAAGAACCCTCCACCATGCCCGGCTCCGAAGGCCACGTCTGCGAATTGGATAAGATGCTGGCCGAGTATTACGAAAAGCGCGGTTGGAAGAATGGCGTAGTGCCGGATGAAAAATTGAAGGAGTTGGAGATTATCTGACCTGGCTTTGATGCGCAGGCAAAGGGGCTGTCCTTTTGGAACAGCCCCTTTTTTTTCAGAATTTGCATTGAGTGTGAACATTTTGTTGTGTGGCGGTGATGTCGCAGTCAGGCTGCGGAATGTTGCGCCTTTCTGAATTATTCCGACAACCCGATATGGGCTTTTGTGCCGTGATATTCATGTCGCCCCCCATCGTTTAGAGTTACACAAAAGGGCGAGATAAATCTCGTGCTACGCAATTGCCAGATTAACTTGCAAAATCTCGTGGTACGCCATTGTTGGATTAATTTGTCAGTCTGCAAAATTTGGCTTTGCGGCGCACTCCCCAGGGCTAACAGGAGCGTGGTGATTCGTAAGACGACCTTCGGGACGCTTATCCCGAATTGATGTAGTGTAGCCTTTGTTGAAAAAACCTTTTCTTAACACGAAGGACACAAAGGTCACAAAGTTTTTTAAGTTCTCTTGTGCCAAATTTTAAAATTCTTAATTCTGTTTTTTGGAATTCCTGCGCCAGCCAGTCACTCAGGAAAATTGCCACCAACGAGACTGTTGAAAAACTCGTTTAGGTTGAAACCAGCGCAATCGGGGCTTTGCGCAGCAGCCAGGTGTAAGCCACAAAACCCACCAGCGAGCCAATCAAAATCAGGTAGAGCAATCTCAACCACGAATTGAGCGAGAGAGCGGCGAGGTCGAGTTGATGGGGCAGCCCCCATCACTCTATCGTGCGCGCCGCTTCTCGCCCCAGCAGAGCCTTTTTGCGCGCGCTGCCGTAACGGTACTTGCCAAATGTGCCAATTTTATGGATAACCCGATGGCAGGGGATGAGATACGCAATGGGGTTGTGGCCGATGGCCGCCCCTACGGCGCGGGCGGCAGCCGGTTGCCCAATGGCGGCGGCAATCTGTTCGTAGGTGCTTACGCTACCGATGGGGATGTTTAACAGGGCCTCCCACACTTTGAGTTGGAAGTTGGTCCCGCTCAGGTAGAGTGGCAGCGGCCCGCAGCGAGATTCGGCCTCGAAAACGGAAGACAAGATGCGGGAGGCCTGCTCTGGGGCATGTTCCAGCGCGGCGAGCGGCCATTCGCCCCGCAAAATGTCCATCGCGGCCTGTTGCCTTGTTTCCACAAATCCTAAAAAACAGATTCCGCGTGTGGTGAGACCGACCAAGGCCTCGCCAAAGGGCGTTGCGCCGAACCCGTACTCAATGGTGAGGCCCTGGCCTTTGCGACGCACCTGGCCCGGTGTGACCGCTTCGGTGGAGACCAGTAAATCGTGCAAGCGTCCTGGTCCCGAAAGGCCCACGCCATAAGCGCTCTCTAGCACGCTGGCGCGTTGCAGCAGTTCTTTTGCGCCTTCTTTGGTGAGAAATTGCAAGAAGCGTTTGGGGCTGATGCCAGCCCAGCGCGTGAACAGCCGCTGAAAGTGGAATTCGCTCAGTCCGACCGCGTTGGCGACTTCGGCCAGTTCGGGCTGACGCTGGTAATTGCTTTCGAGATACTGAATGGCTTGTTCAATGCGTACGTAATCGGTCTTCATGGCTGCCTCCATGCCTATCTTACCTGCTCTGGCTTGTGACCACCACCCGATTCTTGCGCTTGCCAGGCGCTATCTTATCACGCGGTTTGCTTTTTGAATACTGCCAGCGGATGCCCGGCGCTGACTCGCGCCCGTACCCGCGCGCCGACCGGCAGGAGGCAGGTATGCTCTTTGAAGGCGTGCAGGGTTTGGCCTGAATCGAGTCGCAGACGGTAGACGTTAAATGCGCCGCGAAAGAAGCGCGCGGCGATAACGGCGTTGCCCGCTTCATCGGCAACAAAATCAATGTCATCAGCGCGAACGGCCACTTCGACTGGGGCCAGGCTCGGAAACGTTTGTGGGAGCAGGCCAATCTCGGTTTCGATGCCTTCGGGACGAACCAGGCCGGGCAGGAAATCGCTATCACCCATAAATTCGGCCACGAAGCGGGTGGCCGAGGTGTGGAAAATCTCCTCCGGCGCGCCGATTTGTTCGATACGGCCCCGTTGGAAGACTGCCAGCCGGTCGCCCATGAAGAGGGCTTCTTCCTGGTCGTGGGTGACGAACACGACGGTGGCCCGCATAGATTTGAGGATGTTGCGCACCTGTTCGCGCATTTCCAGGCGCATATCGGCATCGAGGCTGCTGAAGGGTTCATCCATCAGCACCAAAACGGGACGCGGGGCCAGGGCGCGCGCCAATGCCACGCGCTGGCGCTCGCCGCCAGAGAGGGCGTGTGGGTAGCGGCGGGCAAGCGATTGCAAGTTCACCAGGTTGAGCATTTCAGAGACGATGGATTGAATTTCGGCGCGTTTGCGGCCTTGTAAACCAAAGGCCACGTTCTCGAACACGGTCAGGTGTGGAAAGAGGGCATGGTCCTGAAAGACCAGCCCTACCCCGCGCTTTTCGGGCGGCAGGAAGCAAGATTCTGATGCAGCGAGGACTCCGTTGATGGTGATGCGGCCTGAATCGGGGCGTTCTAACCCGGCAATCAGGCGTAGGGTGGTGGTTTTGCCGCACCCGCTGGGGCCAACCAGGGCGAGAATCTCTCCGTCCTCCAGCGCAAAAGAGACGTTGTTGACTGCTGGTTGGGTGGCCGAAGAGAATTGTTTGGTCAGGTTTTGGATTTGAAGGGTTTTCATTGGAAAATTTTCTCCCTGCGCAAGAGGAAGGATAGCGGTAAGGCCGAGAGGAGTATCAGCACAAGTGCGACGGGTGCGGCCTGAATGTAGAAACCATCGTTGGCCCACATCCACACCCGCACGGCCAGCGTGTCGAACCCGGCTGGGCGCAGCAAGAGCGTGGCTGGCAGTTCTTTGAGCGAGGTCAGGAAGACCAGCGCGCCGCCCGCCAGCAGGCCGGGCGTGATGAGCGGCAAAGTGACCTGGAAGAGGGTCTGAAGCGAGGTGTGTCCCAGGGTACGCGAGGCTTCCTCCAGCGATGCGGAGAGTTGCCCAGTGGCCGCTTCGCTGGCGCGCACGGCCTGAGGCATGTGCCGCAAGACGTAGGCAATCACCACCAGGAGAGGGGTGGCGTATAAAATGGGAAGCATCTGATTGACGAGCAGCAACAGGCTGAGGGCAATGACCACGCCGGGGATGGCGTAGCCGACCTGGCATAGCCGAGCGATAAAGCGGGTGAGGCGGCTGGGGTAGCGCGCCGACAACCGCGCTACTGGCAGCGAGAGCGTTACGGCCAGCAAGGCTGCCAGGGCCGAAGTCCACAGGCTATGCCATGCGAAACGCGCAAACCCCTGTGAACCGGTGCGAAAGACTTGGGCCAAAGTTTGTGGGTCGAAAACAGCCTGAATGCTCCAGAGGAGCAGAACGAGCAAGGGAATGAGCAGGCTGATAGAAATAACCATCCCAACCATGAGCAAGGCCGGAATTTTCCACCTGCCGAGTGTGGCCGGTGGGGTAGGGCGCCAGTTCCCCTCCATTTGGGTGAAGCGCGCCTGCCCCTGAAGTTTAATTTCGGCCCACAGCATCAGAATGGCCAGGCTCACCAGCACCCCGCTCAAGATGGATGCCGCGGAGCGGTCATAGCGCCCGTAGAGTTGGGCAAAGATGGCTGAAGAAAAGGTTTCATAGCGCAACAGGGCAACGGCGCCGTATTCGGCCAGCACATCTAGCGTTACCAGCAATGCGCCGGCCAGCAAGCCAGGACGCAGAGCGGGCAGGGTCACTTGCCAGAAGGTTTGCCAGGGGGAGCGCCCCAGGCTGCGGGCGGCCTCCTCCAGCATGGCGTGTTGACTGCGAAAGGCTGCGCCGCTTAAAAGATAGACGTACGGGAACATGAATACGGTCAGGATGAAAGCCGCGCCCCAAAACCCGAGCGGGCTGGGGGTTGGCACAGGCCACCCCAGGGCGGCTTCTAGCCCCTGGGGGATGATTCCGCTGCGTGGGCGCATTAATGCCAGGTGCAAGATTGCGCCGATGTAAGGCGGGATGGCAAGCGGCAGGGCCAGCATCCAGCGCCAGGCTTTGCGCCCTGGCAGGTCGGTACGTTCGGTGAGCCAGGCCATGCCCACGCCAATGACCAGCGTACCAGTGGTGACGGCGGCGGCCAAGACCAGGGTGTTGCCCATCAGCCGCCAAATTCGGGTTTGTAACAGGCGCATCCAGTCATCGGGGCTGGCTCCAATGGCGCGGATAAAAATATAAATCAGCGGCACAGCCACAAAAAGCGCCACCAGCCCCGCGGCCAGGGCAAGCCGGGGGCTGAACGGGAAGGGTTTGGGGCTGAAAAACAAGGCTTTGGTGGTCGAACGCATTACGGCAGGCCAACGGTTTCCATCAGTTTGAAGGTTGCGTCCAGGTCGAGGGCGGTCGAGGGGATGTCTACCTCTGCCAGGTGGAAGGTTTCAAGCGGGGTCATGCCTTCCCGCAGCGCAACTCCGGGCAGGAGCGGGTACTCATAATTGCGTTCGGCAAATAGTTTTTGTCCTTCGGGCAAGACGAGGAAATCGAGCAGGGCCTGGGCAGCGGGCAGGTTTTTGGCACCCTGCACAATGGCGGCGGCAGTGATATTGGTGAGCAGGCCGATTTGACCCTTGCCCTGGTCGGGGTAAATGACGCCAACGTTGCTGCCCTCGGCCTTTTGCAGGTGATAATAGTAGTGATTGACCAGGCCAAGTTTGAACTCGCCCGCGCCCACTGCTTTTCGCACGTCGGTATGACTGCCGAAGAAGGTCACTTCATTGTTCATCAGACCTTTCAGCCAGTCGGCAGTGGCCTGGTCGCCAAGCAGTTTGCGCATGGATGCAACCTGGGCTTGCATTCCGCCATTGGTAGAGCCTGCGGCGGCTACCTGTCCCTTCCATTTGGGGTTGGTCAGGTCGAAAATCGAATTGGGCAATTCTTCGGGCGACACAAGGTCTGCATTATACATGATGACGCGCGCGCGGCGGGTGAGCCCCACCCAGGTTTGGTTCGGGCCGATAAATTCGGCGGGCAGTGCATTGGCGCCTTGTGGAAGGTAAGCCTGAAGGAGGCCCTTTTGTGCTAGCGATTGGACGGTGAACATCTCGGTTGTGATGAAGACATCGGCCTGTGGGTTGGCTTGCTCTTCAATGAGCGCATTGGCGAGCGCGCTGTTGCTGCCGGCCTTGAGCAGGATTTCGACCTGGGGATATTGGGCCTGGAAGGCGTCTAATACGGGTTGAATGAGCGCTTCGGAACGGCCAGAGTAGACGACCAGTTTGCCGGTCACTTCTGCCGGCGCTGCAGTCTCTACCGTTAGGGTTTCAACGGTTGGGGAGGCTGGTTGGTTCGCCGGTGGGGTTGGTATGGGGTTTTCTGCGGTGGGAGTGCAGGCCGTGAGGGTGGCTGCCAGAATGAGCAGGCCTGTGCAAATACGGTAAAGAAACATGTGCGGGTTCTCCTGAAAGGTGTGTGTTTGGAGGATGTGGGATGTTGCAACCGGTTGACGATTATTAGTATATACTAATTTTTGAGTTTAGCATAGGCTTTTTTTGTCTGATTTTGATGATTTTTATCTTAAAAAATAGATTTTTATCAGAACTTTTTCAAACGAAAAGCAGGGCGAGAGATGATCTCGCCCTGCTTTGGTGGCAGCCAGTGGTTATTCAGGCGTGAACCAGGGTTCCAACGTTTTCGCCATGCAGGGCGCTGGTCAGAGCAGCCTTATCCCACAGGTTGAGAACCAGGATGGGAATTTTGTTTTCCATGCAGTGGGTGATGGCGGTACTGTCCATCACTTGCAGGCGCGCATTCAGCACGTCAATGTAGCTTAATTCGTCGAACCTGGTTGCGTTGGGGTTTTTCTTGGGGTCTGAGTCGTACACGCCGTCTACTTTGGTTGCTTTAATAACCACATCGGCGTCAATTTCGGTGGCGCGCAGGGCGGCAGCAGTATCGGTGGAGAAAAAGGGGTTGCCTGTGCCAGCCCCAAAGATGACCACGCGCTTCTTTTCGAGGTGGCGAATGGCGCGGCGGCGGATGTATGGTTCGGCGATGGCGCGCATTTCGATGGCCGACATGACGCGGGTGTAGACACCGGCGCGTTCCAGGGCATCCATCAGGGCCAGTGAATTCATCATTGTACCGAGCATGCCCATGTAGTCGGCGGTGGCGCGGTCCATGCCCCGGTCGAGGCCTTGTTTTCCGCGCCATAAATTACCGGCCCCAATCACAATGGCAACTTCTACGCCCATCTCATGCACTTCTTTAACCCGGTGGGCGATGGCCTCCGCTTCTGAAACATTGATACCGAAGCCGTTTTCGCCTCCCAAGGCTTCTCCGCTCAGTTTCAATAGAATGCGCTTGTATTTTAGTTCGGACATAAATTCTCCTGGGTTTCAAAAAAAAAGCCAACCGACCGGTTGGCTTTTGGGGGTTTATTCGGTCAGGCCTTCGCCCAATTCCCAACGGGCGAAGCGGCGGATGATGACATTTTCACCCGTGCTGGCAACCGTCTGGTGAAGCAGCTTTTCGATGGTGGTCTCTTCGTCGCGGATGTAGGCCTGGCGCAGCAGGCAGACTTCGTCCTTGAATTTGTTCAGGCGGCCTTCAACGATCCGCGCAGCGACCGCTTCGGGCTTGCCTTCTTCTATGGCGCGCTTTTTGGCAATTTCGGCTTCGTGTGCCAAAACGCTTTCAGGAATCTCTGCTTCAGAGACGTATTTTGGAGCCTGGGCGGCAATTTGCAACGCAACCTCGTGCGCAAAGTTGCGGAAGGATTCGGAGCGGGCGACGAAATCGGTTTCACAGTTGACTTCGACCATCACACCCACGCGCCCGCCGCCGTGTGAGTACAGTTCCACAATGCCGTTCGATGCGGTGCGGTCGGAGCGTTTGGCTGCGGTTGCCATGCCTTTTTCGCGCAACCAATCCACTGCTTTCTGAAAGTCGCCGTTAGATTCTGTGAGGGCTTTGCGGCAGTCTAACACGCCCGCATTGGTGGCGGCGCGTAATTCTTTAATCATTTCAGTGGTAATTTCCATGTTCGTTCCTCTTGATATTGTTGTAAGTTCTCGGAAAATGCGCTTTTTTGCGGGCAAAGGCTATTCTGTCGCAGGAGTTTCTTCGTCCTCGACAGCATCATCTATTTCAGGTTCGACGGTTTTGGCGAGTTTTGCCAGGGTGGATTTGCCCAACAGTTCTTCGTCGCTGGAGTCGTCGTCCAGATCGACCACGTGGCTGAGGCGGCCCGATGGGGTCGAAACTGTGACCGAGGCGGCCAATTCGTTTGTGCTCAGGTCTTCGTCTTTGCGCATGGCTTTACCTTCCAACACTGCATCGGCTACTTTGGCGACCAGCAATTTGATGGCGCGGATGGCGTCGTCGTTAGAGGGGATGACGTAATCAACATTCTGAGGATTGCAGTTGGTATCGACCAGAGCCAGGACCGGGATGTTGAGCAGGTTGCACTCATGCACAGCGGCGTATTCGCGCCCGACATCTACGATGAACACCAGATTGGGCAGGCGTTTCATGTGGCGCACGCCTTCCAGGCGGGTTTGCAGGCGGGTGATTTCGCGCTGAATCAGCAAGCCTTCTTTCTTAGTCAGGTGGTTGATGTCGCCGCTGTCGCGCATGGCTTCGAGACGTTCCATTTCATCAATGCGGGCGCGCATGGTGTTCCAGTTGGTGAGCATGCCGCCCAGCCAGCGCTCTGTGACGTAGGGCATTCCGCAACGAATGGCTTCTTCGCGCACAGTTTCTTGCGCCTGGCGCTTGGTGCCAACAAATAAGACGGTGCCGCCGTTCATAACCGTATCGCGGGTCAGGTTGTAGACCGTGTTGAGCGATTTGACCGTCTGTTGCAGGTCAATGATGTGAATGCCGTTGCGCTCGGTGAAGATGTACGGCTTCATGCGTGGGTCCCACTTGTTGGTGCGATGCCCAAAGTGGACGCCGCTCTCTAAGAGGGCTTTCATTGAAATAACTGCCATTGTTCTCCTTGTCTTTTCCGTCTGCCGCTCGTTCTCACCAGAACGCGAGACGGAGTGAGTTTGGCGGGGGTGTGCCTTTTCAGGCGATATAACCCGCCCAGGGACGCTTGTTGCCCGTCCCAGGCAAAATGTTGCTCCGCCAGATGGGGAGCGGCGCAAGTATACCACAAATTAACGGTCTGGCTGGACCTGAAGCCCAAAATAACGGTCTTTGAGCGCCAGGATGGGGTTTTCGATCAAGCGATAACTCAGCCAGGCAAGCGTCAGGGTTAGCCCGAAGGCCAACAGGGCGGTGAGCAGTTTTGCCAGGTCTTCAGGCAGGGGCGCAAGGTCGCGGATTCGCGCGGCAAACCAGGTCATGCTGAAGTGGAAGACATACATCCCATAAGAGATTTTCCCCAAATAAGTCAGCGGCTTCCACTCCAGCGCACGCGTGAACAACCCCTGGCGGGCTACGCAGTAAATGAGAACGGCAAACAGATAATTGAGCAGGGAGTATCCCCAGATATGCTTGAAAGCGTTTGCGATTGGGAAGGTATAGCCCAGCGAGGTCAAATCCATCAGCGTGCCGGAGGGGGTCAACGTTCCAGATGAGATGTACTGGCTGGCGAAACCAGCCACAGGGACAAGAATCAGTAGCAAGGCAAGTTGCAATCTCGGCCTGGGAATTTCATAACGGGAGATGTAGGCTCCCATTGCAAAGGCGTCAATATGCGTCCAGGGCAGGGGGTAGATGCCGAGCGGAATATCGCCGGTGAAGAACGGGAACATGCCAGAGCGCAGGGCATACGCTGTGGCGAGACGAAAAACCGGCGTGAGAATGATGACGCTCAAGAATAGTCTTTTTTGCCAGCGGTCGGGGGTTAAGAAAATCAGGAGCGGCCAAAAAATATAAAACTGTTCCTCCACCGAGAGCGACCAGAAGTGGTCGAGGAATTTGTGCGGGGTGAAGGTGGAACTGGCGTAGAAGAAGTTGTAAAGGTAGACGAAGGCGTAGGGAACTTGCCGATAAAACTCATGGATGTAGTTGACACGGTATCCAATCTCTAGTAGCAGGGCCGAGATTGCTATCATCAGGAACAGGTACAGGTAATAAAGCGGGAAAATTCTTAAAAAACGGCGGCCATAAAAACGGATAAGGAATTCCTTGCCAGAAAACCGGGCCTTCATTTTGTTGAGAATGCCGGTAATGAGGAACCCTGATAGCACGAAAAACAACAAAACGCCTGTCCAGCCGACCAGGAGGTAATCGGTGTGACAGGCAAAGACGAGCAGAAAGGCAATTGCGCGCAGGCCATCGAGACCGGGAATCATCCATGCTCCAAAAGGGGCGTTGAAATACCGGCGCGATTATCTCACAACTTGCCGCTTTGCAACACGCCTGGTTTAATTTTGATAACGGAAGTGATAGCGCTCTAGCAGGGATTGAAGAATTTGGGTCTGGTCTGGCTCGATGTGGAGGAATTCAAAGCCGAGGTTGAATTCGCGCGGGCTTTGCTGGTCAGGAACGCAGCGTGCAACCCGGGCTTCGAGGACCATGTGGCGGGTGGGTGTATCAGGTAGTTCGTCGGGAAGTTCTATCTCAAGGGTGAGGCGCGTGTTGAGTTCGAGCGGTTTTTCGCCTACCACCAGCAGGCCGTGCAAGGTCAGGTTTTCCAGGTAGCCCAGCAGTGTCCCCTGGTGCTTATCGCGGACGGTTGTAAAGACCATTAATTTCTTGCGAATTTCTGTCCTGCGGTCGGTCATCGTTGTCACCTCCTGGTGGTAAAAGATGCCGTAATGCGCGGTGAAATAATCTATGAGTGGGGTTCGATAAGACGATTATATCTTGACTTTCGGCAGGGTGGTTTGAGGCGTCGAAACTCTTTTATCTTAATCGAAGGTGGAGCTGTAACAGTCGAACTCCAGCCCCTGGGGGGTGGTGACGGTGATGGGCCACGAGGCTGAAGCGTTTATCGGGTAGTAGGTCAGTTCTTTGGCTATTCGTGCCAGGGCGGCAGATGCCCGGTGGTCAGAGATGTGGAAGGTTTGCCAGGCGGTATCAGCCTTGCGGGACTCTGCCCGGAACTGGTAACAGGCCAGGGCTGCGCCAAGCCGCTCGCGGGTCGCCTGTTGCGCGTTTTCAGATTGATACAGATTCACCATGACGGGAACCGCATCCGCCGAGAGCGAGGCCAGGTAGCCCACATCCAGCGCTTCGCCCCGCTCGAATCGCTGGATATTTTGCCGGACGATGAAGGAGTCCACATTCAGCAGCGCCAACGTGAGCGCAAACCCGACCGAGGTTAGCAGGGCGGCAAGCGCAAAGATGCGCTGGCGCTGAATGACATCCAGCACGACGACGGCGGCCAGCAGGAGGGCCAGCCAGGCGATGAAGACATGCGTGTAAGTGCGCAAGCGGGTGAAGCCGTAGGCGGTTTCATATAAAACTAAACGTTGGACGGCCGAGACGAGCATGATGCCCACCAACAGGGTCAGCGCCACGCCCAGCCCAGAGAAGATTTTTTGCTGTACGTTTGTTTCGCGTTTGACAACCGCGCTCAACCCCAGGAACAAGAGCAAGGAGAAGAAGGCAACCGCCGCCAGTTCACCAAAACCGCGTCGGGCGTATTCGGCGTAGGTGAAACCTTCTAGGCGGATATTGGCTTGCCCGCCGAAAAAATATCCGAACTGGACGGCGACGAAGGCCCCAAAGAGCAGGATGACGCTGCCCAGCACGATTGCAGCCTCTGTGAAGCCGAAAAAGCGCGGCACGAGCGGTTGTTCAAGGCCGAGCAGTCTTTCATCTGTGGAGCGTGTGGCAGCGTGCAGGTAGACCCCGGCCAGGACGTAGGCGAGCAGGGCAATGTAAATGGCGCGGAAGATGTACTCGGGCAGTTTTTCGAGCCGGAACAGGGCGATAACGTCATCGAGGCGTTGGGCGAAGACCAGGTCGGCGGAGGAGAGCAGGGTGGCGAAGAAGGCCACGACTGGGATGGCGACCAGGATGCCGCGTGCGACTGACCAGACCGGGCTGGGAGGTTTTCCCCCGTTGGCGGCTGTTTCCTGTTTCGTGCGCCGCACCTCGGCGGAGAATATCCCGGCGCGGATGATTGCGCTGCCAAGCAGGTCGAAGCCGTGCGCGAAATAGTCGGCCAGGCTGTATTCCATCCAGCGCCCGCCGCGATAGGTGACGGCCAACCCGGCCATCAGCACCAGGGTCAGGAGGTGGGACAGGAAGACAGTCAGCGGCTCGCTACGCAGGAAGGTGAAGGCTGCCAAAAGAAGGATGAATGGAACCAGGATGAGGGCCTTACCGGCGGGGCGAACCCCTTCTCGTGAGAGCAGGAGAAAACCGGCCAGCAGGGTGACGAACGTATACAGGGCAAAAGAGATGCCGCCTGGTTCGTGTCTCCAAAAGAGCAGGTCGAACAGCCAGCCGAGCGCAAGGGTGATCATCCAGAATTGTGTTGGGAATCGTTTCATTACTTTGCCTCCGTAATTTCTCACAGGATAGTCCCTTTTTTGTGGCGTGTGCTATCAGAGAGGCTCTGATAGTCTCAAATGCTTATAAATTCATAAGACTTGAAATCGGTCTATTGACATCCGATTATTTCTATGCGATACTTTCCATATCATTCAGGGGCAAACAATTCATTCACTGCTATCCTTTAGAAAGGAGGAGGTGATGTCTCGCATGGACAGTAACAGTATCCAACGCGGCGCAGTGGCATCCCTCCTCGGTTAATCCCAAGGAAGCCACTGCGCCAAACCGAATGCCGCCCGTAAGGGCGGCATTCTCGCGTTTATGTTTCAATCAGCGAACAGGCGCAGATTTGGATGGGTTCGTTGGCCCTGTTTTGGCCGGGCAAAAACGACCTGGACGAGAACAACCTCTCGCTTGGGCTGGTTACATGGCAGTTTTAGCCACCTGCCTTGCCTGCCAATCTTTGATGATAAATGGAATGTACAAAATCAGGCACATCACCAGTCCAATCACTTCGATGTAAGCGATATAATAAGGCCAGGGCGGCAGCACGTCTAGCAGGCTGGCGGTATCGGGTTTGCGGGCAATGAACAGGTAGTTCGAGCCAATCCACTGGTTGATGACAAAGATGATGCCCATATACACATTCATCCAGACAAAAACGCGCCCCAGCGATTTCCGGGTTGGACGGAAGCCCTCCACAACGGTCATGTAAATCGCCGCTGTGACAATCAATCCGTGTGAGATGTAAGTTTCCCAGAAGCGATAATGTGGGAAACCGTAGATTCCCACGTCGGGTGTAAGGAGTGCCTGCAAAGCCCCGGCAATCCCCATGAAATACATGAATTCATAAATGCGATCATTGCGGGTTACTAACCCTAGCGCCCCCACCCACACTAGCAACGAACACAGATGCAGCGGTAACATAGTCTGGATGTTCCACTGTCCGACTGCATAATTCCAGATATGCCAGCCCACTTCATTGGCCCACAGAATGATGGCAAGCGTCCAGCGCAGGCGGCGGCGCGTCTTTTCTGTGGCAGATTTGAAATTTAATAAGCCGATATTGAGCAGGATAATGAAAATAAGCACCGCCACATGCGGCGGGCCGAACAGTTCAAAGGCCGGGCCGGTCTAATCTTTTGCAAAAAATTGTCCAATGTCCATACAAAACCCTTTCTTTGCAAACTGCTAAGGATTTCATTATCAGCCCATTCAAGCATTGTAACTGAAATCGCGTAGCGGGAAAATTTCATCCAGGATAAAAATCATGATGAGTCAAGATGGAATTAAACCAACCAGCGCGCTTAAAGAAACACCCACCAGGCCGCTTCGTCGCGGATTGTTCCAAAAATTCGCGGAACAAATTGATTTGGGCATCTCCGCAACCGACGAACACGGCATGGTCGTTTTTTGGAATGCGGCCCTTGAGCGTATGCTTGGACTGCAAAGCAGGCGGGTGATGGGTCGTCCGCTCTGGGAGGTGCAGTTCGAGTTAATGTTCCCCGAATCGCAAACCCGCGAAAATTTGCAGCGGCTGCAAGCGACCTGCCAAACCATGCTCGAAACTGGCAAGCACGATACGCAGGGAAAATTTTCCGAAATCGAGTACCAGGTGCAGGGTAAAAAGAAGATTGTCTTATTGATGGCGACCTACATTGTTCCCGCATATCAAAGATACAGCCTTTTCAACATCTATCTCGACCTGAATGCCATTCGAAGCGTAGACGAGAGCTGGAATTTCGCTGCCGCTAAATTCCGCGCTGTTGTTGAACAGGCCGAGGATGGAATTCTGATATTCGACGCGCAGGGGATTGTGCTGGACTGGAATCAGGGTTGTGAAATGCTTCTTGGAATCCCGTGTGCTGAAGCGGTCGGTAAACGCCTGGCCGATTTACTTCCTGAACTCTTCGATAATGTGGACTGGAAACTCAATGACGTTGGAGACTGCCTGCACGACCAACTGACCCGCAACCTGCCACTGATTGCCCGCAGCCGTCTCCCTCTCGTCTTCGAAGGTCCACTGAAGCATGTGACTGGCATGAGAAAATGGGCTCACGCGGTGATTTTCCCCATTCGCACCCAAAAGCACCGTTGGTTCGGCATGATTGCCCGCGACATAACCTGGCTTAAGCAACAGGAACAGCGCATGGAGCGTTATGCCCACCAGTTGGAGACCCTGCGGCAGGCCGGGCTGGAAATTTCCGCCGAGCTGGGGCTAGATGCGCTGGCCTGGATGATTGCGCCGCGTGCGGTGGAACTGCTCAACGGCAACGCGATGGCCCTTTACCTATATAACCCCGAAAAAGACTGCCTGGAACTTGCCATCAGCCTGGGCGACAAACAACCCCAAATCGAGAAGGTTGTTCAGCGGGGCGAATCGCTGGCCGGGCGCGTATGGGAAACCTGCAAATCTGTTCTCCTGGATGATTATCATACCGGGCGCACTTCTGACCTGGGCAAATCTTACTGGGGGAAGGTCGCTGGCGCGCCCATCACCTGGGCCAGCGAATTCTTGGGGGTTTTATTTGTCTTTTCCGACCAGCCGTTTACTGAAAATGACCTGAAGATTCTGGAATTGTTCAGCGCTCATGCCGCTGCCGCTTTGCGCAATGCCCGCCTGCACCAGCAAATCAGCCAGATGGCCGTCACCGACTCGTTGACCGGAATCTACAACCGCCGCTACTTCTTCGAAATTGCCGAGAAAGAATTCCGCGAATCGGTGCGCTACCAACGACCGCTCTCGGTCGTTATCTTCGACCTCGACCATTTCAAAAAAATCAACGACACCTTTGGCCATGCGCGCGGCGATGAAATTTTACGCGCCGTTGTGCAGCGCTGTGTTGCCAACATGCGCCAATCGGATACGGTTGGCCGCTACGGTGGCGAGGAATTCGTCATCCTGCTGCCTGAAACCGATGGCGAGCAAGGACTTAACCTGATAGAACGCCTGCGCCACGAACTCGCCTCCACGCCAGTGGAAACCGATACCGCCCCGGCTTTTGTAACCGCCAGTTTTGGAGTTGCCTCTCTCTCGCCAGATGTCACCGACTTGCTCACCCTCGTCAACCGGGCCGACCTGGCCCTATATCACGCCAAACAGACCGGACGCAACCGCTGCGTGTTGTGGAGCAAGGACATGCAGGAAGGGGTAGATGAAGCAATTTAGTCTGCTTGGGTTGCGGTCTTGCCAGCGTGTTTGTTTATCGTTCTGAAATCGTAATCCGCTCGATGACATCCCCTGAATAGTCGGGACGCTGGTTGGGGTCGCGGCGGGTGATGTTGTTGACGACCTCCATGCCTTCGATGACCTGCCCAAAGATAGTGTAGCCGCCGTTCAGTTGCGGTGTTGGGCCAAAGGTGATGAAGAATTGGCTGCCATTGGTGTCGCGCCCGGCGTTGGCCATGGCAACTACCCCGGCTTTGTCAAAGGTCAGGTCGCTGTCTTCGTTTTTGAATTGGTAGCCGGGGCCGCCCATACCGGTTCCGGTTGGGTCGCCGCCCTGGGCCATGAATCCTTCGAGGACGCGGTGGAAGGTCGTCCCGTCGAAATAGCCCTCGCGCGCCAGGAAGACGAAACTATTGACGGTGATGGGGGCTTTGTCAGGGTAAAGTTGGATGACAAACTCTCCGCCTTTTGCCATTTTGACGGTGGCGAAGTATTGTTTGTTCACGTCAATCGTCATCGGCGGGGCGGCGTCGTATTGTTTGGCGGTAACAGGCGCGGATTGGCCGCTCTGCTGGTTTGAGGGGGGCTCTTTGGGCCAGGACATCCACGCAATAATTGCAATGACCAGTACCGCAATGGCGATGCCGGCCCACTGGATGGTTTTTGCGCGCTGTTCCTTCTGCCGCCGAAGTTCTTCTTTTCGCTTGGACATAGTCTCTCCTCGTTTTCGATGGGAAGGCGTAATCTGCTGTTTTGGCTTCCGGGCCAATTATAATCAACAAAACAGAACGTTTTTTGTTGGGAGAAACATCTTGATTCAATGTGCCTGTATCTTGATGAACCGAATTCCCCGCTGGCTGCCAGCTATTCTGCTGATGATGGTCATCTTCAGTTTGTCCTCGACGCCTGCCTCCGAACTGCCCGATTACGGTTTTTGGGACACTCTGGTCAAAAAAGGCGGGCATGTCACCGGATATGCCCTGCTGGCGCTTTCGTATTGGTATTGGATGCGCTTCGACCCTAAAAAAGGCTGGCTGGCCTGGTTGCTGGCCGTTCTCTATGCCGCGACCGATGAACTTCACCAATCTTTTACGCCGGGAAGGCATGCCTCGTTTGAGGATGTGCTAATTTACGACAACCTGGGAGCGTTATTTGCGGTGCTGTTGGGTGGTTGGGTTTTCAAACGCAAAGAAAAAAGCGATGTTTAGCCGCTTTAAAGACCTTTAAGCACAACGGACATGAGGTCTGCGAAGGTCAAAAGATGAAAAGTGGTGATCTTCTTGTTTGATTGGGTCTTTGCAATAGAGCCACCGATTGGGCCAAGCGGCTGGTCGGTCAGGTAAATCAAAACATCCCGCCATGTTGGGCGGGATGTTTGTTGGATGTTCGAAATATCAGGGCATTGGGTTGCTGGCCGCCCAATCGGGGCCAAGGATGATTTCGATGTCGGCAGTCGCATCGGGGTTGTAATCGCTTTGTATCTGGATGGCCGCATTGAGCCGGAAGAGTTCCTTGAAATGCGTCAGCGTATAAGGCCGTCCGCGGCGGTCAACGACAATGGTGGAACCGGGGAAGGTGGAGGCGCTATCTATAATTACCACATTGAAGCCAAGCGATTTTAGATAATCGGCGGTTTTCTGTGCTAAACCAGCGGTATACGTTCCATTGTAGATGGCGATTGTTGCGGCCTCTTGCCGGGCCAGGTCGAGCGAGTCTGTGCCTTGCGCCATCGGGCTGATTGCGCCTCCCGCAGTGAAAATCTCATCCCGCAGTTCGCGGATTTTATCGGGAATGGGTTTGTAAACTGCCTGGTTTTGTCCATTTACAACAACATTGTAGGGGAGCATCATCGTGTAATCAATGACGCCTCTCTTGATGTTCTCTTCAGGAATATTGGTTGCCAGTAATGCCAGGCGCATCATCTGGTCGAAAGTCAGATTGGTGTTCACGCCATCCTGAATTACTTGGTAGAGGTCGGGCGCGGTTGAAATCATATAGGGAATATTTCCAGGCTCTAACACACGCTGGCGAATCCCCATAATGACTTGTTGTTGGCGCTTGGCGCGGTCAACATCGCCGCCTTCAGTATAACGGTTGCGGGCATAGGCCAGGGCTTCCACGCCACCAAGCATGTGCCACCCGCGCGAAAGCATGATTTCGTCGTCGCCAGGCCCAATCGGGTCAATGAATATTTTTTTCTCGACATAAACCGGGATTTTCCCCAAGTGGTCTATTAAGGTCACAAAGGCTGAAAACTCAACCTGGGCATAGTACTGAACCGGCACGCCAATCACCTGTTCGACGGTCTTCATGGCAAGCGCCGGGCCGCCACCGGGAAGTTTGGCCGCATCGCCGTTCATGTACGCCGTGTTGATGCGGCCATATCCGAACCCTGGAATGCTAACCCATAAATCACGCGGGATGGAGAGAATACCGGCTGTGCGCGACTTCGGGTCGAGGGTGAGAAGAATCATCGTATCCGAACGCGCCGGGCCGGAGCGGTCTGCCGAGCCATCATAGGTATCCAGGCCAAGTAAAAGGACATTTACCCGGCTGGCGCCATCCCAGGCGGGGGGCAGTTCGACATCGGGAATGGCCGGAGCCGGGGTGGGCAAGTCAGGAGTGTCAATGCCGGGTTCAGGCGTGGCTTTGCTAGGCTGGGTAAACACCGGGTTTGATGCGCCGTCATTGCACCCGGTCAGGGCGGTGCCTGGCAGGGGCGAGAGACACCAGCCAATCACAATATTGCGGGCAAAAATAAACGTTCCGGCGAACAACGCGATGCTGACGATGCCGAGGAGCAACCATTTGAGGAGCGATTTTTTATTCAAGTTTATGTTCATGGTGTTTCGTTTATTGGGGCCTGATATATACCATACCAAGCCCAAGTTTGTTGAGGCCATGTTCGGCCCAGTAGGTTGAAATTGCAGAATCGGCCTGGAGGGCTTCCATCAGCGCTGGGATGGCGCGCGGGTCGCCGATTTCGGCCAGGGCGCGGGCGGCCTCCAGTTTTGCAGAAGATGTTCCGTTTCGCAAGACTTCTATCAGATGGGGGATGGCTTCGACGCCGATGGTGATGAGGGCGTTGCAGGCAAGTTTGGCGGTCATCGAATCAGGAGAGGACATGGCTTGAATCAATGCCGGCACAGATTCTGCGTGAGGGTGGTGACACAGACCCAACGCAGCGCACTGCCTGATTTCATCGGCTTCGTCCTCCAGCGCGGATATCAGTCGGTGAACGACATCCTCCTCGTGCGGAAATCCTGCAAGGGAACGTACTGCCCACCAGCGCGTATCAACATCGTCCGATTGGAGCAACGGGTCAATCGCCGAGACAGGAAAAGCGGGCAGGCGAATCGCGGCGGCTTCGGCGCGGGAGTCGTCTCCGCTGGTCAGTTCGGCCAGCAGGGTTTGAAGTTCGTCCATTTAGCGGGCTGGGGGCGGGACGGGTAGGGATTCGGGGGAAGTCGCTACCCATTTGTCGCCTTCGTCAATGAGCATGACGGGAATATCATCCACAATTGGGTATTTTCGCCCGCAATCCTGGCAGATGAGCCAGGCATTGCGCGTTAATTGAAGCAGGCCGTCTTTTTCGCGCACGCAGGCCGGGCAGCGCAGGATTTCCAGCAACTCTTGAGAGACCATTGTTTCTCCTTTTTTTGATACGGGGCAAAATTGTACCACAGCAGGGTACATCGTCCCGAAGGTTATGCTGAGGCGGTTCACTTTGCAATCATAGACCTTTGGGGCATTTCTTCTTATTACGGCTGGCACAGGTTGCGTTTTTTGAGTAATTTTTCAGGTTCTTCGGTGCCGGGGCCGTATTCACAAACGGCACGCCAGGGTTCGTAATGGGTTTGGAATTTATCTGCAAAGTAGATTTTGCCATCGCGCATGACGATGCGGTTGATGGTAATATCTGCGCCTTCAGCCGCCCAATCCACTTGTTTTGTTTCGCCTTCTTTGAGTTCTTCGTTGACCTGGATGATAGGCTCTGGGGCCGGGATGATATTAAGGGGCCCGGTTGTATCATAGGTGACGGTGCGGCCATCGGATGTGGAATAAAATTTCCAGGTGAGTGAACGGCCAGGGCCGTTGAAATAGACTTCCATCAATAGCCAATACGGGGTGTCGTTTGTGAATTTGAAATCAACCAATGGGAAGTAGACCGTTGCATCGAATCCGGCCAGGCGCGGGTCGAGGCTGCCATTGGCGCGCTGCTCGTAGTAGCTGACGCGATAAGCGTGCGCCGAACGTTCGTTGATGGGGAAGCCGCCGAAGAAGGCGGTTCGGAACAGGGTGGTACTGACCTGGCAGACGCCGCCACCGACGCCTTTGATGGTGCGTCCGCCGTAGATGATGAGGGCTTCGGCATAGCCGTTATCGAGGCTGATCTCGCCCAAGTACTTGCCCATCGAGAACGTTTCACCGGGGGCGACCAGCACGCCGTGAAAATTGGCCGCGGCGGCCTGGATATTTTGCAGGCGGGCCGCGCTGGAACCGTAGAAATAAGTGGTTTGCGTGCTGACCAGTTGGGTAATGCCCAATTCGGCGGCTGTGGCATTGTCGGCCACTTTGGGCTCACTTATGTTCAGGCGCAGGGAGGCCGAACTCTGCCCGGCGGCGACAGCGGCATCAATTTCATCCAGTGTTCCGAGGAAATCGAGTTGATAGCCGATGGTGGCCGGGCGAATTAATTCAAGTTGGAAGGTTTCTTCGTTGAAAACGAAACGCGCATTTTCTTCGGTGCGGTCGGTTTGGCGGGCAATGGATTCGAGGATGGGTTTCAACATTGACCGGTCGGGTTTGAGGATGTATTGGGCATTCCCGGCGGCATCGTAAATGCGCCCAACCCGCAGCATGGGGGCCAATTCCAATGGTTGGATTTGCCAGGGGCCGGGGTCGCCCGCCCGCACATTGGGAATGGAAAGCGTAAACGGCCCGGTGAGCAGGCGGCGGGCGGCTTCAGCCTGGGGCGCGGCATCCAGCACTTCGGGGGTCTGTTCTTCGATGACCAACCGCACTTCGCCATCCCGGAAGGACTGCATTTGGACGGTGAGATAAACCAGTGTGGCATCCACGTTTAGGCGGCGGCCAACCTGCCCCGGCGTGGTGGAGACGTTCAGGCCGTCTATCACCAGGCTGGCTTCAAGGACGGGTTTGTCAATTTGCGCGGCCAGGTTTTGCAGGTAAGAATGCGCCAGGCGCTGGTCGAGGACGACAACCGGCGGGATATCCAGCCCCACTTGCGAGGCGTTCCATTGTGTATCCAGCATGGAAAAAATGTTGCCCTTGCGCCCCATCTCGAATGCTGCCTGGGCGCTGGCGACCGGGTCGAAGACCATTCCCAGGCGGACGGGGGATTCAACCCACACTCTTTCGCCGTCTCGCAGCACGATGCGTCCGCTGGTGGGGTAGGTTAATGCCGTTTGCAATTTAACCGCTGCTTCAGCCGGCTTCATGCCTGATACATTGACCCCAGCCACCGACATTCCAGGGAAGATACGCCCGGAATAGGTGATGCGGTAGCCAATGGTGATGAGGAACATGGCAATCAAAAACACCGAAATTCCGCCCATCAGCGCGAGCAAGATTTGCAGGATAACCGTCTCGAAATTGCGGCGGTCGCGGCGCTGGCGCACAAAGCGGATGGGGGCGGTGACGGATTTGTCTGAAGGTGGGCGAGGCGAAAGGTATTGGCTCATTTTCTTTCAGAACCAAATTTAATTTTTGGCAGCAGCATAGGAGTGCGGGCTTTGTAGTCGGCATACTCCTGTCCAAAGTCTTTGAGCAATTTGCGCTCTTCGAACCAGGCCCCAATTAAAAGATAAAGACTGAACACAATCCAGACAGCCAGGCGATTGACGGTCATATCGGGCCAGGCCCACAGGAAGGCTAACCCTGCTGTGTAGAGCGGATGGCGGACATGAGCGTACAGTCCATCGGTGACGAGTCTGGGCGGCGTTCCGGGTTCCAGCCCGGCCAGTTGGGTCAGCCCGGCGAATTCGAATGGTCCAGTCTGCATTACTCCGGCCACCAGCGCAAAAAAAGCCGCGCCCTGGATGAGGACAGAGAGGTAGACCCAGGGTTCGGGAATGGCGTAGAGCGGTTGGTCGGGGAAGGTAAACAGCATCAGCAATATCGGAAAAATGCTGGCAGCCGAGAAGATATTGTAGGAAAAGCGATATAGCCGGTCGGAAGCCGGGCCGAAAAACCGGCGCGCGGCGTCTTTGACGGTGTGCGAGGCCAGGATGGAGTGGATGACACCCCATAAGGTAGACGCAACAATAAGATAAAGGGTTCCCATGTTCGGTATCTAGTATCCAGTGTTCAAGGTTGAAGGCTGGTTACTGAAAAGCCGGGATTTCGTGCATTTGGCCGGCGGCGTGTATGATGTAGAAGGGCATCCAGGCCACGCCAAAATGGTCGAGGAAAATGTCGGTTTTGCGCGGTGAGACTGGGATTTCGGTGACCTGGTTGACAACCGATGCCCAGCGGTCGTTGACATCCTGTTCGGTGTCGGCGCGGCGGCGCTCGAGTTCGGCCATCTGGGCTTTGAACTGCTGGATGGCCTCTTCCGATTCTTCCACTTCGGCTTTGGCCTGCTGGGTCAGGCGGTTTTTGCTCATTTGTGAAGTGACGCTGCGCCTGCGCCCCAGGCCAAATACGCTTGCGCCCAATTCGAGCAGGTTGCTGGCTTCTTCGCGTTTGCGCTGGTCATATTTAACCTGGTCCATGGCCAGCTCGCGCTCCTCGCGCGCCAGGCGGTCTTTGAGGGTCGCCAGTTGCCGGTCCAGCGGGGCGGCCAGGCGGGCGATTTCCTTATCGCGGGCACGGCGGGCGGCCTCAGCGCAGGCAGCGCGAAAGGCGGCGGCGCTGACATCGGGCCCGGCATAGACTTTGAGGGCTTCATTGGCGCGGGCGGTGACGGTGGCGGTGCGATAAACCCACTCGACAAAGTCTTTTTGCAGGTTGGCGAGCAATCTGGCGTCGGTTAGCGAGGCAGGCAGCATCTCGAAGCGCGCGCCGGGTTGAGGCTGGGGTTCGATGCGATGGAGCGGCAGGCCGGAGCAGGCGAAATTCTCCCATCGCACCACGCTGCGCCTGTCCAGGTCATTGACCAGGGCGGCGCGTTGGAGGTGGGCATCAACGCCCAGTTTGCGGTCTATCACGCGCACGTGGGCGTCGGCCAGCAGGACGGGCCGGTAGAGCAGCCCCATCGGCTGGGCGTCGGGGGGCAGCGGTTCATCGGCGGCGCGCGCGGCTTCGGTCATCGAGAGGGTGATGGGTAGGAAGTATTCTGATACAGCGGCGGGGACTGCCGGGCGGGTGAGGCTGCCGGGTAAATCGGATACGGTAGACGGGGCGGGAACTGCCGGGGGTGCGGATTCGGCCGATTTCGTGGAGACCGGTTGGAGACGGGAAAAATCGGGCGCGGCTGAAGCGTGGTTCCTGGCTGTGGGTGCGGAGTCTGGGCTGAAGGAGAGGGGAGCGTCTGGCGCGGTTTCCGTTATATTTGCCTTTGCCAGGCGGTTGAGGGCCGGAATTTGCGAGCGGGTGAGTGGCCCGGCCAGGAAGTTCATGGCCCAGCGGGTTTGGAACAGGACGGGTTGTTTTTGGTGAATGTTGTGCAGCAAGAAGACGCGTTTGCCGAGCGCGGAGATGATTTTGTTGTAGGCCGAGCGGTCGAGGTCGGCGGTTGCGCCTTGCAGGCCGTCGAGCAGGCGCTGTTTGTCCCATTCGGTTTGCAGCTTGCCTACAAACCATGTGCCGGCGTTAGAAAGCGCTTTGTAATCAACATCTGCCGGGTTTTGGGAGGCCAGCACCAGGCCAACCCCAAAGGCGCGGGCTTGTTTGAGCATGCGCAGGAGCGGGGTTTTGCTGGGCGGGTTGCGCTGGGGCGGCAGATAGCCGAAGAGTTCATCGAAATAGAGCAGGGCGCGCAGCGAGGAGGAACCGGCCTGGGTGCGCATCCAGGTTTCAAAGGCGGAGAGCAGCAGGGTGACGAAGAACATGCGCTCGCCTTCGCTCAGGTGCGCGATGTAGAAAACGCTGTGGCGCGGCTTGCCTTCGGGCGTATAGAGCAGGTCGGGGATGTGCATGGGCTGGCCCTCGCGCCAACTCTGGAAGGCGGGCGAGGCCAGGATGTTGTTGAGGGTGAGCGCCAATTCGGTGCGTTCTTTGGCAGGAAAGAAACTATCAACCGGGAAGGCGCCCAGTTTGTCGAAGGGCGGGTTTTGCACTTGCAGGATGAGTTCGGTCAGGTCGAGGGGCTGGTTTTTGCTCCAGGCATTTTCGAAGATGTTGGAGAGCAGGATGTGCTCGCGGGAGCGCAGCGGGTCAATCTCGTTGTAGCCGACCAGCCCAAGCAGGGCGGTGACGGTGCTGGCGATTTTCTCGCGCAGGATTTCGCGGTTGCCTTCCCAGGGCAGGTTGGGGGATTGGAGGGTGGAGAGGACGCTCATTTGCAGCCCGGCATCGGAACCGGGCGTATAGACGCCGAATTCGGCGGCGTTTTGCAGGGTGCGAATCCGATCGGGGCTAATGTCCCACGCGGCCAGGCCGGTTTTCCACTGGTCGGCGCTTTCTTGGGCAGCCTGGTGGAGGGTTTTTCCCTGGCGGCGCAGGGAGTCGGCATCGAGCCAGGGGGCGAAATCTTGCGGGGCCAGGTTGGGGAAGTGCAGCAGGAGGTTGGTCAGGTCGCCTTTGGGGTCAATGAGGAGGGCGGGGATTCCCTGGAGGGCGGCTTCTTCCATTAAGCCAATGCAGAGGCCGGTTTTGCCGGAGCCGGTCATGCCGGTGACGATGGCGTGTGTAGTCAGGTCGGCGGGGTTGTAGTATAGGGGCTGGTTGGTCAGTTTGTTTGTGGTGAGGTCGAAGTGTCGCCCGAGGTAGAAGTGGTTAGCCGACATGTGGACTCCTGGGAAGCGAGTGCGTTAAAAACATAGAACAAATATATCACAAAGCGGGTTAAGGGCAAATTAAAAAATTAAGGCGGGTTGCCCCGCCCAGAGCAGGATGTTACCGCATGGTGCCCCTGGAAATCTATGGGAAATCGTCTGGTTTAGGGGTTGGCGTTGGCGTATTGGCAGGATTGGGCGTGAGTGTATCGGTCGGTTGTGGGGTTGGGGTATCGGTGGGGGTATTTGTGGGTCTGGGCGTCGCTGTATCGGTCGCTGTGTCTGTGGCGGTCGGCGAGATACCTTGATAGGGCAACTTTTGGCTGGATGCCGCGCGTCAGTGCATTGAGGCAATATTCCAGGGCTGCGGTAAATGTCAACTGGGGAGCGAGCAGTTCGCTGGGGAAGTCTCATTGCCTGACCGTGCCGCTTCTGCCATTCTCGCGTACATCAATGACGGCGTCCAGCCAGGGCTTGAGTTGCGCGGCATGTTCGGGATACTGGGTATAGCAGTATTCCGGTGATTTGCCGCGCATGAGCATCTGGATGGAGTGGTTGAGCGCTACCTTAATTAGGGAATATCTGCTGGCAGGTCGAGGGGAATTTTTCGTTCTGACTGGGAAGATTGCCGCATTTGGATGACTGCTTCGAGATAGGGGCGCAGCCTTTCGGCATGTTTCAGATGGCGCGCCAAACACTCCCCTATGGTTTGTCTTTGCCCAATCGCGTTCAGGCAATCTTCAGGCGCGTTTGAAAAACCTGCTTTTGCATGTGACATCCTTAATCATAACCAAAACAAGGCCAGACAACAAGGCGTATAGTCGGTGTGTTGGGAGGGAGGCCGCCAGGTTAAAGGGTGCGAAGATGTTGGATGACTTCTTGCAGTGCGATGGGTTGGCTTTGGTTGGCTGTGCGCTGTTTGAGTTCGACCATTCCGTTTTGCAATCCGCGTTCGCCGATGGTAATGCGGAGGGGGCAACCAATCAGGTCGGCGTCGTTGAATTTGACTCCGGCGCGTTCGTTGCGGTCGTCGAATAAGACGGAAAGGCCGGATTCTGTGAGGGTGCGGTAGAGTTCTTCAGCGGTGGGGAGGGTGTTGATGGTTTTGGCTGGGACGTGCATGAGGTAAATGTCGAAGGGGGCGGTGCCGCGCGGCAGGGTCAGGCCTTTTTCGTCGTGGTGGGTTTCGGCCAGGGCGGAGAGGATGTTTTCGTTGTTGAAAATGCCATTGGAGGCCAGCGCCCAGGCTTTGCACGCCTGGAGTGGCGTTCCGCAGGTTGTGCAGGGGGTGCCAGGGGCGGCGAGGGTGATGTCGGCCACCAGGTTGGCGGTGTAGTCGCGCCCGTAGTTGGTGTTGAGCAGGTGGTGGCCGGGCTGGTTGGCGCCAGCGACGAGGTTGGGGGAGGCTGGAATCAGGTCATCGGCGACAATGAGGGTGTTTTTTGTGCCAATGGGTGAGGCGTAGCCGGGGATGGCGCCAATCGCGCGGATTTCGTCTTCGGTGGCGAGGCGGGTTGGTCCCAGCAGGGCGGTCAGTTTGGCCGGGCTGAGGGTTTGGTCGCCGCGCAGGACGACGAATATGAATTGCCCGTCGGTGGGGCGAATGAACATGAGGGCTTTGGCGGTTTTTTGTTGCGGTATACCTAAAAAGGCGGCGAGGCTTTCGATGGTGGGGCAGTTGGGGGTGAGGACGCGTTCGAGGGGGGCGGGGGGTTCGGTGGAGTAAACGGTTTTTTTGACGGTGGCAAGTTCGAGCGGCGCGGCGAAGCCACAGGCGGGGCAGTGCAGGATTTCGGTATCGCCGACCTCTGTCGGGTAGAATGTGTCGTTTTTTCCTAAAAGAGGAAGGCCAAGTTTGGAGAGGAACGATGGGTCGCGGTCAGACAACGTCTGAAGTTGCCGGAGGGCGAGATGTCCGAGCGGCAGCCATTCGCCGCTGTGGGAGAGATACCCGGCGCGAATCAAAAAGCCTTGCCCGGCGCTGCGGGCTTGGGCGGGAGGGTCTCGGTGGGTTTGGATGGGGATTTGGGCGTATCTCATGGTTCGGGCGGCTCGAAGCGGGGGGCGGTTTCGGGTTCGGGGCCGAGGTCGAGGTCAACATGGTCTTCCATGCGCATTTGGCCGCGCAGGAAGGCGCCATCTTCGGTGATGAAGGAGGTGGTGACGACATCGCCCCAGACGCGCCCGGTGGCGCGGATTTCGAGTTTTTGGGCGGTGATGTTGCCGCGCACGGCGCCGGCGACGATGACGGTGTTGGCGCGGATGTTTTCGCAGGTGACGCGCCCGCTTTCGCCGATGACGAGCATTCCGCGCAGGGCAATTTGGCCCTCGAAAGTACCTTCGATGCGCACGCCACCTGCGCCGCTCACTTTGCCTTCCCAGATGAGGCCGGGGCCGAGGACGGAGGTGATGCGTTCAACGGCCTGGACGACGGGCGGGGTGGCGGGTTGGGGGGTGGGAGGGGAGGAGCGTTTGAACATGATGACGATTTATGATTTGTGAGGTTGAATTTACGATTTTAGATTTACGTTTTTGGATTTCTGATTGACGATTTTTGCGCTTTGCTTAAATTTTTAACGCTGAGTGCGGAGAATCTTTTGTGTTTTAAGTTTCTCTTTTTGGCAAACAATGACTCCATTCCAAAAAGGGATGTGCAACGCATAGTGCGCATAAAGCGCTGAGATTTTCTGCCGATTCTGCAAAGAAACGGTGTGTTTGATGCGGGTTTTGCAGGTTTCGGCGCTGCGCGCTTCGCGTTTTCTTCATTGAATGGTTTTTGCAGTAGAGTCAAACAATAAGAGCGCGGAGTTCCGCGCTCTATTGTATCATCTTGTGAGTTACTCGCTCTTTTGCTCTTTGAATGCGCCGGGTTCGGGGGCTGCCATGATGTTGTAGCCGCTATCAACATAATGGATTTCGCCGGTGACTTTGGCAGCCCAATCGGAACAGAGATAGACGGCGGCGTTGCCGCAGTCTTCGGCTGTGACGTGTTCGTGCAGGGGGGCCATCTCTACGAAGTTTTTGTGCATATCTCGGAATCCGCTGACGCCCATGGCCGCCAGGGTGCGAATGGGCCCGGCTGAAATGGCGTTGACGCGCACGCCTTGGGGGCCGAAATCGCGCGCCAGGTAGCGGGTGGAGGCTTCGAGCGCGGCTTTGGCAACGCCCATCATGTTGTAGTTGGGGGCCACTTTAACCGAGCCGTAGTAGGTGAGCGTGAGCAGGGCGCCGCCTGTGCGTAAGAAGGGCTGAAAGGCTTTGGCAAGCGCCACGAATGAGAAAACGCTGATGTCCATTGCCAGGTGGAACCCAGCCCGGCTGGTGTTATAAAACTGGCCTTGTAATTCGTCTTTATTTGCAAAGCCGATAGAATGAACCAAAATATCAATCTCGCCGAAATGGGCGTGGGCTTTTTCGGCAACGGCGGCAATTTGTTCATCGGATGCGACATCACACTGCTCCACAAACTCTGCGCCGACCTGCGCGGCCAGCGGCTTCACGCGCTTTTCGAGCGCTTCTGCGGCGTAACTGATTCCGATGCGCGCGCCCTCGCGGGCAAATGCCTGGGTGATGCCCCAGGCAATGGATTTATCGTTGGCAAGGCCAAAGATGATAGCGTTTTTACCGGTTAAAAGACCCATGAGATTCTCCTTCATTTGTAGAGCGGGAGGTTTTCCCGCTTGATAAGAAATCGCCAGGGCATGGATTTCCACGGCTCTGGCACATTATATAAACCCACGCGCGGGCCGTTCGTCACGCTGGAATCGGGAATTTCGAGCGCAGGTTCAATCCATAAGCCAGAGTCGGTTACGGTCAGGTCAATATTGTTTTGTTGGGAAGTGATGCCAAAGGCCAGGGTGAGTTTGGCCGGGCCATTGGTCAGGTTATGGATGGCAACGTTTCTATGTTGGGAAAGCACCTGGCTGAGGCCGGTTTCTACTTCGATGGCGCGAATCAACACTGCTGCGGGGAAGCCTTCGGCTTCGGTGACTGCGTTCAACAGCCAGTGCATTCCATACGTGAAGTAGACATACGCCCTGCCGGGCGGCCCGTACATGACCTGGGTGCGCTTCGTTTTTCCGGCTTTGGCATGGCAACCTAAATCTGTCTCGCCGATGTAGGCTTCGGTTTCGGTGATGAGGCCAGAAAGGCGCTGACCTTCTAAAATGCGCACCAGGCGGCAGCCCAACAATTGACGGGCAACGGTGAGCGTAGGTCGGTTGTAAAAATGAGCGGGGAGGGGGTGTGATTCCATCGCGCAAGAGGTTCACGCCATTGGGTTAGCTGTTTGCTTCTCTAAAGTATGCCACCACTTGTGCTATTTGTTCGGCGCTGAGGTTGTTTTCTTTGAACCAACCGATATACCCATTTACTTCATTTAGGGGCAGGCTCTTGACGTAGGCGCCGTGCGGGCTTTGGGGAGCCTGTCCACGATAGGCCAGCACGGCCCGTGCGGGAAGGCCGGGGAAATCGAACTTGAGCAGTTCGTAGCACAAATGTGCTGCCCGCCGAATCTGCTCTAGCGGGTCGGCCTGGTTTGCTTCGGGCTGGCCGCCTTGCCACACCCCCACGGCAAACAGGCCTGCCGGGGTGATGACCAGATGGTGAATTTTTGCGCTCCAAAACGACTTTCCATCCAATTTCACCGGACTATCGACCTCCAGGTGGATTCCGTTCAGTACGCAGGTGGTATCGGGCAGGGCGCTCAGGTGTTGGAGCATATCTATCTCCAACATGGCCTGAGCCAGTTCTTTTGAATCGAGGGCTTTTTGCAGGGTGGTGATTTTGACGTTCAGGTCCTGATATTCGTGGGCTGCTTCGGTTTCGATGGCGGCCCGCTTTTCGGCCAGGATGTGGTCTTGTTCGGTCAGCAGTCTTTGGATGCGTGCTGAAATTTGGCTGTGCTGGGTTTCGAGCCGGTGCAGTTTTTTTTGCTCGCGCCGGGTGCGAAACAGGTTGCTGATGCGCCCGGTGAGGCTGCGGTCGAGCCGGAACAATTCCAGGTGAAGTTTGGCTTGCTGAATGTCCTCTTGCAGCGTGGCAAGCGGCTGGGCGTGGGCGGTTTGGATGTTTTCTTTTTCGATTTGGATTTCTGCCTCAATGGGCTTCAACTGCTCGCGGGCTTTTTGCCCCGCCTCGGCAGTTTTAGACGCCAACTGGTTGCGGTATTCCATTAATAGGGGGGCAATCTCACCTGGCACTTCGACTCGCAGGCCGATTTCCGCCAGCATGTCCACGATTGCCTGCCACGAGCCGCTTGTCCCTTCAATACGCGCCATTTTGCCACCGTGTTTCCCTGCGTACTTTACAGTGTAATCACCTTCTCTGCTTTCACCTGGGCTTCGAGGATGTCGCCCATGCCGCCCACAATGCCGACTTTCACTTTCTCGCTCAGCCCGAAATAGTTCAGGCAGGTGGAACACATCACCAGCCGCACGCCTTTTTGCTCCAGCGCAGCCAACTGCGCCAGAACGGGTGAGCCTTCCACCGCCAGTTTTACGCCCTCGGTGTAGAAACAGATGGCGTTTGGCAGGTCGTTGTTTGCCAGCAGCAGGTCGAAATATTTGGCAATGAGCGTGTGTTGCAGCGGCACATCCGCCTGGCCCATGCCGTCATTCGTTACCAGAATCACCGTGTTGTTCATCATGATTGGCCTCCAGATTTTCAAATTTGCCGCTTTGGTACGCATTGAGCCAGGACTCGGCCTCTTGTAGCCGGTCGTTGGGGACGCAGATTTCTATCACCGACATGGGTCCAACAGCGATGCGATAGCCAAATTGCACCGCGCCCTCCTGAAAATAGGCGGCAGGGATGCCCTGAGCTTCGAGCGCGTCTTTGATGATTTCCGCTTCGAGACGGTCGTTCACTTCGAGCAGCGTGACCCATTCTTTCTCTGACATTGTTCACCTCCAGATGATCATGAACATGATAGTAAACACGATGCTGACCACAAGCTGCCGCACGCCAATGGCCGCCGGTCTGGCGCCTATTGCTGGATTCAGCGTTCCCCAAAGGGTCTCGCTGAATTGTAACAGATAGGGTAAGAAAATCAGCCCTGGCGAGAGGCCCACTGCTCCCAAAATAGCGGCCAGCCCCAGGTTGAACCCACTATAGGTCAGGGCGCGTCCCCCGGCGTGTAAACGGCCTGCCAGATTCGGCGCAGATTGCCATTCGCGCTGTTGCAGCCGCAGGTAGGCGTGGATAATCGAAGCCGCCGATTGAAACCAGGTCAGAATCCACAACACCCAACCGAGCGGGTCGTAGGCGTTGTTGCCAACCCAGAAGGCGGCTGGGGCGGCGAGCGCGAGAACGCCTGTAGCGAGAATCTCAACCCCGGCCTGCCGGCGCTCCTCGCGTTTGCTCACCAGCCACAAGTGCCAGCCAAAAACCGGCCCGGCGGGGGCGGCCAGGAGCAGGATTATCGTATAGCCTAGATATAGCAAGCCGCTGACGGTGAGCAGCAGGATGAACCCATAGAGCGCAATCCAAAACTGCGCGGCGGGCAGGTCGCTTGGGGGGCGGCGGCCGGAACGGATTTTGACCAGCATGGTCACAGGTTGCCGAATCAAGAAGGCGGCCAGCGCGGCAACGACCAGCAGGCCCGAACCGGTGTGGAAGGTTTGCCCGGCGAACAGGCCAATGAGCAGCGGGCTGACCAGGAAGACCCATGAGCCATGGTCTTGGGGCAGGGCAATTTGTCGGCGGAAGAGCGTTTTCATGATCAGGGATTTTAACTCAGCAATCAGGTCTGGCATTGACAAATCAGCAATTCCAAATTCAAAGTTTTGGCATTTTTATTCGCGGTTCGAAGAATATTTTTTGCAAAGCCAAAACAAACGAACCGCCAATTTTAAGTTGAAGTTCGATTGAATCTTGTTATGTTACTGCCGGTTTCACATCAGGATACTTTTGAAAACGATTCTCTATCATCACCCGTTGGAGTCGTTCCACCGTTTCCCAAACGTCTTCAAAACGGGTGTAGAGCGGCGCGAAGCCGAAGCGGATGTTATCTGGCTCTCGAAAGTCGGGGATGACGCTCATCTCTTCGATGAGGGTGCGGTTGATGCGATAGCCTGCGGGATGGCGAAGGCTGACGTGGCCCCCGCGCCGGTTGGGTTCGCGCGGCGAGCCAAGCGTGAAACCGTGCCTGGAGAGCAATTCGTCACTCAGGCGGATGAAGTATTCCGTTAATTCGACCGACTTCTGGCGGATGGCGGGGATTCCCGCTTGCAGAGTCAGTTCTACACCCGGTTCGACGGCCAACAGGGAGAGAACCGGCGGCGTTCCGGCCAAAAAGCGGGCGATGCCGGGGGCGGGGGTGTAATCGAGGCTGAAATCGAAGGGCTGGGTCTGACCAAACCAGCCCCAGATGGGGGAAATTGCCTCAGGTTGAAGTTGCCGGTTGATGTAGAGAAAGGCTGGGGCGCCGGGCCCGCCGTTCAGGTACTTATAAGTACAGCCGATGGCAAAATCCACATCCCAGGCATCCAGTTCGATGGGGACAACCCCGGCGGAATGACTCAAATCCCACAATACCAGCGCGCCTTTTTCATGCGCCCGGCGGGTGATTTCGGCCATGTCGTAAAGATAGCCGCTTTTGAAGGTGACGTGCGAGAGCGTGACCAGGGCGGTCTGTTCATCGAGGGTGTCGTAGAGCGCATCCAGGTCGGGCGTCAGGTCGCCGTTTGAAGAAGGGATTCTGATGATTCTGGAGTCGAAAGTTTCCTGACTTTCGTTGCCCAAAAAACGGGAGTCTGAGAGCAAACCTTGTAAAATGTAAATATCCGATGGGAAATTCAGGCTGTCGGTGATGATTTTTTGACGTGTAGCCGATAACTGTAGTGCGGCGTGAGCCAGTTTGTAAAGATTAACTGAGGTTGAATCGGTGACGATGACTTGTCCGGGGGCGGCGCCGACCAATTGTCCGATTTTGTCTCCAATGCGGGCGGGGGCTTCGTACCAGCCCTGGTTCCAGCCTCGAATTAAGTTGCGCCCCCATTCGGTTTCGATAATTTCTCGCAGGCGGGCGGTGGTTTTTAGCGGGAGACGCCCCAGTGAGTTGCCGTCCATGTAACGGAGGACGGAGTCAGCCAGGTCGAATTCTGTGCGGAAGCACGCCAGAGGGTCGGCGGTGTCGAGGGCCAGGGCAAAGTCGCGGGTGGGGGAAAATTCTCTCATATCGGCCTCGATTTTATCAAAATGGGTTGCCAATTTTTGGAAACGCCCTTGACTTGGAGTCGACTCCAGGTGATACACTATTTTCAACGAGGTGAACGATGAAAATTGCAGACGTGAGTGAACGTTATGGTATTTCAACCGATACG
Source organism: Anaerolineales bacterium (assembly GCA_034432755.1). Classification (GTDB taxonomy): domain Bacteria; phylum Chloroflexota; class Anaerolineae; order Anaerolineales; family Villigracilaceae; genus UBA5195. The sequence goes on from DAOUBQ010000101.1 coordinate 56,784, forward strand.
CTGCGCTACTACAGCCTGGTAAAACCGGTAGGGCGAGATGTTATCTCGCACGACCAGGCTGGCGCGATAAAACCAGTAGGGCGAGATATTATCTCGCCCTACTTTGTTTCAATTTTGCTCATGGCATATTCGGCCAACGCGGTAATCGTCAGGCTGGGGTTCACGCCGGGGTTGGCGGGCATAATTGAGCCATCAACGATGTACAAGCCGGGGTAGTTGTGAACCTGGAAGTTTTCATCCACCACACCTTCTTCGGCATTGCGGCCAATCGGCGCGCCGCCCAGGATGTGAGCAGTGGTGGGCAGGTTGAAGGCATTTTCTGTCACCGAGCCAAGCGGCACGCCGTTCACGCGCCGTGAAAATTCGCGCACCACGTCATGCCCCACATCTACCCGCGCCTCGATTTCGCGGCCTTCATCGCGCAGGGCCACCAGCCCGCGCCGAAAACCGGTCAGCCACGAGCGGCCCAGGCGGAATTTCATAGCGTTATCCACATGTTGCATGACCAGGATGATGGTGGCGTTGTGCGCCCAGCCGGGCAGAACCATTACGCGCAGAAAATCCATCGGGTGGCGGAAGACCCAGGTCAGGGTGCGCCAGATTCTCTCTGGTATGCTGGTTGCATCTGAAATCAGCGGCGCGCCCAAAAAGCGCATCAATGACGAGCCGTTTGGGTAACGTACCGGCTCGATGCGCGTTTCGGCATTGGCGTTGAAAATCGAGGTAATCGAGATTCCCTCCGAGTAGTTCACGTCTGAGCCGCGCGCCACCGAGCCGAGCAGGGCTTCGCTGTTCGTGCGCACCTGGTCGCCCAGGCGGGGGGAGAGATTGGGGAGCGATTTTTTGACATCGCGCAGCCGAAACAACAAGTTCATCGTCCCCATCACTCCGGCGGAGAAGATGACATTCTTCGCCCTGGCAGCCTGCCGCCGTTTTAGTGGGCTGGTGCTAGGCTGGAAGATGACCTCGTAACGCACCTCGGCGGTGAGCGGTTGACCGTTGACCGGGCGCGGCTGTCCACCGTCTACCGTCAACGGTCTGACATCCGTCACTTCTACCTCGGCAATCACCTTTGCTCCCCACTTTTCTGCAAAATACAGGTAGTTTTTGGGCAGGGTGTTCTTGGCGTTGTAACGGCAGCCGACCATGCAGCCGCCGCAGTGTGTGCAGCCTGTGCGGGCTGGCCCCTGGCCGCCGAAGTAGGGGTCAGGAATGGTTTTCCCGTTTTCGCCGAAGAAAACGCCCACCTCGGTTGGGCGGAAGGTTTCTTGTTGGCCGCGTTCTGCAGCAATCTGGCGCAAAATTTCATCGGCTTTCCACAGTTTGGGGTTGCGCGCCGCGCCGAGCATTCTTCTTGCTGTGACGTAGTGTGGGGCGAGGACTTCTCTCCATTGGATGGGTGTATTCCAGGCTGGGGTGTTGAAGGTCTCTTCGGAGGGGACTTCCAGTACATTGGCGTAGCCCAGGCTACCGCCGCCGACCCCGGCCCCATGCAGCACCATCACCCCGTTTAGGATGGCAATTTGTAAAATGCCGTGCGCGCGAATGGCTGGCATCCAGAGGTATTTCCAGAACTGCCAGTTGGTTTTGGCAAAATCTTCGTCGCTGAAGCGTTTGCCCTTCTCTAGCACCAGCACCGAATAGCCTTTTTCGGCCAGGCGCATGGCTGAAACCGAACCGCCGAAGCCGGAACCGATGATGATGTAGTCGTACACTGTTTCTGGCATGAGTTTCTCCTGGTTGTATCTTTTTGGGAAGGGTTCAAGCGGCTGACTGGTGCATTCAAGTATATTGTAATTCTGGCGATTGGGCGCAAAGTTGGTCAGCGATTCCAAATCTGAAATCGCCAATTTGTAACCGGATTCTCTGCCATACATTTTGAATTTTTTACTGCCAAGAGCGCGAAGAGTGCCAAGGTTTAAAGGGCGTCTTTGCGTTCTTGGCAGGCTTCGCGGTGAATTTCTGGCGTTTGTACGGTAGTAAATAACAGGATAGAAGGATAAAAGGATGTTTTCTGTGTAGATTATCCTGAAATCCCCGCAATTCCCTATTTAAAGTTTTTGGTGCTGTCCGATGTTAGGGTTCATGTTTTCTCAAATCGCCCACGAATTTGCACGAAGAAACGAAGGCTGGCACGAAAATTTGAGTATTCGTGACCTATTCGTGGATGGTTGGCGGCTCAAAGCGCCTGAATGTGAAATTTGCCAATGTAAGACTTGGAGTTGCTGAAAGTTGGTCGTTTGGTGTGCGGGAAGGTCCTCTCTATCTGTCATTTTTTTTAGTGACAAAATGCACTCGAAAAATAAGGTAAATTCGTCTATATTTATCTAAATTGCGCTCTTTTTTTTGTGTGACAAAAGTTACAAAAAGTCCCCCAACTGCATAGTAAGATTAAGTATAGATTAATCTTTATCGAAAAGGGTAAGCCATGACCAAATACCTTCCTGTGATTGCCATCCTTTTTGCTGTGATTGCTCTGGGTTTGTTTGCCTATGTGACTGATGCGGTTGCCTTTGCGGGCAGCAATCCCGAAACGTGCGCCAACTGTCATGTGATGGATGATGTGTACGAAAACTGGTTCCATGCCCCGCATAAAAATGTAACGGAGTGTGTGGATTGTCATTTGCCTCACGATAACGTGGTTTCTTATTATGTTGAAAAGGCTCGCACCGGTTTTCACGATGTGTATATTTTTAGTACCGGGCAGACCCCGCCGGTTATTCGTGCGACTGAGCATACCAAAGGCATTATTCAGGAGAATTGCGTGCGCTGTCACCAAAGCACGGTGGATGTTGTGGTGATGAGCCCGCACGGCAATGACCGATATTGTTGGGAGTGTCACCGCAACGTGTCGCACGGCGCGCGTGGCTTGTCTCTGCTTCCTTTGCAAGATTCTGAACTCTACCCCGTCCATAAATAAATTTTATTGAGGAGATGCACCATGCAAAGATACACTACCCTGATTCTGGCCGGATTGGTTGTGATTCTGGCTGCGGTGTTGGCCGGGACGCTGATTTTCGTCAACAACCAGCCGGTGCAGCAGCGCGCTGTTCAGCCGCTGACTGAAATCGCCGCTATGGAGCCGGATTCTTCCAGGTGGGGCCTTAATTTCCCCAATCAATATGCCTCGCTGTTGAAGACCAAGACCAATGCGGTTGATACCACTTATGGGGGTTCGAGCGGCTTTTCTCATCTGGAGCGTGACCCTCGCCAGAAAATTTTGTTTGCGGGCATGCCGTTTAGCAAAGACTATAACGATGACCGGGGGCATGAATGGGCGTTATATGATGTGAATAACACCAAGCGGCTGAATCTCGATAAAGAAAGCCCCAAACGCACGCCCGGCACTTGTTACTCGTGCAAAAGCGCCAGCAACCCCAAGTTGTGGGCTGAGATGGGCATGGCCGAATACGACAAAACCTTTTTTGGCGACCTGACCCCTCAGGTGACCGAAACGATTGGTTGCGCCAATTGCCACGAAGCCGGCACGATGCGCCTGATTGTCACCAACCCGGCGCTTGAAGAGGCCCTTCAGGCGCAAGGCAAAGATTGGAAGACTTTCACTCGTCAGGAAATGCGCACCGTGGTCTGTGCCAACTGCCATGTGGAGTATTACTTTGCAGGTGAAGGCAAATATCTGACCTTCCCGTGGGAAAAAGGCACCAAAGTGGAGGAGATGTGGGAATACTACACTGAAATTGGGTTCAAGGATTGGGAATATCCTGATACCAAGACCCCCATGCTCAAGGCGCAGCACCCCGAATATGAAATGTATACCGCTGGTTCTACGCACTATAACGCGGGTGTGGCCTGCGCCGATTGCCACATGCCGTATGTGCGCGAGGGCGCGGCCAAGTATTCCATGCACGATATCCATAGCCCGCTGCTCAATCCCCAACAAGCCTGTGGGCAGTGCCACACTGATACCGATTCCGTTGTGCGCCGCGTCAACCTGATACAGGAACAGGCATACACGACCAAACTTGCCACCGAAGATGCCATCATTGATGCCATCAACGCCATCAGGGTTGCTGCTGCCAACCCCAACAGCGATCCGGCCCTGCTTGACGAAGCCCGCCTGCTGCACCGCAAAGCGCAGTTCTATTGGGATTACGTTTCGGCAGAGAACTCGATGGGCTTCCATAATCCCGAATACGTTCTCAAGATTTTGGCTGAATCGACCAACCTGGCGCGCCAGGCCCAAATGAAAGCCGCCCAGGCCGCAGGCGACCCCTCCTTGCTGGGGACGGGAACCTACTATACGGCGGGGCAGTAAGTTTTACCGCTCAACGCAACATCCCGAAGGTTCAAAACCTTTGGGATGTTGCGTTTTAATCCATTTTTTTTTGCAGGTGCTTTTTGAATTCGTCTAGGTTGATGCCCTGTAAGTAAGCCGCGAAAATGGGGCTGAAGAGTTGCGGCATTTGCCCCTCAGAAGACGGGAGCAATTTTTTGGCGCGCAGGACTTTAAGAACAGGTGATGGGATGTCAGCCATGTTGCCTTGTGCAAATTCTATAATCCCAACTTGTTCATCGGGTTCGAGGCTTCCCAGTAATTTGCGGCATTCTTCCTTAACGTTTTCTTCTTTGACCAGCCAGCGCGGGTCGAGCCGGTAGGGGACGCTCTCGCTGGATTTGCGCAGGCTGCTGAAGACCGCCAGAATGGTGCCGGGGTGACTTCCGCTGAGTTCGTAGATTTTTTCGCGCATGGTTTCGGTCAGCGGGTAGGCGTGTCGCTCTTCTAACTGCATGAGCATGGCATGTGCATCTTGCCGAGAGTAAGGGCCAATTGCAACCTGGTTGCGTGAGAGCAGCTCGTAAAATCCCTCGTGTTCGTTAAGGTCAGGACGCAGGTGTGCGGGCAGGTTTCGTAGTAGGAGCGCGTAGCACAGCCGGTTTTTGTGCGCATCACGGATTCCGCGCAGGTGGGCGAACACTTTGGCGGGCAGGTGGCGGTAGGCTTCGTCGAATTCGTCTAATAGGAAGCAAATTGAAATCTCGCTATCCACAACCATCAGGTTCAAGATGACAAGTTCCAGGAATCTTAAGGCCATGATGGCATTTCCAGGCTTTTCAAGCACCGGCAGCAAGAATCTTTTCATGAAGTTTTCAGAAAGTTTCACCAGCTCAGGGTCATCGTTTTGTCCCACCGTCTGGATGATGTTGAAAAGCATCAATTCGTAAAATTCCCATTCTGAATAATCGCTCAGGCGGTTCATATCCAGGCGGATGATGAGCGTGCGGGCGGCTTTGTGTTGCAGGTAATGTTCCTGAACATCTCTGCGCACCAGGTGGTCAATCAGGCGGGTTTTGCCCATGCTGCCCGCTCCAATTAAGTAGCAAGAATCGGCGCTTTTAATGCACTCGAAGAGCGGTTTCAGCACCTCCTGGCGGTAAGTAACATCATGTTCTTTGCCAAATTCTTTCATCGTGCTGGTTTGCCTGGGGTCTTTATTTTGCATGATTACCTCGCTGGTGGATGAAGTTGAACCATTGCGGCGGCGGCCACGCTTCTTCCCAGTGGTCGAGCCGGTGACACAAGATGCTTGCCAGCATCAGGGCGCGCTGCTGGATTTGCTTTCGTTGATTAGTGGTGGAGATGGTTGCGCGAAATAAGGTATTGAAGAGCAATCCCAACAGGTATTGGCGTGCATCGCTGATACCGGTGCATTCATGAGCCAGTAAACGCAGGTGGGAGATGGTGAGCATGGCTTTTTTTTATCTCGCTTTGTGCCTCGATAGTCTCGGTAAGTTCCATCTGTATTCGGGGTTTTGGCTCTGTCGGCTGCTGGTCTGGCTGGCCCAGCCGTTCCAGCCGGGCGGGTACAGGCTGCGCCAGTTTTGGCGTTTGTTCTCGTCCCATGAAATTTTGCGCACCCGAACGATTCCATGTTGACGCTCTCCGGTCTCGACCAGCAGTCCGAGAGGCAGGTGTTTGACGACCCTGGCGTGGACTCGTTTGTGTGGCGGGGGTGTTTTGCTCATTGTTCGATGAGGCCGATGAATGACACTCCGGGCAGTCCGGCTTCGGGCGGGTAGGGGAAGCGAAAGACGCTGTGGGCTTCGTTCAGGTCGGCCAGGTCGCTCAGGCGGGAGAGGCTGGTTGGGTTGAAGTGAACAGGGGCGATTTCGAGCCTTTCGAGGCGTGCGCGCCACTCGCTGGCCTCATGGGTATTGGCTGGTGAAACGGTCAGGAAGCCGGGCGAGAGCAGGTCGGCGGTTTCACGGGTGAGGGCTGCGCCGATGGGGCGTGCCAGCGAATCGGTGACGCCCGCCGGGGAGAGGAGATGCACCTGCAACAGGTAATAGCGCTTCCAGGGGCTGAGCCGTCGGTCAATGAACGGTTCCACCCATTTATCGAAAGGTTGGGCCGGGTGCATCTGCGAGATGTTTTCGAGCGGGAAGGATACCGTTTTCATATCCCAGATGAACTGCCGTTCATCTCCTTCGATAATAGTGGGTTGCAGGCTGATATTGAGCATGGCAGGCCGGGGGTAATTCCCCAAGGTTCGCCAGGTTTGCTCGTCGGAACGGTCGCTGGTCTGCCAGAATCCATTGACATACACCAAGCCTTTTTGGGTGCGGATTTGCGTTTCAAAGCGCAAAATCTGTGCCATGCTTTGGGCCGATTGACAGTGTGCCAGGACTTGCCTGCCGATGAGTTTTTCAAAGTTCTCTGGGGTGGTTGCCGGGTAAATTTTATAGTCATAGGGGAAGGTCGAAGTCAACTCGTTGCAATAGTCCAGGGCATGTTCGCGCGCTTCTTGCTGGCTGGCGGCTTGCGCTCTGCCGAGCAGCGCCAAAAGAAGACCTTCCCCCGGAATTTGGGTGCAACGTAATGCGATGGCATGTTCTTTGGAAGCAGGCGCTTTGAACGGATTGCCGTGAAATTGTGACTCGATGAAGAGTTTTTGGCGGTCGAGTGCCTCTACCAGCAAGGCGGCGGCGTTAAAGCCCCAGCGTAATTTTTGCAGCTCGGCAAACGGCTGCACGCATACCTGGCAGGCAAAGACCGCCTGCCAGGCAGTTTCAGTTTGGTTGAGCTCCACCCAGGGTTTGCGCGCATCCATTGGCTATTTTTTCTTTTTCTTGGGGATGAGCAGCTCGATGAATTCGTCGTTGTTTGAGTCTTTGGCGCTGCTCGTTGTGGGTTTGTCTGGCGCATCATCGGCAACGTTGGGCATGTCGGTGGTGAGTTTTTCGACCAGCTGCCGCACATCGTCTATACTTCGGGAAGCGCCGCCCATGGCCTGGGCTTGCATGAGCATTTTGAGGGCTTCGATACGGGCATCGATGATTTTGAGATTTTCCTCGTGGCTGAACTTTGGTTTCTGGCGCATGAGTTCTAGTTCGAGGGTGAGTTTTTGCAGTTCGATGGCCACTTTTTCGGCATCGAACAGGATTTCCCTGCGTTTTGTCTCGTTTTTTGCCTGCTGTTCGATGACTGTGCCTTGCTCGATTGTTAGCAGTTTTTGTCTTTTGCTGAGTTCCGTTCGCTGGTCGGTTTGTTTCATTTCCTTCCTGCCGGCCCGCAAGCGCACGGCCTCTTCTTCGCGCACGCCGAGCAGGCGTAAGTGTCCCCGGCGCTCAATGATGTTGACGTTATGCAGGTTGAACGCGCGGCAGGCTTCGCTCAGGTTGACCTGGAGTTTCACGGTATCCGAAATCTGGTCGTCGGTGATGATTTTTATCGGCTTAGCCGCAGCCGGCTCGTCGTTATCGGGGCGCTCATCAATGATTTCATCGTGCTTATGGGTGCGGATGACGTGCCGCAAGGCTGCCTCGCAGGCTTTGAACAACGCATCCATTGGGTTACGGATGTTTTGGACAGCCAGCGAATCGTTTACCGTAAACGTGATACCGCACGAGAAGGTCACATCCGCGCCATCCAGCGTAACCGCTTTGATGTCGGGCAGCACTTTGTATTGCTCGTGCCGGTCAACGTAGTAGATTTTATATTTTCCTGGAGAGAGTCGAATGTAGCCGCCTTCCGAAGGAATTCTGTTCCCGGCGGCAGAGACGACAATCGCATCGAGATTGGGGAAGGATGGTACATAACCTGCGCCCCAGATGTTCACATCGAGTGGATACGGCCCGGTGACGATTTCGTTTTCCGCAAACTGCGGTGGGAGCAGCCGCTGCCGTCGTCCCTGATACTCGGTGTACCACTTGATTAAATCAAAGCCGACTTCATCATCTTCTTCTGGCGGAATTTGACTCATGTTTTTACTCCCCGCGCTCCTGGGACTATCGTATGAATTGGCGGATAAAGTGGAAATTTGATGTGTATTAATATTAGTTTATATCGAATTTAATCAATTTTCAACCATATCACGAAATTGGTACAGATTCGTAAAGCGGGGAGGGCGATATTTATAGAGTTTTGTTAATCCTCTGACAGAATCGCGTGATTGCCAGGCGCAAAGGTGGTTATAATAACTGCCGGAGGAAAAAAACGATGACAATTTTACCTGGTACTCCTGCTCCCGATTTTGCGCTGTCTGATGAGACCGGCGCAGTACGCCGCCTGGCCGATTTCCGCGGGCAGACGCTTGTCCTGTATTTTTATCCGAAAGACGACACCCCTGGCTGCACCACCGAAGCCTGCAACTTTCGCGACGATTACTCTGCTTATCAAGAAGCCGGGGTGACGATTCTGGGGGTGAGCCCCGATTCGCCTAAATCGCACGCCAAATTCAAGCAGAAATTCCAACTGCCTTTTTCGCTGCTGGCCGATGAAGACCATGCGGTTTGTGAAGCGTACAACGTGTGGGGGTCGAAAAAATTCATGGGAAAAGAATACATGGGCGTGCTGCGCACCACGTTTGTCATTGACCCAGAAGGAAAAGTTAAAAAAGTGTTCGAGAATGTCAAACCTGCCGACCACAGCGCCGAAGTGCTGGCGGCAGTAAAGGAGTAATCGCCACGCATGGATGACCAGGAATTAGCACGCGCGCGCTGGGCTACATTTGCTGCGCTCGTTTTGGTGCTGGGGTTTTACCTGGGAATACAGGCCGCCTGGACGCTCTGGATTTCAATCCTGATTGCCGTACTCACAGCCGGGTTGCTGACCGCCGTTCTGGAATTTTGGCTGCGGCTCTCCTTGCGCCGCGTTGCCCGGCAGGATGTCACCGAATCTATCCACCATCAGTTGCATGCTGCGCTTGGGTTACAGCGTAAATTCCTCGAAGCGCTTTCAGAAAAAGATATCCTGGATGGGGTTCTGGAAAGCGGCCTGTCCGTTTTGCGCGCTTCTGGCGCCTCTTTCATCCCGCTCGACGAGTGGGGCCAGTCACTCCCGGCGCTGATTCAAGGCCAGGTGCCAACCATCGCCTTGCAAAGTTGGTCGCGCCGCCTGACCATGCCCGAAACTCGTCAGGCCTGTAAAAACTGTACCAGCATGCACGGTCAGCGGGGCTGTATCCTGATTCCAACGGATGCCCCGTTTTCGGCATCTGTTGATTGTTTCATGCTCCAAAGCGGCGGGCGTGACGTGGGCGTGGTCAATTTTTACTTTGACAGCAAATCTGTCATCGCTCCAGAAACGCGCCAGTACATCGAAGAAATCTTGCGACTGGCTGGTCAAGCGCTGGAGGGCTTACAAAAACGTAACCAGGAGATTGGCGCGCTGCTCTACCTGCAAACTTCCGCCACGCCACGTTCTGACCTTCCTTCCTTGCTTAAGAGCTTGCTCGAAAATATCCGTAATACGCTGGCGGTGGATTTTGCCTTGCTCTACATTCCGTCGGGATTGCCGGGTCAACTCCATACAGTCCCGCAGGTCTTCACCTGCCGCGATGACGCCGTCGAGCAATCTCCCTCCATTCCTGACGGATTGTTCCTGGAAGGCATCTGGAAAAGCGTCCTTTCGACCGGGCATAGCATGTCGCTCGAGAATGTCACCTTGAACAAGCGCGATACCTGGAAGACCCTGCACGCGGTCCCGTTGGTCTGGCAGACCCAAGGCCCGGAGGGGGTATTGTTGCTTGGCTCCAATTCGGCCCAGGCCTTTGCCCAGCGCCACCAAGCCTTGCTCGAAACCCTGGCAGGCCAGGCCGCCTTGCTGATTCAGAACTCCCGACTGATGGTGCAACTGGAGTACCAGGCGGTGGTGGATGAGCGCGCTCGCCTGGCCCGTGAAATCCATGACGGGCTGGCTCAAACCCTGGCTTTCTTGAAAATTCAGGCCGCGCAGATGCAAAATTATCTCTCGCGCGGAGAAATTGAGCGGCTTACCAATACGATCCAGGCCAGTTACCGCACCCTGTCGGATGCGTATATGGACGCGCGGCAGGCCATCGAAAACCTGCGGCGCACTCCATCGGCCAGCCTGGCCGATTGGGTGCGGCAGGTTGCATCAGATTACGAGCAGGCGACCGGGCAGCCAGTCGCGCTCGATGAGTTTAACCTGTCGGTTGAGTATCCGCCCAATGTGCAGGCCCAGTTGATACGCATCATCCAGGAAGCCTTAAGCAATGTTCGTAAACACGCCGCGTCGGAGCATGTGGCGATACGCGGAATCCAGAAGCCCGACAGCGTTCTGATTGAAGTGCGTGACGATGGCAGGGGCTTCGCGCCCGAACAGGTGGACAGCAGCCTGCGCTTTGGCCTGCGTGGGATGCATGAGCGCGCCGAGAGCATTGGGGCCGATTTCCAGATCGCCAGCCAGCCAGGGGCAGGAACCATTCTCTCGCTGCGTCTGCCTGTGTCTGTCAAGGAGAAACCATGAATCGCATTCGGATTGTGGTTGTGGATGACCATGCCCTCTTTCGGCGGGGACTCATTAGCCTGCTCGAAGAAATGCCAGAATTTCATGTCGTTGGGGAGGCTGTCAATGGGCAGGAAGCGCTCGCGGTGATTGAACGCGCCAGGCCGGATGTCGTCCTGCTCGACATCAACATGCCGATTCTTGATGGCATCCAGACCCTGGGCGCTATCCGCAAAAAAGATACGGCCCAGAAAATCCTGATGCTGACCATCTCACAGAACGATGACGACCTGATTGGCGCGATTGTGGCCGGGGCCAACGGTTATGTGTTGAAAAACACCGAACCCGATACGCTTAAAAACACTATTTCGCAGGTTTATGCTGGCAACTCGGTTCTTTCCCCCGAAGTGACCGCGCGGGTGTTGCAGGCAGTCCGCCGTTCGCAGGCTGAACGAAATCGGGGCCTGTTGAGTGAGCGTGAAGTGGAAGTGCTAAAATGCCTTGCGCGCGGCCAGACCACCGCCCAGATTGCCAGCGTTCTTTTTATCTCCGAAAACACGGTCAAAACCCACATCCGGCACATTTTGGAAAAGATGGAAGTGAATAACCGCGCCGAAGCGGTTGCCAGGGCGGCGCAAATGGATTTGTTATAGCAAAAAGCGGGTGATGGATAAATCACCCGCTTTGCTTTTTGAAATCCCCCAAAGAACACAAGCCTTTAAATGACAAAACAGGGATAATTTGGTAAATTATCCCTGTTTCATCTTGTTTTAAGGTGAGTAATTTCCTGATGAACGATTCCCACGCACACGCCCGGCGCGTCCTGATTGTCTCAGCTAACCCGCTCTTTCGTGAAGGCTTGCGAAAGTTGTATGCTGAACGCTGGGGCGAAAAATCCGCGACGGTCAGATTGTTGACCACGCTGGAAGAAGCCCTGCCAGCCCTGGAAACGCGCCCCGACCTGGTGATTGTGGATTACGACGATAAAGCCATCAACCGCGACGTTTTTATGAAGAGTTTCGTCGCCGGGGAATCGCCCATGCAGGTCATGTTGGTCTCGCTGCAAGAATCGGGGCAGGTGGTGGTCTATGACCGCCGCCCTATGACTTTTGCTCAGGCTGAAGATTGGCTGAGCAATCCCTGGGAAGAATAGTACAGCACTTTTACCGCGAGGAGATCGAAGTATGCAGAATCTGCGTCACTATATCGTTATGGCAGTCCTGATAGCCGTTGTGTCCGTCCTGACCTACCTGGGATTGGATTCGCTGGGGTTGATGCCAGTCCCGGCCGCTGCGCAGGCTGGGTACATTGACTGGCTGATGGACTTGCAGGTCAAACTGATTGCCTTCTTCTTTGCACTCATCGTTGTTCCAATGGCTTACAGCCTGATTGTCTTTCGCCGTAAACCGGGCGAAACTGGCGATGGCGAACACATCGAAGGCAATACTTCGCTCGAAGTGACCTGGACCTTCATCCCGCTGGTCATCGTGGTTGTCCTGGGCTACATCGGGGCCGACAACCTGGCGCAAGTCAAGCGGGTAGACCCGCAGGCATTGGAAATCAAGGTCGTTGGCTACCAATGGGGCTGGCGCTTCGAATACCCGGAAGGATTTGTCTCGAACACGCTTTATCTGCCGGTGGATAAGCAGGTGGTGCTGAAAATGGAATCGAACGATGTCTTGCACTCATTTTGGGTGCCTGAGTTCCGCGTCAAGCACGACCTGGTGCCAGGGCGAATTGAAGATTACCGCATTACACCAACCATGATTGGCGATTACAAAGTGCGCTGCGCTGAAATTTGCGGTTCTTCTCATGCCTACATGGAATCGCCTATCAAAGTCCTTGCACAGGCTGATTATACGGCCTGGGTGAATGAGCAAGCCGCCATTGCCGCTGCCGAGGCCGAAGCCGCTCTGGCAAACCCCGACCCGAAACGTGGCGAAAAACTCTATAACGAGGCCGGCTGCAAAGCCTGTCACTCGTTGGATGGTTCTAAGGGAGTTGGCCCCTCCTGGAAAGGCTTGTGGGGCTCGCAGGTTCCCCTGGCCGATGGTACGACGGTTGTGGGCGACGAGGCTTACATCACCGAATCTATCCGTAATCCCTCGGCAAAAGTACATCAGGGCTTTTCGCCCAATGCCATGCCCAATTTTTCTTATCTTAAAGACGGGCAAATTGCTGACCTCATCGAATTTATCAAAACCCTCAAGTAAAGAAGGAGGCAGAGAATGACCCACTCATCATCTGCTACAACGCAAGGCACGTTTAGCCGCGCCATGTTATTTCTCTTGATTGGCACGCTGGTTGGTCTGTCGCTCGGCGTTGCCCTGCACACAGCCACCTCCGGCGGGTTTGCGCCAATTTATTTATTAGATGTTCCCTCGTGGATGCTCGCTTTGCTGGTGGGAACACTGGGCTTTTTTTATGGCCTGCTGGGGTATGATGGCGTCGTTCGCGGCCTGGTTTTTCAGGTCATTGGCACATTGGCAGGCATCTTGCTGGTGACGGCCATTCGCGCTGCCATGGGACTGACTTTTTTTGACCCGGCCAAATTCGGCTTTCACGAGGGGGCCTGGGTGTTTGGTGCGCTCACCGGTGCGGTAGCCTTTTTGGCTGGCGTGGGCGCTCTCACCGACTGGTGGAAATGGGCCAAAGGCGAAGAAACGCCCGAACATCACGCCGACCAACCCGGCTGGCGCAAATATTTTGGCGTTTCACTCGACCATAAAGTGATTGGTATTCAATACACCGTCACTTCGCTCATTTTGCTCAGCGTTGGCGGTTTGTTTGCGTTGATATTCCGTCTTGAGTTGGCCCAATCGGGCTTGCAAGTGCTCACCGTTCTTACCCCCGACCAGACCACTGCCCTGAATTTATACAATTCCCTCATGAGCCTGCATGGCATGGTCATGATTATCTCTATCTTGCTCGGAATTGCGGGTGTTATCAACTACCTCGTCCCGCTTTTGTTGGGCGCGTCAGATATGGCTTTTCCGCGTATTAACGCCTTTTCGTTCTGGATTGCCGTTCCCGCATCGGTTGTTTTGCTTGGCAGCCTGGGGTTGGGTGGCTTCGATACCGGTTGGACGGGTTACGCTCCGCTAGCCACGCGCGCGCCCATTGGCATCCAAATGTTTTACCTGGGCGTCTGGCTGGCGGGCTGGTCCTCCATTCTTGGCGCGCTCAACCTGATTGCAACGGTGTTGCGCCTGAGGGCGCGCGGCATGACCGCTTTCCGAATGCCCATTTTCGTGTGGGCTTCTGTTGCCACATCCATTATCTCTTTGACCGCTACGCAGTTAATTGGCCTGTCGTTCCAAATGAGCATGTTTGAGCGCTTATTTGGCATGCCTTTCTTCAACGTCGCCAAAGGTGGCAACCCCATCCTGTTCCAGCACCTGTTTTGGTTTTATTCGCACCCGGCGGTCTACGTTTTCATCCTGCCTGGCCTGGGCGTTATCTCTGAACTGTTGCCCGTTTTTGTTCGCAAGCCCTTGTTTGGTTACCGCTGGGTAGCCCTTTCCTCCATTGGCATTGCCCTGGTTGGGTTCCTGGTTTGGGCGCACCACATGTTTACCTCCGGTATGAACGAATACCTGCGCGTGCCGTTTATGTATAGCACCTTATTGGTGGCCGTGCCGACCGGAGTCAAATTCTTCTCTTGGGTTGCCACGCTCTGGAAAGGCAAAATCGAAACACCCACCCCCATGCTCTTTGTGCTGGGTGGCATTGTGGTCTTTCTTTTGGGGGGACTTTCTGGCCCGCCCAACGCCACTGTTTCCACCGACCTGCACTTGCACGATACGTACTTTATCGTTGGTCACTTCCACGATACCATGTTTGGAGGCTACATCTTCCCATTCTTCGCGGCCCTGTATTACTGGTTTCCCAAAGCCACCGGCAAGCGATTGAATGAAACCCTTGGCAAGTGGCACTTCTGGTTAATGACGCCATCTTTCCTCGTTTTGACCCTCTTTATGATGCGCGTTGGCTTGTTGGGCATGCGCCGACGCATTGCAGATTATGACCCCATGCTTGGTTTTGACCTCTGGCATTTGGCAATGACCGTTGCGGCTTACTTAATTGCCATTTCTGTGCTGATTTTCTTCTACAACGTCTATCAGACCTTGCGCAGCCCCGTGGTCGAAACAGGCAATGTTTGGAACTCGCGCTCACCCGAATGGCAGGTCCCCTCACCCATGCCTGCCCACAATTACGACAAAGAATTTGAGGTCGTTGGCGAACCGTATGATTACGGTCTGCCTGGCTCGGCCTATGTCAAAATGTAACTTGGGAGACAGTCTG
Organism: Anaerolineales bacterium; assembly: GCA_034432755.1. Lineage (GTDB taxonomy): Bacteria > Chloroflexota > Anaerolineae > Anaerolineales > Villigracilaceae > UBA5195. The sequence continues at coordinate 71,797 of DAOUBQ010000101.1, forward strand.
TGACTCACACATCGCAACATTCCGGTTCGCACGCCTCGAAAGACGCGCTCTTTCAAGGGCTGGTTATCTTCGTCCTGCTGGCCTTCCTGACCGCAGTTGAGTTCTTCATCGCCATTACCAACGCCTCCGTGTTGCTCATTTCCATTGCAGCATTTCTCAAGGTGAGCCTGGTCGTCTACTACTACATGCACGTCTACAAACTTCTGCAAGACGACGACGAACACGACCACAGCAGTTTTGCCTGGAAACTGGCCACCAACCGCATCGGCCTGTGGCTGTTCCTGCTTTCGGATGCTTTCGTCTTTGGCGGCATGTTCGTGGCGCGCTTCAACCTGCTCGGCTTCACCCGCCCGCACCTCAACCAGGAACTCGGCCTGATTGTCACCTCGGCCTTGCTCGTCTCATCGTTCTTTATGAATCGCGGCGAGACGCAGATGGCGCTCGGCGACCGCAAAGGCTTCCTCATCAGCACGAGTATCACATTGGTATTGGGCTTGGCCTTCCTGCTCGGCGTCGTTTTGGTGGAATGGCCGGAAGCCATCCACGAGGGACTGACGGTTGATGGCAGCGCCGCCGGGGGTATCTTCTTCCTGATGACCGGCATGCACGCCTTCCACGTTCTCACTGGCCTGATTTTCCTGCTCGTCATTCTGCGCAACGGCTGGCGCGGCCTCTACAGCCCCGAAAAACATTGGGCGGTTGAAGCTGCAGCAGTCTACTGGCACTTCGTTGATGTGGTCTGGATTTTCTACTACCCCGCCCTGTACCTGATTGGAAAAGCGATTTGATGACGTGGGGCAAGTCAGAGACTTGCCCTTTTTTTGAACATTATGAGACAACAAATCCTTTGGCGTATCCTGCTCTGGTTGGTAATTGGAATTGTAATAGCCATCGCTCTGAACGAAGGCAGCTTTATCTTCCTGCGCAGCGAAGCCGGGCGTGCCCCACGCACCATCGAATTGCTCATCCCGGCGGGGACGGCAGAGCAGATGGCGCAGGGTCACGCCAGCCCTGAAATCCCAACCGATATGGTTTTCGTCATTGGTGATACGCTGGTGGTGCGCAACGAAGATTCCGCTGACCACCGTCTGGGTCCGCTCTTCGTCCCCGCTGGCACTTCGGCCAGTCTCAAACTCGACCAGGCCGAAAACTTCATCTTCGAGTGTTCTTTCCAACCCTCCAACTACTTTGGCCTCGACGTGCGTGAACCCGTCACCTGGGAAACGCGCATCTACGGCATTTTGTTTGCGGGCGTGCCGCTCGGCTCGCTCCTGGCGCTTTACAGTTTCATCCTCTGGCCGCTTCGTTCCCCCTCTCCCACTGAGCGAGGAGACGGGGAAAGCACCGCAGTGAGGTAAGGGATGAAACTGTTCCTCACCATGTTCAAACGTCAGTGGATTCTCACCACCCTGCTGGTCATTCTCGGCGCAGCGCTCTGCGTGCGGCTCGGAATCTGGCAGCTCGACCGATTGGAGCAACGCCGCGCCTTCAACGCACACTATCTGGAGATGACCGCCCTGCCTCCGCTGCAACTCGATGCCGCGCCCCAGGCCGACCTGACCACCATGGAATACCGCGCCGTCACCGTTACCGGCGCTTTCGATTTTGACAATCAGGTTGCCCTGCGCAACCGCTATTACGGCAGCGAATATGGCTATCACCTGCTCACACCTCTCCTGCTATCTGATGGAACGGCCATACTCGTCGAGCGCGGCTGGATTCCCGCCCAAGGCAACGCCACGCCTGCCGACTGGCGCAAATATGACCAGCCGGGCGAGCAAACCATCAGCGGAATCATTCGATTAGGTCAAACCAAACCCGACCTCGGCGGGGTGCCGGACCCGGAACTGGCAGAAGGGCAAACCCGTCTCGATTTCTGGAATATCGTCAACCTGGAGCGAATCGCCCTCCAAACACCCTACCCGCTGCTGCCGGTTTTCATCCAACCCAATCCCGATGACGCCCGCGTCGCCCCGCCCTATCCCTACCAGCCCCAAATCGAAATGACCGAAGGCCCGCACTTTGGTTATGCCCTGCAATGGTTCACCTTTGCGTCCATCTTATTCTTTGGCTACCCCTTTTATCTGCGTAAAAACATAACGCACTCTTAAGCCTGCCAGGAGCAACCATGAAATTCTCCCTCTCCACCTCCTTTGCTAAACTGACCCTCTTCACCCTGCTGGCCGTCGTCCTGCTGACCGCCGGCGGGCGGATGTTGGCACTGGCCGCTCCTGGCGCCGATTGCCCTGCCTGGCCGCTCTGCCTGCCCGCTAACATCTCCAGCCTCGAACAGGTGCTACATCGTCTTTCCGCCGGATTTGCATCTATCCTGATGCTGTCCCTGCTCTTCCACGCCTGGCGAACGCAACGTGACCATCGCCTTTTGCTGCCGCTCACCACCGTCACCGTCACCCTGTTCTTTGCCCAGGCCTTCGTCGGCGCCATTCTCGTCACGCGCAACTTCCCGCTTGATTTACAGGTCATGCACTCGCTGACCGCCTTCGCGGTTTGGATTGCGTTGGGCGCGTTGACCATCACCGCCGGGGTCTATGCCCGCGACGCGGTTGCTTTCCCCCCGCTGGATGTACGCCAGCGTCTGAAAGATTTCCTCATCCTGACCAAGCCGATTATCGTTGGCCTGCTGTTGGTGACGACTTTCGCCGGGATGGTGGCAGGGGCCAAAGCATGGCCATCCTTCTCGCTAGCCTTTTGGACTCTGTTGGGTGGCGCGCTGGCGGCGGGCGGCTCTGGGGCGATTAATCAGTACATTGACCGCGACCTCGACAAAAACATGCAGCGCACCGCCAAACGCCCGCTGGCCGCCGGGCGCATGACCCCCGCCGAGGGACTGTCGTTTGGGCTGGGACTGTCCGTTGTCAGTTTTTACATCCTGGCCGGTTACGTCAATTTGCTGGCAGCCTTCTTGTCGCTGGCCGGGATTCTCTACTACGTTGTGTTGTACTCGATGCTCTTGAAAAAAGCCACCGTCCAGAACATCGTCATCGGCGGCGGGGCGGGCGCCATTCCGCCGCTGGTCGGCTGGGCGGCGGCCACCGGTTCGCTCTCCATCCCGGCCCTCATCCTGTTCCTGATTATCTTCATGTGGACCCCGCCCCATTTCTGGGCGCTGGCAATTGTGCGCCGCAAGGACTACGAAAAAGCGGGCGTGCCAATGCTGCCGGTCATCCGCGGCGAGGTCGAAACCCGCAAACAAGTCCTCATTTACACTGTCGAACTCGTCGCCGTCACCTTCCTGTTGCCGCTCATTGGCTACACTGGCGTGGTGTATCTGCTCGCGGCCACCCTGCTGGGCGGAATTTTGCTCTACTACGCCTGGCGAGTCTACAAAACCGAGGGCAACAAAGTCGCCTGGATGATGTACCGCTACTCCAGCATGTATCTGATGTTTCTGTTCCTCGCGCTGATGGTAGACGCGCTGGTATAACCTGTGACCAATTCATCACACCCAACCGCCCCGCGCATTTTCACAAGGCGCGGGGCTTTCATATCGCATATAATCTCATACATGTTCCCTTCATCATCCTTAACAAAGTGTAGTCTCCATTGCTGCAGGGCGCGCGCTTTGCTCCACCGGTCAAACAAAGGCAATCAAGAATGATGGACACTTACTTCGCCGTCACCGCTCCCGGCGTCGAATCAATCACGGCACTCGAACTCACCCGTCTCGGACTCATCCCCGCTGAGGCCCTGCCTGTTGTTAAATCGGCAGACTCTCCCCCTGAATCACTCATCACTCCTCACGCCTCAGATTTCCTGCACTTCAAAGGTGGCCTTGAGGCTCTCTACCGTGCCAACCTGCATCTTCGCACCGCCTCGCGCATCCTCGTCCGGTTGGGCATGCCCTTCATGGCGCGGACTTTCTCTGAACTGGTCGAAAAAGCCTCGCGGCTGCCTTGGGAACGCTTCCTGACCCCCGGCCAGCCCCTCGCCCTGCGCGTCACCTGTCATAAATCGAAACTTTACCACTCCGAAGCAGTGGCCGAAAGGCTATTAACCGCCCTCGAAACCCGGCTGGGCAAACCTTCTCCCCGCCTGAAGCCATCCGATGACAATGACTCCCCTCTCCCTACGGGAGAGGGAGTAGGGGTGAGGGCCAACCCGCCCCAACTCATCCTCGCCCGCCTGGTGGATGACAAATGCACCGTCAGCGTTGATTCCTCTGGCGAACTGCTCCACCGGCGCGGATACCGCCTGGCCGCCGCCAAAGCCCCCCTGCGTGAAACGCTGGCCGCCGCCATGCTGTTTGCTTCCGGCTGGGACGCCCAATCTCCGCTGATAGACCCGTTCTGCGGCTCTGGCACCATCCCCATCGAAGCCGCGCTGATGGCACTCGGTATTCCTCCGGGAATGAAGCGGCGCTTTGCGTTTATGGATTGGCCCAATTTCGACCGTGCTTTGTGGGAGTCGCTCGTCTTGAATCACCCATCAGCAACCAACCCGCCGCCCATTCTCGCCTCCGACCGCGATGCCGGCGCAGTCCACATGGCGCAGGAAAACGCCCGCCGGGCGGGCGTCCATCATCTTATCCAGTTTGAGACTCAGGCTGTTTCGGCAATTCATCCTCCGGCCCGCAAAGGCTGGGTTGTGACCAACCCTCCCTACGGCGTGCGCGTCAGCGAAGGCAAGGATTTGCGCAACCTGTATGCCCAATTCGGCAATATCTTGCGCGCGAAATGCCCTGGCTGGCGCGTAGCCATTTTATCAAGCGAGGAATTTCTGCTTGGTCACGCCAGGCTGAAACTAGAGCCTGCCCTGACCTTCAATAACGGTGGACTGCGTGTTAGACTCGGCTGCGGTGAAGTGCCTCGTGCCTGATTGCGACTTGGCGCTCAAAAACCACAACTCGAACGCAGAAAACGCGGATTTCCCGCAAGATAAGGCGTGGCACACCCTCCCCAATTTCTCTTTTATGTTCAACAAACTCCGTCACTTCATCCGCCGCTTCATCACCGGCGGCGACTGGGCCAATCGCCTGCCTTTAGAGTCGCGCCGCAACCTGTACCGCTACTGGTTCGATGGCCTGTTTGCCGCCGCCAGCGACACCGTCCCGATTAACTATCTGACCCTATACCTGCTCGCCGTCGGCGCAACTGGGGCGCAAGTGGGGTGGTTCAGCGCGCTTTCCAGCCTGGCAGCGGCGCTTGCTTTGCTTCCGGGCGCTTTTATCGTCGAGAAATATGGCCGCCGCAAGGATTTCACAGTCATTTTTGGCGGCCTGTTGGCGCGTATGATGCTGATGTTGATGGCGCTGGCGCCCCTGCCCCTGTCTGGCCAGCCACTCGTCTGGCTGGTCATCACGCTGGGAGTCATTCGCAGCGTGGCGGGCAACCTGGCCTACCCGGCCTGGATGTCGTTGACCGGTGACATCGTGCCAATGGAAGGGCGCGGTCGTTATTTTGGCTCGCGCAACTTTGTGATGGTGGTAGCCGGTATCGTGGTGACGTACCTGATGGGTGAGTTCATCACCCGGGTTGGGTCGCCGCAGGGCTACCAGTTGGCGTTGGGCCTTTCGTTCCTGACTGGAATGGTATCCACGTATTTTTTCTGGCGAATCCAAGATTCAGCGGGGGAACAGCCCGTTCAAAGCGAGATGAAACTCTCTTTAACGGAAGTCTGGCAGGATTTTCGCTCCTCCCCTTTATTCCTGCAATTTTGTATTGCCATGGCGGTCTGGAATCTCTCCCTTAACATCGCCGGGCCGTTTTTCAACGTATATATGGCCCAAGATTTGGGGTTTACGGCGGCCATGATTGGGTTGTCCGCGATTGTTGCCAACATAACCAGGGTGCTGACCCAGCGCAAAATGGGCGAACTGGCCGATCGCTGGGGGCCAGGACGCATGCAAATGGTCAGCATGTTTCTGGTGCCAATTTTGCCCATCCTGTGGATTTTTGCCAGCCAATTGTGGCATGTCTTGGTTATCAACTCGTTGGCTGGGGTGTTTTGGGGGGCGTTCGAACTGGCTTCGTTCAATTTCCTGCTGGTCTTTATGCCTGAAAACCGGCGGGCGCGTTACTCGGCCATTTTTCAGGTGGTGGTGACGGTTTCGCTGGCGGGCGGCGCGGCTCTGGGCAGCGCCTTGCTTGAATCGGCCTGGGGCTATGACTGGGTCTTCATCCTTTCGGCCATTGGACGCTTTACGGCGGCCTTTCTGTTCTTGTCGCTGATGCGCAAAGTGCCAGGCGGTTAATGTTGGAAAGAACGTCTCAAAGGTTTTTGGTAACCGTTTTGGACAGTGTTAATCGTGTTCTGGCTCTTGCCAGTAAGAGAACAACTCGCCGATGGATTGGTGCGTGGCGTTGCGCCAGATGGCCTTGCCGAAAATCTTTGCGACTGGCAGAACGGTTAGGTGTGATGGACGCTCCTCTGGCGGCGGGACGGTATCGGTGGTGACGATTTCTACGATTTGCGGAATCCGCGCCAGTTGCTCCGGTGCTTTGGCTGTGAAAACTCCGTGCGTGCAAATAGGGATGATTTCCTCCACGCCGTTTTCAGCCAGCGTTTTGCGGACCTCGAAGACCGCGCCGCCGGTGGCAATTTCATCGTCATAAATAAGAATGCTTGCTTGCAAAATCTTATCGTGACTGCAAGCGGGTTGCCTGTTTCTCGCGGAACGAATCTTGCGCTACGCTTTGATTGTAGCAAAGACGAGAGTCCGCAACAATTCATTGAGACGGTTATAATTTGCCCAGTTTCACAATGGAGGTGAAATTTTGGACCCTGTGATATTCTCGTTTCAACTTGGCAGTCTCACGCTCACGCTGCGCTGGTATGGCGTGCTGGTGATGTTTGGCGTGGCGGTCGGCGCATGGCTGGCTGAGCAGGAAGTAAAGCGGCGCGGCGAAAACGGCGAACACATCTGGAACGCCATGATTTTCCTGCTTCCGGCAGGCATCTTGGGCGGGCGGCTATGGTATGTGGTCAACGCCACCCTGGGCGGCAGCCCGTATTACCTGGATTATCCCGGTAAAATCCTGGCAGTTTGGGAGGGTGGCCTGCACTTTTTCGGCGGTCTCTTGTTTGGTGCGATTACGCTCTATTTGTATGCCCGCTACTACAAACTGGACCTGTGGCTGTTTCTCGATGCAATTGCGCCGACCACAATGATTGGGCAGGCCCTGGCGCGTCCGGCCAATTTCATCAACCAGGAACTCTACGGCCCGCCGACCGACCTGCCCTGGGGAATCAAAATTGATGGATTGCACCGCATTCCTGCCTTCCAGGATTTGAACGCCTACCCGGTGGAAACGACTCGTTTCCACCCTGTTTTTGCTTATGAGATGATTTTGAACCTGTTCTTGGCTGGGACTTTGCTGTGGGCAGCCCGCCGCTGGCCGGAGCGCTTCAAACCGGGCGCGGTTTTTGCCTGGTGGCTTGTTCTGGCTGGTTCGGCGCGTACTTTCATTGAGTTTTTCCGCCCCGACCAGCCTAAAATCGGCGATTCTTTTGTCAGCTATTCGATGCTTGTTTCCGTGCTGATGGGCCTGGCCGGTCTCGTGTTGCTGGTGGCGCGTAACGGGATAATTCGTTTGCCCTGGCCCAAGTTCGCAAACCGGTATGTGATTTCGGGCAAAAAGATTGGATGAAATTGAAAAAGGTGACAGTTACTTTTAGGGTAACTGTCATCTTTTTTATCTGGCGCATTGATTTTATTAATCCCCCGGCACGGGGATGGGTGTTTCCAGGGTGATTTTTGTTGGGTTAGTCAATAGCACGCCGGTATCGAAGCCGAAACGGTCGAAGATGTCTTGGTAGGCAGCCACGATTTGGTTGCGGGTTAAACCCATGAGTTCGTAGGAATACTCGTGGTCGCTGCGGTAGGTTTGGGTTTCAGCCACTGCCTGGGCCACAATCCGCCCCAAGGTGGGGTATTCTGGGTAGCCGAATTGTCGGTAGAAGCCGCTAATCATCTCTCTTGGGCGTTCAATCAGGTCGTCGTAAGAAAGAATTTGGAAGTTGGGGGAGGGGTGCGTGTCAATGTAGTGAAGCGGATGGCGGTACCAGTATTGGGTGAAGGCCAGTGTTTCTTCGATGAAGATGTACTTTTGCAGCGGCGTGCAGAAGACGCTGGTGGCGTAACTGAGCCATGAGATGGTGGAGGGAAGCATATCGAGCGGATTGCGCACCAGGTATAGCACGCGCGCCTCGGGGAAGAATTCCATCAGCGTTTCGATTTTGGCGCTGAAGGCCGGGTTTTTCGAGATGAAGTGGCGTTTTCCACCGTCGGCGTAGATGTGGCGCTGAATCAGAGAGTGGTAAAAGCCCATAATGCGGCGGCGCTCTTCGGCGGGCAGGGCGTCGTCAAAATAGGGAAAGGGCGGCATTTCGTCGAAAAATGGGAACATTACGATAGAAAAAAAGGTGTTCCAGGAATGCAATAGAATGTTTTCGTCTTCTTCTGGCTCAAACAGGCTGATGCGATGAATGCGAATTTGGCCTAGTGAGCGGCGGTCGAGATTGACCAGGAAATGCTTGAGCGGGCTGCCGAAGAGCCGGTCGAGGGCAGCAAAAAAACCTGAGATTTTCCGTTGGGTGATCGAGGGGGTGATAAAAATGTCCCAGGTGCGCAGGCTGGTAAATGTTTCGGTCTCGCGCGAGAGCAGGCGGTGCAAAAAGGTTGAGCCAGAGCGAAAGTTACCGAGGATGAAGAGCGGCTTATCAATGACCTGTTTTTTGTAGCCAGGAAAGAGCAGGTCATCGAGCAGCAGGCAGAGCCAGGTAAAAACTGTCCAGGCCGGCCAGACCGAGTAAAAGAGCAGCAGGAAAAACAGGCGTTTGCGGGTCAGGCGGGCATGAGTTTTTTGCGCGCCAAAAAAAGAGCGCATTGCCATGCGCCAGAAAAGTTTCAGGTTGTAGGTCATTGAAGGTGTAACGCTTTCTGCAACAAAGAGTTCGGAAGACGCCTCGGGCTTTCCTTGCTGCTGATTGTATCATTCAATCGGGCTGGATAGTTCAACAACACGTAAACGATTTGCGGGTATACTTTAGCAGATAGTTTGATGACCCCCATTGAGAGGAGTATTGTTATGCAAACCAAACAACGCATTGTGGTTGCTCCAGGCGATGGCATTGGCCCGGAGATTACACAGGCTGTTATTCACGTTCTTCAGGCGGCAGAAGCGCCCCTGGAGTATGACTTTATTGAAGTGGGGCTTGCGGCTTACGAGAAGGGCCACACATCCGGCGTTCCCACCGAAGCCTGGCAGGCCATTCGGCGCAGCAAATGTATGCTGAAAGGCCCCATTACCACGCCGCAGGGAAAGGGTCTGAAGAGTGTCAACGTCACCCTGCGCAAAACGTTGAACCTGTTTGCCAACATCCGACCGTGCAAATCTTACAGCCCCAGCGTGTCTTCGGCGCACCCGGGCATGAATTTGGTGATTATCCGTGAGAATGAAGAAGACTTGTACGCCGGGATTGAACACCGTCAAACGCCCGAAGTGACGCAGGTACTCAAACTGATTACCCGCCCTGGCACCGAAAACATTGTGCGGTATGCGTTCGAATACGCCCGCGCTTATGAACGCCGCAAAGTGACCTGCATGACCAAAGACAACATCATGAAATTGACCGATGGGCTGTTCCATCAGGTGTTTGAAGAAATTGCTGCTGAGTATCCTGATATTCGTGCCGAGCATCAGATTATTGATATTGGCGCAGCGCGGCTGGCCTCCAGCCCAGAACTGTTCGATGTGATTGTGACCCTCAACCTGTATGGCGACATCATCTCCGATATTGCCGCACAACTGGCCGGTTCTATCGGTTTTGCTGCTTCGGCCAACATCGGCCACGAGTTTGCCATGTTCGAGGCTGTGCATGGCTCCGCGCCCGATATTGCCGGGAAGGGCGTTGCCAATCCTTCTGGTCTGCTGGTGGCGGCCACGCAAATGCTGGTGCATTTGGGGCATGGCGCAGTTGGCGAGCGCATCAAGAATGCCTGGTTGTGCGTGCTGGAAGATGGGATTCACACGCCTGATATTTATCGTGAACAGTTGAGCGCGCGGGAGGTCGGTACACAGGAATTTGCGGATGCCGTCATCGAGCGATTGGGGCGAGAACCGCGCGTTCTCCGGCCGGTTCGCTATCAGAATCGCCCCATCCAGATTCAACGCACCCCGCAACACTCTCCTGCCCGAAAGCTGGTCGGCGTGGATGTATTCGTCTACTGGGACGAAGCCGGGCGCGCCCCAGATGTTCTTGGCAAACAGCTGGAATTGGCGGCTACCGAAGCCTTGCCGCTTACCCTGGTTACCAATCGCGGCGTTAAAGTGTATCCTGAAGGCCTGCCTGAGACGTTTTGCACTGACCACTGGCGTTGTCGCTTTCGAACTGGCGGCGCGGGCGTTGAATACGCCGAGGTGTTGGCCCTGCTCCAAAACCTGACCGCTGCCGGGATGGAGGTCATCAAGACCGAAAATCTCTACACCTACGATGACCAGCCGGGTTATTCACTTGGGCAAGGAGAGTAGGGACAAATCTTTGACCTGCTCATGTTCCAAACAACCAGCGCGCTAGATTCAGGTAAATAGGAAGCCCAAGCGCGATATTGAACGGGAAGGTGATTGCCAGCACTGCCGTGAGTGAGAGGGCCGGGTTGGCTTGTGGAACGGCCACGCGCATGGCTGCGGGCGCGGCAATGTACGACCCACTGGCGGCGAGCGCGCCCAAGAGCGTTGCGCCTCCTGTGTTCAACCCGACAAACCAGCCGGTGAGAATTCCCAAACCGCCGTTGACAATCGGGAAAAAAATGCCAAAGGCCAGCAGGAACGGCCCTACCTTGCGCAAGTCTCCCAGCCGTTCGGAGGTCACAACGCCCAATTCCAACAGGAAGAAACTCAGCGCAGCCTTGAAGGGCGTGATGAGCAGCGGCTCCATCGTTTGGTAGCCGTTTTGGCCTGAAAGCCAGCCAATCAACATTCCGCCGATGAGCAGAACCACGCTTTTGCTGATGAAGGCTTCGCGCAGAAAGAATGCCCAGTCAATGGCTGGTTTGTTGGCTTCAGATGTGGCCAGGTGACGCGCCCGCCCAGCCAGCACAACGCCCAAAATGATGGCCGGTGACTCCATGAGGGCCAGCAGGGCGTTCATGAACCCATTGTAGGGGATTTTGAGCGTATCGAGCATGGCAATTCCGGCGGCAAAGGTGACTGCGCTGACGGAGCCATAATGGGCCGCAATGGACGATGAATCTTGGCGGCTGAATTTTCCCAATCGCCTGAGAATGCCATAGCCATAGGTCGTGATGAACAATCCCAGGCCAATGCTTGCCAGGCCGGGCAAGATAATTGTGTTGATTCCGGTGTGACCGATTTCTCCGCCGCCTTTGAAACCAATCGCAAATAACAGGTAGATGGTGAGCGATTCGTAGAATTGTTTGGGGATGCGCAGGTCTGAGCCGAGCGTTCCCGCGGTCAGTCCCAAAATATAGCAAAGAACCATCGGGGTCAGAAGGTTCGAGAGCAGGGTTTCCACAGTGATTGCCTCCGCGCGAATGTTTCATTTTGTAGTTCGCTACAATAACCCGCCTGATGGTCAAGAGTTGCTCAAGTTGCCCCATGTTTATTGGACAACAATATCTATATACACCACATCCCCAAACGGATTTCCGCTTGCGTCGAAGGCTTGCCAGGCAGAGCGGTAGGGGCCGGGGGCGGTTGGGGCGGTGAAAGTGATTTCGATCACGGCCTGCGTTGCGGCCCGGGCGGGGTAAAGTGCCACTTCGCCGAAGACGCCTAGCGGGAAGCCGCCGACCAGTTTCAGGCGGTAGTCTGCTTGCCAGTCGCAGGAGCCGTTGTTTTCGACCTGCCACTGTTTCTGGATGCGCTGGCCGGGCGAGACGAGCGTGCCATCGGGGTAAGTGATGTCGCTCAGGTATCGCAGGGAGGGGGTGCAGGGCGGCAAGGGGGTGTCGGTCGGTTCTTTGGGGGTGGGCGAAGGCCGGGGCGTGGCAGAAGCAGTCGGCAGGGCAATTTCTAGCGCAGTGGGCGAGGCAAACGCGATGTTGACCGCCTCAGTCGGTCCCGTCTCAGCGCGGGTGGGCGGGATGAAGGGCGTGGGCGCGGCTTGCGGCAGGCAGGCGGTGAGCGTAAATAACAAAAATACGCAACACGCATGACGAGTTACGTATTGCGGGTTGCGTATTGGCTGACGTTTCATTGCGATGGCTGATGGTCGCGCAGCGAAGCGTATCGAGATTATCGTACTCGTGTGAACTTACTCGTCTCCGATGCCATCGCCGCCTATGTCGATGGGCAGGACCAGTTCGCCGCCCATGGCCTTCTGGCGGATGACGGTTTCGATTTCGAGCGCCAGGTCGGGGTTTTGGCGCAGAAATTCTTTCGAGTTTTCGCGTCCTTGCCCAATGCGGATGTCGCCATAGGAGAAGAATGCGCCGCGCTTTTGGACCACTTCGAGTTTGGTTGCCAGGTCGAGCATATCGCCGACTTTGGAGATGCCCTCGTTGAACATGATGTCGAACTCAGCGGTGCGAAAGGGCGGGGCGACTTTGTTTTTGACCACCCGAACGCGGGTGCGGTTGCCGATGACTTCCTCGCCAACTTTGATGGCCTGAATGCGGCGCACGTCGAGCCGCACCGAAGCGTAGAATTTGAGCGCCTGGCCGCCGGTGGTGGTTTCGGGGTTGCCGAACATGACGCCAATTTTTTGGCGCAGCTGGTTGGTGAAAATGACGGTTGTTTTGGTCTGGTTAATTGCCCCGGAGAGTTTGCGCAACGCCTGGCTCATCAGGCGAGCCTGCACGCCCATTGTGGCGTCACCCATGTCGCCTTCCAGTTCTGAGCGTGGAACGAGCGCAGCGACCGAGTCGACCACGACCACATCTACTGCGCCAGAGCGGACGAGGGTTTCGGCGATTTCGAGGGCTTGTTCGCCGGTATCGGGCTGAGAGACGAGCAGGTTATCAATATCCACCCCGCATTTGGCCGCGTAAGCCGGGTCGAGGGCGTGTTCCATATCAATAAAGGCGGCTGTGCCGCCCATTTTTTGCGCTTCGGCTACGATGTGTTGGCAGATGGTGGTTTTGCCCGATGACTCTGGCCCGTAAATTTCGGTGATGCGCCCGCGCGGGATGCCGCCAACGCCGAGGGCAATATCGAGCGAGAGGGAGCCAGTGGGGATGGCGTCTACCACCATGTGTTGGGCTTTGCCCAGGAACATGATTGCGCCGTCACCGTAGCGTTTTTCGATGTCGCTCAGGGCTTTATCTAATACGGCGCGTTTGGCTTCATCGCTGCTGTTGCGATTGGCGGGGGGCAATTCAGGTTGTTGTGATTTGCGTGCCATTTTGTCTCCAAAAACAAAGGTTCAGGGTACGAGTTGGACTGTTTCGTTACAGTATAGCACATCTGTTCGATGCGTCAAGATGCGGCTTGGGCGGTTAGCGGCGCGGGGTGGGCGATGCAATTTGGGTGGGGTGGGGCGTGGGCGTGGGGTAGTTGGTGCTGTAGCCGAAACTGCCGCGAAAGGTGAAGTAGGTGATGCGCCCCGGCAAGATTTCTACCTGCAGGCGCTGCTCTTTGCCGTCGTAAACAATTCCAATGGTGTAACTTCCGGCGGGCAGGTCGCTGATGACCATGTTTTCGTTGTAGTAGGGGTCAGGGTTGATGGCTTCGGGGCCGTAGGTGTAGACTTCCCATTGGTGGCTGCTTTGGTGAGAGCGGATGATGACTGGGATGCGATGCATGAGTTGGCGGTTTGATTCCATCACACGCCCGGCCAGCACGCCCCAGCCCTGGGGTGGGACGACCCAAAGTTCGGGGTTGTAGGTTTGAAAGTAGCTGTTTTCACCCATGCGAACTTCGAGGTGCAGGTGCGGGCCGGTGGTAATGCCGGTGTCGCCCACTTCGCCGAGCGGGGTTCCGGCTGCTACCCATTGGCCGTTGGTAACGTAGATTTCGCGCATGTGTGCGTAGACGGTATAGAGCGGCTGGCCGTTGTAGCCGAAATCGTGACGGATGGCGACGGCCCGGCCATAGGCGTCTTTGTAATTGTCGGGGACGCCGCTGAAGAGGCCCCAGTCGGCCCAAACGACCGTGCCATCTCCGGCGGCCAGGACGGGTGTGCCGGGTTTGGCGGGAATATCAACGCCGGTGTGGGTTACATCTTGAAAAAAAGTGCCGCCATAGCGGTAGTTGGCGAGCGGCCAGTTGATTTCGTCGGCGGCAATGGGGCGTGAGAGGTAGAAGTGGTCATACGGCCCCAGGGCGAGCGGGACGGGGAACTGCGGGGGCCGCCAGATGGTTTTTGGCTCGGCACCGGGGGTGGGGATGTTGAAGCGCAGCGGGTCGGCGTTGCCGGTTTTGGGGATGACGACGAGGCATTCGGGGTTGGGGCAGCCCGGCGTGGGCTGGGTATCTGCTTCGGGGATGGGAGCAGTCTGAAGCGGGGTGGCAGCGAAAGCGATGACCGGGGTCTCGGTCGCTTCGGGCGCGGGGGGAGGGGCGCAGGCGGAGAAAATGCCCAGCGCGATTCCAATAAAAAGTAATCGGTAAAGGGTAATTTGCATGTCAGGGCGCGGGGGTAAATGTGGGCCGCATGGTGGGGGTTTCGGTGACGGTGGGGGTGGGCGATTTGTAGCGGTAGCCGGTGGGGGTGATGGTGTGGGTTTTGGTGGGCGGGATGACGATGGTGGGGGTGATGAAGATGTCGGGCGGGTAGAGTTGCAGCATGGCGGAGCGCCAGTCTAGCCCGCCGGTGAGGACAAATTCGTTGAAGCGCGCGCCTTTAAAGAAACTGCGCCAGTTGGGCAGGGCGGGTTGGCGTTGCCAGCCAAATTCGCGGGCCAGGCTTGTGAAATCAATCCAGTAGCCGGAGGGGATGCTCGTGGCGTAGGCGCCGCCCTGGTCGTAGGCGCGCGGGTTGAGGCTGTAGCGGGCGTTGAGGTCCCATGGCAGGTCGCGCAAGGGTTGGCCGACTGAGCCGTCTTGGGCGACGGCGCGCAGGTAGACGCGCCAGTAGGTTTGACCATTGATTTCCTCGCGCAGGGTCAACATCCAGCCGGCGCGGGCGGTGACGGGGTTGAGGGCAAAGGCGCGCCCGGTGAAGAGCCAGTCCTGGCCGCGACTTGGGTCGAGGCTGGAGGTGAGCGGGGTGTAGGCGTTTTCGAGGCTGGCGAGGACATCCCAACCGGCATCGCGGATGAGGCGCTCGCGCAAAGCGTCGAAGGATTCGTTGACGGCGTCGTGCAGGAGCGGGTGCGGGGCCTGCACATCGCGCAGCGGGACGACCCCGGCGCGTTGGTTGGGGATGTCGGTGATGAGTTGCAGGTTGAACTGCCAGAGCGAGGTGGGGGTGAGGAAGGCCTGTTTCTGGAAAATGACCGGCAAGATGGTGACGCGCTTGATGCGCCAATCGAGGCCGTGAATGCTGCCGAGGGGCGTGGGTGGGATGAGCAGGAGGCCACCCAGGGTGTAGGCGGTGAGGTAATCTTGGTTGGGTTCGGAGAGGCGGGCGGCGATTTCGTTGCCGCTTTCGCTCCAGGCGGGCCAGTTGCCAGGGCCAATGCGGCGGGCGGGCTGCTGGGGGCGGGTGCTGTCCCACAGGTAGATGCTTTCGGGTTCGTCTTGTCCTTGGGCGGCCCAGGCCAGGCGGGTGCCATCGGGTGACCAGACGGGATGGGTTTCTGAGAGAGTGGGGCTGTTGGTGATGTTGACGAAGCGGCCTTCGTCGGGGTTGTCGAGGTTGGCGATCCAGATGTCGTTGCTGCCCGCGCGGTTGGAGACGAAGGCCACCTGGCGGCCTAGCGGCGACCAGACGGGGGTTTGGTCCAGGCTGGGGTCATCGGTGAGGCGCAGGACCTGGCCGGGGGTGACAGTGGAGAGGATGAAGATGTCCAGTTGGTCTTCGAGGTAGGTTTCGTAGACTATCCACAGGCTGTCGGGTGACCAGGAGGGGTTGCCGTCGAATTGGGGGGTGTCGGTAAGGCGTTCGGTTTGGGCGGTTTCGAGGTCGAGCAGGTAGAGGTCCCAGTATTCGTTGCGGTCGGAGGCAAAGACGAGTTTGCGGCCATCGGGGCTGAAGGCGGGGGTGATGTCGTTCCACTCGCCGTTGGTGATGCGGGTGAGGGGCAGTTTGGCAGGGGAGTAGATGAACAGGTGGTTGTAGCCGTTGTCGCCGAGCGCGAGGGCGAAGGTTTGGGTGGCGTCGCCGGGCAGGGGGGTGGGGGTGAAGGTGGGCGCGGGGGTGACGGTGGCGGTGATGGTGACGGAGGGGCTGGGGGTGAGGGTGAGGCTGGGCGTGAGGCTGGGCGCGAGCGCAGCAGGGCGCGGGATGACGATGACGCACGAGGAGAGCAGGAAAGAGAGAATGATGAAAGAGAAAAGAATGCGTGAGGTGTGACGGATGAGACGTAATACGGAACGCATCATATGCGTGGTGTGACGAGCGGTGAGTGACGAGTGACGAGTAAAGGGGTGCATGTTTGGCCGGGTGTTTGGGTTGGGTTTATTTTACCCGGTTGGGAGGCTGCTTAAGATGGCGATTTGATAACCGATGGGTCAGGGTAGGGTCAGCAGTTCGAGCGGGTCGAAGAGATGGAATTCGCCGCTCATGCGCCAGCGCTGGTAGTTGGCGCGCTCGGCCTCGGTGGTGTCGGCGCGGTAGTAGGCCATGCCTTCGGGGAAGGACGCGCCAAGGGCCCCAGCGCGTCTCGAAGTGCAGGTGCGGGCCGCCGGTGAAGCCGGTGAGGCCTGTTTCGGCCAGTTGCTGACCGCAGGCGACGGGTTTTTGGAGTGTGAGGGGTTGCAGGTTTTGGAGGTGGGCGTAGAGGACGTATAGGGAGTTCCCTGGCGGGATGTTCTGGTTTTGGATGAGTTGGGGAGGGATTTTGTCGTAGGGTGTTTCGACCAGGAGCATGTTGCCATACGGAGGGCGGTCAGTGACGATGGCGGCGATGATCCCCTCCAGCGCCGAGAGGACGGGCGTGCCGGTGAAAGGGATGCCCTCGCGGGTGTAGTAGCCCAGGTCGAGGCCGTGATGGGCGTCATCTTTGTAGGTGCTATCGTCCAGCGCGCGCGGCATGATGAAGGGCTGGGTGATGATTTCGGTGATTCGGTCGAGGGGTTGGACGGCAAGGGGGGAGCAAATGCCAGTGACCCGTGGTTCAGTCATCAGTGATTCGGTGACGGGTGACGAGTGAGGGGTTGGTGCGGGGGCAGGCACTTCGGTTTTGCTCAGGGCAGGCGTTTCGGATGGCGAAGGCGAGGGGGAAACTGCTGGCAGGGGAGTTGGGGAAGGCGTGGGAGTCGTCAAGCAGGAGGCCGATAGGAGCAGCGTGATTAAAACGAAAAACGCAACCCAGATGCGCTGGCCGGATTTGCAGGGAAAAAGGGATTCAGATTTCAAACTTGTGCTCAGCGGTATCTGCTTGTGGGCCTTCGGGGTAGTATAGGCGGGCGTGCAGGCTGAATTGGCCGCTGGTTTGCTGGCCGCGAATGTGGATGGTGATGACGTTTTTGCGCTGCATGGGTTCGACGATGTTGACGGAGGCAATTTCTTCGCCGTTTGCGTCGGTCAGGGCGATGTCTATGTGTGGGCGCTGGCGGAAGGGCGTTACTTCGATGTAGACGCGCGCCCGCAGGCGACCGTCATCGCGCACGGGTTCGGCGCGTAGTTCAATAAAGCGCATTTCTTCGGGCGGGAGGGGGATGTTCTCTCCATCGTCCGAGAGTTCAGGGAAGAAGAAGTCCATGTTGAGGGTGTTGGTCATGGGGATATTATACAGTAATCAGTTATCAGTTATCAGTTACCAGTTGTCAGTTGTCAGTGTTCAGTTACCAGTTGTCAGTTGTCAGTTGTCAGTTATCAGTGTTCAGTGTTCAGTTTTCCGTCTCATATTCGGGTGCGTTGTTTGCGAGTGTCTTTCTAAACCAGGGCGCGCCTCCCAACTCTGGAAGGCGCGCTCTGATGCCTGATGACTGAACAATCAATCAGCCGTTTTTCTTCTGGAATTCCTTCATGAATTGAACCAGGGCTTCCACGTCGGAGAGTTCGACGGCGTTATAGATGGATGCACGCAGGCCGCCGACCGAGCGGTGGCCTTTTAGCCCAATCATGTTCAGTTTTTTGGCTTCTTTGACGAAGGTTTCTTCGAGTTCTTCGGTGGGCAGGCGGAAAGTGACGTTCATGCGCGAGCGGGATTGGGGCTGGGAGTGACCCTTGAAGAAGCCGCCACTGGCGTCAATCGTCTGGTAGAGCAGGTCGGCTTTGGCTTTGTTGCGGGCTTCGATGGCCGTCAGGCCGCCGAGTTTTTTAATCCACTTCATCACCAGCCCGACCATATAAATAGAGAAGCAGGGCGGGGTGTTGTAGAGCGAGTGGTTTTCGACCTGTACTTTGAAATCGAGCATGACCGGCAGGTTGGCCGGGACGCGCTCCAACAGGTCTTCGCGCAAAATGCCCACCACCACGCCGGCCGGGCCGATGTTCTTCTGAGCGCCTGCGTAAAGGTAGGCGTACTTGGTCACATCAATGGGGCGGCTCATAAAGTCAGAGGACGCATCGCAGACCAGTTCCACGCCTGCCGGGGGAATGGGTTCCTGAAAGAACTCAACGCCGTGAATGGTTTCGTTCGAGCAGTAGTACAGGTAGGCGGCCTGGGGGTCGAGGTCGAGGTTGGTGGGCAGGCTGTTGTAGTTGCTGGCTTTCATGTCTGCGGCCACGCGCGTTGCGCCGAGTTTCTGGGCTTCTTGGAGAGCTTTCTTGCTCCAGGCCCCGGTCACGATGTAATCGGCAGAGGCACCCGCTGGGCGCAGATTCATCGGAATCATCGAAAATTGTAAACTGGCACCGCCCTGCATGAACAAAACCTTGTAGTTGGCCGGGATGTTGAGCAGCTCGCGCAGGTCGGCTTCGGTTTCGTTGAGCATCGCTTCAAACTCCTTCGAGCGGTGGCTCATCTCAATGATGGACATGCCCGTGCCTTTATAATCCAACAGTTCGGCCTGGGCTTGCTGCATCACTTCGAGCGGCAATCCCGCTGGGCCGGCATTAAAGTTGTGTGCGCGGTGAATCGGGTCAGACATTTTCTTCTCCTTATTGATTTTCCAGTTGTTCGGTTTTCCAGTAGTGCATGTATGCTGATTTGCCTGTTTACCTGCCTTTAAACCTGCTTACGCTCTCATTATAGCCGTCTGTCTTGTAAATCACAAAGTACATTCGGCATGTTTATCGCCTGATAGTTATCGGTTGACAAAGGGTTTTGCGATTGTTATAATGACTTTGTGACCAGATATTCTTGCATAAGCAGGGTCGAGCCGGTGTTTTCGGGGCTGACCTTGTTTTCTTAATTCACCCCCAGGAGACAATCATGAAGGTCTTAGTTTGCGATAAAACCGAAAAAGAGTGCATTGAACAAATGCGCGCTGCCGGGCTGACGGTTGATACCAACTTTGAAATCACCCCCGAAGAGTTGATGACCGTTGCGCCCGCTTACGACGTTTTGGTCGTTCGCTCACGCACCAAAGTTCGCCAGCCGCTCATTGATGTTTGCCCCAACCTGAAACTGATTGTGCGCGGCGGTGTGGGCCTCGACACCATTGACGTAGACTATGCCCGCTCGAAAGGCATCGAAGTGCGCAACACCCCGCTGGCCTCCTCTGATTCGGTGGCAGAACTGGCCATTGGCTATATGTTCATGATGGCGCGTTCGCTCTACAAAGCCACCGAAACTATGAAAGCCGAAAAATGGGAAAAGAAGGCTTTCGAGGGCGTGGAAATCGGCGGCAAGACGCTTGGCCTGATTGGCGTGGGCAACATTGGCAAGGCCACCGCCAAACGCGCCGCCGCCCTGGGCATGACCGTCCTGGCTTATGACCCGTATGTGAAAGAATTCGAGTATGGCAAACTCGTTTCGCTCGATGAATTGCTGGCGCACTCTGATTACCTCAGCTTGCACCTGCCCAAGACGAAAGAATCGGCAAATATGATTGGCGCCGAGCAGTTTGCCAAAATGAAAGACGGTGTGCGCATCGTCAACTGCGCGCGTGGCGGGATTATCAACGAGGACGCCCTCTACGAAGCCCTGATCAACGGGAAAGTGGCTGCCGCCGCCCTCGATGTGTTTGCCGTGGAGCCGCCTACCGACTGGAAACTGCTCAAACTCGATAACGTCATCGGCTCCCCACACATTGGCGCGGCCACCAAAGAAGCCCAGGGCCGTGTGGGCACCGAAGTAGCCCAAATTGTGATTGAGTTTGCAAAATGAAACGCTACCCCGACCTCGGCCTTCTCATCCCCGAAGTCTACCTGCCCAAAGCGGGTATCAATCTGACCAGGTGGGCGACCATTGCGGTGGACCAGTTTACCTCCCAGCCCGAATACTGGCAGCAGGTGGAAAAGATTGTCGGTGAATCTCCCTCCACTTTCCGCATCACCCTGCCCGAAATCTACCTGGAGCAGCCCCGCCTGGAAGAACGCATTCAGCACATTCAGCAAACCATGCGCCAATACCTCGAAGCGGGCTTGCTCCAGCCGCGCGAGGGAATCATCTACGTCGAGCGAACTGTCGGCGGCAAGACCCGCAAGGGCCTGATGCTGGCGCTCGACCTGGAATGCTACGACTTCAGCAAAGGCTCCACCAGCCTGATTCGCGCCACCGAAGGGACGATTGTCGAACGCCTGCCCCCGCGCATTAAAATCCGCGAGGGCGCGCCGCTCGAACTGCCCCACATCCTCGTTCTGATAGACGACCCGCAGCGCACGGTCATTGAGCCGGTGGCAGCCGCCAAAGACAGCCTCAAAAAACTTTATGACTTCGACCTGATGCTCGATAGCGGACACCTGACCGGCTACGCCGTCACCGATGAGAGCGGCATTGTCGAAGCCCTGCGCCATCTGGCCCGCCCCGAAGTCTTTGCCGCCAAATACGGCGTTTCTCCTGACCTGCCCGTCCTGCTTTTTGCAATGGGCGACGGCAATCACTCGCTTGCCACTGCCAAAGCGATTTGGGAAAAGAATAAGTCCCTGGTTGGGATGGACCATCCCTCGCGCTATGCGCTGGTCGAAATCGAAAACGTCCACGATGAAGCATTGGAATTCGAGCCGATTCACCGTGTCCTGTTTGGGCTGAAGACCGACATCTATGCCGCGCTGGAAACCGCTTTCGGCGCAAATGTCACTTATCAGTCGGTTGATAGTGCCGTAGCCATGGTGGCCGCTGTCAATGCGGGCGCGCCAGATGGTCAGTTGGTCGGGTTTGTGGGCGGAGGTCGTGGATTTGGCGTGGTTGAAATTCGCAACCCCGCCACCAATCTCGCCGTCGGCACCATCCAGGCTTTCCTCGACCCCTTCCTCAAGCAGGGCGGCGCGGAGAAAATAGACTATGTTCACGGCGCAGATGTCACTGTGCGTCTTGGCAGTCAGCCTGGCAACGTCGGAATCTACGTCCCCGGTATGGCAAAAGGTGATTTGTTCAAGACGGTTATTCTGGATGGCGCCCTGCCGCGTAAAACGTTCTCGATGGGTGAAGCGCGCGAGAAACGGTTCTACGTCGAAGCGCGCAAAATCCAGTAATCCAGGACCAGATTTTCGGTAACTGCCTGCTCTCACGCTGACTCTTTCCCCCTGCCCTGGGAGAGGCAAGCGGGAGATGGAAATACCCCAAGCGACACAAATTTTGGTTTTTGGCCCCTCTTCCACTGGAAGAGGGGCTGGCATTCAGGGCAGAGAGGTCGTTGCCGTCGGATTACTCTTCGGAATCGTCGTTTTCCTGTCCGTTCTCTGCCCTGCGGCGGGGGCGTGGGGGTGGCATGACCGGTTCGGGGTAGAGCGCCACCTCCAGCACCTGGTCCATGTGTTCCACGGGGATGATTTTCAAATCGGTGCGCACCCGTTTTGGCACATCTACCAGGTCTTTCATGTTCTTTTCAGGCAGCATCACCACCTTCAGCCCGGCCCGATGTGCCGCCAGCACCTTTTCGCGCACCCCGCCAATGGGCAACACGCGCCCGCGCAGGGTGATTTCGCCGGTCATGCCCACTTCGCGGTAGATGGGGCGCCCTGTGAGCGCTGAAAGAATGGCGGTCGCCAGGGTGATGCCCGCGCTCGGCCCGTCCTTCGGAATAGCGCCCTCTGGCATGTGAACGTGAATATCCATTCGCTCGAAGACATCCAATTCAATCCCAAACAGGTCGGCGCGCGATTTGATGTAAGTCAACGCGGCCTGGCCTGATTCCTGCATCACATCGCCAATCTGGCCGGTCATTTGCAGGCCGCCCTTACCCTCCAGGATAGCAACTTCAATGGTCATAATTTCGCCGCCGTTTTCGGTCCAGGCCAGCGAGGTTGCCACGCCCACTTCGTCGCGCCGTTCGGCTTCGCTGCGCAAGAACTGTGGCGGCCCCAAGAATTTTTCAACCACATTTGGGGTGATGATGGTCGGGAATTCTTTCTTCTCCGCCTTCAGACGGGCCGCCTTGCGGATGACGCGCCCAATCTCCCGCTCCAGGTTGCGCACGCCTGCCTCGTAGGTATACTCGCGGATGACGCGCTGGAGGGCCGTATCGGCGAAGCGCAGGCCGCTCTCGGTCATCCCGTTTTCGTCCATCTGGCGCGGAATCAGGTAGCGGTCGGCAATTGCCATTTTCTCTTCTTCGATATAACCGGGGAACTCGATGACTTCCAACCGGTCGAGCAGCGCGTCGGGGATGGTAGCCAGGCTATTGGCGGTTGTCACGAACATCACTTTCGACAGGTCGAAGGCGATTTCGAGATAGTGGTCGCTAAACGAGTTGTTCTGTTCCGGGTCCAGCACCTCCAATAGCGCTGAGGATGGGTCGCCGCGGAAATCGTTGCCCAACTTGTCAATTTCATCCAGCATGAAGAGCGGATTCGCGCTCCCGGCCTTCTTCATCGTCTGGATAATCCGCCCCGGCAGCGCGCCGATGTAGGTACGGCGGTGGCCGCGAATTTCGGCCTCATCGCGCACCCCGCCCAAAGAAACGCGCACGAACTTGCGTCCCAGCGCTTCGGCAATTGAGCGTCCCAGCGAGGTCTTGCCGGTTCCGGGCGGCCCCACGAAGCACAGGATGGGCTGGCGTTCCTTTTTGGGCTTGAGTGAACGCACCGCAATGTATTCCAGGATGCGGTCTTTGGCTTTTTGCAGCCCGTAATGGTCGCGGTCGAGGATTTTGGCAGCGTTGGCCACGT
>DAOUBQ010000102.1:0-19082 GCA_034432755.1 Anaerolineales bacterium
GTGATTTCGAAAGTCGTCAGCATCGGAATGGCGGCCACCGCCGGTTTGATTTCTTCCGTTAAGTCCGCCAGTTCCGCGTGCGAAATCGGCTGCCCATCCACCTGCATTCGCTCGCAAAAATCAATCAGGTGTGGAGACGTGTACAATCCGGTTTTGCGCCCCGAAGCCGTCAGCGCGCTGGCGCAGAATGCCGAAACCGAGCCTTTGCCCTTCGTCCCGGCCACATGGATGGTCGGATAAGCATCCTGCGGATTGCCAAGCGCGGCCATCAACTGTCGCATTCGCCCCAAGTCGAAATTGGCCGCCGCCAGTTGGTCGGCTTTTTTAAGGCTATAATCTACAAAAGAGTAGAGATAATCAAGAGCGCGGTTATACCGGGTTTCGCTGTCCATGATTGGCATTGTAAAACGTAATTCCCAATTCGTAAATCGTGAATTGAGATGATTGCTACCCTCACCATCCACCTCCACCTGCCCGGTTGCGGCTCGCTGAAAGAGAAACGCGGCCAAATCAAGCCCCTGCTCGCGCGCCTGCACCGCGAGTTCAATATCTCAACCGCTGAACTGGATTTGCAGGACGCTCACCAGCAGGCCGTTATCGGCTGCGCCATGCTTGGCAACGACGCCGCCCATCTCCAGTCCGCGCTCGAAACGGTGCACCGCTGGGTCGAATCCAACTGGCGCGAAGGCGAAATTATCGAAGAGCGCATCGAACTCATTCCCTAACCCTTTCACCTGTTTTTGCTCGTTCCGTTTTACAAGTTTTCCTGCCTGCCTTTTTCCTGTTTTCCTTGTATACTTGCATCATTTTATAGGAGATATTTTTATGGACTTAAAACTACAAGGCAAACGCGCCCTCGTTACAGGCGCCTCGCGCGGATTAGGATTTGCCACGGCCCGCCTGCTCTCGCGCGAAGGCTGCCTGCTCGCCATCAATAGCCGGGACGACACCCGCCTGCAAACCGCCGTCCTGAAAATTTCCAACGAAACGCGTGGGTTAGTTTATGGGCTGCCCGGCGATGTCAGCAAGCCCGGCGAGGCCGAAGCGGTTGTCCGTGACGCGGCAGAAACCCTGGGCGGGTTAGATTTGCTGGTCTGCAACGCGGGAGGTCCTCCGCCGGGAGTTTTTGAGTCTTTTGATGAAGAAACCTGGCAAAAGGCCATCAACCTGTCCTTTATGAGCAACGTGCGCCTGATTAAGGCTGCCCTGCCCTACTTGCGACAGTCCGACTCGGCCAGTGTGCTGACGGTCACGTCCTACTCCGTCAAACAGCCGATTGCCAACCTGGTCTTATCCAACTCCATCCGCGCCGCCACCGTTGGGCTGACCAAATCACTGGCCCTCGAACTGGGCAAGGACGGCATCCGCTTCAACTCCATTCTGCCAGCCTGGACGGAAACCGAGCGCATCGCCGAATTGATGACCGCCCGCGCCCGCATGAACGGCACTTCCGTAGAGGAAGAAATTGCCAACCAGGCAAAAGAAAGCCCGCTAGGACGCATGGCCTCGCCCGAAGAATTTGCTCATGTCGCCGTTTTCCTGCTCTCTCCGGCAGCGTCCTATGTCACGGGCGTCATGCTTTCGGTTGATGGTGGAATGTACAAAGGGACATTGTAGAGACTTTTGTCACAGCCAGAGAACCAAAAAGACGATATCCTCAGGCAAATTTATCGAATAGGAGCCAACCATGTCCGAAAAAACCTGCCTGAATTGTGGCCGCACCTCTCAACAAATTCCCCTGCTCTCGCTCGAATATCGCGGCGAGCGTTATGCCCTTTGCCCCCAGTGTATGCCGGTGTTGATTCACAAACCGCACATCCTGGCCGAAAAACTCCCCGGCGCGGAGCATTTTGACCCGGCAGACCACCAGCACTAAAACGGCAAATGTAGACCTGGTAAACCGGCCAAAGAACCGCCTCGCAATCTGGTATCATTGCGGGGCGGTTTGCTATGAAAAAACTCTCCCACCTCACGCGTACCTCGTTGCTGTTGTTCTTCCTGTTCGGCCTGGATAAAATCCTGGCTTTCGGACGCCTGTTCATCGTCTCGCGCACCTTCAGCCTGCCTTTACAAGACGCCTTCAACTCGGCCAATAACCTGCCCGATTTGCTCTTCGCGCTGATTTCGGGCGGCGCATTTTCGATGGCCTTCATCCCGCTTCTGCGCCAGTCTATCACCCTGCGCGGGCGCGAAGATGCCTGGGACCTGTTTTCGCGGGTCGCCAACCTGATGTTCGTCGTCACCGGCGTTGTGGCGTTCTTTGTCGCCATCTTCGCCGAACAGATTGTCAGTGCCGAAATTGGGATTGTCCCCGGCTTTGGCCCGGAGCAGCAAGAACTGGTTGCCAACCTGATGCGCCTCAACCTGGTATCCCTGATGATTTTCTCGCTCAGCGGCCTGGTGATGGGCGGTTTGCAAGCCAATCAGCACTTCCTGCTGCCCGCGCTGGCCCCGTTTTTTTACAATGTTGGTCAAATTCTTGGCGCGCTCTTCTTTGCGCCGGTTGAACCGATTTCGATGGGCGGAGTCACGCTGCCAACTCTGGGGTTGGGCATTC
Organism: Anaerolineales bacterium; assembly: GCA_034432755.1. Classification (GTDB taxonomy): domain Bacteria; phylum Chloroflexota; class Anaerolineae; order Anaerolineales; family Villigracilaceae; genus UBA5195. The sequence goes on from DAOUBQ010000102.1 coordinate 2,558, forward strand.
ATGGCCTGGTCTATGGCGCCATCTTGGGCGCGGCCCTGCACCTGCTGATTCAAATCCCCGGGCTGATTAAGTATCAGTTCCGCTGGACGGCCTCGCTGGATGTGCGCAACTCCGGCTTAATCGAGGCGCTCAAATTGATGGCTCCGCGCCTGCTCACCATGCTTGGCATTCAATTGATGTTCCTGGCGCGTGATAATCTCGCTTCGCGGCTCGACCAAGAGGGGGCCGTCTCGGCGTTGACCTATGGCTGGATGATCATGCAAGTCCCCGAAACCCTGCTTGGCACGGCCATAGCCACTGCCTTGTTGCCCTCGCTTGCTGAGTTCGCCGCCAAAGGCGAGTGGAAAACCTTCTCAGAAACGCTCGAAAAAGCCCTGCGGGTTTTGCTCGCGCTCACCATTTCGGTGGCGGCGGTTATCATGGCCGGAATCAGGCCCTTGGTGGCGGTTGCTTTTGGCTTCGATGAAACGGGAACCAACTTGTTGGCGACAACGTCTCGTGTGTATATGCTCACGTTAGTTGGGTATGCTTTGCAAGAGACCATGGCGCGCGCCTTTTATGCCCGCCGCGAACCCATGGTGCCGCTTTTTGGCATCATGCTGCGCCTGGTTATCTACCTCACCATTGGCATTGCTGGCGTAACTCTGCTGCGCCAGCTGGGCCCATACATCATCGCCGCCGCCGAACTTTCTCTCGCTGCTGAGGCAATTTTCATGCTCACGCTGCTCAATCGGCGGCTGGAGCGCCCGCTGCGGGTTTGGACGGCAGTCGGTAAGGGAGGCCTTGCCGCCCTTTGGGGCGGAATCACGGCCTATGGCCTGGCGGTTTACCTGCCCGGAGGGGCCGTTCCAACAGCCCTGGCGGGGATGTTCGTCGGCGGAATCCTGGCCCTCGCCCTGGTCTGGTCCGAATTCCGCCTGCTTTTCCGACTTTAAAATCAGGATATAATCGCCCCTATGTCTGAATCAAACCCGAACAACCTCTCTCGTACCCAACCTACATCAACTGGGCGTCGAAGCAGCGCCTCGTTTTGGATAAGCCTGCTGGTTTTGCTGTTTGTCATTGCGGCAGGCAGTTTCGGCGGCTATAGCCTGGGCATTTCGGAACGCGTTGCAGCGGCCAAAGCCCAGTCAATCGGCCAACTCGATGAACAAATGGCAGCCGCCCGCCTGGATATGGAAGCCGGGCGTTATGAAATTGCCCGTCAGCGCCTGGAATGGATTTTGAGCAAAGATGCCAGTTACCCCGGCGTGAGCGAAATGCTGGTCGAGGCGCAGGTCAGGCTCTCGATTACCCCCACCCTGCCGCCCACCCCCACGCCGACCCTGACCCCCACGCCCGATATGCGCGCCCAAGAAACCATCCTCGCCAACGCCCGCCAGCAAATCCAATCGAAAGATTGGGATGGCGCGATTGCCTCCCTCGATGCTCTGCGCAAAGCCGACCCAACCTATCATGTCGTCGAAGTGGACGGAATGTACTTCATTGCCTTGCGCAATCGCGGCATTGACCAGATTTTGGGCCGGGGCGCATTCCAGACAACCAATCTGGAGGGCGGCTTATACGACCTGACCCTGGCCGAACGCTTCGGCCCGCTCGATAACCAGGCCCTCAGCCTGCGCACGGGCGCGCGCATGTACATTCAGGCTTCCTCGTTTTTTGGGGTGGATTGGCCGCAAGCGGTTAACTATTTTGGCGAGGTCTATCGTCTTTACCCCGGCCTGCGCGATGCCACCGGCCTCACGGCCGGAGAGCGCTACCGCGAAGCCCTGCTCAATTATGGCGACCAGAAAGCCGAAGAGAAGAAAATGAACGACCGCTGCATTGCCATTGACCTGTGGAATGAAGCCGCCGCCATCAGTCCACTCGATAACACTTACGCCGCCAAATACAATCGCTTGTTCATTGAATGCTATCCTCCCACGCCCACCATTGACCCCGGCTCCCTCATTACGCCCACACCGGTGGTGACGGTGGAACCGCCCACCCCCGAACCCAGCCCCACGCCTTGAGCGCTGACGATGGTCAAACCCATGATGACAGTTGCTGGCACAGTAACTGTCATCTTTTATTTCGATAGCAAATATCAAATTTATGATACACTGAATCTGAAACTTGTTTCAGGAGCCTTGTAAATATGTCAACTGTATTACGCGAAGCCATTTCTATAGACGTTGGTATTCGGCTGCGCCAGCTGCGCGAGGGGCGTAAAGTCTCCATGCGCACCCTGGCTCAGATGAGCGGACTCTCTGCCAATGCCTTGAGCATGATTGAACGCGGCAAAACCTCGCCCTCTGTTTCCACGCTCTACCGACTGGCCGATGCGCTTGGCGTACCGGTGACTGATTTTTTCAGCCCCGAATCCTCGCGCAAAAAGGTGGTTTTCCTGAAGGGCGACGAACGACCCCGCCTGCCTTTTATGCGCGGCCTGTGGGAAGGCCTGGGCGGCGAACAGTTTTCGGGTCGGATGATGCCTTTCATGCTCACCCTGGAAAGTGGAGCCAGCAGCGGGCCCAGCAGTGTGGTTCATACCGGGCATGAATTTGTCTACTGTCTGCGCGGGCAGTTGGAATACCAGGTTGAAAACCAGGTTTATTCCCTTGGCGCGGGTGACAGCCTGTTGTTCTCAGCGCAGTTGAAACATCGCTGGCGTAACCCAGGCGGCATGGTTTGCAACGTCCTCATCATCATCTCCGATTACGCCGAAGGCGACCAGCCCATGCCAATGCACATGGAAAATGCGCCCGCGTAACGCCGAATTCATTCCGAAGGTGTTGCCCCGAAGGTTTTTGATGAAAGAATTTGTCTTTTTTCAGCAACCTTCGGGACGTTTTTTAATCACCCTGTTCTTGTTCCTGGTCGTTTCAGAACAACTTCTTTCTCCGCGCCTAGCGCACGCTCTCGCCTGGGATGGGGAGTTCATTCAATTGTCTGTCAGGCCCTTCCGTCAATCCAAAATCACCTCTTGCGGCCCGGCGGTACTGGCAATGGCATATCACTACGCTTATCCGATGGGGAACATCAGCGAGCGCGCCATTCTCACATACGCCGAAGCCCAGGGCTGGTACACCGAAACGAAATATCCCTACACCAGCCCAGCCAACATGCTCAAAATGATTCGTCATTACACCGCCAACTTCTTTAGCGGGCAGGTTGTTTCGCCGCAGGATGGACTGAACTTGCTCTTGCGCGAACTGCGGCGGGGAAATCCCATCATCATTGATACCCTCACTTTGCTCGATAACCCGCGTTCTGGCGCGCATTTCGTGCTGGTCACTGGCATTTCAGTCGCTGTGGGCAACAAATATGCCGTCACCGTCACCTATATTGACCCACTGACCGGCGGAACAAAATCTGCGCCCTATTATGGCGAAGGCGGCCTGTGGAACGCCTGGCGGCGCAATGGCGACCCCGGCGGCGCGGGCTGGTGGCTGGTCATCCCACTCCTGCCAGAAGTTGAAATTCCGATTCACCTGGGGCCATACCTGGCGATATAACGCCCTCGCGCCTAATAACCACGCATGTCTGTCCGATTTTATAGGGCAATTCGGTAGGGGGAATGGGCGCAGCCTGGGTTGGCCAGGGAGGATACGGCAACCGCGTTCACATTCAGTTCCGCGCCCAGAGAGCAATCTTCCCAATCGTCAGACGCAATGATCTTGGCTGATTGTCGGTTGCCCCCCAATTGCCCCTTGACTTTGCCCCTCTCCTCTGTTATCCTTAAACTACCGACCGTTCGGTAGGGAGAGCCGATGACCCGTGACGACATCCTACAATCTGCCGCGCAGGTATTCCGCCAAAAGGGCTTTCATGGCGCCTCAATGGCCGATATTGCCGAGGCGGTGCAACTGCAAAAAGCCAGTCTCTACCACCACTTTAGCAGCAAGCAAGAAATCTTACTTGAGCTGCTTGACCGCGCGCTGGAGATGGTGACTGCCCGCATGGCCCAGGTGATGGCCCAACCTGTTCCGCCTGCCGAAAAACTGCGCCAGGCCATGCGCGTCTATCTCAAGACCCTCAGCGAACAGGGCGACCTGGTTTCAGTCTTGCTGCTCGAATTCCGCTCGCTTGAGCCTGAATTTTTTGCCCGCCACACCCCCAACCGTGACCGGTTCGAGCGCATGTGGCGGGATTTGATTCAGCAGGGTGTAGATGAGGGCGCATTCCGTTGCGAGAGCGTTTCGATGACCTCGCGCTGCCTGCTAGGCGCCATGAATTGGACGGTCACCTGGTATCGCCGCGATGGGCCGATGACGATGGAACAGATTGCAGATTCTTTCGCAGATTTATTCCTTCAAGGAATATCGGTTGTTGGTAAATCGTAATTACCAATCGCCATTACCACTCATAAGGAGGAACAATGTACGGTTTCATACCCACAGAGGAACAGCAAATGCTGATTGACACGGTGGTGCGCTATGCCAAAAACGACTTGCGCACCGCCGGTCACGATGCCGACGAGCAAAAGTCCCTGCCGAAGAAACTGGTCAGCAAAGGCTGGGAAGTCGGCGTGCTGCAGGCCTCGGTGCCAGAAGCCTACGGCGGGTTTGGCGAACGCTCGGCGGTTACGGGCGTGCTTGCCGCCGAAGAACTCGCCTTTGGCGACCTGGCGGGCGCGCTGGCAGTGATGACCCCAGCCCTGTTCGTCAACCCGCTAATGCTGGCCGGCTCTGAAGAGCAGAAACAGAAGTGGATTCCGCCCGTGATTGAGGCCGATTGGGTCCCTTACACCGCCGCGTTGATTGAGCCTTCCTTCGACTTCGACCCCAACGCGCTGAAAACAACTGCCGTTAAAGAGGGCGATTCTTATCTCCTGAATGGCGTCAAGACCTATGTCCCGTATGCCGCCGAGGCCGAAGGAATGATTGTCTATGCCAGCCTGGAGGGGGCGACCAAAGCCTTTATCGTGGAAAAAGGCGAAGGCGTGGTCGTTTCCGAGCGGCTCAAATTGATGAGCCTGGACGCGCTCCCGTTGTACGGCGTCACGTTTGAGAACGTCAAAGTCCCCTCTGCCAACCTGCTGCAAGGCGACTTTGCGCCGGTGCTGGCCTCCATGCAGGTCGCCAATGCGGCCCTGGCAGTGGGCGTGGCGCGGGCTTCCTTTGAATACGCTCGCGATTATGCCAAAGAGCGCGAGGCTTTTGGCGTGAAGATTGCCCAAAAGCAAGCCATTGCCTTTATGCTGGCGGAGATGGCAACCGAAATCGAAGCCATTCGCTTGCTCACCTGGCAGGCTGCCTGGAAACTGGATACCGGCAAGGAAGACGCCTTCATCGAAGCTTACCTGGCCTCCACTGGCGCCGCCGATATGGTGATGATGGTCACTGACCGGGGCGTGCAAATTCTGGGCGGGCATGGCTACATCCGCGACCATCCCGTTGAGAAGTTCATGCGCGAAGGGCGCGGGTTCGCGTCGTTCACTGGATTGGCGATTGTCTAGTGTCATTGCGAGGGTCACCGCCCAAAGCAACCTCTCGTTTAACAGGGGCTTGCTCCGTTTGCTGAGAAACGCTCACTCGCAATCACATCGTCAGGAGACTAATTATGACCATCGAATTTGAAACCCCTAAACTCGTAGAAAATGCCCGATTCTTGCTGCAAACCGTTGCTGATAACATGATGCGGCCGGTATCGCGCCAGTTTGATGAAGAAGAACACACCATCCCATTCAGTTATATTGAGTTCATGCACACCGCCATAAAAGCCATGGGCGGCGGCTCGGCCGGTTCGCTCGCCCCCAGTGAGGAGAAAAAACCCGAAGACCCGAACAAGCCCAAACGCGCCCCAATTGCCTACCAGGTGTTGGCCAACCAGCTTGAAATGCTCTCATGGGGTGACGTGGGCATGTACCTGGTCACGCCTGGCGGCGGATTGGGCGCCGCGGCGGTGCAGGCCGCTGGCAATGCCGAGCAGAAAGCCAAATTCCTGGCGCGTTTCAACGAGGAAAAGCCGACTTTTGCCGCGATGTGCATGACTGAAGCCGGCGCAGGCTCTGATACGTCTGCCATTCGCACCCGCGCTGTGTTGGACGAGAAAACCAACGAGTGGGTGATTAACGGCGAGAAAATTTTCGTTACGGCTGGAGATAAATCCTTCACGCAACGCCCCGAATTTGGCAAAGGCTTTCTCGTCGTATGGGCATCCATTGACCCCTCGGCCGGCCGCGCCGGAATGCGCTCTTTTGTGGTGGAGGCTGGTACACCCGGTGTAAGAATTAACAAGCTCGAACATAAAATGGGCATTCGCGTCAGCGACACGGCTTCAATCTCATTTGACGATGTGCGCGTGCCGTTTGAGAATATCCTCGGCTCGCCGACCGTCGAAAAGACCACCACCGGCTTTAAAGGCGCCATGGCAACCTTCGATGCCACCCGCCCGCTGGTGGCGGCCACCGGCGTGGGGGTGGCGCGCGCCGCGCTGGAAGAAGTTAAGAAAATGCTGGCCGAGCAGGGCGTCACCATCCGTTATGGCCTGCCACGCCAGAAATTGACCTCTGTCGAACGCGATGTGATTGACATGGAAATCATGCTCAAGAGCGCCTGGTTGATGGTGCTTAAGGCTGTTTGGATGGCTGATAACAAACAACCCAATGCGCTCGAATCCTCGATGAGCAAAGTTAAAGCGGGCGATATCGTCACCAAAATCACGCAGAAGGCGGTCGAACTGATGGGGCCGCTCGGTTACAGCCGCGAATACCTGCTTGAAAAGTGGATGCGCGACGCCAAAATCACCGATATCTACGAAGGCACCGGACAGATTAACCGCCTGGTGGTGGCGCGGCAGGTGTTGGGGTATAGCGGCGCAGATCTGCGGTAATTCTCGAACAACGGAACACGCTACACGATGACTCGTATTGCGTGTTCCGTTTGAAGGTATTCTCGAAAGAGGAGTAACGTATGAAATATAAAATCCACAACGCCGTCGTCATTGGTTCTGGCACAATGGGCGCGGCCATTGCGGCCCACCTGGCAAATGCGGGTGTGCCGGTGACGCTTTTGGACATCGTTCCGAAAGATGCGGGAACGGATAAGGCGTCTCGCAATACGATTGTCAACAACGGCCTCGATGCAGCCAAAAAATCGCGCCCGGCTTCGTTTTTCTCGTCGGACCAGCACGCGCTGGTGAGTACTGGCAACCTGGAAGATGATTTCGAGGCCGCCGTCAGCAGGGCTGATTGGATTATCGAGGTCATCGTCGAAAATCTGAAAATCAAGCAGGGGCTGATGGAGCGTATTGACGCCGCCCGCAAACCGGGCAGTATCGTCTCATCGAACACATCTGGCATTCCGCTCAAAGACATCGCTGCCGGGCGTAGCGACGATTTCAAGAAACACTTCCTCGGCACGCACTTTTTCAACCCGCCGCGCTATCTCAAACTGCTCGAAGTCATTCCCACCGCCGACACGCTGCCCGACGTGGTCGAATTTATCAGCCACTTTGGCGAATATCGCCTGGGCAAGGGCATTGTGCTATGCAAAGATACGCCCAACTTCATTGGTAACCGGGTGGCGTTTGGCACGGGCGCGTTTGCAATGGATTTTATCCTGAACAACGGCTACACCGTGGATGAAGTTGATGCCCTGACCGGCCCTCTGATGGGACGCCCCAAGACGGCCACGTTCCGCTTGATTGACCTGGTGGGGATTGACGTTTGGGACCATGTGGGACGCAACCTGGCCCCGTTAATCCCGCATGATACCTATGCCCAGCCATACCTGACCGCTGAAAAGCCGAATGCGCTCATCAAGACCATGATTGAACGCGGCTGGCTCGGCAACAAGACCAAGGTCGGGTTTTATAAAGAAGTGCGCGGCCAGGACGGTAAGAAAGAATTCTGGTCACTTAACTTGCAGACGCTCGAACACGAAGCCCCCACCAAGCCGAGATTTGATTCCGCTAAAGCGGCCAAAGATGTTGAAGGGCTGGGCGACCGTCTTAAGGTCTTTCTCAAGGCCGATGACAAAGCCGCCAAACTGGTGCAAGCCCTCACCTACCAGGGCTTCCAGTATGCTTCGGCGCTGCTGCCCGAAGTGGCCGATACCGGCAAGCCGATTGATGATGCTATGCGTTGGGGCTTTGGTCACGAAGCCGGGCCATTTGAAATCTGGGACATGCTCGGCGTGCGCGAGACGGTGGCGCAGATGAAGGCTGCCGGCTACGCTCCCGCCGCATGGGTGGATGAAATGCTCCAGCGTGGCGTGGAATCCTTCTACCAGGTGCAAGGTGGCAACCAGATTGGGGTGTACGATGTCGTCAAAGGGCAGTATGTCCCCATCTCCCGCCCGAAAGGGATGGTGATCCTCAAAGAGCAAAAGGTCGTCACGCAAAATGCCGGGGCAACGCTCTATGACATCGGCGATGGCGTGGGGCTGGTAGAATTCCATACCAAGATGAACGCCCTCGACGACGACATTTTTGAGATTGTCAACGAAGCCCTGAACCGCGCCGAGACCGATTTCGATGGGCTGGTGGTTGGCTCCGAAGCCGAAAACTTCAGCGCAGGCGCGAACCTGTTTATGGTGGTTGTGGCGGCTCAACAAGGGATGTGGGACACGCTCGATTCGGCCATCCGCAAACTGCAAGGCTTGAATATGCGGATGCGTTACTTTCACAAACCGGTCGTCGTTGCCCCGGCAGGCCTGGCGCTGGGGGGCGGTTGTGAAGTGACCATGCACGCCTCGCGTGTGGTTGCAGCGGGTGAATTGTATATTGGCCTGGTGGAGTTGGGCGCGGGCGTCATTCCGGCTGGCGGGGGGACGAAGGAAATCATGCGGCGCATGATCAACCCGGCCATGAAAACCGAAAACGCCGAGGCGCTGCCCTTCCTACAACGGGCTTTCCTGCAAATTGGGCAGGCGAAAGTCGCCACGTCTGCCGAGGAAGCCCGGCAGATGGGCATTTTGGGCCCAGCCGACCGGGTGGTGATGAACCGCAGTCATCTGCTGACTGAGGCTAAAAAGGAAGTGCTGCACATGGTTGCGACGGGCTATGCCCCGCCCCCTCCGGAGAAAATCTACGCCGCCGGGCGCGATATGCTCGGCGCGGTGCAGGTGGGCGCGTTCATGTTCCAGGCGGGCGGCTACATTACGGAATATGATAACCATATTGCCCGCAAACTGGCGCATATCCTGACCGGCGGCGGGTTGAGCAAGCCGCAGTGGGTCAGCGAGCAGTACATCCTGGATTTGGAGCGCGAGGCGTTCTTGAGCCTGTGCGGCGAGGAAAAGACCCAGGCGAGGATGTGGAGCCTGTTGCAAACGGGCAAGCCGTTGAGGAATTAGGAATTGCGAATTAGGAATTAGGAGGCTTGATGCAAAAAGAGTTGCCGATGGAAGAGTGGGTTGCGACTTTACCGAAGGAGTTGAAGGCAGACCCCTTATAGCAATCCGCATATTATCGCGTGGCGATGTATTTGTATGATTTGGTCTGGATGGATGCGGAAGTGTTGCACAAAGACGATTGCACGCCCGAGATTGTGTCGCAAATTGTTCGGCTCTGCCGGAAGCGTATGCGCCAACATGGAAGAAGCCTATGGGCGTGGAATTGGCACTGCGGACTACGTGCGAATCATGCGGATTTCTCTTGGGGAAGCGCGGGAAACGCAAGGCTGGTATTTTCGCGCCAGACATGTTTTACCCCAAGAGTTGCTGGAGCGCCGCTCATATGTGCTTGCCCAGGTCATTTCCCTGCTCGTAACCGCAATTGACGGAACCAAAAAATCCCTGCCCTCCGGACGTAATTCCTAATTTCCTAATCCCTAATTCACAGAAAGGGAATCGAACTATGAACTTAAAAGATGCCGTACTCGTTGCCGCTGCCCGCACGCCAGTTGGAAAGGCGAAGCGTGGGTCTCTGGCGACTGTCCGCCCGGATGACCTGATGGCACTGGTCATTCAGGAATTGCTCAAACGCACCCCCGGCCTGGACCCCGCCGAAATTGACGATGTCGTCATCGGCTGCGCCTTTCCCGAAGGCGAGCAGGGCCTGAACATGGCGCGCATGATTGCCCTGCGGGCCGGGCTGCCCATCACCGTTCCTGGGGAGACGATTAACCGTTATTGTTCGTCGGGCGTGCAATCCATTGCTCATGCCGCCTATGCCATTATGGCGGGCGAGATTGACGTGGCGATTGCCGGTGGTACAGAATCGATGACGATGGTGCCGATGGCGGGTTACAAGTTTTCGCCCAACCCGTATTTTGCCCAGGATTTGCCGCACTACTACACCAACATGGGCCTGACCGCCGAAAACGTCGCCCTCCGCTATGGAATCAGCCGCGAGGCAATGGACGAATTTGCCTTGCGCTCGAACCTGTTGGCTGCCAAAGCGGTTGATTCTGGCCTGTTTGACCCCGAACTGGTGCCGGTGCAGGTGGAAATTCGGGAACTCGATGCCGACGAGAAGCCCATCACCCGTAAATTCACCTTTCAGCGTGACGAAGGCCCGCGCGCCGATACCTCGCTCGAAGCCCTTGCCAAACTCAAACCAGCCTTCAAGGAAGGCGGCACAGTCACCGCTGGGAACTCCTCGCAAATGTCGGATGGCGCGGCGGGGGTGATGGTCATGTCTGCCGAAAAGGCTGGTAAACTTGGTCTCAAGCCGCTGGCGCGCTTCGTTACCTTTGCCGTGGGCGGTGTGGAGCCGGATTATATGGGAATCGGCCCGGTGGTGGCCATTCCCAAAGCGCTGGCAAAGGCCGGGCTGAGGTTGTCTGATATTGACCTGATTGAGTTGAACGAAGCCTTCGCCGCCCAGGGGCTGGCCGTGATGCAGGAACTTGGCCTGAACCCCGATGTGACCAACGTCAACGGCGGCGCAATCGCCCTTGGGCATCCGCTTGGCTGCACGGGCGCAAAACTGACCACCCAACTCGTGTATGAAATGGCGCGGCGCAAGTCGAAATATGGCATGGTCACCATGTGCATTGGTGGCGGCATGGGCGCGGCGGCCATTTTTGAAAATTTACAGTAACGCGGAATTCACTCCGTGCTACAAATTACAAAGGAGAATCTTATGCCCCTCACCATCGCAGACCTGATGTCTAAAATGCCTGGCGCGTTCGTCCCCGAAAAAGCGCAAGGCCTCGATACCGTGCTGCAATTCAAGTTCAGCGGCAACGAACCCGGTGAATGGTACGCCGAAATCAAAGACGGCACCGTTAAGGTCGCACAGGGCGCGCACCCCGCTCCCAAGATGACCCTTTCTGCCGATTCGGACGATTACATCGCCCTGTTTACCGGCAAACTCGACCCCATGCAGGCCTTCATGGCCGGCAAACTTAAACTAAGTGGTGACCTGAACCTGGCGATGAAGATGACCCAATTCTTCAAAATGCGCGGTTAGTTAGAAGAGGAGAAACTCCCTTCAAACACAACGTCCCGAAGGCTTGCTTGATTCCTTCGGGACGTTTTTGCTCTCTTCTTATCCACCGCGGCTCACTGCTGACTGTCCTCCGCCTTTCTCATCTCATCAAATGACCGAATTGCCACTTCTAACATTCCCCAATCTGGCTCGCGAGTGGTCAGACCTTGCAGGGCAAAATTGGGTTTCACCAGCGCCCGCACAAAAGGCGAATCCAGATGGTTGGCTGTCCAGCGAATATATTCCACCGCAACGCCGGCCAGAATGGGGATGAGCAAGATTCGTCCGAGAATCTGCCAGGCCCAGGCCAGCGGGTGCAACAGGCTGAAGGCGAAAATCGACAGAATGAGCAGCGTCAGCAGGAAGGACGTGCCGCAGCGCGGGTGTTCGAGTGGGAATTTGGCAACGCTCTCGGGCGTCAACTCCGCCCCGGCCTCGAAGGCGTTAATCGTCTTATGCTCCGCGCCGTGATACTGGAAAACGCGCTGGATATCGGGCATTTTGCCGATGGCCCAGATGTAGCCGACCGCGATGAAGAGCCGGGCAATGCCCTCGGCGAAGGCGATGACCCACACGTTGCCGCCCGCACCCCAGCCGAGCAAGGCCGCCAGCCAATCAACCAGCTTTCCAATCCCATAGGGGGCCAGGAAAAAGAGTGCAATCCCAAAGGCCAGCGAAAAGGCTATCGTCAGGTAGAGCATCGGGCCTTCGATTTTCTCGTCCTCGCCGGTTTGCAGGTTGGCCGAGCGGGTCAGGGCGCGCATCCCCAACGCCAGCGCGTCTGAAAGCAGGATAACCCCCCGCACGAAAGGGATTTTTGCCACCGCCGACTGGTACAGCCCCGATAATTTTTCGATATGGACGACAATTTCGCCGTCTGGAGCGCGCATTGCAATTGCCAGCGCCTTCTGCCCGCGCATCAAGACGCCCTCAATCACCGCCTGTCCGCCGTAAGTGATGATTCTATCTTCCATTTTTATTTACCGGTTTACCAATCATAAATGACTCAGATTGAACAAGAACTCCACCAAGGCCTCAATGCCTTTGTACCAGGTGGGCAGGTGCAGTTTTTCGTTGGGCGCGTGCAGGTTGTCATCGGGCAGGCCGAAGCCGGTAATGACCGATTCGATTCCCAGGATGGACTGCATCTGCGCCACAACCGGCACCGAGCCGCCCTCGCGCTTGAAGAAGGGCTTCACGCCCCAGACTGTCTCCAGCGCCTTTTCGAGCGCTTGGACCCCCGGCTGGTTCACGTCCGAAATCGAGGCTGGCGAGCCGCCATATTCGATGAGTTCCCAGCGGATGGTGTTGGGCGCGTTTTGTTCCAGGTATTGGCGCAATCCCGCCGCCACTTTGGCCGGGTCCTGGTGTGGCACCAGGCGGCAGGAAATTTTTGCCATGGCTTGGGCCGGAAGCACGGTCTTGAAGCCCGTTCCGGTGAAGCCGGAGAGAATCCCGTTCACTTCCAGGGTTGGGCGCGCGCTAACGCGCTCATCGGGCAGGAAGTCTTTCTCACCCCACAGGGCCGGAACGCCGGTCTGCTCCAGGTAATAGGCCTCGTCGGTTGGCAGGCGCGCAAAATTGACATGTTCGGCTGCCGTCAGGGTTTGCACATCGTCATAAAATCCAGGCAGGGTCACTCGCCCTTTGGTATCGTGCATTCCGGCCAGCAGTTCGGCCAGTGCCACCGCCGGGTTATGCACCACGCCGCCATACACGCCCGAATGCAGGTCACTCTTCGGGCCGCTCACGCGCAACTCAAAGGCCGCCAGCCCACGCAGGCCGGTGGTAATCGTTGGGTAGTTCCTTCCCAACATGCCCGAATCGGGATTCAGGCAGAAATCGGCTCTTAACAATTCCTGGTTTTGTTCAATGAACTTGGCCAGCGAGGGCGAGCCAATCTCCTCCTCGCCTTCTATCAGAAACTTGACGTTGAGTGGCAGGCCGCCGCTTTCTTTTGTTGCTTCGAGCGCGCTCAACATGGCCATTACCTGGCCCTTCATATCCGATGCGCCGCGCCCATACAGGTTTTCGCCGCGTACCGTTGGCTCAAAAGGGGCGCTCTGCCATAATTCCAGCGGGTCGGCGGGCTGCACGTCGTAGTGGCCGTACACCAGTAAGGTTGGTTTTTCCGGCTCGGTCAGCCGCTCTCCAAACACCACCGGGTGTCCATCCGTGGGCAGGATGTCCACCCGCTCTGCGCCCAGCGCTTTCAGCCGGGCGGCTACCCATTCGGCAGCGCGGGTCATTTCGGGTTTGGAATTCGGGTCGGTCGAGACCGAGGCAATCGAGACGAATTCTTTCAGCCGGTTGAGAAATTCTTGCTGGTGCTGGCGGGCGTATTCACGCGCCGCCCGGCGGGGGTTGGTCATAAATTCTCCTTTGGTAGGACGGAATTAATTCTGTCCTGCAGGCTGCCGTACAGGAACCAAAATTCACTTTTGGGAAAAACGCTCTGATACATCGCATCCCACACAAACCCGCCCGGTTGAAAGCGCGCCCGCAACAACCCATCTAATTCAGCCAGTTGTGGCGCGCTGCATTTCAGCAATTGCAGGATGACCCGCTCCCGAACGGAGGCGGCGTAGTGAGCGCGAGAGGGGCTTTCATCGTGGGCTTGCTCGGTCAGGAATTGCGACCAAAGCCGCAGCCTGCTTTCCGTTTCGCGGGCAATTTTCTTCTCCCAGGCGCTGCGCCATCGCGCCTGGATTGCGTCCAGTTTCTCTCGCAGCGTCCAGGCTGAATGCGGGTCAACTGCTTCCAGCCGCTTGAGTGCCAACAGGAGATTGCCTGGTGTCAGACGCGGCAGGTTCCTGCCCAGGGCCCAGTACAGTTCTTCTTTAAGCAAGTACTCCTGCAACTGCGGCAGGGCTTCTTCCACATACCAGCGGTCCTGTGGGGGCTGGCTCATGGCTGCCTGGTTGGCTCCAGCGCGCGCCGGGTGACGAGATACCAGTCTGGCAATGTCTGGAAGCGGTCACTGGTATCGAAGAGCGGCGGAATTTGGACGCCCAAGACCTGCTGCCCGGCCCCAAACGAATAAACCGGGTAAAAAAGCGGCAAGGCTGGCAGCTCGCGTGCAAAAACCACCTGAAAATTGCGGTATAACCGCTCGCGCACGCTCAAATCGGGCGTGATGCGCGCCTGTTCCAGAAATTCGCTGGCGGCGCGGTTGTTCCACTGGCTGTAGTTCTGCCCGCCGGTGATTTCAGACTGGTGCCAGAACGGGTAGGGGTCGGGGTCGGGCGTGCGTGCCAGGTTCAAATCAACCAGCGCGGCCTGGTAATTTCGTGGAATCAGCCGCTCGCCCACCAGGGCGTCATACGGTAGGGCTTGCAGGTCAACCTGCACGCCAATTCGCGCCCAGTTTTGTTGGATGATTTGGGCCATGGCCGTATGCAGTGAGTCATCAGGGTGGAGCAGCGTAAAGCGAAGCAGGTTGCCGTTGGGGTCGGTACGCACCTCGCCGCCGGTGGCTGGGATGGTGTATTTGCTGCTTTTTAACAGCGATATTGCGCTTTCGGGGTCGTAAATGACGTGTTCGAGACCGTCATAATAGGCCCAAGTGCCAGGAAAAACCGGCCCGTCGGCCAGGATAGCCTGCCCGGCCAGCAGTTTGTCCACCATTTGCTGGCGGTTGAGTCCAATTAGGAGGGCGCGGCGCAGTTTGGCGTCTTGCAGGAAGGGAACTTCGGGATTGTTCAGGTTGAATAAGACCATGCTCAACTCAGGCAGGCGACCTGAATAAATATTGAGGCTGGGTTCGGCCAGGGCTTGCGGCAGTACGTCCATTGTCAGTTCACCGATTGCCAGCACTTGCCCCTGGCGGTAAGCCTCCAGCGCCGCCGCCGAGGTTGGGTAGTAACGGAAAATGACCTGTTCCATGTAGGCTTTGCGCCCGAAGTAGCGGTCGAAGGAGCGCAATTCCACCCCAAGCACTTGCCCGTTTTCGATAATCAGCCGCTCGAAGCGGTAAGGGCCGGTGCCGATGGGGGCCAGGTTGAAGGCCGCTGCAGGGATTTGTTCTGGTGGCGTGCCACCGAGCAGGTGACGCGGGACGATACCGAAGGTCAGGTAATCCAGGAAGGGCGCGAAGGGTTCGGGCAGGATGAACTGCAATTTGTTATCGGGTAGTTGTTTGATTTGTATCTGCCGCCACATCTCACGCACATCGGCGGGGAAGAAGGATGAATCGGCTTTGATGAGGTCAATGGTGAACAGGACATCTTCCACCGTCAGTGGCTGCCCGTCGTGCCAGAGCGCGCCGGAGCGCAGGGAGAAGTTGTAGATAGTACCGTCCATCGAAATGCCCCACGATTCTGCCAGGTCGGGAACTGGCAGGCCGCGCGCGTCGAATTTAACCAGGCTGCTAAAAACCAGTCGGTTGATGTCCCTATCTGCCGGGTTGTTTTGGTCGAGCAGCGGGTTCAGGCGTCCAAGCGAGCCGACCAGCGCTTCGGTATAGATGCCGCCCTCGGCCGGCTGGGGCGCGAAAACGGGTTCCTCTGGGTCTTCGGTCAGAAGCAATGCGCCCACTACAGCCAGCGTGAGCAAGACCACCAGGATTTGCCAGCGCAGTTTTTTAATCATAGACAAAAAAGAAAGGCCTTTCCCTGACCGGGGCGCCATCCTGCGCGGAACGCAGGGGCTCGACCGGGGCAGTAATTGGCCTTTCAGCAGCCGATGGAGCGGGTTAGAACCGGTAGATCAGGATGGCGAGAATCGCCAGGATGAAGAACAGGACGCTGAGGCCGATGGTGACATAGAACAGGGTGCGTTCGATGCCGCGTCGCGCCGAAAAGACAGTGCCGCTCTCGGCGCCGGTCAGCCCGCCCAGGCCTGCGCCTTTGCTTTGCAAAATCACACTCGCAATCAGGGCGATGGAGGTGATAATCAAACCAATTTCAATTGTTGTTTCCATGTTTTGGATGTGCCTCCTGAAAGTTTAACACGTAGATTATATCATTGAGTCTGCTACAAAAAGACTTTTAAACACAAAGGCAAAGGAAACATGGCTTTCTCAAAGTCTGGTTTCAGGCTAAAAAACAAACAGGATAGACAGGATTTTAGGATAAGCCGCGCGCAAAGCAGGGCGAAAACATCCTGTTTATCCTGTCTATCCTGTTAAACAAAGCGGCACAAGCGATAATGAGAAAGCTATCAA
>DAOUBQ010000103.1:0-21815 GCA_034432755.1 Anaerolineales bacterium
TCTTGCGGGATTTCCACACTGCCGACCATTTTCATGCGGCGTTTGCCTTTTTTCTGCTTCTCCAATAGTTTTTTCTTGCGGGTAATATCGCCGCCGTAGCATTTCGCCAGCACATCCTTGCGCAGCGCCTTCACATTGGCCCGGCTGATAATGCGCCCGCCCGAAGAAGCCTGAATGGCAACATCGAACAACTGGCGCGGAATCAGGTCCTTCAACCGGGTAATCAGCCGCTGGCCTTTGTGGTAGGCATCTTTGTTATGCACAATCGCCGCCAGCGCGTCCACCGGGTCGCCGTTGACCAGAATCTCCAATTTTTGCAATTGGTCGGGGCGGTACTCGGCAAACTGGTAATCGAGCGAGGCATAGCCTTTGGTGCGGCTCTTCAACTCATCGAAAAAGTCCACAATCAACTCAGCCAGCGGAATCTGAAAGTTCAACTGCACACGGTGCGGGGCCGGGTATTCCTGGCTCTTAAACGTGCCGCGCCGCCTGGTTACCAGTTCCATAATTGGCCCATAATAATCAACCGGGGTGATAATCTCAATATTCATCCACGGCTCGCGGATTTCGACAATTTTGCTCTCATCGGGCAGTTGGGCTGGCGAATCAATCAGCAGCGTCTCGCCCGTCACCATCACCACCTCATATTCTACCGAGGGCGCGGTAAACAGCACGTCCAGGTCATACTCGCGCTCCAGCCGCTCCTGAATAATCTCCATGTGGAACAGCCCCAGGAACCCGGCCCGAAAGCCGAAGCCAATCGCCTGCGAAGTCTCCGGCTCGTAGGTCAGCGAAGCGTCATTCAGTTGCAGCTTTTCCAGCGCGTCGCGCAGGTCGCTGTAATCGTCCGCGTCCACCGGGTAAATGCCGGCAAAGACCATTGGTTTAGGATGACGATAGCCAGGCAGGGGTTCTGCCGCAGGGGCATTGACTTTGGTAATCGTATCTCCCACGCGGGCATCGTGGACGGTTTTCAGGCCGGTAGCGATGTAGCCCACTTCTCCTGCTGTTAACCGGCTGACAGCTTTCAGCGTGGGAGCAAAGATTCCCACTTCGATGGGCTTGACCTCGGTCCCGACCGTCATCATCCGCAGGGTATCATTCGCCGTAACCGCTCCCTCCACCACGCGGACGTAGCAAATCACACCCTTGTACGAATCGTAGTGCGAGTCGAAAATAAGCGCCTTAAGCGGCTTGTCCTCGCCGCCGCCAGGCGGGGGAATTTTGTGGACAATCGCCTCCAGCACGGCTTCTACGTTTAGACCGGCCTTAGCCGAAATGCGAATCACCTCCTCGGCGCGGCCCCCAATCAGCGCGGCAATGTCTTCCGCCACTTCGTCAGGATGCGCCGAAGGCAGGTCAATCTTATTGATAACCGGGATAATCTCCAAGTCGGCATCCAGCGCGGCATACAGGTTGGCAAGCGTTTGGGCCTCAATTCCCTGGGTGGCATCCACCACCAGCAGCGCACCCTCGCAAGCCAGCAGCGCGCGCGAGACCTCATAGCCGAAATCTACATGGCCGGGCGTATCAATGAGATTCAGTTCATACTCTTTGCCATCACTGGCCCGATAGTTCATGCGCACCGCCGAGGCCTTAATGGTCACCCCCTTCTCGCGCTCCAAATCCATCGAATCCAGCACCTGCTCGGTCATCTCCCGGTCCGAAATCGTGCCGGTGACCTGTAACAAACGGTCGGCCAGGGTTGATTTCCCGTGGTCAACATGAGCGATAATACAGAAGTTGCGAATATGGTCAGTCATAGGCTTAAGCGGGGAAAGTATACTCGATTTTACTTCGTATCGCACCTGCCAGGTAAATGCGCGTATGTCCTTCTCAAAGTCTTTAAAAAAACAAACAGGCTGGAAAGACTTAAGGATGAGCCGCGCAGAAAGTGGGACGAAAATATCCTTGACTCCACTGCAAAAATCATGATTTCACTGCAAAGACGAAAGATTCGGCAAGCAAACACGAGAAAGCCATATAAATGCGCAAGAGGGGAGCGCTTTATTTCTCGGTTTTGGTGCATCATTAACCGGGGCGAAGTGCTATATAATACGACCATGCCCGACCTCTTCAACCACGCCCTGACCGAACGCATGAAATCAGAAGCCCCACTGGCCGCACGCATGCGCCCGCGCACACTGGAGGAATACATCGGCCAGGAACACCTCATCGGTGAGGGCAAACTGCTACGCCGCGCCATTCAGGCCGACCGCCTGTTCTCTTCCATCATCCTGTGGGGGCCACCCGGCACGGGCAAAACCACCCTGGCCCAGGTCATTGCCAACCAAACCAAGAGCCATTTCGAGACACTTTCGGCCATTTTGGCAGGCAAAACCGACCTGCGCGAAGTCATCGAGCGCGCCCAGGAGCGTAACCGGCTCTATAAACAACGCACCATTCTTTTTATTGACGAAATCCACCGCTGGAACAAAGCCCAACAAGACGCCCTGCTGCCCTTCGTTGAAAACGGCACAGTCACGCTAATTGGCGCCACCACCGAAAACCCCTTTTTCGAGGTGATTCAAGCGCTGGTCAGCCGCTCACGCATCTTCCAACTGCGAAACCTGAATCAGTCCGAAATCGGCCAACTGCTCGACCGGGCCATCTCCGACCCGGAACGCGGATTCGGTCAACGAAACGTGGATCTGACCCCCGAAGCGCGCGCCCACCTCGTCAATATGGCCGCCGGTGACGCCCGCAACGCGCTCAACGCGCTCGAACTGGCAGTCGAATCAACCCCCGCCGGTGAAGATGGCGTCATCCACATCACGCTTGACGTGGCCCAAGAGTCCATCCAGCGCCGGGCAGTCTTGTACGACAAAGACGGCGACGCCCACTACGACACCATCTCGGCCTTCATCAAATCGGTGCGCGGAAGCGACCCCGACGCCGCGCTCTACTGGCTGGCAAAGATGATTTACGCCGGAGAAGACCCGCGCTTCATCATTCGCCGCCTGATTATCCTGGCGGGTGAAGATATTGGCCTGGCCGACCCGCTCGGCCTGGTGGTGGCTTCCTCCGCCGCCTCGGCCTTCGACTTCATCGGCCTGCCGGAGGGGATTTATCCCATCGTCGAGGCCACGCTCTACCTGGCAACCGCTCCCAAGTCGAACAGCGCCGGGGCTTATTTCAAGGCCATGCAACTCATTGAACAAGAGGGGGCCGGTTCGGTGCCGAAACACCTGCAAGACGGTAACCGCGACCGCGCAGCAACCGGACAAAGCCAGGGTTACGTTTATCCCCACGAAATGGAAGGCCACTTCACGCCCCAGCAATATCTCCCCAAGCGGCTGTTGGGAACGTATTTTTACAGCCCATCCAGCGAAGGGTACGAGGCGCAGGTTCAAAACCGCTTGGCACTGTGGCGCGAGGCCCAAAAGCGCGCACTCGGCATCGAAACCGAACGCCACCTGCCCGATTTGTCGCAGGAAAAAATTAATGACTTGAAACGAAATATCAAATAAAGCGAATGGGCCAGCCGGGAATACCGGCTGGCCCACCCAAATTTAAGGAGGAAAAAGACGGGATTACCCTTTGTTTTGTTATACACATCGAAAAACACGGCCATCAACAACACAAAGCCCTTAATGCCTTGCTGCCAGTCAATGCCGATGCCCAGGATGGACATGCCGTTGTTCATCACGCCAATCAAGAACGCGCCCACCACCGCGCCGATGACCGTTCCAACGCCGCCGCTGGCCGAGGCCCCACCAATAAAACAGGCTGCAATCACATCCAACTCAAAACCAACCCCGGCCTTTGGGGTGGCGGTGTTCAAGCGGGCGGCCACAATCATCCCGGCCAGCGCCGCCAAAACGCCCATGTTGACAAACGTGAGAAAGAGCAGGCGCGGGGTATTGACGCCCGAAAGCCGGGCAGCCTTTTCGTTGCCGCCCATGGCATAAATCCGGCGGCCAATCACAGTCTGGCTGGTGATAAAGGAAAACAGGGCAATCAGGGCCGCCATCACAATCAACACATTCGGCAGGCCTTTATAGGAAGCCATTAGATACGACAGGCCCAACACCGCGCCGGAAATCAGCGCATTTTTAGCAATGAAAAAGTATATGGGGATCACTTCGAAGCCATACTGCTGCTGGTTCTTGCGTGAGCGGTAATCCATGAAGACCAGCAGGATAACCAGCAGAACCCCAATCAGCATGGTTGTAACGTGAAAACCCTCAACATTGAAAAAGTCAGGGATAAAGCCAGTGCTTAACCGCTGGAAAGGAACCGGGAAAGGCCCAACCGCCTCGCCTTGCAAAATGAGCAGGGTCAGGCCGCGAAAAATCAACATGCCCGCCAACGTGACAATGAATGCCGGGATTTTGACATATGCCACCCAAAATCCCTGCCAGGCGCCGACCAACGCGCCGACCACCAGGCAAATTGCCATCGTAATGCTCCAATCAACCCCCATCTTGACCATCAAAACTGCTGCCACCGCGCCAACAAAAGCCGCCACCGAACCAACAGAAAGGTCAATCCAACCGGCAACGATGATTAAGAGCATGCCCAGGGCCATGACGATGATATAACTGTTCTGCAAGACCAGGTTGGTAATATTGACTGGGCGAAAGAGAATGCCATTGGTTGCAAACTGAAAGAAAATCATAATTGCAACCAGCGCAATTAACATGCCATATTCACGAATGTTGCTCCTAAATAGGGTGGAAAGGGTTTTCATGATTTGCTCACCTCTGGTTATTGTGTCATGACACACTTCATAATTGCTTCCTGGGATGCTTCCTTGGCTGGCATCTCGCCCACAATTTTCCCCTCGCGCATGACATAAATGCGGTCGCAAACCCCAAGGAGTTCAGGCAGTTCCGAAGAAATCAGGATAATCCCCTTGCCTTCTTCTGCCAGGCGGTTGATGATGGTGTAAATTTCATATTTTGCCCCCACATCGATGCCGCGCGTGGGTTCATCGAGTATCAAAATCTCCGGCTCAGCAAAAAGCCATTTACTGAGCACCACTTTTTGCTGGTTTCCACCCGATAAGTTCACCGCCTCCTGCAAGATGCTGGAACATTTGATGTTCAACTTTTCCCGATAGCCCATCGTTGTCCGCACCTCCCTGGGCTCGTTGACAACGCCCCCCACCGAAACAGCTTCCAGGTTAGAGAGCGTGATATTGTCTTTGATAGGCTTAATCAAAACCAGCCCATAGGCCTTGCGGTCTTCGGTGGCGTAAGCAATCCCGTTCTGGATGGCCTTATCAATCGTGCTGACATCAATCTCTTTGCCGTGCTTGAGCACCTTGCCGCTAATCCGAATCCCGTAGGAATGTCCAAAAATGCTCATGGCCAGCTCGGTGCGGCCCGCGCCCATCAAACCTGAAATGCCGACCACCTCGCCGCGCCGAACGTTAATGTTGACGTTATTGCTGACTTTGCAATAGGCTACCGCGCCCCAACCTGAAAACCGCTGCTGCCGCCTGGATTTACGCTGGCGGCGCACACCATACCAGTTTCAGTTACGCCGTCACTGCCGAACACCTGCGCGACTTTGCTTCGATTGCCGGAATAGAGTTCCTGCTCATTGACGAAAAGACCGAAGTCGAGAGTTTCAAAGACCAACTACGCTGGAACGATTTGTATTATCACCTGGCGAAAGGGCTGTAAATAACCGCCTGGCTTAAGAGACTGCGCTCTCAAAATAGAGAGCGCAGCTCTTTTTTCCCATCCCGGCATAAAGCCCTTGCCTTTTCTTTCCAAGTATGCTATTTTTAGACATATCACTGTGGAGAAACCATGCCAGAAGCCGCAAAAACCGTCGTGGTGGTCGAAGACGAAACCGATGCCGCTGAAATGTTCGCTGAAATGATGCGCGTCAGCGGCTTTCGGGTTCTAAAAAGTTACTCCAGCGCCCCGGCTATCAGCATGATTACCACTGAACAGCCTGATGTCGTCATCCTCGACGTGATGATGCCCGATGTTTCAGGCCTGGAAGTGCTAAAGTTTATGCGCCGCGAGCCCAATCTCGAACACATCCCGGTCATTGTGGTTTCTGCCAAATCTTTACCGGGCGATATTCAAACCGGGTTGGAGGCAGGCGCTTCAGTGTACTTGACCAAACCCGTTGGATTCCTGGAACTGAAACAGGCCGTCGAAAAAGCCCTCCAACACAAACCCTGAATAAGCCTCCATGAGTTTGTTGCGCGCCTTCATCGCCATCGCCATTCCCCCTGAAATCAAACAAGCGATTTCTCACCACACGGCCAGCCTGCGCAAAGGCACAGGCCGCGTGATGCGCTGGGTAGATGTGAACAATATCCATCTGACGCTCAAATTCCTGGGAGAAGTCTCCGCCTCGAACCTGGAACATCTGACACAATCCCTGCGAGCCGAATGCGCGCAGACCGCTCCACTCACGGTCTCTGTTGAAAACCTGGGCTGTTTCCCCAACCCGCGCCAACCGCGCGTTTTGTGGGTTGGACTGCTCGCACCGCCAGAACTCACCCACCTGCAGCGGAAAGTAGAAGCCATTGCCGCCCGGCTGGGATACCCTCCCGATGAAAAGCCCTTCTCGCCACACCTGACGATTGCCCGCGTGCGCGAACAGGCAACATCCGAAGAAATCCAAACCTTACGCAGCCTGCTGGAACAAAAAACCATCTCCCACCTGGGAACCTTCACAATTGATGAAATTCACCTCTACAAAAGCGACCTGAAACCACAAGGGCCAGTTTACACCCGGCTTGCCAGCCTGCGCCTGGAAGAAAACGGGTAGACAGGTACACGGGAGACAAGGAAGCAAAAAAACAAGGTACACAGAAGGAGAAGGAAGACCGCTTGAAACCAATTGAACTTGCCCACACCATCGTCAGCGCCCTGGAAGAGAAAAAGGGGGAAAACATCCTCTTGCTCGACCTGCAAAAAGTCGCCATGTTTACCGACTACTTCATCATCTGCACCGGCACATCTGACCGCATGTTAGACGCACTGGCCGACGGCGTGGAAAGCGCCGCGCGCGAAAAATATGCCGTTAAAGGCCACCGCGAAGGCCAACCCGCCAGCGGATGGCTGGTGATTGATTTTGGACAGGTCATCGTTCACCTGTTTGCCCCTGAAGTGCGCGATTACTATAAAATGGAAGACTTGTGGCGGGAGGGGAAGATTTTGCTACGGTTGCAATAGATCATTAAAAGAGATTTCCAGCACCGTATACGCCAACCCTTGCGCGGCAGTTTGGGCTTCAAACGCTTGCACCATCGCGCCGTATTTCTCTAGCAGTAATTCTCGAACCCGCGCAAAAACCGCCGGGGCGCGCGTTTCACGAGCGGTTGCCGAAACCCACTCCCCAAGCGGCTCTCCAGCCCGTCCGCAAGGCATAACACGGACATTCGCATTGCGGCGAATGCGCTTCACCTTGCCCGAATTTTCAATCGTTCGGACATAAAGCCTCTCGCCATCCTGCGTAAACCAAACGGGGGTTAAAACCGGCTGACCGTTTTTACGAAGCGTCTCAAGGTTGAGATAGTGATGGCCTGCAAACTGCTTCAACATCATGAGAACCACTAACGCGCTGTAATTTCTAAAGTAGTGTACTGCACCTTGCGCAGCGCCCCCATCAGCGCAAAAAGATGAAACATTAATCCATATTTTTTGACGAACAAAGCACGCACTTTTTTCACCGCATCGAGCGAATCATCCCGGCGGACGGTGGCAGAGTGCCAATCACCGAGCAGCGCACCATCGGCCTTGCAGGGGGCAACGTTCACCTGCGAGATGTTGCGGGCGCGCTTGGCCTTACCCGAATTAGCCTGCGTCCACACATAAAGCGAATCACCCACCTGCGCAAACCAGACTGGCGTCTTCACCCCTTGCCCATTTTTGCGAAACGTCTCAAGATTCAAAAATTGTTGGTTTTGAAATTGTTCAAACATGACCATGCTCTCTTATTTTTTTTTATAATACTACAATCAGGCGCAGGGTGGAATACGCAACGGGGATATATCTATAAAGTGCTAACGCAGCACAAACCCAAATCTATATCACCCGCACGCTGCTCCCCCGCGGCGTCTTCTCGACCTCGATGCGGTTCGGGAAGGCATCTTTCAGCTCATCCAGGTGGGTAATGACCAGGATTTTGGAAAAATCGCGCCGAACAGTGTTGATGGCCTCCACCAGGCGCTGGCGTCCAAGCGCATCTTGCGAGCCGAAGCCTTCATCAATGACCAGGGTTTGCAGTCGCGCCCCGGTGCGCCGCGCCAACACTTCCGAAAGCGCCAGCCGGATGGCAAAATTGACCCGAAAAGCCTCGCCCCCCGAAAACATCTCGTAATCACGCGTGCCGGCTTCATCGCTAATCTGAATATCGAGGGTTTCCTTCAAATCCTCGCGTTTTTTGTCCTTATACCCGGCCTGAGTCACAAAGCGCACGCTCATCGCGCCATTCGAGAGCCGGTCGAGCAATTCGTTCGCCTTTTCCTCGATTTGCGGCAAGGCCTGTTCAATGAGCAGCGCCGGCACACCGTCCTTGCCAAAAGCGCGCTCCAGCGTTTTATAGCGCCCAATCTCCAGCGCGCAAGCCTCGCGCTCAGCCTCCAACTGCTTTTTCTGCGCCCGGCGGCTTTCCAACACCGTCACCATTTGGCGCGCCATACCCACCTGCTGATTCAGGTCATTTTCCTGCTCTTTCAGGTTGTAAAACTCGCGCTCCACAGCGTCCAAACTGGGGACTTGCACTTCGGCCTCTTGCAAAGCCGCCACCGCCGCCGCATACGCATCTTCTTGATTTTCGATTTCAGAGTTTAGATTTGCGATTTGCGCGCGCAACTCGCCCATCTCGCGTTCGAGCGGCTCTAAAGCAGCGCGCGCCTTCTCCAAATCCAGCCATTCTTTTTCGGCTACACGCCCTTCTTGCTCAGCCAGGCGGGCGGCTTCGTGCGCGGCCAGGTCGTAGCCCATCGCGGCCAGTTCACTGTCTATTTTGGATAATTGGGAGCGGGATTCCTGCCCAAACGCTTCGCCGTTCAGCAAGCATTCGACTTCGGCGAGACGCTTTTCACCGCCCGCTTCCCACGCGGCGGTGGCCTGTTTCGCCGTTTCGAGACGTTCACCCAGCGAGGAGAGCTGCGCCGTCCACTTCACCCGCTCATCTTCCACGTTAGCCAGGCCCTTCAACCGCGCTTCGAGGTCTTTAACCTCGGCGGCAAGCGTTTCCATGATGTTTTTGTTGGCCCGCCAGCGGTCGCCTTTCTCTTTTCCCTCGGCCTGAATTTGTTTGCTGAGCGCGGCGCGGTGCGCCCCGGTCAGCGGCTGGCCGCACAATGGGCAAGCCGCGCCTTCGATGGCAGAAACCTGGTCGAGACGGGTTTTCAAGTCGTCCATTTCGAGTTTCAGGCGTTTGTTTTCGCCGTCCAATTCAACCAAACGCTCGCGCTCCTCGCGCAATTTGATGTCTATGTCCGTCCGCCGCGCCAGGCGGGTTTCAGCCTCAAGCAAGGCTTTTTCGGCCAGTTCTATCTCCGGCTTCAAATTCGCCATTAACAATTTCTGTTCACTGATAACGGATAACTGATTACTGAGCAACTGCCTTTCTTGCTCCAATCTTGCCCGCTCAGCATGGATGGCCTCTAAAAAGGGTTGGCGGCGTTTTTCGGCTTCGCGGAACTGTCCGGCAACGGCTTCCCATTTGGCGAGGTCGGCGCGGGCCGCCTCCCACGCGCGGTAACGGGATTCGATTTCAGCGGCGCGCTTAACGAGAGCGGCTTGGGATGCAGATTCGGCCTCTCGCGCGGCGAGACGGCTGGTGAGCAGGTCGCGCTCGCGGCGAGAACGCTCCAGCGCAGAAGCAAGCGTCTCGACCTGCTTCCGCTGACTGTCGAGTAAATTCCG
Organism: Anaerolineales bacterium; assembly: GCA_034432755.1. GTDB lineage: Bacteria > Chloroflexota > Anaerolineae > Anaerolineales > Villigracilaceae > UBA5195. Next base: position 9,852 of record DAOUBQ010000103.1, read on the forward strand.
CATCTTTTCGGCCCGCTTTAGGTCTGCTTCTTTGGCCGCGCGTAAGGCTTCGAGTTGTTTCAGTTGGCCTTCGAGGGCTTTCAAGCGTTCCTTGCGCACGCTTTCTTCGCTCAACTCGGTGTTGATTTCTTCTAAACGGCCATTGAGGTTCTGTAGCTCGGCTTCAACGGTTCTGCGGCGCTCGGCAGCGCGGGCTTTATAGGTTTCCCACACCTCCAGGCCGAGGATGCTGCTCAGAATGCGCTTGCGCTCACTGGCTTTTTGCTGGGTGAACTGGTCGGCTTTGCCTTGCAGAAAAAACGAGGCGTTGACGAAGGTGTCGTGATCAAGGCGCAAGATGCTTTCGATGCGGGCCTGGGTGGCGCGGGTGGTGGCTTCGGTGAGCGGGCGCCAGCGGTCGGCATCTTGAATCTGGAATTCGAGGACCGTGCTTTTCCCCCGCCCCAAAATGCGCCGGACGCGATAGGTGTTTTCTTCGTAGAGGAAGGTGAGCGTCACATCGGCGGCGTCACTGGCGGCGTGAATAAGTTCTTCACCGCGTTTGCGGGCTTCGCCAAACAAAGTCCAGGTGAAGGCATCGAGCAGGGAGGATTTGCCCGCCCCGTTGTGGCCGGAGATGCAGGCCAGGTCGAAGGAGGTGAAGTCCACTTCCACCGGGTCGCGGTACGAAAGAAAGCCGGAGAGTTTGAGCTGCAGAGGGATCATGACCCGATTTTACCGCAATCATCTTGTCTATCCTGTTAAAGACAAACAGGATGGGCAAGATGTTCAAGATGAGCACAGCAATTCCAAATCTGAAATTCTCTACCGAACATTTTGAATTTTTTACCGCCAAGAGCGCGAAGAACGTCAAGGGTTCAAGGGCGTCTTTGCGTTCTTGGCGGGCTTCGCGGTGAATTTCTGGCGTTTGTTAGAATTGCTTAAAGCAGGGCATTTTGCTTGCCCGGCTTTGGCACATCTGTTATGATAGCAATATGTTTTCTTCAGACGAAACCACCAGCCGCCGACGCGCAACCCTCATCGCCATCATCCTGGCCACCATCCCCTGTTACTGCCTGGGCTGGGTGGCGTTGCGATTCCGCCCCGAACCGCCCACGCCGACCCCCACGCCCACCATCACCCTGACGGCCACTAACACACTGGTCATTTTCATCCCCACCGCCACGCAATTTCCCACCTTTGGGCCAAGCCCTACGCCCGGCATCCTGACGGCGACCCTGACCTTCACCCCCACCGAAACACCCACCCCAACCGGCACCCCCACCCCAACCCCCACCATAACGGTGACCCCCTTCTTGCCGCCCACGTTTACCTTTACACCTTCGGCAACCTCTGTGCCGCCAACCGCAACGTTTACGCCTTCGGTAACGCCCATTCCACCCTCGCCAACCTTTACCAACACCCCCGTTCCGCCGACTGCCACACCAACAGCCACAGCAACCGAAACCCCTACTCCCTGATGGCCTGCCATGCCTGAAATTACTCCCTTCCTGAAATCCCTCCTATCCACCGCCGGGATTTCATCCTACGAGACCCCCGCCACCCAACTCATCACGGGAAAGTGGCGCCCGCTCGTGGATGAAACCCGCCTGAGCCGCCTTGGTTCGCTTGAAGCGCTCAAAAAAGGCGCAGGCCCCGAACCGCGCCCATCCATTATGATTGCCACTCACATGGATGCGATTGGCATGATGGTCACCTCCATCGCCGATGGCTTTCTGCATTTTACGCAGGTGGGCGGCATTGACCCGCGCATCCTGCCAGGCACGCCGGTCATCGTCCACGCTTCGGCCAGCAGCGAGGAACTGCCCGGCATTGTGGTCATGCCTCCGGCGCGCGCCCTGCCCGTCTCGGTGAGCGATGGCGTGGTGGGATTGGAACACCTGCTGATTGACTTGGGCCTCCTGCCGGAGGAAGTCGCCGCCAAAGTGCGCACTGGCGACCCGGTCTCGTTTGCCACCGAACCCAAAGAGTTGGCTGGCGAGGTCATTTCGGGCCACACGCTCGATAATCGCGCTTCGGTGGCCGTGTTAACGGTGGCACTCGAAGAACTCCAGAAAAAATCGCACCTATGGGATGTGTGGGCGGTCGCCACTGTGCAAGAGGAAGTTTCGCTGGGCGGCGCATTCACCTCGGCCTTCGGAATTCGCCCGCAGATTGCAATTGCCATTGATGTCACTTTCGCCAAAGGCCCCGGCGCCAACGACTGGCAGACCATGCCGCTCGGCAAAGGCCCAACCCTGACGATGGGTCCCAACATGCACCCCTATCTCTACAAAGCCCTGAAAGAGCTGGCCGAAAAACTTGAAATCCCCTTCCAGCCCGAAGTCACGCCGCGCATGTCGGGGACCGATGGCTACGCCACCCAAATCACCGCCGAGGGCATCCCCACGATGGTGATTGGCATCCCGTTGCGCTACATGCACACCCCGGTTGAGATGGTCTCGCTGAAAGACATTCAACGCGCCGGGCGGCTGCTGGCCGAGTTCATTGCCAGCCTGGAGCCAGATTTCGTCGAAAAGATTGTTTGGGAAGATTAACATGCCCAATATCTCGAATGCCCAAATCAAACTGCTCGAAAAACTCTGCAACGCCTGCGCCGTTTCGGGCGATGAAGGCGAAGTGCGCAAGATAATCCTCGAAGAAGTACAACCCTACGCCGACTCGGTCAAAGTGGATGCGCTCGGCAATGTGCTTGTTACCAAGAACGGTGCTGGCGAGAACAAAGTCAAAGTGATGCTCGATTGCCACATGGACGAAGTCGGCTTTATGCTGGTTTCAGATGAGGGAGATGGGCTGTATCGCTTTGAACTGGTCGGCGGCATTGATGTCCGCCAGTTGCCGGGCAAGCAGGTGCTGGTCGGCAAAGACAAAATCCCCGGCGTGATTGGCGCGCGTCCCATTCACCTGACCACTGCCGAGGAACGCCAGAAAAAAATCCCGCTCGATGCGCTACGGATTGACGTTGGCCCCAGTGGAAAGGCCAAAGTGGGTGACCGGGCCACGTTTGCCACCCAATTCAAACAGGTTGGCCCGTCCATGATGGCAAAATCCATTGACAACCGCATTGGCTGTGTCATCTTGATTGACTTGCTCAAAACGGCCCCCGCCCATCTCGACTTGTGCCTGTCCTTTTCGGTGCAGGAGGAAATCGGCCTGCGCGGGGCAAAAGTGGCGGCCTATCACTTCAACCCCGATATAGCCATTGCCATAGACGCCACCCCCGCCAACGACCTGCCCGTTCACGATGGCGGTGAAAACACCTTCTACAACACCAAACTGGGCGGCGGCCCGGCCATCTACACCTTCGACGCCGGAACGCTCAACGACCCGCGCCTGGTGCGCTTCCTGGCCGAAACCGGAGATGAAGCAAAAATCCCCTATCAGTTCCGGCAACCCGGCGGCGGCGGGACAGACGCCGGGGCCATCCACCGATCCCGCGCCGGCGTGCCAACTGTATCCGTCTCGGTTCCCCATCGGTACACCCACACCGCCATCAGCCTGGCGCGTATGGACGACTGGGAACACACCCTGGCGTTGATTTCAGCGGCGCTGAAACGAATATCACCGGAATTGCTCCAGGCAGACAGGCCATAACGCGGACTGACTATTCGCCATCCCATGAACGGACTCATCGCCCTGCTCGGCTCCGGTGAATACCTGCCAGTGATGAACGACACCGACCGTTCCCTGCTTGCTCAGTGCGGCGCAAATGGGCGAACACCGCGCGTTATCTGCCTGCCAACCGCCGCCGGGCAGGAGGGTGCAGCCTCCGTCGGGCGTTGGATGAAAATGGGCGAGGAACATTTCCGGGCGCTGGGCGCGGAGGTCACCTCTTTGCCCATCACCAACCGCGCCGAAGCCAATGACCCGGCCTTTGCCGCCCAAATCGAACAGGCTGATTTAATCTACTTTTCCGGCGGCAAACCGCATTACCTCTACGAAACCCTAAACGGCACGCGCGCCTGGGAAGCCGTTCAAAAAGCCACCGGGCGCGGCGCGGCCTTCGCAGGCTGCTCCGCCGGGGCGATGTTCATCGGCGAATTTCTACCCGATTGGCGCACCTTTGGCCTGCGCCAGAAGCGTGTTTTTGGCATTTTGCCAAAAAGCCACATCGTGCCACACTTCGACCAAATGCTCACCTGGCGCAGCGTCACCATCCCCATGCTCCAGCCGCTCCTCCCCGCCGACGAGTATGTGCTTGGGCTGGACGAGGAGACCGCCCTGATTGGCAAACTCAGCAGCCAATGGACGGTGATGGGGCGCCAGAGCGTGTACATCATCACCAAAAACGAAGTCAAAACGTTCAGCCCAGGCGAGATACTGACCTTACCTGCCTGAAACCTTGCCTGAAACCTTGTATAATGAGTATATGCTCACCAAAAGGCCGCCCAACCTGGAAGCCATCCCCCAGATTTTTTGCAAATACCCATCGGTGTTGGCGGTGTACCTGTTTGGCTCTTATGCCGCTGGGAAACCTCGCTTCGACAGTGACGTGGATTTAGCCATCGTCCCGCGCGATGAAAAAGCACGCGAACACATGCTCGAAATGATGGCTGACCTGATTCGCAAGGTGTATGACCGCATTGACCTGGTTATCCTCGATACCCAAGATGTAGTGCTGCGCTTTGAGGCAGTGCGCCACAATCGACTTCTCTATCGAACGCCTGAATTTGACCCCGGCACATATACTTCTCGTATCGCGCGTGAATATTGGGATTTCTTGCCCTACCTGAACGTACAACGTCGGGCTCTTAAGCAGAGGATTCTAGGACATGGTACGCCTTGAAGTGTTTCAAAAACGCATTCAAAAAATCGAAGAAGTTTTGATATTGTTGCAACAATATCAAAACATGCCCCTCAACGTTTTTGTGGTTCACCCCAAACAGCATATCAAACAATTTTTCGCTCGCTACCTCTAACCCCTCCCATCCAATCTCATGAAAAATCTCCTTCAAAAACTCACCGAAACCTTTTCCCCCTCCGGCTACGAAGCCGCCATCCGCGAAGTCATCCGCGCTGAAATTGAACCCCTGGCTGATGAAGTGCATGTAGACGCTCTGGGGAACTTAATCGCCCGCAAAGGCAAAGGCGGCCAGAAAATCATGGTCGCCGCCCACATGGACGAAATCGGGCTGATTGCCAGCCACATTGACGAAAACGGCTTTGTGCGCTTCACCACCATCGGCGGGGTATACCCGCAAATGCTGATGGGCGCGCGCGTTCGATTCTACAGCGGCCAGCCAGGCATTATCTACACCGAACCGCTCGACAAACCAACCGACACACCCGCCATCGAAAAAATGTTCATTGACGTTGGCGCCAAAAGCCGCGCCGATTGCCCCATCAAAATCGGCCAGGTAGCCGCCTTCGAGCGTCCCTTCCTGGACTTGGGCGACCGGCTCGTGGCAAAAAGCATGGATGACCGCATCGGCTGCCTGGTTGCCATTGAAGCCCTGCGCACCCTCCGTGAGACACCCAACGAAGTGTACTTCGTTTTCACCACCCAGGAAGAAGTCGGCACGCGCGGCGCCGAGACCTCCGCCTTCGACATTGACCCCCACCTGGGCTTCAGCCTGGACGTGACCGGCTGGGGCGACACCCCCGGCCGCAAACACTTCGACATTGCGCTCGGCAAAGGCCCGGCCATCAAAATCAAAGACGGTGGCATGTTATCAGACCCGCGCATCATCCAGTGGATGGTCAGCACCGCCGAAAAGCATAGCATCCCTTACCAGCGCGAAGTGCTGCTGGGCGGCACCACCGACGCGCGCGCCATGCAACTCGTCCGCGCCGGCGTGCCGGTTGGCTGCATTTCCATCCCCTGCCGCTACGTTCACTCGCCGAGTGAAATGGTGGACTACAACGACGTGCAAAACGCCATCAAACTGACCGCCGCCCTGTTAGCGAACCCCGTGGAACTGTAACGCGCAATTGATTGCACAGAGAATCGCATCAACGCAAACGCCCAAGCACATCACCGCGCCTGGGCGTTTTTCCATCTCGAACATTTTCAGCCGGAACATCCTCCCCGCATCCGCTCATCCGCTTAACATCCGTTGACGACACCGGCTTATCCCTTTTGCCGCAAACCATTCGTTCTCACAGCCACACCCACAATAGCCATAAACCAATCATCACCACCCCAATCGCAAACAGCGTCAGGAAGGTCCAGCCGAAGCCAATCAACCAGCCTTTGGCCGAATCAAAGGCCGACCGGGCATCCCGCAGGCGGAGATATTCGACCCCATAGAGCGCAAGCGGGGTGATGACCAGCGCCGCCAGGGGGGTGAGAAAGCAACTCGAAATCAGGCCAATCGCCAGCCCAATGCCAATCGAACGCCAGGGCGTGCCGGTCTCGCGTAATTTGGCCGTGATGATGATGTTATCTACCACCCCGCCAATAGCCGCCAGGATGGTGATAAGCACAAACAGTAACCAGTCCCAGCCGGTCATCAGACCATTGAGCGCGGCATAGAGCATGTAAACCACCACCGCCAGCCAGATGACCGCAATCCCTGGAAATATGGGGACCAGCAACCCAACCAACCCGACCAGCATAAAAGTCAGGGTGAGAGATTGCATCAAGATTTCGCTCAACAACGGCCAATCAATCATCAGCAACGCTCCTTAAAGCAGGACGAACGGCCAGAATAACGTCGTCCATTCTGCTTGACCGCAATTAAGGCGTGATGACATCCATCCCGCCCATCCAGGGCTTCAGCACTTCTGGCACCACAATTGAGCCATCGGCTTGCTGGTAATTTTCCATCACGGCAATCAGCGTGCGGGGCAGGCCCAAGCCCGAACCGTTGAGGGTGTGCAGCAGGCGCGCCTTACCACCATCCGCCGGGCGGTACTTAATGTTCGCCCGCCGCGCCTGAAAATCGGTCACATTGGAGACAGATGAGACTTCCAGCCACTCATCGCAGCCCGGCGACCACAGTTCCAGGTCGTAGGTTATCGCCGCGCCAAATCCGATATCGCCGGTGCAAAGGCGTTTAACGCGGTACGGGATTCCAAGCAGGGCGCAAGTCTCTTCGGCATCGGCCAGCATTTTCTGGTGCATCGCTTCGCTGTCTTCTGGCTTGCAGTAAATATACATTTCCACTTTGTCAAACTGATGCCCGCGTTTGATACCGCGCACATCGCGCCCGGCGCTCATCTTCTCGCGGCGGAAGCAGGGAGTGTAAGCAGTGTAAAGGCGCGGCAGGCTGGCCTCGTCCAGGATTTCGTCCATGTGCAAACCGGTGAGAGGAATTTCCGCAGTCGGCACAAAGTAATAGTCTTCCTCATGGTCTTTATAAAGATTATCGGCAAACTTCGGCAACTGCCCTGCGCCAAATACGGTTGCCGCCTTGACCATGAACGGCAGGTATTGTTCACGGTATCCCTGGCGGATATGCAGGTCGAGCATCCAGGCAATCAGCGCCCGCTGAAGCCGCGCCCCGGCCCCGCTCAAGACGTAAAAGCGTGAACCGGTCAACTTGGTGCCGCGCTCAAAATCAATAATCCCTAGCGCCGGGCCAAGGTCCCAATGCGGTTTGGGCGCAAAATCAAAGTTTCGCGGCTCGCCAACCGTCTTGATGACCACATTCTCGCTGTCATCCTTACCGTAAGGCGTGCGCGGGTCGGGGATGTTGGGCAGGGTGGCAACCAGCGCGGTCAACTGCCCTTCGACCTCGGCGAGTTCATTATCGAGCGCCGCGACCTTATCACCCACGACGCGCATCGCCTCGATTTTGGCCTGGCGCTCCGCCGGGTCTTTCATTTTGCCAATCTCCTTCGAGACGGCATTGCGTTCCGCTTTGAGCGCCTCCACCTCGGCAATCATTGCACGGCGTTTGGCATCGAGGGTCAGAATATCGTCCACCGGGGCAGGGTCGTCCTGCCGGTCACGCAGCGCCTTGCGGACGAGTTCCGGGTTTTCCCGGATGAGATTGATGTCTAACATGGGTGTACCTCCTGTACAGTGAATAAAATAACCGCCCCTCCTGTGCAGGACGAGGGGCGGCTCGTGGTACCACCTGCGTTTGCGCCCCCCTTCCGGCTTCGCCACCTTTCCCCATTTTGAAAAAAATGGGGAAAGGCCGGGATGGAGGCGCCTCGGTCTGCGCTATAACGGGCTTCCCCGGCTCTCTTACTGGGTAGAACGAAATTAATTTCGTCTCACCGCACCTGCGAGAGCAACATAAGTCGAAATAAATTTCGACTTACGCCGGAGGGGATTTGGCCGCCTGACCGCCTGCCTCGCACCAACCGGCAGGTCTCTGAACGGGCGAAAGGGCTACTTGTCTCCGGGCTGTCTTTCAGGCATGATTATACGCGGCAGAAGGGGCATGTCAAGCCCAGAACAGAGCCAAAAATCTCCCCATTTTGTCCGATGTGGGAAGACTTCGGAGTCTACCAATCGGACGGTATAATCGAAGTTCATGCCCATCCGCCGACGTGACTTGGCCTTAACTTTCCTATTCATGATAACCATCTGGCAGATTGCCGCATGGCTATTCAGGCAACCTATCCTGCCTGCGCCAGGGACAGTATTGCTCGTTTTCTGGCAAGAACTAAGCGGTGGCGCGCTGGGGAAGCACTTCCTGGTCAGCCTGTGGCGAGTGACTGCGGGAATGCTGCTCGCTGTTCTGGCGGCAGCGCCGCTTGGGCTGGCGCTCGGCCAATCGCGGCGATTGAACCGGCTGGCTTCTCCGCTCATTTACTTGCTCTATCCCAGCCCCAAAGTGGTCTTCCTGCCCATCGTCTTGCTCTTCTTCGGCGTTGGCGACTCATCCAAAATTTTCATTATCTTCATCATCTTGTTCTTTCAAATCCTGGTGCTGGTACGCGACCAGGCCGCCAACCTGCGGCCCGAATTAATCCAGTCGGTGCGCAGCCTCGGCGCGGGACGCCGGGCTTTGTTTCGGTATGTCTACCTGCCGGCCAGCCTGCCTGCCATACTGACAGCATTGCGCCAAAGCGTGGGGACGGCAGTGGCCGTGTTATATATCGCCGAGTCCTTCGCAACCAGGCAAGGCCTTGGATATTACCTTTACTACCAGGGTAGCAGCCTGCTTGATTACCCGGTTATGTACGCCGGGGTGCTGGCAATGAGCCTGCTCGGCCTGGGAATGTATTTCTCGGTGGATTGGCTGGAACGCTGGCTGTGCAAGTGGCAATTCGCAGCCTGAATCAACTGCGTTTTTTACCGAAACACCACTTTATCATCTTCCACATCCACCGTCACGCTGCCGCCTTTTTCATACTTCCTGGAGAGCAGTTCCACCGAAAGCGGGCTCTCGATGAATTTCTGGATGGCGCGGCGCAGCGGACGGGCGCCAAAGGCCGGGTCGTAGCCCTGTTTGGCAAGCCAGGTGCGGGCAGCAGGGGTCAACGTGACCTGAACTCCATACTCGTTCAGACGCGCCTGCACTTCTTTCATCTGCAAGTCAACAATTTGCTCCATTTGCGCCAGGCTGAGCGGCGAGAACATGATGATTTCATCAATGCGGTTCAGAAATTCAGGGCGGAACGCGCCCTTGAGGGCCTTTTCGATTTTTTCATGCGATTCGCGTTCGCTGTCATCACCGGTCTTCTGCACGAATCCAAGCGTGCCGCCCTTGCGAACATATTCTGTGCCCAGGTTGCTGGTCATAATCAGGACGGTGTTACGGAAATCAACCACATTGCCCTGGCCGTCGGTCATACGGCCATCGTCTAGAATTTGCAATAACGCATTCCACACTTCAGGGTGCGCCTTTTCAATTTCGTCGAACAGGAGAACCCGGTACGGGCGGCGGCGGACGGCCTCGGTCAGCTGGCCGCCTTCCTCATAGCCGACGTATCCGGGCGGTGCGCCAAACAGACGGCTCACGGTATGCTGTTCGCGGTATTCCGACATGTCGATTCGCACCAGGGCGTCCTCATCGTCGAACATGAACCAGGCCAAAGCCTTGGCAAGTTCGGTCTTGCCGACGCCGCTTGGTCCAATGAAGATAAACGAGCCAATCGGACGGCTGGGATCCTTGAGGCCGCTGCGGGCGCGGCGAATAGCGTCGGAGATGGCATGAATAGCTTCTTCCTGACCAATGATGCGCTCGTGCAGGCGTTCTTCCATGTGCAGAAGTTTTTCAAACTCGGTCTCCATCATCTGGTTGACTGGGATGCCGGTCCACTGGTGGACAACCTCGGCAATATCGTTGACATCCACCACCTCGTCAATTTGATTCTCGGCTTCCCATTTATCCCGCTTTGCATGATATTCCGCTTCCAGACGCAGCCGTTCCGATTTCTTCTGAGCGGCGCGTTCATATTCGCGCGAGAGACCGGCCTGCTCTTCTTCGGCGGCCAGCTTGTCAATTTCGTTTTTCATGTCCTTCAGTTCAGGCGGCATCGAATAGAGCGCTACGCGCAGTTTGGCGGCGGCTTCGTCCATCAGATCAATGGCTTTATCAGGCAAATGACGGTCGGTAACATAGCGGTCGGCCAGGTGCACGGCGGCTTCGAGCGCGGCGTCGGAATAGCGGATTTTGTGATGGGCTTCGTAACGGTCGCGCAAGCCCTTGAGCATCTTGACCGCATCTTCCGGCTTGGGTTCATCAACATAAATCGGGGCAAAACGGCGCTCAAGGGCAGCATCCTTCTCGATGTGCTTGTGGAACTCATCCAGCGTGGTCGCGCCGATACACTGCAATTCGCCACGCGCCAGGGCTGGTTTGAGCATGTTGGAGGCGTCCATCGCCCCCTGAGCCGCGCCCGCACCGACGACGGTATGCAATTCGTCAATCATCATGATGATGTCGCCCTGTGAACGCTGGATTTCCTCCATGACGGCCTTCAGGCGCTCCTCAAACTCACCGCGGAAACGGGAACCGGCAATCATGGCACCCAGGTCGAGGGCGACAACTTTTTTACCACTCAAAATCTCCGGCACGTCGTTGTTGGCAATTTTCTGGGCCAGTCCCTCCACGATAGCAGTCTTGCCGACACCTGCTTCACCAATCAGCACCGGGTTGTTCTTGGTGCGGCGCGAGAGAATCTGGATAAGGCGCAGGATTTCGTTGTCGCGGCCAATCACCGGGTCGAGCTTGCCCTCGCGGGCCAGTTGAGTCAGGTCGCGGGAGTATTTTTCGAGGGTGCGGTAGCGAGTTTCAGCCTGCGGGTCGGTCACGCGCTGCCCGCCCCGAATTTGTTGGACGGCTTCGTAGACCCGCTCACGGGTAATCCCGGCGCTCTCCAACACACGTGCCGCCGGGGTACTGCGTTCGGTCAAAATTGCCAGGAAGATGTGTTCGGTCGAAATGTATTCATCGCGCAGCCGGTTGGCTTCCTCGTTTGCCAGGTCTATAATGCGCTTAACGCGGGGAGTGATGAAAATTTGCCCTGCCCCGCCCCCGCCAAAGATATTGGCCTTGGGGGTGGCACGCAGGGTGGCGTCCAGCCGGTCGGCCAGGGCCTGGGCGTTGACGTTGAGATGGTTCAGAATTTGGGGAATCACTCCGCCAGGCTGTTCAATCAACGCCAGCAGGATATGCTCGGTATCTATCTGATTATGCCCGTAACGCTGGATAATCTCCGCAGCGCGCTGGGCGGCTTCTTGGGCTCGCTCGGTGAATCGGTCAAATCGCATCATTGTGCAGCCATCCTTTCGTTGCACGGGAAATTGTCCCCTTCTGGGAGGGTAACCCATGCTGACGGTGATTATAGCAAAGGGCGCCTCAATCTTTTAGAAAAAGGACATTAGAAATGCGTATGAAATGATTTTACACGGAATTCGATTTTCGTGGCGCGTAACCCAAGTCTACTATCGTTTGACAAAGATTTTTCTTCCTTATCAACTCATGGAGAATCACCAGCATGGCTTTCTCAAAGTCTGGTTTCAGGCTAAAAAACAAACAGGATAGACAGGATTTCGGGATAAGCCGCGCGCAAAGCAGGGCGAAAACATCCTGTTTATCCTGTCTATCCTGTTAAACA
>DAOUBQ010000104.1:0-9168 GCA_034432755.1 Anaerolineales bacterium
TTCGGGAGCGGTTTACACCCTCGAAGTGAGCGGCATGGCAAACGATGGCACAGTCAGTGCCGCCATTCCAGCAGGCGCCGCCCAAGATGCCAGCGGAAACGACAACCTTGCAAGCACCAGCACAGATAACACCGTCACTTACGATACCACCCCGCCGGTTGTGACCCTCGGCGCGCCCAGCCTGGCGGTCACCAACAGCGGGCCGGTCACCTTCGCGGTCACAGTCAGCGGCGCCAGCACAGTCAACCTGACCCCTGGCGATGTCACTCTCCATGCCACCGGCACAGCAACCGGCACAGTTACGGTGACGGATGGAGCGAGCGCAACGCCCACCATAACGGTCAGCGGAATCAGCGGGAACGGGACGCTGGGAATCTCCATCGCAGCGGGAATCGCGTTCGATTTGGCCAGCAATTCCAGCGCGGCGGCGGGTCCCTCATCCACCTTCGTTGTGGATAATATCGCCCCAACCGTGCTCTCCATCACCCGCGCCAACCCCAGCCCAACCAATGCCGCCTCGGTGGATTTCGATGTGACCCTGAGCGAGTCGGTCAGCGGACTTTCGGCGGCCAACTTCAGTTTGCCTGCCATTGGTATCACCGGCGCTTCGATCACCTCTATCAGCGGCAGCGGCGCGAATTACACCGTGAGCGTGAACACGGGCGCGGGCGATGGCACGCTCGGCCTGAACCTGGTGAATAGCGCCGGGCTCACCGACCTCGCCGGAAACCCGCTGAGCGGCCTGCCCTTTGTGGGAGAAACCTACCTCATCGAAAAACTCAACCCGCAGGTGGTTTCAATTGCCCGCGCCGACCCGAACCCAACCACCGCCACCAGCGTTACCTTTACAATCACCTTCTCCAAGCCGGTGACGGGCGTTTCAGACGCGAATTTCTCGCTGGCAACCACCGGCGTGAGCGGCGCAGCCCTGGTGAGCGTGACCGGCAGCGGCGCTTCGTACACGGCCGTTGTCAGCGCTGGCACCGGCGAAGGCACGGTTGGACTGAATCTGACCAATGCAAGCGGCATTTCAGACGGCGCAGGCAACCCGCTGATTGGCGTTCCGTTTACGGGCGAGTTTTACACCATTGACCTGACCCCACCCACCGTGCTGGCGAACGGTGTCGGCAGCGTTCCCGATACCGGCGATGGCTCGCTTGCCGAGCTGGAAATCGTGACGGTTAATGTGACGCAACTGCTGGTACGCTTCAGCGAAGATGTAAACAACCCAACCGGCGATAGCGGCCCCAACGATGTAACCAACCCGGCCAATTACCTGCTGGTGCAAGACAACGGCGACGGCATTCAGACCGATTCTTGTTCTGCGGGTGTCACCGGCGGCGACTTTCCCACCCTGATTGACACAGTGACCTATAACAACACCACCTTCACCGCCACGCTCAACCTGAACGGCGGCGGGGGCTTGCCCAATGGCGTATACCGGCTCATCGTGTGCGGCACAACCTCCATCACCGACCTGGCGGGCAACCGTCTGGCGGGCGATGGCGCAACCGAGCGCACCGATTTCACCCGCAACTTCATTATGGCGGCGCGTAACGTGGGCGGCGGGCCAATCGAAGAAGAGAGCAAGCCCCTCGATTTAAGCGGCGTTCTCATCCCCTCCACCGGTTTTGAGCCGGGCATGCTCACCGACCTGCCCACCCAGCCTGCCAGTAAAATGTACGCGGCCTATTCGGGGCTGACTCTTGAAATTCCACGCCTGGGCGTAAAGATGGACATTGTGGGCGTGCCGTTCACCGAAAACGGTTGGGATGTAACCTGGCTCTATAAGCAGGCTGGCTATCTCAATGGTTCGGCCTTCCCCACCACCGCCGGCAATTCGGTCATCACCGCCCATGTTTGGGATGCCCTCAACCGCCCCGGCCCGTTTTATGGGCTGAAAAGCTTGCGTTTTGGCGACCAAATCATCATCCGCGCCTGGGGCAAGGTCTTTACCTACGAAGTGCAAAGCAACACCTTGCTCTCGCCGCGCAGCATTACACAGGTGATGAAACGCGAAACACAATCGTGGCTGACGCTGGTCACCTGCGAAAGCTTCGACACAGCAAAGGGCAATTACCTCCACCGCCGCATGGTGCGCGCTGTGCTGGTGAGCGTAAGCGAGGAAAAGTAAATTCGGCTTCTTCTCACACAAGAGGATGAAATTTGCCCGGTTCTTCTGGCAATTGCGCTGTCTGCCTGCATTCCAGCAGTACAATTGTCAGAAGAACATCCATCCTGACACATCGAGAGTCTCCTATGTCATCCTATTTTGTTCACCCGCAAGGAATTGTGGAACCCGGCGCTCAAATTGGCGAGGGAACGCGCGTATGGGCCTTTGCGCATGTGTTACCCGGCGCTCAAATTGGCAAAGACTGTAACTTAAACGATGGCGTGTTCGTCGAAAACGACGTCATCATAGGGAACCGCGTGACCATCAAGTGCGGCGTACAGGTCTGGGACGGAATACGCCTGGAAGATGACGTTTTCGTGGGGCCAAACGCCACCTTCACCAATGACCGCTTCCCACGCAGCAAACACTACCCCGAAAAATTCCTGCAAACCCGCGTCTGCCACAACGCTTCCATTGGCGCAAACGCCACCATTCTGCCCGGAATCACCATCGGCGCGCACGCGATGATCGGAGCGGGGGCGGTGGTCACCCGTGATGTGCCGCCTTATGCCATTGTGGCGGGCAACCCGGCCCGCATTCGGGGCTATGTCAACACCGCAGATACCCGCGCCCTCGCGCCCCAAAGCAGCGCCGAGAGCCTGCCGCAATTGCGCGTGCAAGGCGCGCGGCTCATTCAACTACCAAAAATTGTAGATTTACGCGGCAGCCTGACTTTTGGCGAATACGACAAACACCTGCCCTTTCACCCCAAACGATACTTTGTCATTTTCGATGTCCCCTCGCTTGAAGTGCGCGGCGAACATGCCCATCGTGCGCAGCACCAGTTTCTGGTCTGCCTGAAAGGTTCGTGTTCGGTCGTTCTGGATGACGCCCAAACCCGCGAAGAAGTGGTCCTCGATAAACCCAACCTGGGGCTATACCTGCCCCCTATGGTGTGGGGCATTCAATACAAATACAGCGCTGAGGCCGTCCTACTCGTACTGGCTTCAGATGTCTATGACGCGGCAGATTACATCCGCAATTACGATACCTTTGTTGAAGAAAAGAAGGCCCAAGATGCGTGAAATCCCCTTTCTCGACATGAAATCGCCCTATCTCGAGTTACAAAGCGAACTCGACGCGGCCTGGCAGCGGGTGATGCGCTCCGGCTGGTACATCCTGGGCGAGGAAGTGCAAGCCTTCGAGCAGGAATTTGCGCGTTATGTAGGCGCGGACTATTGCGTGGGCGTGGGCAACGGGTTGGAAGCGCTCCATCTCATCCTGCGCGCTTATGATATTGGCCCTGGCGATGAAGTCATCGTCCCCTCCAACACCTACATTGCCACCTGGCTGGCCGTTTCGTATTCTGGGGCCAGCCTTGTGCCAGTGGAGCCGGTTGAAGCAACGTATAACCTCGACCCCGCCCGCCTCGAGGCTGCCATCACCCCGCGCTCCAAAGCCATTCTGGTGGTGCATCTCTACGGTCAAACCGCCGAAATGGACGAAATTAACGTCCTGGCCCGCAAACACGGCCTCAAGGTCATTGAAGATTCGGCCCAAGCGCACGGCGCGCGCTACAAGAGAAAGATGGCCGGCAACCTGGCTGACGCCGCCGGCTGGAGCTTCTACCCCGGCAAAAACCTGGGCGCCCTAGGCGATGGCGGCGCCGTCACCACCAACGACCCGGCCCTGGCCGAGCGCATCCGAACCTTGCGCAACTACGGCTCAAAGGTCAAATACTACAACCTCGAAAAAGGCTTCAACAGCCGCCTCGATGAGTTGCAGGCTGCTCTCCTGCGCGCCAAACTACCGCACCTGGACGAATGGAATGCCCGCCGCGCCCACCTGGCCGACTTTTACCTGCGCGAACTGCGCGAAACCAGCCTGATTCTGCCGCACGTGCCAGATGAGATGACCCCCTGCTGGCATCTCTTCGTCGTTCGCACCCCCCAGCGCAACGCGCTTCAGGCGCATCTCAAAGCGCATGGAATCGGCACCATGATTCACTACCCCGTGCCGCCCCACTTGCAAGAAGCCTACCGCGAACTCTCCCTGCCGCCAGGCACTTTCCCCCTCAGCGAAGCCATTCACCGCGAAGCATTAAGCCTGCCCATTGGCCCGCATTTGAGCGTGAAAGACGCCGCGCAAGTGGTTGAAGCCGTCAGAGCGTTCTTCTACGCTCCGCCGGCAAACCAGGGACAGAGATAAAGGAACGCCACGCCCTATGACCAGCCTGCATAACCGCGTCATCAAATCCACCACCATCATCGGCGGCTCATCTGCAATCAACGTCCTGTTTCGCATTTTGCAGGCCAAAGCCGCCGCCCTGCTCATTGGCCCCAGCGGGGTAGGGCTGATGGGCGTCTACAACGCCATTCTGGCACTCGCCAGCCTGGCCACAGGCATGGGCCTGGAAACGAGCGGCGTGCGTCAGATTGCCGAATCGGTCGGCAGCGGCGAGCAAGAGCGCATCTCACGCTCCATCGGCGCCTTTCGGCGGCTCGCCTTTGGATTAGGCCTCTTGGGCGCGCTCATTTTCCTGGCGCTTGCCCAACCCATCTCTCATCTGACCTTTGGCGATGACGCGCACGCCCCGGCCATTGGCTTGCTCTCCCTGGCCTTGTTCTGCACCGTGCTGGCAACCGCCCAAACCACCCTCATTCGCGGCATGCGGCGCATCGGTGACCTTGCCAAAACCAGCATCTTCGGCATTGCGCTCGGCACACTGCTTGGCCTGCCCCTGCTATACTTCTTTGGCCTGCAAGGCATAGCCCCCTACCTGATTCTCACCGCCGCCCTCACCCTGTTCATCGCCTGGGGATACGCCCGCCGTATTCCGCTGGCACCGGTTACCCTCACCTGGCAACAAACCTGGCAAGAATCAAAAGAACTGCTGGCCTTGGGCTTTGCCTTTATGGCCTCTGGGCTGGTTACCCTGGCCGTTGGCTACCTGGTGCGCGTGATGGTCTTGCGCCAACTTGGGTTAGAAGCCGCCGGGTTCTACGAAGCCGCCAGCGCACTCTCCAACGTCTACATTGGATTCATCCTGGGCGCAATGGGCGCCGATTACTTCCCCCACCTCTCCTCGCTCTCTCAAGATAACCCCGAAAGCAACCGCCTGATGAACGCCCAGGTCGAAATCGGCCTGCTGGCCGCCGCGCCGGGCATCCTGCTCGTGCTGGCCCTCGGCCCGTTCTTCATCGAAATTCTCTACTCGAATGAATTTGTCACCGCCTTCGAGATTTTGCGCTGGCAGGCGCTTGGCACCTTCCTGCGCATTTACTCCTGGCCGCTGGCCTACCTCATGCTAGCGCGCGGAAAAAAGACGTTCTATTTTTGGAACGAGCTGCTTACCAACCTGTTCTACCTCGGCGCGCTCACCGTCCTGGTCAACCTGCTTGGTCTGCCCGGCATTGGCATCGCCTTTTTCATGATGTACGTTGCCTACACCCTGGCCGTCACCCTCATCGCCCGCAAACTCTCCGGCTTTGGCTGGTCGCGCCAGAACCTGTCCCAAACCGCCCTGCTCACCCCGCCGGTGCTGCTGGCCTTTGGCCTGACCTACCTGCTGCCCCCACGCTGGATGGCTGCTGCCGGCCTGCTGCTGGCCCTGCTCACCGGCATTTACGCCCTGCGCTGCCTCTACCGCCTGTTCGGGCCAGAAGTCTTCCAGGCCTACCTCCACCGCATCCGCGCCCGACTGGGATGGAAACCCTCATGACCCACCGCCCCCTGCTCACCTTCGCCGTCATCACCTACAACCAGGCAACATACGCCGCCCAGGCCGCCCAGGCCGCCCTCAACCAAACCTACACCCCGCTCGAAATCATCCTCTCCGACGACCGCTCTCCCGATGACACCTTCGCCATCCTGCAGCGCGCCGCTGAAACCTATCACGGCCCCAACCGTGTCACCGTTCGCCAAACCGAGCGCAACCTGGGACTCATCGGCCACATCAACGACCTCATGCGCCTCGCCCAGGGCGAACTGGTCATCATCGCCGCAGGGGATGACCTCTCCCTGCCCCAGCGCGCCGAACAAATTTACGAAACCTGGCAGCAATCGGGCCAGCAGGCGCATTCCATCTTCTCCAACGCCACCTGGATAGACGAAGCCGGCCACCCCTTAAACCCCCTGCACAAAGCCCCCATCTCACCCCACGAACTCACCCTCAGCGCCTACGCCGCCCGCCGCGTTCCGGCCCTCGTCAACGGCGCCACCCAGGCCTGGACGCGCACCCTGTTCGACCTCTTTGGCCCCATCCCTGAAGACGTGCGCGCCGAAGACATCCTGCTGCCCTTTCGGGCGGCCCTGCTTGGCGAAATCCGCTACATTCACGAACCGCTCGTCCTCTACCGGCGCGATTCAGGCCGCCTTAAAGACGCTCAAGGCCGCCCCTCGCTTGCCCAACACCGCCAGCGCTGGCTGGGCTGGCAGCAACTCCACGCCGCAGCCTACCGCGCCCGCCTGCGCGACCTGCAAACCTGCCAACAGCGCGGCCTTTCGCCCCACCCGCCCGCCGACCTGGAATTTGCCCGCCAGGTCACAACCCGCCGACTGGCCGAACTGGACGACCTGCTCTCCGCCCAGCGCAGCGCCTCCCACCT
The DNA here is from genome assembly GCA_034432755.1 of Anaerolineales bacterium. Taxonomy (GTDB): domain Bacteria; phylum Chloroflexota; class Anaerolineae; order Anaerolineales; family Villigracilaceae; genus UBA5195. The sequence continues at coordinate 6,721 of DAOUBQ010000104.1, forward strand.
GCCGCTTCTGCGCCGCATCACCTTACGCTCCAAAATCCTTTTCGAGCCTCTTTTCGACTTCCTGCGCCTGAGAATGTACTACCTCTATCAGGATACCCGCCGCAAAAAAAACACCCCATCCCCAACATGACCTTCCCCCGCCGAATCCTGCTTCTCACCCTCAGCGCGCTGCTCGGCCTGACCTGCCCGGCCTGTCTTCAGCAGACTTCTGCCCCCACACCTGCCGCCTCGCCCCCAGCGGCTGCCCCGGCTTTCACAGCCACCGTTACCACCGCATTTTCGGCCACCCCAACGCCCCCCCCGGCCCCCACCGAACTGCCCAAACCACAATTCACCTATCGCTTTGGCCGCCTCACCATCGAAACCGCCCGGCTCAAAATGGAAATCAAAGAGGGCGCAATCGTTCTCCTGCGCGACCAGGCCACCCACGAAACTTTGCTGCAAAGCGACGCCTCCGGCCAATGCGACCTCGATTACCTGCTCTCTGGCGGATTCACCTCGCGCGACCGTTTCGGAAACCTCACCCGCGCCTGCCCGCCCTCCTTCCAAAACGCAGAATTCACGCAGGTAGATGACTACCGCGCCCAACTGACCTACCAGGGATTGAGCGAAGCCCCCCAAAACCGTCTGATTTTCGACCTGAACGTTGACCCGGCCACCGGCGAAATCCTGCTGCAACTCACCGGGCAAGAAACCCGCCCCGGCCAATGGCCTGCCGCGCTCAACTTGGCGCTGATGAACCTGAAAACACCCGCCATCATCTTGGGGAGCGGGGTCCAAGTTGAGCGCAGCGACCCGCCCATCGAAACGCAAACCACCGAAGCCGGGTATGGCCTCTACGGGGTGACAATGGCCGTCATCGAGGGCCAGCAGGCTTCAGCGGCGGTCTGGTCCGAATCCACCCAATTCGCGCCAGAATTCATTCGCCTGCTCCATTCCCCCGCCCAAGACCATCTCCTCCTGCACAGCGAACCAGACCCCAAAGAGACCATCCCCGGTCAAATCGTCAGCCCGCCCTGGCGCATCGGGACCTACCCACGCTGGGAACAGGCCGCGGCGCGCTGGCGGCAAGAATTTGAGCAGCGCACCGGCGCGCGCCCCCTGTGGCAAAACCGCGCTGCGTGGGTGCGCCAGATTCACGCCGTCTTCGATTCCACCAACCAACTCTACGAAGACACCCCGCAGAAATATGCCGAACTGGCCGCCCTGGCCCCGCCTGGCTGCGTCCTGTTCTACCTATGGAACGGAGACCGGCTGGTCCTGTTCGGCGACCACACGTTGGCCGCGCAAATTGGCCGCCCCGACCCTAACCTGCTGCAAAACGTCCACAAATACGGCTGGCCGCTCTTGCTCTATCACCCCTTCAACCTGATTTACACCGAAAGCGGGGCCAGCCAACGCCTGAATTTTTTGGCCGCACAGGGCTGGCTGCCGCCCGGCTACCAGTTCAACCCCGATTTCCCCGGCTCACCGGGCGCATGGCATGACTACTGGCAAAACGCGCGCGGCAATTATGATGACACGCTCGATATCCTGCACCCCGCTGCCCCAGAGTTCCAGCGCTACCTGGTTCAAAACCTCGCCAATTACGCCCAACGCTACGGGGCAAAAGCCGCTTATCTGGACGTTTTAGGCAACGATGGAATTGACTTCTTCCCCCCACAACGCCAAATCCTTGCCGGGCAAGATTACCTCATGGGCGAAATGAGCGCGCTTGAAACCCTACAAGCCCAACTACCAAACCTGGCCATGATGAGTGAATACCAACCGCCCTGGCTCGTGCCATATGCTTTCTACACCTGGGAGGGCGTAGAAACACACCTGCGCCAGGCCGAAATTGCCAATATGCGCCTCAACCACCCCCTGCGGACAGCCCTGCTCGGCACTTACCAGTGGACGCGCGAGACCAACGGCGAACAGGCCGACGACCTCCTGGCAGCCTTGCTCGGCTCCCTGCCCCAAATTTCACTGGTGGGTGATTACGAAATCAGCAACGACCGCGCCCTATGGAGTCAGCAGCGGGCCAAACTCTTCTGTCAAGAAGAACTCTTCCACGACCTGCCCGACCGCTGGGACGAGAACGCGCTGGCCTACTATCGCAGCCAACGCACCGGTCACTGGTTTAAATTAATTCGGCTGGGCGAGACGTATGGATATGTGGAAATCTTGCCCAATGGCACAGAACAAATACGGCTCAAACGGTAAATCGGATGGAGCGGTAAAAAATGGACGGTTTGAAAAAATGCAAACACTTGGCTTCTAACAGCGCCAAAAACTTTGAATTTGGAACCATGGCTTTCTCTTTATCGCTTGCGCCACTTTGTTTAACAGGGTCGGCAGGATAAAAGGATGAGTTCGCTGCAAAACGCCCTATTGAACCGCAAAGACGCCAGGCACGCGAAGCAAAAATAAGGGCGAATCTTTCGTCTTTGCAGTGAAATCATGATT
>DAOUBQ010000105.1:0-5391 GCA_034432755.1 Anaerolineales bacterium
GGGAATGTTCTCCTCAAGGGTTTTCAGCAAACCTTATCTTGAGGGCATTCCCTTTTTTCGTCAACCCATGGTCAATTTCACATCAGACGTAAAAAATAACAAAACCCCAATTCAGCCTTTGGACACATCCACTTCAAATCAAAATACAGCACTCAGCACCAAAGCATGGCATTGACTGAAAATGACCAATCCGCCCCTGGTAAGTATCATCATTCCAAACTATAACTACGCTCATTTTCTGGATGAGCGTATCGGTTCTATTCTGAAACAAACCTATCAAAACTATGAAATTTTTTTTCTCGACGATGCTTCTACCGATAACAGCATCAGTTTGGTTCAAGAAAAATATGCCCAATACATCACGCAAATTGAAGTAAATCAACAAAATAGCGGCTCACCATTTATTCAATGGAATAAAGGCGTTCGTTTGAGCCAAGGAGAATACATTTGGATTGCTGAAGCCGATGACACCTGCGCTCTTGATTTTTTACAACGCGCAACGCACATCTTACAAGAAAATCCGTCAGTGGGCCTGGTGTATTGTCAAACCTTACCCATAGATACAAACGGAAATATTATTGATGAAAACTTTTACCGGCATTATGTTTCCGATTTAAACTCATTGCGCTGGGCAAATGATTTCCAAAATCATGGAGTGCGCGAAGTTGAGCAATATCTCGCTCGCAAAAACACCATCACCAATGTAAGCGGCGTTTTGTTTCGCCGTTCGGCATACCTCCAGGCTGGCTATGCTCCTGAAACAATGCGCATGTGTGGCGATTGGATGTTTTACGTCCAATTACTTCGCCATGCTGATATCGCCTACATCAGTACACCACTTAATTTTCACCGGCAACACCCAACCAAGCAAACCACAAACTCTGTTTTGAACCTGACATATTTCCGAGAATTTCTGAAAGTACAAAAATATGTAAAAGAGAATTTTGATATTTCCCCATCAACCAGGCGCAGTATGTTTCATCGGTTTTTGGGCGAATGGGACCGCCTGGTATTCAGTGGATATGGACGAATTGGGCTAAGCGGGAATCTAGCCATTGCAAAAATGACCATTAAAACCTATCCTGGAATGATTTACCGCTTCATAACCCTGGCGCATTTGTTACAAAATTCTCTCAAATCTATCTTGACAACATGGATAAAAAATTAAATATTTGCCTGGTCAGCCGCGAATTTCCACCCGATACAGCCTTTGGCGGCATAGCCACCTATTCTCTTGACCTGGCTCGCATTCTCAGCCTGCATGGGCATCAGGTGACCGTTTTTAGTCAGTCAGTGACATCTACCCATCTGACTTTTATTCAGGGCATCCCGGTTTATAAAATTCGCGTTCCCAAGATATTTAGCCACTATTCGCAAGAGTTTTTACCAATTTTCATCCTGGCCTATAATACAGTGATATTTCGGCACGTCAAAAAGCAACATCGCCTGAGACCTTTTGACATTATTGATGTTCCCGACCATCTCGCCGAAGGTTTATTCACACTCTTATTGCCAGATGTTCCCGTCGTCACTCGCTTACACACGCCCTACTCGCTATTGGTTGACATGGGACTCAATAATTACAAAAAAGGCTTATCCTACTGGATCATCAAGCAATTTGAAAAAGCGGCCTTACATCGTTCTGATTCGCTATACGCCCCCACTAATGACCTGATTCAGCGATGTGACCGTTTGCTAGGAATTGGAAAAATCAAAGCCGAAGTCTTCGGCTATCCCCTAGACCTGAATCTTTTTTCACCTCCTACTCAAACACAATCACACAGCCCAATCCGCATTTTATTCTTAGGACGCCTGGAGCAGCGCAAAGGAATTGAAACAGTCGCTCTGGCGTTTCCAAAGATTTTTGCACAATACCCTCAGGTCTCTTTAACTCTGGTTGGAAGAGATACCCCTAACATCGCAGGCTTCTCCTCAGGCCGAAAATACCTGGAGAATCATTTTGTTTCAGCACATTGCGCCCATGCAGTTCAATTTATGGACAATGTTTCTCTAGAGCAATTACCTGCCATCTTTCATGCACATGATATTGTGTGGGTGCCATCTTTATACGATAATTTCCCACTCATTTGTCTGGAAGCAATGGCATGTGGAAAGCCTGTAGTCGTTTCTGACGCAGGCGGTTTGCCCGAAATGGTTCAACATGGAACAACCGGCCTTATTTTTCACCGAGGAAACGCAGATGACCTGGCTCAGAAAACGATTATGCTTGTTTCTCAACCTACCCTTATGGCAAAATTAGCAAAAAATGCTCGACAATTTTGCGAGCAAAACTATAACGATGATTTCATCTACCAGAAAAATAACTTGTTATACCAGGCTGCATTAGAGGCGAAAAACAAATGAAGTGCATTATTTTTGGCGGTGGCGGCTTTATCGGTTCGACCATTGCTGACCGCCTTTTACAAGACGGTCACGATCTGCGCATTTTTGAACGTCCGCGCGTAGAGCCGTATCGCTCTTTTTCTACCGGTGAGCGTGTAGAATGGATTACCGGTGATATGTTGAGCGCACATAACGTTTCAGACGCAATTCATGGCATGGATGTCGTATACCATCTCGTATCTTTTACACTGCCCAAAAACTCAAACGAAGATATTTTATACGATGTGCAAACGAACCTGACGGCAACGCTCCATTTACTAAACGCCATGATAGAACACCGGGTTGGTAAGATTATATTTATTTCTTCTGGCGGAACCATTTATGGTATTCCAGAGTATTTACCGATTGATGAAAGACACCCCACGAACCCATTGGTTTCGTATGGAATTATTAAATTGACCATTGAAAAATACCTTTTGATGTTTCAAAAGTTACATGGCCTTCGCTCAATTATTCTCCGTGTATCCAATCCGTATGGGCCTCGCCAACGCATTGAAACTGCGCAGGGGGCCGCGACCATTTTTCTATATCGCGCTTTACACGACCTTCCCATTGAAATTTGGGGGGATGGCACTGTGGTGCGCGATTACATTTATGTTGGTGATGTCGCCGAAGCTTTTGCTCGTGCCTTGACTTATGAAGGTGCAACAAGTGTATTTAATATCAGTGCAGGCTTGGGAACCAGTCTCAATCAACTCGTAGAAAGCATTTCAGGCACCTTAAAAAGGCCAATTCACCGGCGATATTTACCTGCCCGCCCATTCGATGTCCCTGCAAATATCCTCGATAATTCTCTCGCACACCAACAACTAGGCTGGAAACCCTCTGTTGGCTTTGACGAGGGCCTATTGAAGACGCTGCAATGGCTTGAATCTCAAAAATGAACGACCAGAAAAATCACCAAAAACACAAATAGAGGGGCGTGATTGGTGAAACAGGACTTTAGAAGTATATACATCGTAAAATTTTCAGTCTACGATGAATAAAGAAGTTTGCTTTTCAAGCAGCGCTCTTTTACAACACCACCGCCCAATTAAAGCGCTCAGGCAATCTATACATCTCTGCCCCAGGCAATCTGCCCATTCCCCGCTTTGCTGATAGCATCCTGCCCAAAATCATCGCTTTTGTGATAGTTTTTAATATTGCTGTTGCAATGCAAAGCAAATTGCGCACCACTGAAACCGAAAATTTAGATTTTAGAGATATTGACTATGAACACTTTCCTGAAATATGCAGTAACACTCCTCTTCATCGGCGGAATGTTTGCTTTGGCAGCACAGGGGGGAGAGGTCAAAGCACAACCTGATGATTTCTTTGAAGAATCAAACAGCACACCAACACACTACGTATCTATTAGTGGAAGCAACTCGAACCCAGGCACACAGGCCAAACCGTGGAGAACCATTCAAAAAGCAGCCAATTCTGCCCCTGGCGGAGCAATCATCCAGGTTGAAGCAGGCAACTATGGGGAAAATGTAACTATCTCGCGCGCCAATCTAACGTTTCAAGCCAACGGCAGGGTCATTACCCGAAGCGTTTTTATATCAGGCAGCCAAGTCAACCTGAGAGGCTTCGAAATTACCGGCGCCAGTGGTCATGGCTTGAATGTATCTGGCATCAATGTTGTAGTTGAAAATAATGTCGTTCATTGGAATGCGCTTGCCAACAGCACAAACGGAAAGTGCAATTCCACATCGAGCGGCAACTGGCAAAGTGGTCTCAAATTAAGCATTGGCGCAAACAACGTTACAATCCGCAACAATCAAATCTTTAATAACTGCGGTGAGGGAATTGCAATTACGCGCGGCATCAACGCAGTGGTTGAAAACAATATCGTCTATGACAACTTCTCTGCAAACATCTACATTGATAACTCGAGAGACATTGCCATCCAAAATAACACGGTAACCTGCTCCGACTTAAACATGCGGGACGGAAACCGGGCAAAGGGCATTTATCTCGGCGCCGAATATTATGATGGCTGGGGAAACCAGCGTCGAAACCTTTCTGTTCTGCAAAACTCAATTTCAGATTGCGAATATGGGATTGTTCTAGGAGATGGTTACGATGGAGGTCTCACCGCCAACATCACAATTGATACAAATGCGATTCTCTCCGGCACCTACCGGTCAATCTCCATTCTATCATCGAACAACCAGGATGTGGTTGTTAAGAATAACCTGATTTTCAATTCCATTTATGTCTCGCATCCAAGCGGCGTCACTTTAATCAACAATCAAATCATAACGCCATCTTACATAATTTCTGGCAATGCCGGAGAGGCCGGCGTGGTGTTGAACTATATCAACGATGGAAACAAATCGGTTACAACAGATGCCAATGGAAACTATACAATTACCGTGCCATATCTGTGGAGCGGAACGATAACTCCCTCCAAAACCGGTTATGGTTTCAACCCCGCCCAAAGAACCTATAACAATCTAAGCAAAAATCAGTCCCAGCAAAATTATGTGGTGACCTGGACAGGCGGTATCGCCATCCAATCAAGCCAGCCAGTCCTGACCGTTGCCCGCCCGCACTTAGGCAGCCAGGTTGCCTCGTATAGCGGCTCCGGCACGGGCAGCACCACCCAATATGTGCCGATGCTCTTCAAGGGCGCGTTTGGCGGCTCGTACAAATCGGCGCTCTATGTCCAAAACACCAGCAACGCTAGTGCAAACTTGACGATAGAGTTCACAAACAGCAACGGAGGCGTTGTTTATACCAAAACCGATGCGCTTGGCCCCCATGCCAGCAAAGGCTACTGGCTGCCTTCGGAAGCCGGGCTGCCGAACGGGTTTTCGGGCGGGGCCAAAGTCACATCCAACCAGGCCGTCATCGCCATCGGACGTCCACACATCGGCAACGAAGTGATGACTTACAACGGCGCGGGCGCAGGCTCCACCACCGCCTGGCTGCCCATGTTCTTCAAGAATGGCTTCGGCTCCTACAACTCCGCCCTCTACGTCCAAAATGTCAGCAACAACA
>DAOUBQ010000106.1:0-4030 GCA_034432755.1 Anaerolineales bacterium
TCGAAGACCGGGGAGAGCCGCCCCCAGGGGATGACGGGAATCGGAATCAGCCGCGCCCACTCTCCAGGTCCGGCGTGAAGCGCCCCCGAAGCCTCCAGCGCCGGGTGAGAAGCCAAATGCCAGAGGCGGTCTTCGTCGTCAAAAAGCATTTGGGCCACCGCCATGCCGAACACCGTCAGCGTGCGCCGCCCCCCAGAGATGAGTAAGTGAACGCGCTCGCCGCGCAATTTCAGGGCGCGGGTTTCGGCATAAAGTGAATGAAACGCCGTCGTCACCTCATCGGGCGTGGTCACGTCTGACAACGCAGTTCCGTTGTGACGGAGTTCGAGCGATTGGAGCGAAAGATGAGGAAAGGTTTGGGGCAGGTCTTCGCGCAAGCGTTGCAAGGCGTGCGCTGTTTCAGGACGTTCCGCTTGCGCATGAACCACAAGTACGCTGTAGGGCAAATCACCACGCTGGGCCAGGCAATCGAGCGCCAATGTGATAATTTGAGCCTTGCTGTTAAGCGTGGCAATCAGCGTCGCGCGAGTGGGTAAGCGCATAGCGGCATATCCGACGGTACAGGTAAATTTTATCGTATCGGTGCATAGCGTTCCTTTCAGATTTGTTTGTTGCCCCTCCAGGCGTTAGCAATCTTAAAGCGAACAACCGTTCCAAAAACTTTAAGCCAATCGTCAGGTTGTAGGTCTCTTTGCAATGCTATAATCTTTTCGCCAACTTGCGTTCTTCAGTCTCACATTTGAAATTGAGAATCAAACATCTTACAGGTGATGTGACCAACATTCGTCCATCTTTGCTGTCAGATTAATCTTGCCTCACCCTTGCACAAAAACCAGGTACCACCTTCAATCTAAAATCTCCAATCCTCATGTCCTTCGTCCACCTGCACACCCACACCGTCTACTCCCTGCTCGATGGCTTCTCGAACATCAAGAAGTTAGTTAAGCGCGCCAAAGAGATGGAAATGCCCGCCCTGGCCATCACCGACCACGGCACCATGTTTGGCGTGGTCGAGTTCTACAACGCCGCCCGCGATGCCGGCATCAAACCCATCATTGGAGTAGAAACCTACATGGCCGCCCGCCGCATGAGCGACCGTGACCCCAAACTCGACAAAAAATCAACCCACCTGCTCTTGCTGGCCGAAAACGAAACCGGCTACAAAAACCTGCTCAAACTGACCTCCGCCGCCCAAATAGACGGTTTTTACTACTACCCGCGCATTGACCACGAACTGCTGGCCCAGCATTCCGAGGGCATTATTGCCACATCGGGCTGTATGTCTGCCGAAATTCCGCGCGACCTGCTCGAAGAACGCCCCGAAGAAGCCGTGCGGCGCATGAACTGGTATTACGACGTATTCGGCCCCGACCGCTTTTTCGTCGAACTGCAACAACACAACATCAAAGAAATGGTGGATTTGAACCGCAAGCTGGTCGAGTTGGGCGCAAAATACTCGGCCAAGTTTGTCGCCACCAACGACGTGCATTACATCAACCTCGAAGACGCCCAATATCAGGACGTTTTGCTGGCCGTGCAAACCGGCAAGGCGCTCAACGACCCCGACCGGATGCGCTACGAAAGCCAGACCTTCTACCTGCGCTCGCCGCAGGAAATGAGCCGTCTGTTTGCCGAAATCCCCTCGGCCCTCAGCAACACCCTCAAAATCGCCGAACGTTGTAATGTAGATTTGAGTTTTAAGGGCTATCACATCCCCGAATTTGACGTGCCAGAGGGCTACACCCCCCAGAGTTACCTCCACCACCTGTGCGAAGAAGGCCTCGAAAAACGCTACGGCCCGCGCAAAAACGACCCGACCATCCGCGAGCGGCTCAACTTCGAGTTAGAAGTCATCCACTCGATGGGCTTCGACTCATATTTTCTCATCGTGTGGGATTTATGCCGTCACGCCCGCGAAAACGGAATCTGGTACAACACGCGCGGCTCTGGCGCTGGCTCGCTGGTGGCCTACTCGCTGTTCATCACCCTGGTAGACCCCATTGAGCATCATCTGCTTTTTGAGCGCTTCCTCAACCCGGGGCGCGTTTCCATGCCCGATATTGACCTCGACTTTCGTGATGACCGCCGCGTGGAAATGCTCGAATACGCCGCCCGCAAATACGGCGACGACAAAGTGGCCCAAATTATCACCTTTGGCACCATGGCCGCCCGTGGCGCGCTGCGCGATGTGGGCCGTGTGATGGAAATCCCCATCCCCGAAGTGGACAAAATCGCCAAACTGGTGCCGCAAATCCCCGGCAAGCCGGTTTCGCTCTCGCAGGCGCTCGAAGAAGTGCCAGACTTCAAGGCCCTCTATGACTCAGACCCCAAAGTGAAAAACCTGGTGGATGTCGCCATCCACATGGAAGGCGTTGTCCGCAACGCTGGCACGCACGCCGCCGGGCTGGTGATTTCCGATAAACCCATCACCGAATACCTGCCCATTCATCGCCCCACCAGCGGTTCAGAAGAATCACCGGTCAAAACGGTCACCCAGTTTGAGATGGGCATCCTCGATAGCATGGGCATGCTCAAGGTTGATTTCCTCGGCCTATCCACGCTCACGGTCATGGCGCGCGCCTGCGAGATGATTAAACAGCGGCATGGCAAGGAATACGACCTCAACAACATCCCGCTCGACGACCCGAAAACGTTTGAATTGCTCGGCGAAGGCAAGACGGCAGGCGTGTTCCAACTGGAAGGTACGGGCATGACACGCTGGGTGGTTGAGATGAAGCCCCGCAACCTCGACAACATCATCGCCATGGTTGCGCTCTACCGCCCCGGCCCCATGGACTTCATCCCCAGTTACATCAAGCGCATGCACGGCGAGGAACCCATCGAATACCGCCACCCGGCCCTCGAGCCAATCTTCCGCGATACCTACGGCATTCCGGTTTATCAGGAACAAATCATGCGTGCGGCGGTGGAAATTGGCGGCTTCACCCGTTCCGAATCAGACGACCTGCGCAAAGCCATCTCCAAAAAGATGGCCGATAAAATTGCCAAGAACAAAGAAAAATTCATCAAAGGCGCGGTGGAGCGCGGCATCATGGACAAAGCCACCGCCACCGCCATTTTTGAAGACTGGGAGCAGTTCGCGCGTTACGGCTTCAACAAATCCCACGCCGCCGACTACGGCCTGGTCTCCGTTCAGACCGCCTACCTGAAAGCCCACTACCCCGCCGAATACATGAGCGCGCTCATGTCGGTTTTCAAAGACGACAGCGCCAAAATCTCGCTCTACATCGCCGAAGCCCGCGCGATGGGCATCGAAGTCCTGCCCCCCAGCATTAACCACTCTGAGATGGATTTCACCATCGAAGACCAGCCCGGCAACAAGACCGCCATCCGCTTTGGGATGAGCGCCATCAAGAATGTGGGCGTGGGGCCGGTCGAGCAAATCCTGAAAGGCCGCCGCGAGAGTGGGCGTGATGTGCCGTTCCGCGACCTGAATGACCTGGCCCAGCGCGTAGACTTGAAAGCCGTTGGCAAGCGCGCCCTGGAATGCCTCATCAAAGCCGGGGCGCTGGATGTCTTCGGCGAGCGCGCCGCCCTGCTGGCCGCCCTCGATCAGATGGTGGCCGCCAGCGCCAGCCACTTCAAAGCTGCCGAAAGCGGCCAAATGTCGCTGTTTGGCGCATCCACCGGGGTGCAGGCCCAAAATATCACCCTCGGCAGCCTGAAAACCGACAAAAAAGAGAGCCTGGCCTGGGAACGCGAGTTGATGGGCCTGTATCTCTCAGACCACCCGCTCAAAGAGTACGAAACTTCCCTGACCCAGAGTTTCATCACCAACTCGGCCAGCCTGGGCGAACTCTCGCACCAGCAACCGGTGCGTGTGGCCGGGCTGGTGGTTTCGAGCCGCCCCTACAAAACCAAAACCGACAAAATGATGGGCTTCGTCACCCTCGAAGACCTGACCGGCAACATCGAACTCGTCATCTTCCCCAAACCCTGGGAAAAGTTCAAACCCCTGTGTGAAGAGGGCAGAGTCATCCTGGCAATTGGCAAGGCCGACACCGCCACC
>DAOUBQ010000107.1:0-12250 GCA_034432755.1 Anaerolineales bacterium
CTTTGGGCGTGAACGTGTGTGCTTTTGTTTTGGCATAAACCAAAGTTACACGGTCACGCCCTTTTTGTCAATCATTCATGCACCAAAGCCCTGAATAGTTACGCCAGAAGAAGAAATAATGAACTCAACGCGCCTAAAACTGCTCACCGACAGGCCAAGCCAGAAAGAATAATCACGAAAACGAAATCTCACAAATCACAAAAAAGCCGTATAATCGGCGGGTGTTTAGCAACGTCCCGAAGGTTGCCAGCGAATCAGCCCTGACTCGTAACAAACCTTCGGGACGGCGTTTGTGAGACGAAATAAGCGAGGAATGATGCCAACAAAATATATCTTTTTTACCGGGGGGGTCGTCAGTTCGGTCGGCAAAGGCGTGACCGCCGCCGCGCTAGGACGCACGCTCAAAGAGCGCGGCTTCAAAGTGGCAGTGCAGAAACTCGACCCGTACATCAACGTTGACCCCGGTACAATGAGTCCCTACCAACACGGCGAAGTGTTTGTGCTGGATGACGGCGCGGAAACTGACCTCGACCTGGGACACTACGAGCGATTCATAGATATTCGCGTCAGCAAAGTGAGCAACTTCACCACCGGCCAGGTCTACGCCGAGATTATCTCGAAAGAGCGGCGCGGCGATTACCTGGGCGGCACCATCCAGGTCATCCCGCACATCACCAACGAAATCAAGCGCCGGATTGGGCTGGTGGCAAAAGTGACCGGGGCCGATATCGTGCTGGTCGAGGTTGGTGGGACGGTTGGAGACATCGAGTCACAGCCTTTCCTGGAAGGTTTGCGCCAACTGCGCACCGAAGTGGGGCGCGAAAACGTCCTGTTCGTGCATGTCACCTGGCTGCCCTACATCGGCGCGACCGGGGAACTGAAGACCAAACCCACCCAGCACTCGGTGGCCGCCTTGCGCTCAATTGGTATCTCCCCCAACATGATTATCGCCCGCTCTGATTACCCGGTAGATGACGAATTGTGCGAGAAAATTGCCCTGTTCTGCGACGTGGATAAAAAAGCGGTCATCCCGATGGTGACATCAAAGGTCTTGTATGAAATTCCCCTGCTCATCGAAAAAGCAGGCATGGCCGATTCAGTGCTAAAGATGCTCGGGCTGGAAACGCAACAACAGCCAGACTGGACAGAGTGGGAAAATCTGGTAAGGGAAGTTAAGCGAGAAAAGCCTGCCGTCAGCGTAGCGCTGGTGGGAAAGTACGTCGAACTGCACGACGCCTACATGTCGGTGCGGGAAGCGCTCAAACATGCCGCGCTGGCCGCCGGAGTGGAAGTCTACATCGAGTGGGTACATTCCGCCGACCTGGAAAAAGACAAAGGCTGGGACATCATTCAAAAAGTAGACGGGATTCTCGTCCCGGGCGGGTTCGGTTCGCGCGGCACAGAGGGTAAAATCATGGCGGCCCGCTATGCGCGCGAGAAAAAAGTCCCTTACCTGGGTCTGTGCCTGGGTATGCAACTGATGTGCATCGAATTTGCCCGCAATGTGCTGAATTTAGAAGACGCCAATTCTTCAGAATTTGACCGCACCACCCAGCACCCGGTCATTGACCTGATGATTGAACAGCGCGCCATTACTGACATGGGCGGGACGATGCGGCTGGGTTTGTATCCATGTGTTTTGCAACCCGGCAGCAAAGCCGCCGCCGCTTATGGCACGGAGCAGGTTGAGGAACGTCACCGCCACCGCTGGGAATTCAACAACAACTATCGTGCGGCTTACGAACAGGCTGGCATGGTCTTTTCGGGGCTATCGCCCGATGGAAAACTGGTCGAAATTGCCGAGTTAAGAGACCACCCTTACATGGTCGGCAGTCAGTTCCACCCCGAATTTCTCTCGCGCCCCAACCGCCCGCACCCGCTGTTTGTGGGGTTCATGAAGGCAGTGTCTGAGCGGGCCGAAGTGCAAAACAAAAAAAACGAAAAAAATAGATAGCAGGCTATTGCAGGCCTGCCAAAACGGCTTTCAAGGCCCGAACGCCCTGCCCCGGCCCTTGGGGATGCTTAAAGACCGCATTGCCCGCCACAAAAGCATTTGCCCCCGCCGCAGCCAGGGCCGGCAAGGTGCTTTCGGCCACGCCGCCGTCCACTTGCAGCCAGGCAGAGGAATGGATGGATGCCAACATGGCCCGAATTTCGCTAATTTTGGCAAGGGTTTCGGGCAAAAAGGCTTGCGCCCCAAAACCAGGATTGACTGTCATCACCAGCACCAAATCAACCAAGTGCAAAATCTCTTTGATTAAAAGGGAAGGCGTGCCAGGGTTAAGGGTAACGCCCGGTTTAACGCCCAAATCGCGAATCTGCTGAAGCGTGCGGTGCAGGTGCGGGCAGGTTTCTACATGGACGGTCAGGCGGTCGGCCCCGGCACGCGCAAAGGCTTCAAGGTAACGCTCTGGCTGCTCAATCATCAGATGCACATCCAACGGCAAGCGAGTCGCGCGGCGGCAGGCTTCCACCACCAGCGGGCCAATGGTCATGTTCGGGACGAAGTGACCATCCATGACATCGAGGTGAATCCAATCGGCGCCGGCTTCTTCAGCAACGGCAATTTCTGCGCCCAGGCGGGTGAAATCGGCAGATAAGATGGATGGAGCAAGGACGAAGGGGGGCATTCTCACCTTGTATTGAGCAAGGTGCCAATCACGTAAAACCACCAGGGAATCAGTCCGCCAACGGCAGCCAGGGCCACCAGGCCAAGCACAACGCTCACCCAATCCAAACGGGCAAACGGGTCTGCTACAGGTTCAGGTTCCGGCTCGGGTTGCGGCCGAGTGATTCGGGTTCGGGCAGCGGCAGGTTGGGCGGCAACGGTTGGGGCCTGGGTTTCGGTGACCGGTGGGGGCGGAGTGAGACGAACCGCCGCCGATTTTTGGGCCTGCCCAAAGGTCATCAGCACCCGTCCTAATTGGTCGGCGGTGCGGTAGCGGGCAGCGGGTTCTTTGGAGAGAACCTTGAGGATGATTTGTTCCAGTTCAGGGGTGATGGCGGGGTTGAGTTGGCTGGGCGGCTGCGGGGCCATCTCGCGGTGCAGGCGGGCCAGGGTTTCGGCGGTGCGCGCCACGAAGGGTGGGCGCCCGGTTAGCAGCTCATACATCACCACGCCGAGTGAGTAGACATCCGAAGCGGGCGAGGGGGCCTGCCCAGCGGCCTGTTCGGGCGCAAAATAGAGCGGCGACCCCCAAACGACATCGTTTTGCTCTTCGGGGTGAATGCCGGCGATGGCGCGGGCGATTCCAAAATCGGTCACTTTAAGCCGCTTATCGGGGGTGACGAGCATATTGTGGGGTTTTACGTCGCAATGCACCAGCCCGGCGCGATGGGCGTATCCCAACCCGGCGCAGGCCTGCACCATGAGCGGAATGGCATCTTCAGGGCTGAACTTGCCCAGGTTTTCAATCATCGTTTTGAGATTGGTTCCCGGCACAAACTCCATCACGATGAACAATTGTCCCTGGTCAAAGCCAAAATCATGCACGGTGACGATGTTGGGGTGCGAGAGGTTGGCTGCCGCTTTGGCCTCCTGCCGAAAACGAATCTGAAAGTCTTTGTCGGCGGAATAATCAGTGCGCAGAATCTTGACGGCAACGAAGCGCTCCAGCATCAGGTCACGGGCGCGATAGACTTGCGCCATGCCGCCTGTGCCAAGCGGCTGGAGTATCTGGTAGCGGTTGTTGAGTGGAGCAGGCGTAGTCATAGGCTCTTGCGAGAATTATATCACCAGCTCTTACAATCCCTGCTGACCGCGATGATTGCGCAGGACATTAAACCCGACCATCATTTTGCGTTGCTCGTCCCACAGACGGTAGTTGAGCGATTTCAGGCTGCGCCACAAGGTGAGCGGGCGAACTTGCGCAAACAGGGGGTGTTCTTTGTGGACTTTTGGCAGGTAGTAATTGGGAATGCGCGGGCTGAGATGGTGAATGTGGTGAAACCCGATATTGCCGGTGAACCAGTTCAGCAGGGCAGGCAGTTTGTAGTAAGAGCTGCCCAGCAAACCGGCTTTGTAAAAATCCCAGTTGGCCTGGCGCTCCCAATACGTCCCATCGAAGTTGTGCTGAACGTAGAACAGCCACAACCCGCCGGTCGAAGCAACGACCAGCAACGGCAGTTGGATAGCAACAAAAGCCTTCCAGCCGACCAGCCAGATGAGCAAAGCAATTACGGCAACCAGTGCCAGGTTGGTGTAAATAGTGCTGGCCTTTTCGCGTTTGCCAGCGCCGGGCAGCCAGAAACGGTGCGAGATGGCGAAGACGTAAAAGGGAACGACCGTCAGCAGGATGAGCGGGTGGCGCATCAGACGGTAGCCCAGGCGGGCATACCAGGGCTTGCTGTTGTATTCTTCCACCGTCCAGGTTGGCACATCACCCACCCCGCGTTTGTCCAGGTTCCCGGCGGTGGCGTGGTGGACGGAGTGGTCGTGCTTCCAGTAGTCATACGGTGTAAAGACAATCACGCCCAGGACGCGCCCCACCCAATCATTTGCGGCTTTAGACTTGAAAAACGAACCATGACAGCAATCATGGAATAGGATGAAAGCCCGCACCATGAACCCGGCTGCCAGGATGGACACCAGCAGCGTGACCCAATAAGGAAAGCTGTTGAAGGTATAGACGGCCAGCGCCCACAGCCCCAAAAACGGGACGAGGGTGTTGACCATCTGCCAGACACTGCGTGGAATACTCGGTTTCTGGTAACGGTTAAGAATGGCGCGAATGGTATCGCGCTGCGCCTCCATTTGGCGCGTAAAATCTTGCATGGTTGGCATTTGCATACGTCCCTCCGACGAATGAATGAGATACCTCTATTGTACAGACAAAACCAACATTCTGCATCATGATTTGCCCTTCCGAATTTCGCATCTTCTCAAATTTTTAGGCAGCCCCCAAACCATCACCCGGACAAGCCAGAAAAGAGCAAGCGAACCGCAAAAACCACTAATAATCTATCCGAAAATTCGCGACATGCCGGCTGCGCCCGGAGATAAATCTCCGGGCTACCAGTACAAAGTCCGCTTAAGCGGACTGAATAGTCGGGGTTTAGCCGTCTTCAGACGGCTTTGGATGAATAGCAAGAATATTTTTCGGATAGGCTCTAAGGGCGTAAAGTTTAAAAAGATTTTCTTAGCCTCCTTTGCGCGTTTCGCGGTTCGAAAATTCTTGCACAAATTGCCCCCGCCAGGGGTCGAGACAGCGAATCGGGGTGAAGTAAATATCAGAAAATTAGTTCGATTTTACTGCCTGTCGGGCCTTGCCTGAAACAGACAAAGCATGTAAATTATGACCTGGTACTACTCATGTAAGCAACAGAAACGAGGAAATCTATGCCATCCCCATCCATCGAAATCGGACGTTTGCTGCGCGCCGGGACAACCGGTTTCATCGCGGGCTGCTCGGTCACGCAGTTCGAGACCCCGGCCTTTGGGGCGCTGGTGCGCGCCCCGCTGGGAAGCGGCTACCAGGTCTATGGCCTGATTTACGACATCCGCATTGACGATGACGGTCTGGTGCGCCAACTGGTGACCGCTGAAAACGTCAGCCCCGAAGTAATGCGCGATAACCGCGAGCGCAGAATCGTTCCGGTCGAAATGTCGGTGCTGTCGGTAGGCTACGAGCAGGATGGCCGGATTTTCCACCTGCTGCCACCGCGCCCGCCGCTTAGCCTGGATGTGATTTACCTGTGCGAAGACAGGGAACTGGCAAGGTTCACCAGCGCCGGGCGCTTTGGGTATTTTCGACACATTCTGAGAGCCAAAGACGCCCCGATTGGGGAAGTTTTAGCAGCGCACATTCAGATGGCCGGCAAGGCCAACGATGAGCGATGGAAAGAAGAAGCAACACAGGAATTGATTACATTGCTGCGGGATGATTATCCAACCCTGATGAGCGTGCTTGGCGCACTCGGAGAAATTTTTTAAGCACGATGGCAGCATTCACAGCGCGCTTGGCCCGGGTCTTTTAAAATCGGTCTACGAGGCGTGCCTGGCATATGAAATCGGAAAACTGGGATTAAAAAGAGACACAGGTCGTGGTTCCCGTCAAATCAACGTTCAGCATTTCAGGGATGGGTTCACTCGCCGGGTTCATTAAAGGATTTTCCATCGCGCAACGTCGTTGCCGCAGGTGAAAGGGTTTTTGAATATGACAAACAATAAAAAAATTGGTTATGTTATTGGCGGCGGGTTAAAAGAATCCTTCTCCGCCCGGCTGACCGTTGACCCGCTCTCGGTGCAAGAGGGTGGCTTTGTGGTCATAGACAGCGGCGACTACCGCTTTTACGGCCTGGTCACCGACCTGCAGCTCGGCGCAACCGACCCGCGTTTCGCGGACGAACAATCCGAAACGCGCCTGCCGCCCGCCCTGGCCAAAGCCCTGCACGGGCAGACGCTCTACACCAATCTCGAAATCCTGCCCGCACTCATGTTGGAGCGCGGCCCCGAACCCGGCACGCCTGAATACACACGCTGGCGTGCCGAGCAAGCAGAAGACCCGCGCCCCATCCCCGTCAAAACCGTCCCGCTGCATCACGCGCCAGTTGCGTTGGCCGACCAGACCGATATCGCCACCATCTTCGGTGACCCGGACAAGGACGGCAACTTCGTCATCGGCTACACCCGCGAGCAAGGGCATCCCGTCTGCATCAATCTGGAGAAATTCGTCCAGCGTTCGTCGGGCGTCTTTGGCGCGACCGGGACTGGCAAATCCTTTCTGACCCGCCTGGTGCTGGCCGGTTTAATGAAATACGACCGAGCCTCGGTGCTGGTGCTGGATATGCACAACGAATATGGCTTCGATGACATTGCCTCGGACACGAAAGCGAAAGTGATTGGGCTGAAATCGAAGTTTGGGGCAAAGTTGAGCGTAGTCGGGCTGGGAGCGGGTGCCAAAATTCGCGGGGCCAACACGCCCGATTTCAACCTGGAAATTGCGATGGACGACATCAGCACCGGCGATATCGAAACCCTCAGCCGCGAACTCAACCTGCGCGAAACCACCCCCACCGTGCTAAATGCCCTGTTTACATCTTTCCGCACCAACTGGTTTGCCCAATTCCGCGCCATGAACCGCGAAGAAGTGGAGTATGAAGATGAAAAGGGGCGGTTGAAGCGCCAGCCGCACCCCGATAGTGTGGCAGCCTGGGCGCTGGCAAACGGCGTCAACGTCATGGCCGCCGAGGCCTTGCAGGATAAACTACGCCGCCTGTTCGACAAGCCGTACATCGTCGAACATCCCGCCAGCGACAGCCTGAAAGCCATCATCCAAACCCTCGAAAGCGGAAAGCATGTTGTCCTGTCGTTTGGCGGCTACGAAACCGACCTGGATTACCTGTTCGTCTCGAACCTGCTGACCCGCAAAATCCGCGAGGCCTGGGAAAAGCGCACCAACGAATTCCGCTCACACGGGCCTTCGGCAGGCGCAGCCGAACCACGCCCGCTGGTGATTGTGGTTGAGGAAGCCCACAAACTGCTCAACCGCGAAATGGCCGCCCAGACGGCCTTCGCCACCATCGCCCGCGAACTGCGCAAATACTACGTCACCCTGCTGATTGTTGACCAGCGCCCCTCGCAGATTTACGACGAAGTCATGTCGCAGCTTGGCACGCGCATCAGCGGCTGGCTGGGCGATGACCTCGACATTCAGGGGGTACTCTCGGGCCTCTCTGGGCGCGAATCGCTGCGCGGAATGCTGGCCCGCTTGCAACCGAAAGAAGAAGTCCTGCTGCTCGGCTGGGGCGTTCCCATGCCGCTGCCCGTGCGTTCACGGCGCTATGACGA
Organism: Anaerolineales bacterium; assembly: GCA_034432755.1. GTDB lineage: Bacteria > Chloroflexota > Anaerolineae > Anaerolineales > Villigracilaceae > UBA5195. The sequence continues at coordinate 7,790 of DAOUBQ010000107.1, forward strand.
TAATTTCTGGCGCGAGTTGATGGGGAAAAAGGGCCAAAAAGGCGAAAGAGAGATTTTGAAAGAATTGGGGTTTTGATGGCGCAATTTTGCTGGCGCTGCGCTTCCACGCCACGCTGGATGATTTTATTGACCTGATTCACGTCTACCCGACGATGGCGGAAGCGCTGAAGATTGCGGCGATTTCGTATTCCAAAGACCCCGCAAAACTCTCGTGCTGCGCGGAGTGGAAGAGAACGTCCCGAAGGGTTGAGAACCTTCGGGACATTCTCTTTGAATTCAAAGGAAGAAACCCTTCAATTCCTGCAATTATCCCGCCGCTCGCAAATGCTGTCGTATCATCAGCGCGGCGGTGGCGCCCTCGCCCGCGGCGGAGGCGGCTTGTTTGGTGGAGCCCGCCCGCACGTCGCCCGCGGCGAACACGCCAGGCAGGGAGGTCATCAGCGTTTTGTCGGTGACCACGAAGCCCCAGGCGTCCAGTTCCGCTTTACCTTTGAGCAGGTCGCTGTTGGGGGAAAGCCCGATGAAGACGAAGATGCCGTCGTACTTCCATTCCTTGCGCTCGCCCGTGGCGCGATCTTCGACGATGACCGCCTCCAGTTTGCCGTTCTTGGCGCGCAGTTCGCGGACAGCGTGATTGAACGTCACCGACATGTTTTCCTTTTCCGCCACCTTGTCCTGCAAAATTTTGCTGGCTTTGGCGGTCTCGGCAAACTCGACAATATCCACCTGGCTGGCGAATCTGGTCAGGAACAAGCCTTCTTCGAAGCCGCTGTTGCCGCCGCCGATGACGAGCAGTTTCTTGCCCTTGTAGAACGCCCCGTCGCAGGTGGCGCAAAAGTGGACGTTGACGCCGATCAACTCGTCCTCGCCAGGGATGCCGAGACGGCGGTAGCGCGCCCCCGTGGCGAGCAGAACCGCCTTCGCGCCATACTCGGACCCGTCGGCGGTGCGCACGCACAGATATGGACCGTCCCGATCCACCGAGACCACCTCCTGCGCCTGCAAAATCTCCGCGCCGAATTTCTGCGCCTGACGGGTGAGCCGCGCCGCAAACTCCGCTCCAGGGACGCCTTCATCGAAGCCTGGGAAGTTGTCCAGCGTTTGGGTGATGCCTGCCTGTCCGCCCAGCCCCGCCTTTTCGATGACGAGCGTCTCCACACCCTCGCGCGCCAGATAGGTCGCCGCGGTCAGACCCGTCGGTCCGCCGCCGATGAGGATGGCGTCGTAGAACGTCCGTTTGGCGCGGGTCTGCATGCCCAGTTTTTCCGCCAGTTGCGCATTCGAGGGTTCGACCAGCACGCTGCCATCGGGGAAAATGATGGTGGGGATGCTGCGCATTCCCTTGTTGACCTGCTCGACGAATGCCATCGCTTCGGGGTCGGCGTCCACGTCCACATAGGCGTAAGGGACGCGCTGTTCACCGAAGAATTGCTTGGAGCGTTTGCAGTCGGGGCACCAGCCCGTGCCGTAGAGGGTGATGATTTCAGGGGTCAGGCGAGAGTCGGTCATAAAGAAGTTTTCCTTTCGGTGGTGGTGGGACAACTCAGTGAGTTGTCCCACCGAGGAGGAGAAGACGGCTCAGAGCGCCGCATACACCAGCGCGACCACCGCGCCGAAGATCATGTGACCCACCAGCCCGCCCATGAACGCCATCGCGCCGCCGTTGTTGGTCATCCACATGCCAGGGGCTTGCACCGCGCCGCTCTTGATGCCGACGTGCATCATCGGGATCATTGCCATGATGACGCCGACAATCAGCCAGTGGACGGCGCCGAAGACCAGCCCGCTTGTCCAGGTGGCTGCGCCGATTCCGCTCGACCAGAGAAAGGCGTAAATCAAAGCGAAGACCACGCCCATCATCAGGTGCATCATCCAGCCCAGGACGAGATTCGTTTTGGCGCTGAACATGCTGCCCAGCAAACTGACGATGTCCATCTTTGGCATTCCCATTTTGGGCGCCATCATCAAAATCACGGTGAAGACAACGGTGGAAACAAGACCTGCGATCACTGCACTGAGAATGTTCATTTTGTACTCCTTTGGATTGGTTTCTTGCTGAACGGATAGCAACCCAAAGGAGTTTTCTTACCTCGTCTTGTTTGTACCGCGATATTTATATCGCCATTCGGTGCGGAATAAATTCTGCATTACGCAAACACTTTTTCCAGCGTTTCAGCGATGATCTGGTCGAGTTGGTCGGGCGGCGGAACTTCGCCTTTGTAGTGCGCTCCCTTTTCCGTCACAATCCCTTGCGCAGATTCGAGAAATTCTTCCGTCTCTTGCAAGTGGGCAGGATGGCGCAGGATGAATTGAATCAGCCGCGCCGCGTCGTGACAAAGGTCGCGCTGCACGCAGACCAACACCATCCCTGCCAGCGTATCCAGTTTGTCGGGGATGAGATTGGCGATGCGGGCGCACTCCAGCGCGGTCAGGTAATGGCGTTGGGCAGTCTGGTAATCTTGAAGTTGAACCGCGATATGCCCCAAATTGTTTTCGGCAATGCACATGCCGCGGTGCAGACCCAGTTCGCTGAACAGGGCGCTCGCCTGCATGTAACAGGCACGCGCTTCGGAGAATTGCCCCAGATGGCGCTGAATCTCGCCCAGGTTCAGCAGCGCGCCAGCCATGCCGTGACGGTCGTCCAGTTGCCTGGCAAGGGACAGGCTTTCCTGTAAATATTTTTCGGCTTCGGCATAATTACCCTGCATCGTCGCCGCCGTCCCCAGACGGTTGGCAGCCAGCGCCTTGCCTTTCAAATCGCCAATCTGGCTGTAGACTTGATATGCCTCATAAAAGGCGTCGCGGGAATTTTGATATTCGCCCAGCGACATATAATTCAACCCGTTGATGATGTGGAGACGGGCGGAAATATCCTGGTCGTGTCTGGGAAACTCCCCCAGGATTTCACGCGCTTTGGTCAGTTGGGTAAGCGCTTCGCGGTATTTGCCTTGCACCCGCTCCAAATCCGCCAGCAATCCCAACGCCAGCGCCTGTTTTCCTTCTTCCTGCAACCCACGGGCTGCTTCCGCGCCCATTTCAAGCGCGCGGCGGGCGGCTTGATGTTGTCCCTTTTCGTACAGCGTCTCGCCTGCCGACAAAAGCAGGTCCATCCGCGCCGAGTCGTCCAGCGGCGCGGCAGCGAAGACCTGGTCGAAGGCTGCTGCCAGCGCCGCAACTTCCTGCTCGCTGCTCGCATGTCGCAGGGCGTCGAGCCATTGTGAAACGGTCAAGTCGGGGGAATGATTCATAAACTCCTCCTGGGCTGTTATGGGCTTTGTGTTACGCCGCGCTCAACACAATCTTCTCCAACACGCGATACTCTTCCTGGCAATCGGGACACATATCCAAATGATGTTTGACCAGCGGCATCAACGCCGCCACATCCTCGCCGCGCGCCGCCAGTTCCACAAACTGGTCGAGCAGGGCGTAGACTTCGTCGCAGGTCAGTTCCTGCTCCTGCGTGTGCGCCAGCATGGTCATCATCTTCTGCATTTTTTCGGATTCGTCGTGCATTGTGGGCGCTTCCTTGCGCGGCGCGCTGAACAGCCGTTTGAGATACTGATAAAGGTTCATGGCAAATTCCTTGTCAAAGGATAGCATTCGACGCTCATTCTCTTACCCTCCGCCGCTCTCAAAAACGGACAGGACTTCCTGCGGCGTCAAGCCTTCCATCTCCAGGCGTTTCTTCAGCCGCAGGCGGGCGTCGTGCATCATCTTGTAGAGCGCGTTGCGATTCGTCCCCAGCCGCTGCGCCGCCTCCTCCAGCGGAAAGCCCTCCATCAGCGCCATCAGCGCCTGACGCTGCTTCTCGGTCAACTCTTCCATGATGATGCGGTTGACGCGCCTCATCAACTCTTTGCGGGTCATCTGGACTTCGGGGCTGGCAGCGCCATCGGGCAGTTCGCGGTGCGACGCCTCTTCGCCATCCTCGTTCATCTCCATTTCGGGCAGGGGCACTTCCCGCCAGCGGGCGCGGCGCAACTCGGTCAGCGCGGCGCGCACGGCGATCTTGTGCGCCCAGGTGGTAAACTGACTGCGCCCCTCGAAGGTGTCCAGATATTCCAACACGCGCACCAGCGTCTCCTGAACGACCTCCTCGGTCAGCGCCTTCGACTCAGGACTGTTGGGGTCGAGCCTGCCTGCAATGGCATACGGCAATCCCCGCAAAATGATGGCGCGCAAATCCTCCAGCGCCTGCGCCTGCCGCTCTCCGCCCGCGCGCAAATCGGCAAGCCATTCTTCGTTGGTTCGTTTGTCCATGTGGAAATTATACGTCAGGGTAAGCGTTTTGCCGCCATGTTTATCTAAAAGTAACGCGAGACATCGTCCCCGTAGGGGATTTATCTCGCTTTTCGGTGCGACATAAATGTCGCGGTACACAAAAAACGGGGGTAAGAATTTCTCAGGGGTGTATCTCTATTCGGAGAGGAAACGTCCAAATGGAAACATCCAACCCCATCC
>DAOUBQ010000108.1:0-15701 GCA_034432755.1 Anaerolineales bacterium
TCCAAACTGTACTTGCACGCTATTCATGCCGCTTATGCCAAGTTGCAGGAACTCAATCCTGTTCAACTGGCTGCGTAAGGTGAGTTAATAAAACCAACCCGCTGATTGCTCGATGCCATATCGAATTTTCGCATAAGGAAATCGTCGAATTTGGCGGCAAGTGTCTGAATTCCTTCGGAATTCTTCAAGAAAATCTTTTGGGGCCGAAATTCAATCTCCATTCCAGTATTTTCAGGTAATTCGGCTTGTAAAGATAGCAAAAACGCATACTCTCTCTTTCCATCCATGCGCTGCAAAATGCCCTGCGTATACTCTCGAAAGTTGTTGTTGGGTAGTGAAAGGTTGTTGCTGATTACATAATTCAACATCACCGCATGAATGAGCTCAGGGCTGATAAACGTAAGAATTAGCCGCAACTTTTTTCCATTTTTGGGGATATCTTGAACCCGCGACCACCGTAAGGTCTCGTAGGCCAAAAGCTGCAAGGCTTTGCTGCGTTCTCTTGCCAGCGATGCTTCATCACCTGTGTTTCGCGCAGTAAGAGCATTAACGTAAATAGCCTCCGCTATTGAATTTGCGCGGTGAGGCATGGCGCTCATTTCATCGTTGGTTTTTTGATAAAACCCGATAGGCGGTTTGCACTTTGTGGGGAGAGGGGTGGGCGGGACGGATGTTGGTGTGGGAATTAATTCGGGCCCTGGCAACTCACAGCCAACGAGCAGCAACACAATAGCCCACGTAAACAAGACCTTAAATGGAGTTCGTAGCTGGTTCATGGTCTTTCCCTCACTCTTTCTTTGCAAAAAAGATTCATTCTTTTCACTATTCTAACGCATTGCGTCGAATATACCTTGTTGGCCCCAATCTTTCAGCGCCCAAGTGCCGGTTTCGGGGGTGGCGCGGTTTTCCAGGTCGGTAAATTCTGGGTTGCCGAGCGCGGCGCGGAGCACGGTATCGTAAGCAGCCAGGGTCTCGTTTTCGGCGGGGGTCATCCCTTTCGATGCGAAGGCCGATAGCGCCAGGGCGTGCAGGTGGATGTAAGGGAGCGGCTCACCGCGCGTTTCCAAAATCTCGCGCAGGGTTTTGCGGGCGTAGTTGGCGTCCAGCGGGAGACGGGCCGGGCGCGGTTTTTCAGATTTTTTCCAGTGGATTTGGATGGGTTCCTGTTCGCCGCGCAGGGCCAGGCCGCTGAGGTCGAATCCCGCCAAACGAGCGGCCAGCAGCGCCGAAGAGATGAACCCCGACTCTGGCTCGGTCAGCAGGCCAAAGAACGGAGTTCCCGCTAGGATGTTCCCGGCCAGGTTGCCGAACAATGCCTGGAGGGCCTCGGCGTGCCAGTTCCAGTCGTAACGGCGGCGGCGCAGGACATTTTTGAATGGGCCGATGGCTTTGCGCCCCCACAGCCAGCCCGCCCACAGTGCGGAAAGCGTCCAGAAGGCCTGGTTGGGGCGCGGCAGTACCCCGGCGACGGCCCGCAGCGGGATTTCGCCCAGTTCGTCGGCCAGGGCGCGCAGCGGGCCTTCGTAGATGCACAATCCGCCGCTTTCGGGCGGTTCTGCCGGCCAGAGCGTGTGCGGTACGGATGGGTTTTCATCGCTCCCGATGGCTTTGACTGCCGCTTCGAGCGCCATCCAGACGTTATTCTCGCGAAAGACGTTTGGGAAAGTCAATTGCCGGGGGCGGGGACGTTCCACCGGGTGTGGCCAGAGCGAATTGGCGGCGTCGAAGGCCCACAGCAGCAGGGCCAAAATGCAGCGGCGGCGCTCACCACTGGTCTGGATGGCGTCGAGGCGGTTGACGAGCGTGCCGAGCGCATAGACGGCGCGCGGTTGGTAGATGTCGAGGGCTTCCTGGGCGGTGGGGCGGTCGGGGTCGTCGAGTGGGGCGATGCGCCCGAGGGCGCGTGAGCGATGCAGGTTGTCGGCCCGTGACCAGGCCGAGGCGCGCTCCAGGTCGTCGGCGGTGGCGGGGTGTTCACCGCCCGCGCCGCAGGCGCAGTTGTAAATTCGGCCGGTCAGCGCGCCGCTGCGGCTGTCCCACAAGAAGGCTTCGGCGGGCAGTTTGCGGCCACAATTGGCGCATTGGGTCAGGTAAAGGGATTGAAGGTGGGTTTCGAGCCGCTCATCTTCTTTGCGGGCGGCGGCCAACTCGGCCAGGGCGGCTTGCAGGTCGGCCAGGGTGGGCGGGTGAGCGGCCAGGTCGAGCAAGAAGCGGTTGATGGGGTTTCCGGCTGTCACCAACACCCGCGCCCCGGCGCGCGCCAGTTCGACGGCGAATCGGGGCGAGGAACCAAAAGGGTCCAGCACCCACAGCCCCGGCGGAGTCTGCTCCGCGAGAAAGGACCGGGCCACGCCTTCTGGCACGGGGGGCAGGTAACGCGTGAGGGGACCGGAAGCGTTGGTCTTTCCTCCAGAAAAATAAGGCATGGACGGGGCGAAATCCATGCCTTTAGTATAGCGAAAGCGGGGTGCAAGTACAACGGGTCAGTTGTTCGCCAGCAAGAGGGTCACTTCGTAAGGGTCGAGCGCGAACGGGTGGGCGCGGTTATTCCATTCTTTGCGATGGGTGGAAAGTAAGAGTTGGATGGTTTGCCGGTTGGTGTCGTTTGGCAAAGGGGCGGCATTTTCCTTGCCGGTGAAGTTGTTGTAAACCAGGATGCGCTGGTTGCCGAGGGCGCGTTCGTAGGCCAGCAAGCCAGAATCGGCGGGGGAAAGCAAGCGAAAATCGCCGCGCTGCAGGGCCGGGTATTCCTTGCGCAGGGCCAGCAGTGTTTTGACGAAGTTAAAGAGTGAGTTGGGGTCGTTTTTGTGAGCCTCGGCATTGCGTTTGGCATGATTGGGATGCACCGGCAGCCAGGGTTTGACGGTTGAGAACCCGGCGTAGGGTGATGCGTCCCATTGCATGGGCGAGCGGCAGCCGTCGCGGCCTTTGTAGAAGGGCCAGTAGTATTTTCCGGGTGGGTCTTGGATTTCATGGCGTTTGAGCGAGATGTCTCTCATGCCGATTTCTTCGCCGTAATATAAGAAGGGTGTGCCGCGTAGGGTGAGCAGCATGCCAAGCACCACTTTGGCGCGAGCGTCGTCCTCGCCTTTGGCGTAGCGGGTAGCGGAACGGGGCTGGTCGTGGTTACTCAAGACGTAGTTTGGCCAGGCGTTTTGGCCGATGGCCTGGGTCCATTTTTGAATGCCATCAGCGAAATCGGCGGCAGAAAATTTTCGGAAGAGGAAATCAAAATTGAAGGCGGCGTGCAGTTTATCGGGGCCACAGTACGAGGCGGCCTTTTCGGGCGAGGCCATGAAGGTTTCACCCACAGTGTAGCGTTCGGGGTAAGAATCGAGTAAGGCGCGGATTTCGTTGAGCAAGGGGTACATTTCAGGCTGGTCTATATCGTAGATGTGCTGTTGCCGGTCGAAGGCGCGCAGGAATAGGCCGGGTTTCGGGGGGTTATTGCGCAGGCGTTCGTCTTTGAAATAGGCGTTGAACACATCCAGCCGAAAGCCATCTACCCCCCGCTCGGCCCAGAAGCGGAAGACATCGAGCATTTCATGGCGCACCTGAGGGTTTCGCCAGTTGACATCGGGTTGCTGCTTGAGGAACATGTGAAAGTAATACTCACCGGTTTTCTCATCCCATTCCCAGCCGCCTCCGCCGAAGATGGATTGCCAGTTGTTAGGCACGCCCCTCGATTTGCCCATGTTTAGCGCATGGGCAGAGGGGCTGGGAGGTTGCCACAGATACCAATCTCGCTTCGGATTCTCGCGGCTGGAGCGGGATTCAAGGAACCAGGGGTGCTGGTCTGAGGTGTGATTCAACACCAGGTCTACCACCACCCGAATTTTTCGCCGGTGGGCTTCGGCCACGAGCGTATCGAAGTCGGCCAGCGTGCCGAAGAGCGGGTCCACGTTCTTGTAGTTGCTCACGTCATAGCCGAAATCGGCCTGGGGGGATGGGTAGAATGGCGAGAGCCAGATGGCGTCAATGCCCAGTTCGGCCAGGTAATCGAGTCGGGAGGTGATGCCGGTCAGGTCGCCGATGCCGTCGCCATTCGAATCGGCAAACGAGCGCGGGTAAATCTGGTAGATGACGCCATCGCGCCACCAGAGGAAGTCGTTGGTCATGAAGATGCTCCTGATGGATGATTTGGGCGCGGAATGAATTTCGCTTTGCAAAATGCCTTACAGAATTTTAATACAAAGCGGACAGATTTTAAGATTCATGCTATCATAAACGGGTATGCCTTCCTCTACGAATGAAAAAATCCTGATTGTCGAAAACGACCCGGATGTCAGCGACCTGATTGGGCGACAGGCCCTTCAGCCGCTTGGCTATCGGGTGGAAGTTGCCGCTGATGGGCCGAGCGCCATCAGGCAGGCCATCCAATTCCAGCCAGATGTCATCCTGGCGAATTTGAACCTGCCCGGCTTGGGCGCCAAAGACTTGCTGGTAGCGCTCTCTTCGCAGGGGCTTGCGGTGCCGGTGATTGTGCTGGCCGAAAAAGGGCAGGAGCAGCATGTTATTCAGACGTTTCGGTTGGGCGCGTTCGACTACCTGATGCTGCCGGCGCGCGAAGCAGAAGTGGTTTCGGCGGTGGAGCGCTCTCTGGCGCAGACGCGCGAGGCGCGCGAGCGCGCCAAACTGGATGCACAGTTGAAGCAAGCCAACAATGAGCTCCAGCGCCGCGTGCGCGAGTTGACCACCATTTTTTCGGTGGGTCGGGCAGTGATTTCGATTACCGACCAGCGCGTCTTGTTCGAGAAAATTGTTGAGGCTGTGGTGCGGGTGGCCGAAGCCGACCTGGGCTGGTTGACGCTCAAAGACGAAAAAACGAATGCGTTCCTGTTGGCGGCTCATCGCGGCTTGCCCGATGCCTGGGCCCGCAAGGTCGGCCAGCCGTTGGATGATGGAATCAGTGGCCTGGTCGCCATTTCTGCCGAAACGTTGGAGATTCATGGCGCTCCGCTGGCAAAATTCAAAGTTGCCTCGCTGGGCAAAGCGGCGATGGTCGTGCCAATCAAAGTGCAGAACGAAGCCATCGGCTTGATGACGGTGGTGCGCAAGGCCGAGCGGGCTTTTTCGGCGGGCGAACAGACCATCCTGGAGGCGATTGCCGATTATGCTTCTATCTCGCTGATCAATGCGCGCCTGTTTCGCGCCCTCTCCCAAAGCGCGGATGCGGCCAGAGCGGGCGAACAACGTAAAGCCGCCGAACTGGCGCAAGTGCAGAAGGAAATCCAATCCACAATCCAGGTGATAGGGTATCCGATAGAACTGCTTGTGTCTGGTAAAATGGGCGCACTGAACGAACAACAGGCGCAGGCGCTGGATACCATTCAGACTGGGGTTAAACACCTTGCCTTGCTCTTGAACCATCAAAAAACACAGCCCAAGTGACAAATTATTTAAGGTACAATTGCGGTCATGCCGCCGATGGATTTAATTTTGCTTGCGATGGAAGAAACACCTACGCTGGGGCTGTTAGAGCGTGCTTTGCGGGCTGGCGGCTATGCGGTGGCGGTTGCCAAAGACCCGCAAGCCCTCGAAAAAATCCTGTTTGAGACCATCCCCACCCTGGTTGTCATCACCGAAACGCTGGGCAGCAAAAAAGGCATGGACCTGGCCGGCAAGGTGCTGGAGCGATTCCCCACTATGCCGGTCATTTTCTTTGCCAATAGCGATAATCCCCTTTTGATTAAACAAGCCCTCAAAATGGGCTTAAGTGATTACCTGCACCCCCCGCTCAAAATTGATGATATCGTTAATTCGATCAAACGCAGCCAGAAACGCGCCGAACAGATGGGGGATTGGGTGCGCCGTGAAATTCGCCGCACCACCGCCTCGCTCGAACAGCGGGTGGATGAAATGGACACCCTCGTTAAACTGGGCCGCTCCATTACCTCCACCCTCGACCTGGATAGCGTCCTGACCAGCGTCGTAACCGCCGCGGTGGAGTTGACCGGCGCCGAAGAAGGCCACCTGCTCCTGGTAGACGACGAAACAAACGAGCTTTACATGCGCGCCGGGCGCAACTTTGAGGAAAGCTTTGCGCGTACATTTCGATTGCCCGTGCGTGATTCGATTGCCGGGCAGGTCATTCATACCGGTCAGCCGATTTCTTTCAGCGAAGATTCTCCCAACAAAATCAAAACCGCCTACCTGGTCTATTCACTCATTTATGTCCCGCTGCGTTCCAACGACCGGGTGATTGGCGTGCTGGGGGTAGATAATCGTCAGAGCAAACGACCGTTTAGCCAGCACCATGAATTGCTGATGACCGTGCTGGCCGAGTATGCCGCCATTGCCATCCAGAACGCGCAGTTGTATCACGAATCAGAGAACGAGCGCAACAAGTTAGATGCGACCATCAGCAACATCCAAGATGGCGTCATCCTGCTCGATGGAGAAAACAAAATCATCCTGCTGAACCCAGCCGTTCGCAGAATTTTTGGTCTGGGCCTCAACGATGTGACAGGCAAACCCGTACTGGATGTGATTACGCACAGTGATTTCGCCGCTCTGCTCACATCCATCCAACAGGACAGCCCGCTCAAGACCCAGGAAGTTGTTTTTGAGGATGGCCGCGTGTTCAATTACCAGTACACGCCCATTCCAGAGATTGGCTCTGTCATTACACTGGAAGACATCTCACACCTGAAGATGCTCGACCGACTCAAGAGCGATTTTATCCACACGATTTCTCACGACTTGCGCTCCCCGTTGACTGCCATCATGGGCTATATCGAGCTGCTCGACCGGGTTGGCCCGCTCAACGACCAGCAGAAGCAGTTTGTGCGTCATGTTCAGAATAGCGCCCAGAATATCACGGCGCTGGTCAATGACTTGCTCGATTTGGGACGTATCGAAGCCGGATTCGATACCCGTAAAGATGAAATTTCGCTCGAACAGATTTTGCAATTTACGCTCGAAAACCTGGGCCGCCAGATTAGCGACAAAAAACTTGAGTTCAATGTGAATATTGACCCCGACCTGCCTGCTTTACGCGGCAATCCGATTCGCTTGCGGCAGATGGTAGATAACCTGCTGGTCAATGCCGTTAAATACACGCCGGAGTCTGGCAAGGTAACCGTGAACCTGCGGCGCGAAGATTCGCAGGTGATTTTTGAAGTATCTGATACAGGGGTCGGCATCCCGGCCACCGACCAGCCGCATATTTTCGAGAAGTTTTACCGCGCCAGTAATGCGCCCAAAGGCACGCCCGGCACCGGTTTGGGGCTGGCAATCGTCCGTTCAATTGTGGAAAATCACCAGGGGCGCATTTGGGTCCAATCTACGGTGGGGGTGGGGACGAAGTTCGTGGTGGTGCTGCCTGCTTCAGTTGAGCAGCCGCCAGGCCAATAGGAATCTGGTGTAATTGAAAACCGCAGCCCAGGCTGCGGTTTTTTGATGCGCGATAAGACTTTTACCCGCCTTTGCCGCTTGCCGCGCCCCCGGCCTGGCGGACTTCGATGACCTCGCCGCGATAGTTGACGATGACTTTGAAGCCAATCATGCCCAGCCAGACGCGCATCTCCTCGGGAATCCCGACCTCGAACAGCATCTCGAACTGTTTATCAATATTCTTCAACTGATTCTCGATGATGGCCTTACTGAACGGGTCTTCAGCTCCGACCATTTTGGCTGCTTCCCGGCTGATGAAATCTTCGTTGCCCTGGATGAGCTTTTTCATCTCGCCCAACACCACGTTGTCGATTTGCTCAGAAGGGACGTGCCGCCGGAACCCGGCATCGTTGATGACGTAGGCGGGTTCGCTCCCAATCCAGCCGGTTTCGAGTGGGCGGTCGTATTCGTCGAAGACGAGACCGGGAAAAAGGGCCTGGCGGGGCATTATTCCTGGCGTCCTTCGATAATAGCAATCAAGACAGCGGCAGCCAACCCCAGGCGGCGGTCGAGGCGGCCGGTGTTATCCATGCTGAAATCAATGTCCATTTCGTAACGAAACAGGTTGAAGCGCTGTTTCAAGTCAGCCACGCGCTGCCCTCCAAGCGTCAGGTCGTAATCTTGGGGCAGCCAGGCCCCCAAAAGCAGGCGGCGCAGCATGGCGAGGGTCATGTTGTCCTCAAAGAGCATCCCAATGACCTGGTCATTGGGGTCTAACACTTCCCACTCGTCACGCAAGAGAGATTTGAAACCTTTGCGGCGCAGCGCACCTACCTTTTGACCGGTTGCGCTTTCTATCACGTCATACGCGGCAGAGAAATCAATGATTTGGCGGGCTTGAATGGCCAGGACCTCTTGCGATTTTTGCTCGTCGGCGTACAGCCGAATATCCTCGCGCAGTTTGAACATCTTCTGCTCACTAAACAGGACCAGTTGCTCCTGCGGGTTGTAGAAGCGCAGTTTGCCGGTGAGCGCAAACACCTGGCGTTTGAGCAGGTATTGGTGGTATTGAAAAGCGGGATGCATTTTTATCTCTCCTTCGAGTCGAATCGGGGGTCATCGTCCAGCCGATAGCGAACGGAACTGGAATTAGGTGAAAAAACCGGTTCTTCGTAAATCAAAACGCGTGTGCCGGTTCCGGGCTGGTAGATATGACGTTTTTGTTGTGGAACGGAGGGTGTTGTCCAGCGGTAAATCCATTTGGCCTGCTCATTGGGCAGGTTGATGCACCCCGCGCTGCGCGGTGCGCCGAAATCGTTGTGCCAATACGTGCCATGAAACGAGACGCCCTGGTCGTTGATGTACGAGGCCCAGGGAACCCCCGGCAGGTCATAGGCAGATCTGCCACTCCCGCCCACCATGTGACCGGCTGGCCGTTTGAAAAAGGTGGTGAATCGGCCCGATGGCGTGCTGGCATAGTGCAGGTTGCCCTTTCCCCGCCCGCTGGAGATTTTGGCAATGAACACAACTTGCTCGCCCTCAAAGGCTGCCATCTTCTGTTCTGCCAGGCTGACGACAATCCGTTTTTCCTCCTCTGGCACATCGGGAGAAATTGGCGTAAGTTCTTCAGGTGGGACGATACGCAGGTGTTCGGCGCGGATGAAGAAGACCAGTTTGAGCAGGTCGTCGTAAATGCGATACCAGGGATTGCCTTTTTCGTCTTCGAAAATCGCCCGCACCCAGTAGGTCGTGCCGTAATACAGGCGGTAACCGCGCCGCGAATTTTGGGTGGGCTTCCAGTGTGAATCAGTAAAGGGGACGGTCAATTCGGCCAGCAGCCCGCCCTCTTTGGGAATGTCAGTGACGGGTGTGTTTAACACTTCTTTTACAGGCTGGATTCCGCCCGAATAGACGTAGCCGCCCTCCCGTAACTGATACCAAACCCGGTTGTAAGCCGATTTATCTGCGCCGTGAACGGTTTGCTCAATTGCCAGGATCTTATCGAACTTGTAGGAGGTCAGCACGAGCGCAGAATGTTCGGGCGCTTCGTGAGCCGTGACCTTGTTCCAACACACCCGCCCCAGCATGGGGGAGGATTGTGCTGCACTAACGGAGGGCAGGCTCAGAGTCGAAAAAAGCGCGCCGCCCAGGGCGCTGGCACTCAGTTTAAGGAAATCTCGCCGAGAGAAGCACTGTTTGTTCGTCATTCAAACTCAATAGTGAACGTTGACCAGCGTGCCGACCGAAGCAAAGTTATATACCCATTCGGCATCGGCAATCGTCAGGTTGACGCAGCCGTGACTCATGGGCGTGCCGAAATTGTTGTGCCAGTAGGTGCCGTGAATGGCGTAGCCTTTGTAGAAGAACATAGTGTATGGCACGTTTTTCAAGTAATAGCCGGGGCCAGACATGTCTTTGTAGCGGTATTTGATGTAAATGCGATACTGTCCGGTTACTGTAGGGTACTGCCAGGTGCCGGTTGACACCACAAAGGAGTTAACCAGGGTGTTGCCTTCATAGGCATAGAGCATTTGTTGAGAAAGGTCCACATCAATCCAGCGTTCGCCGCCTCCCGCGCCGGGGTTTTGGGCCTGGGGCGGCACAGCGCGGGTCGGCAAGACGCGCGTGGGCATGGCCGTATCGGTGGGCAGGGGGGTGGGGGTGGCTTCCTCGGTTGGCGTGATGGATGGAGTCTCGCTTGGGAGCGGTGTGTGGCTGGCGGGTGGCGTTTCGGTGATGGTTGGCGAGGGCGAGAGGCTCGGTGTGCTTGTGAAGGTGCTGGTGGCCGTCTGTGTTGCTGTTAGAGATGGCGTTGCCGTGACCGTGGTGGTTGGCTCTGGTGAGGGTGTTAAGGTTAACTCGGCAGTTTCGGCTTGCGCCCAATCTGGGCCGCCCGCTTCACTCCTCAAGAAGGCTGCCACTGGTGTGGTGCTCCACCATACCACGCCGCCAATCACGGCGCACAAGAGGAGCGCTAACAGTGGTAAGATGGGAATCCGCCTGCGTTTGTGCGACTTTTGGGCCGAGCCGGTTGGGGTGGTGGGCAAGGCCTTCGGTCTCGAAGCGGGTAAGGGCGTGGCTGGTTTTTTCCCAGGCTGCGCTTCGATTGGGGACGGAACCGGGCGGGTGGGCTGGGTTCTCTCCGCAACAGAAGCGGCCTGGCGGGTTTCCACCGGCCTGGCCGGAGGGGCTTTCCCAGGCGGCGCCGCGGCCTGGTGGTCGAGCGGCGTCGAGACCTTATTCAACCGCGTCATCGCCCAAACCATGCCTTTTTGGGCGCGCTCGCTGGTTGGGTTAATTTGTAGCGCGCGCTGTAAGTAGCCCACGCTGGCCTGCGGCGAGGCCAGCGCTGCCATCATCAGCCAAACTTCTTCCAATTCTGGCGCGGCGCGGACGGCTTGTTCTGCAAAATGACGCGCAGTCGTTCTGTCCCCGGCTTTCAGGGCTTGCTGTGCTTGCTGGAGCGATTGGTAGGCAGCTGCCTGGTTTGGGTTCATGAATCACCTATAAAAATTGAGCGAAAGCGCAGGGCAAATCTTTTGACTTGCGCCACAAACTGTCAATGATGCACCTTGACGGATGTCCCAATTGGTGCCCAGTAATACAGCCACTCAGCATCAGGGATGGACATGTTCACACAGCCATGGCTCATCGGCGTTCCGAAATTGTTGTGCCAGTATGTGCCGTGAATGCCATAGCCTTTGTGAAAGTACATGGTGTAGGGAACGTCAGGAAAGAAATATCCTGGCCCCCACATATTGGCTTTGCGGTGTTTTTCGTAAATCGGATAGCTGCCGGTAATGGTGCGATATGGCGCTGCGCCGGTAGAGACGATGAAGGACGCCACCTGGGTTTTCCCTTCCCAGGCGTAGAGCATCTGGTCTGAAAGGTCTACTTCAATCCATTTCACCCCGCCGCTGCTGGAACTGCTCTTTGCAACCGGGGCCGGTAGCGCAGCGGTCGGCGGAATTGGCTCCGGCGTATCGGTGGGCAGCGGCGTGGGCGTGTCTTGCTCGGTTGGCGTCTCAGTGGGAGTCAGCGTGGCGGTTGCGGTTGCTGACGGAGTGAAGGTCGCTGTCGTGGTAGAGGAAATCATTGGCGTGGCCGTCTGCGTTGGGGTGCCGGTTTCCATCAGAACTGGAGTTACGCTCAAGGTGGCCGAAAGGTTGATGACCGCTCGGATTTCGTGTTGGGGCGCGCCCAAAGAAAAGGAAGTCCCAATTTGCGCCGCCACGGGGTAAATTGCAAAAAAAGCAACAATCCATACCCCTATGAATAAGAAGGATGCCGCCGCAATCAGCCATGCCGCCTGTCGTTCGCGTTGACTTCGCTGGATTCGTGCGGCCTTGTCCTTGCCCGGGTTGCCTGGGCGGGCGTTCGTGGCTGAGCGGCGGCTTACAAATCGGTTATTGGTCATGGGGCGCTGCTTTATGGCGCGGCGGTCGGCGCAATATTTTCGTTATTGATAAAACACAGAATCCCATCTACCACGCCGGTTGCCACCTGGTCGGTATTTTCGGTCAGGATGCGATAATCGAGGTTCAAAAAGCCTGTCTCAATGATGGCTGCCGTTGTATCGGCGCTCACTTCTTCAAAAGCATGGTAAAAGGTCATATCGTTGGTCACGCTGTTGTGCAACGGCAGCCCCGTGCGGCGTTGGTAGCGATCGCGCAGGCAGGCTTCCAGCCGCCCGGCCAGGTTCTGGTCGCGGGCACTCATGGCGCGCGCCACCTTGAAGCCGGTCGCCTGGTCGTTGATATAGACGCAGGAATCGTTGTGGATGGAAATCAATGCCGCAGCCTGGTAATTCTTCAGGCGCGGGTCGAACTCCTCCAGTAAGTCGGTTTCAAACCCCAGCGCGGTCAATTTTTGTTGCACCAGGGTCGCAATCCGCAGGTTCACATCCACTTCGGTTGTGCCGTTTTCGCAAACTGCGCCCGAATCATTGCCCCAATGCCCGGCCACAATCCCAATTTTTACGCGTGGGCGTGGCGTGCCACCGGGCAGCAAGTCTTGCTCTGGCTGGGGAGTTAATAAAAGGTTCAACTGGTCGCTCAATCCCCCCGAAAGCGCGCCAGGCGTGAAAATGACGAACAGGGTGGCAACGATGAGAGCAACCGTCAGCGTGCGCGAAAGCACGCGCGGCGACCTGCTCCTGCGGCGTGGGTCCGGCAAACGTCCAGGGCGCAGTGTTGGGATGGGCGAAGGAGTTTCCATAACATAATCCTGCGCTTATAGTACCTTAAAAAGTCTTGAAATGGCAAGTATTTTTGCCTTGACGCCCTCCCGCCCGCGAAGTAAGATGAAAGAAACCTTTGGAGCCATTCATGACCGCAGACCCCGAACAACTCCGTAATGCCATGCGCCAATGGGCCACTGGCGTTGCCATCGTCACGGCCACCCATAACGGTATTGCGCATGGCATGACTGTCAGCTCTTTCACATCCGTCTCGCTTACCCCACCGCAAGTGCTGATTTCACTCGCCCAAGATACGCGCACGCACGCTCTGGTGCGCGAATCGAAATTCTTCGGCGTCAGCCTGCTGGCGCAGGGCCAGCAAGACATCTCCGACCGCTTCGCCGGGCGCCTGCCCGATGACCAAGACCGCCTGGCCGGACTGGAGACCTTTACGCTCGAAACGGGCATTCCTCTGCTCAAGGGCGGGTTGGCGCACTTCGACTGCCGCGTGATTGCTACCTTTACATCCGGCACGCATTCCATCTTCATCGGCGCGGTCCTGGCCGCCCAGGGACAGCCTGACGCCGACCCGCTCTTGTACTATAACCGAGACTATCGCCGGATTGCCTGGTAAATTCGTATCCGTTCTGGGGAGGAACGCATGACAGAACATCTTACGGAGGAAGAAAAAGGGATTTTACTGCGCCTGGCGCGCGAAGCCCTCGAAAGAGGGGTGCGCGGCGAAGAGATTCCCCCGCCCGACCCTGCCGCGCTCACGCCAGCCTTACGGTCCGAAGGAGCCTCATTCGTCACCCTCACTGTTCACGGTCAACTGCGCGGCTGCATCGGCGCACTGGAACCATACCAATCCCTCGCCGAGGACGTTCAAGAACACGCTGTCGCGGCGGCTTTGCATGACCCACGCTTTCCACCCGTCACGCCCGTCGAACTCCCGCACATTCACATTGAAATTTCGCGCCTTACCCGCCCCCAGCCTTTACCCTACGCTGACGCCGATGACCTGCTTGCCAAACTGAACCCTGCCCTCGATGGCGTCATCCTGCGTGACGGCTACCGCCGCGCGACCTTCCTGCCCCAGGTTTGGGAGCAATTGCCCGAAAAAGAAATCTTCCTCAACCACTTGTGCCAGAAAATGGGCGCATCCCCCGACCTGTGGCGCAAAAAACACCTTCAGGTCGAAACCTACCGGGTTGAACAATTTCACGAACCGCGTTTGTAAAACGAAATTGATTTCGTCTTACCACTTCACTCACAAGGAGACTTTTCACCATGAACTACCGTCACTTGGGCCGTTCCGGCCTGCAAGTCAGCGAACTTTCCCTCGGCTCTTGGGTCACCTTTCACAATCAGGCCGATGTCAATGCTGCTGTTGAACTGATGTCTGCCGCCCGTGATTATGGAGTCAACTTTTTCGACAATGCGGAAATCTACGCGGGAGGAAAATCTGAAGAAGTGATGGGCGCAGCCCTCAAGCGATTGGGCTGGCGGCGTTCCAGTTACCTGGTTTCCACCAAATTCTATTGGGGAATTGAGGACGGCGTCAATGAGAAAAACACCCTCAACCGCAAGCGGCTCATTGAGGGGATCAACGGCTCGCTCCAACGCTTTGGCCTGGAATATGTTGACCTGATTTTCTGTCACCGCCCCGACCCCACCACCCCCATCGAAGAAACCGTTTGGGCCATGCACAACATCATCGAATGGGGCAAAGCCCTCTACTGGGGAACCTCCGAATGGTCTGCCGCCGAAATTGTGGCCGCCATTGAAATTGCAGAAAAACACCATCTCCATAAACCGGTCATGGAACAGCCGCATTACAACATGTTTGTCCGCGAGCGATTTGAGAAGGAATATGCCCGTTTGTTCAAAGACTATGGATACGGCTCCACCACCTGGTCGCCGCTGGCATCTGGTTTGCTCACCGGCAAATACAACAACGGCATCCCCGCCGACAGTCGCGGCAGTCTGCCCGGTTACGAATGGCTGCGCGGTTCATTGAGCGATGAGCAGCGCATAGCCAAAGTTCGCGCCCTCCAACCGCTGGCTGAAGAAATCGGCGCGACCCTGGCCCAGATGGCGATAGCCTGGTGTCTTAAAAACCCCAACGTCAGCACCGTTATCACTGGCGCCAGCCGCGTTTCGCAAGTGCATGAAAACATGAAAGCCCTGCATGTAGTTGAAAAACTCACCCCCGATTTTATGACGCGCCTTGAAGAAATTCTGGGCAACAACCCCACCCAATAATCGTCCCACGCCTGCCTGGAAACAGGCAGGCTTTTTCGTAGCGCAGAATTCATTCTGCAGATTGAAACACAGAGGCAACCGGTTTCGCGGTCAAGGTTGCCTCCGAGGCTAACCCTAATTTGAGTGAGATAGCCCCCGGTCTTTCTTAAGAAACTCGAATCTTTAACCTTAAAATGTCGAAAATCGCCATAAATCCCCTTGACTCTTTTGCCAGGGCGCATATAATACCGCTTCGCTGTCTTGAACGGCAATCAAACAGAGCGCGAGTGTGAACAAATTCGCAAATTGGTTGCTAAAAACCCTTGACAGAAATCGGCGAATAAATATAATTCGCTCTCGCCCAAAAAATGGGGCAAACGTCAAGAAAGTTGTCTGACAAAAAATTGCAGATTGATTGCAAAATTGGTCTGACAAAAACCTTGACAAAAAAAGCGGCTTGAATATAATAGACAAGCCAGTCATCAAGAACGATTTCGTCAATCCCGACAGATCGCTTACATCCTAGAGAGACGTCCCCGTCAGAGACGCAAGCAGGTTGTTTTGCAGTCTGGCGCGCCGATGTAGAATTTGCGACATCGGTAAATTTATCTCTTGGTGGCTTTTGACAGGCCAACATGCTGCGGGCAGAACGTGGCCCGCTCCGGTTGACGGCACCTTAACAACTGAAGAGTGATAAGAAATACGACAACCCTGTCGTTCTAAATTTCCGTAACTTACACTCCGCTTTGCGCGAGTGAAATTTTTTGCGGAGAGTTTGATCCTGGCTCAGGATGAACGCTGGCGGCGTGCCTAATACATGCAAGTCGAACGGAGACATTAGCAATAGTGTCTTAGTGGCGAACGGGTGAGTAACGCGTTGGTGACCTGCCCCAAAGTGTGGGATAACAGTCCGAAAGGATTGCTAATACCGCATGTGGTCTTC
>DAOUBQ010000109.1:0-16673 GCA_034432755.1 Anaerolineales bacterium
CCTGCTTTGCGCGCGGCTTATCCCGAAATCCTGTCTATCCTGTTTGTTTTTTAGCCTGAAACCAGACTGTGAGAAAGCAATGTGACTGAGTAGCGAGCAGCAGCAAGGTTGTAATAAAAGATATTAAGTCGTAAAATTGGCGAGTCGTATATCTTGGAGAAAGGAGGAACATATGTCAAAAGAAGGCGACCGTTCCGGCTCTACAGACAGCCAGCCTCCCAGTGCTGGTGATGCCCATTTAACGGCGGGCGCCTGTAAGCGCCCTCCACAATCAATTTAACATCAAGGAGAAGCGCTTATGTTGATATTCCTCAAAAATACCGAGCAGGGGCTGCAACACCTGGATTCATTCATCAACGGCTGCTGGGTCAATGTGATTGACCCCACGTCCACAGAAATCAAACAACTGGAAGAGTGGGGTGTATACCCGGAATACGTTCAATACTCGCTCGATATTGACGAAACCTCGCGCGCCGAGCGCGATGAAGACTACACCTTTATCCTGCTGCGCATTCCATTTGACAATGGCGCTGCCGCCGATATTCCCTACACCACCCTGCCGCTCGGCATCATGCTGCTTAACAATTGCATTATTACCATCAGCAGACAAGAAAACGAAGTCATCCGCGCCCTGCAAAACGGCAAATATCGCGGCCTCAAAACCGCCAAACGCTACCGTTTCGTACTCTACCTGCTGCTCGAAACCGCCACCCGCTACCTATCCTTACTGCGGCAAATCAACAAGACCATCGAAGTCATTGAAGACCGGCTGGAAAAATCCACCCGCAACCGCGAAGTGCTGGAACTGCTCAAATACCAAAAATGCCTGACCTACTTTGCCACCGCCCTGCGCTCCAACGAAGTCATGATGGAACGTTTGCGTCGCATGCAAATCTTCAATCAATATGAAGAAGACCAGGACCTGCTCGAAGACGTTCTCACCGAAAACCAACAAGCCATCCAGATGGTCAACATCGCCTCCGAAGTGTTGTCCGCCCTGATGGATGCCTTCGCCAGCGTCATCTCCAACAACCTGAACGTCATCATGAAAATCCTGGCGGCACTCACCATTGCCCTCAACATCCCAACCATCATCGCTTCCTTTTATGGCATGAACATAAACCTGCCTTTTCAGGAACACCCGGCTTCGTTTGCCTTTATCATTGGCCTGTCGGTCTCACTCACTGCGCTTGCCATCTACATTTTTTATAAACGTGATTGGCTCTAATGAAACTCTCTGCCACCCAACTATTGCTCAATGCTCAGGCCGCGCTGGGCGAAGGCCCGGCCTGGGATTCTGCCCGAAACTGCCTTTACTGGGTGGATATCCATGCTGGGCATTTGCACCAATACGACCCCAAAAATAATCTGGATGAGAAAATTGAGTTGGATGCCCCGCTCGGATGTGTTGCCCCTGCTCACAGCGGGAATCTCATCCTCGGCCTTCGCCACCACATCGCGTCACTTAACCTGGATACCGTTAAATTGACCATTCTCGCCTCCCCCGAAGCGCACCTGCCCGGCAACCGCTTCAACGATGGCAAATGCGGCCCCGATGGACGCTTTTTAGCCGGCACGATGGACAACCGCGAAATCGAAGCCTCTGGCGCGCTCTATTCCTACGCCCCCAACGGCACGCTCAAGCCCCTGGTCAGCGGCGTGCGCATTTCTAACGGCCTGGCCTGGAGCCACGACCACAAGACCCTGTACTACATTGATACCCCAACCTTCAACGTCATGGCCTATGATTATGACCTCGCCAGCGGCGAAATCGGCAACCCGCGCGTCGCCATCTCCATCCCGCCCCGGCTCGGCTTTCCCGATGGCATGACCTCCGACACCTCCGGGCGGCTATGGGTTGCGATGTGGGGCGGTGCAGCGGTCACCGTTTGGAACCCGGCCAGCGGCCAACTGTTGGAGCATCTCGCCATCCCGGCCAAAAATGTCACCTCATGCGTCTTTGGCGGCCCAAACGGAAGCGACCTGTTCGTCACTTCAGCCCGCCAGGGATTGTCCCCTGCCGATTTGGCGGAATACCCCCTCACGGGCGGCCTGTTCCGCATTCAGACCAATGTTGAAGGCATGCCCACGTTCGTATTTGGGGATGCCTAATTCGATACTCGATGTTTGTCAGTCGTTCTGCAATCACTGCCTAACCCAACCATCCTATGAACCGCCTCTCTTACATTGACATTTCCAAAGGAATCGGCATTCTGCTGGTGGCGTTGGCGCACAATGGCACGGCGGCCTACGCGCCCTTCCTGCACCATTGGATTTACTCCTTCCACATGCCGTTGTTCTTCTTCCTTTCTGGCTTGTTCTTCAAACCCGATATTTCTTTTTCTAACCTGTTGCGTCGCCGCTTCGATAGCCTGCTGAAACCTTTCTTCTTCGGCATCTTCCTGATTTACTTCGGCGCAATCTTCTTCGACCAAATGGGCCTGCCAATTGCCTGGGGGCGCATCGTCAAGGCCATGTACGCCAACGGCTATTATCTCGACTGGGTGGCAATGTGGTTCTTGCCGGCCCTCTTCACGGTTAACCTGTTTGCCTTCCTGTTCTATCTGGTATTCCGCCGGGCCGAGAATCGCTGGCTGCGTTGGGTTGGCCTGCTTGTGGCTCTGGCGCTGGGCGCGTGGACGGTTGGCTGGTTCAACCCGCTTCAGGTCAACCTGTTGGGACGCAGCCTGACCCTCAACGGCCTGCCCTGGAGCCTCGACCTGACTTTACTTGCGGGGTTCTATTTCATCTTGGGGCGCGAAACCTTCCAAAACGTGCCGCAAAAATGGTTTTTATCGCCGCTGTTGCTGCTCGGCGCATTTGGAATCAACCTGGGATTGAATCTCATCTTCCCCCAAACGATGGATTTCAACACCCGTTCTTACGGCTCGCCGGTTGTTTTTACGCTGGAAGCGGTGACGGGCATCTTGTTCATCCTGGCCCTTTCCCGTCAAATGGAGCGCGGCCCCGGCTGGCTTGCGGGCTTTTTTGCGTACATGGGGCGCATCTCGGTCCTGATTCTTATCTTTCACAACCCGGTGCAATCGTATCTGACCCCAAAAATTGACCTGCTGCTCAACACAGGCATTTATACCCCGCTGATTGTCTATCCATTCTCAATTGCTGTTCCAGCATTGATTTATGAACTCGGCGTTAAGCCCAATCCGGTTGTGACAAAATTATTTGGGATGAAATAAGCCTGATTGTTCAAGGAGATGGCGTTGGCCAGAGAGTCTGGAGATAATCGAAGCCCAGAAACAAGACGGTCAGCGTCAGGATGGCAGCACACACAACTGCAAGGATGGTCAGACTCCCAGTCCAGATGCCGGTCAGGGCCATCCAACGCCCGCTTTCGCCGCTGGTGCGCATTTGGCGCAGGGAGCGCAAGCCCGTCACAATAGATACCAGGCCTCCAAAAACAGCCGCCGGGTAACAGACACCGGCGGTCAGCGGCAAAAAAGGGGCAAACCCAATGCAAAACGACAGGAGAGTGAGTAGGGCAGCACCCAGGCTGTAGACGGCAAGACGATTGGCAGGCATATTAACAGGTATTGTAACGCCTGTTTTCGTTCTCTCGCAAGCGAAAAATGCGCTCTCAAAAAAGATAATCAATTTCTTCCATCATGTGTTCAAAGATGGGTGTGATGCGCGGGTCGAACTGAGTTGCCACACGGGCTTTGATGTATGCGATTGCCCTTTGCCTGGACCAGGCCTTGCGGTAAGGACGGTCGGAAGTGAGGGCGTCGAAGACATCGGCAAACGCAAACAGCCTGGCGGCAAAGGGGATTTCTTCTCCCCTCAGACCAGCGGGGTACCCGCTGCCATCCCATTTTTCGTGATGATAAAGGGGAATTTCAAAAGCTGGTTTCAAGTGTTCGATGCGGGAAAGGATTTGATAAGCATAGACCGGGTGTTTTTTCATGATAACCCACTCGTCTGGCGTAAGCGGGCCGGGTTTCAGCAAAATCGAATCGGGGATGCCAATTTTGCCGATGTCGTGCAACATCGAACCCTGGCGAATCAAGTTGAGTTCAGGTCCTGGAACATCTAATTTGCGCGCCAATAGAATGGTGATTCCTGTGACTCGCTTTGTATGTCCCTGGGTTTCCTGGTCGCGAAGCGCAAGTATCTGTAATAATCCTTCGAGAGTTGAAGGCAACCCACTAAAACGGGACTCCCCCCAACAGGCCGCCAGCGAGGCTTGTCGCATATTTTAGAAGACGGGCATCTGGGCTTCGATACTGCCTGAATTGGCAGGCTGTATGGCGAAGACAGGGCAGGAGGCAAGCGTTTCACCAATTTGTTGAGCAAATTCTTGCAATGAGCAGCCTCGCGCAGAAAGCACCAGGTCGTATTCCACATCTGAGAGGAGGAATTGTTCCCCGGCATATCCCTGCGCTACTGCGCGGGCAGGGTCGCTCAAGAGCAGGGCGCAAAATTTTTGGCTGACCACGGCGGCGGCAAGCACGCGGTTGATTTCGCAAAAATCTGAACCGTTTGCACGAAAAGCGACACGCTGCTTAAAAATTGGGCTGGTTAACATTGTTAAGATTACCTTTTTTGATGGATGCAACCTTCCCTGCCGGGAATACCAGTAGAACAAATGCGCCTCCCCCGATAAGGATATCCCCAACGCTAAAGGCAAATCGGTAGGGAATCCAATCGGGAGGCGCTAAACGGTCTGCCAGCCAGGGAAGGCGGATTGCCTCGGGGGCGAGCAGGATATCTTTGGATGCGCCTAACCGCTCACCAAACTGCAAGCGAGCAAGCACTTCGGGCGATACCAGGCGCGCAACGGTTTCTGGACTGATTGGCATCAACCCGCCATTGGCGAGGATGACGACCAAATTCAGGAGCAGGCCAACAGCCAGGATGGGCATCCCTGCCAGCCGCCAGTTTAGTAGACAGAATATGAGCAATCCAAGTTGCGAAATGACCAAACTGGCGGCGGCTAGCGGGGCAGGAAAATAATTTCGCGTGGCAGGCAAATAAAAGGCCAGCAGTTGCGGTACGAAGAAAACAACCACTAACCAAGAGTGCCTGAACGCCGGGGGCTGCCAGGGTTCTTTTTTCCACCCGGCAATACATATGGCTGCTAGAATCCCGGTAAGGACAGCGGCGGCAAGAATCATTTAGTGACCGATGGTGCCGCCATCCAGAGGCGCGCCAGCGCCCAGGACGAGCATCAGGACAACCAACGCCATCAGAACCAATTGAATGTGCTGCTTCTGGATTTTGGAAACGGCGGATGCAAGACGAGCGGTTGTGTTTTTCATGGGGTCACCTTTTGAGAATAGTTGGGATATATTGTTTATAGGGTATCCCAGCTCAGGCTACAAAGGTGACTACAAAATCAGCGTTTGAGCAGTTTTTTGTACAGCTTTTCCGTTTCTTCGGACGGATTGACCCCCAATTCATCCCGAATCACAGTGCGGCATGTCTGATAAATGCGCGCAATGGCCGCGTCATCTCCCAATGCTGCGTATGCGCGCATACTCAAGCGATAGGCATCCTCCAGCAGCGGGTCGGCTTTGAGCGCAGCCTGGCAGGTTTCGAGGGCGCGAAGCGGTTGGCTGATTTCCAGGTACAGGCCTGCCAGCCGCAACAAGGCCATGTGATAGTCCAATTCCAGGCGCGTGCGTTCCGCATTGACCCACTCCAGGTCAATGTCAGATAGGTAAGTCCCCTTCACCAGCGCAACTGCCGCTTCCAGGGTGGAGATTTTTTCTTCCACCGTCGAATCGTCCAGGCTTCGCTCCAGGAGTTTTTCGAAGTTTTCGACATCGTAGTCGTAATCAATGTCTGTATTGAACCGGTAGCGTTCTTCATCAAAGAGAATGGTTTCCTGCCCAATGGCATGGCGAAGGCGGTATATGTTCGTTTTGAAGCGCATTTTCATGCGCGCCGGGCTGATCTCGGGCCAGAACGCAACGGCAACGTCTTCTTTTGTTCGCGGCGAGGATTGCAGGAAGAAAAAGAACAGGTCGCGGGTTTCGCGGGTTTGCCAGTCGGACCGGGATACTTTTTTCCCGTTCAAGAACACCTGGGGCGGGCCAAAGCCGTGAATAGTCAGGCGAGGCTGTGAAATAAAAGCCGATTTCGACGCCTGGCGCAGTTTTCTTCGCAAGGCCGGGATTTTCGCATTCAACAGGGCAGACCGCGCGAAAAGTTGTTGCATCGCAGCCGATAACTCTGGCGGGAAAGAAATTTGGTCGAACCAGTTCTTAATTTGCCCGGCGGCGACATGCAAGGGGGCTGTTTCTTTCATCGTCCGGTAGGTTTTGGTGAAATCCTGCAAATGCAGTAAAGCGGCTGCGGCCTGGCCGGATTGGAACAAAGAAGCAGCCAGCCAAAGACGGCAAATATTGAGTTCCAAGATGCGCCCATCCTTTTCGTACAGGCGCGCAGCCAGCGTAAGTTCTTCAGCAGCCTGCCTGGGTCTGTTGGTCTCCAGCAGCAAGCAGCCATATTCCTGTCGGAACAAGGCTTCTTCACCTGCATCAATCTCAAGGTTGATTCGCGCAAATAAGTCTTGCAGGTTACTTTCGGCAACATCATCGTGCTTTGTAAGCCGGGCTGTGCGCGCAATGGCTACCGAGTTGTAGAATACCAGGAAATAATAGTCTCGTTGGGATGCAATGGCATAAGCCTGGGAGAAACACTCCTCGGCCTGTTCAATCTCTTGCAAATCGAGCAGCAAATCCCCCAGGCTACTAAGCGCCATGGCCTGCGTGCGCACATAGTCACTGCGCCGCGCGCAATCGATGGCACTCTCGAACGTTCGAAATGCTTTTTCATATTCCCCAACCCGGTGATATAACACACCCAAGTTATTCAGTACCGTTGCCTGCCAGCCCAGGTTGCCGCTTGACTCCCAGGCTTTGAGGGCGCTGGTGTAAAATTTTATGGCGATATCGGTGTTGCCCAGTGCATTTTGTATCGTTCCCAGTTCCATTTCCAGGATGGGAATGTATCCCCGGTCTTGGAGGGCGGTAAACAGGCTTAAAGAATTTTCGAGCCATTCGACCGATTCGGCAGCCCGGCCTGACCTGAACAAGGCCATTCCCTTGACACGTAGCGCGGCTGCAAGATTATATTGCGCATACGGGTCCTGATGACCGCTGGTGATGGCGATTGCTTCTTCCGCGTCAGAGAGGGCGCGGGCATAATTCCCTGAATCGCGGAAAGCGGCCGCCCGGCGCACCAGGGTGACAGCCAGTTCCTCAAGGTCGTTTGCCGCGCGCTGGCTTTTTTCGGCTTGGGTCAGCAGGGAAATCCCAGCCTGGGTTTCACCCTGAATGTGGACAACTACCCCTTGCAGCGAAATTAACCGGGGATTGCGCCGGAGCAGGAAAACCGGCAGCCGGTCGAGCCAATCTCCAAGCATGGCAATCCGACCATTCCGAATCAGGTAGGTACCGCAGGTTTCCAACAGCTCGACCAGGGCGGGCAGGTCGCCATTCTGTTCCAGAATGTGGTGAGCTTTCTCCCAATCCTGTCCGTTTTTGTAATAAATGGCGAGCAGGCGCAGTGCCTCGCGAAGAATTTCAGGACTTTCCTCCTGCAAAATCGCTTGCAGGTAATCCTGGAACAAATGATGGTAGCGGAACGCGCCTGATTCGCGGCCCATTGGGATGGCAAACAGGTTGTTTTTCTGGACTGCGCCAAACAAAGCCCGCCAATGGCCGCGCAGCCCCGGCAAGAGCGGGTCCAGCACTGCCTCGCAAATTTCGACATCCACCTCGTCGAACAGTGATGTGACCAGGAGGAATTCGCGCATTGCGGGGGTTTGTTTATCGAGAACTTCACGGGCAAAGTAATCGTACAGTTCGATGCCGGTACGAGCCGCCGGGGTTTTAGAACCTTTGTGAAGCGAGAGACCGGTGAGTGAAATGGAGGTTATCCAGCCGTCTGTCTCTTCGGCCAGCAGTTCGGCTTCTTTAAGGGAGATGGTTTGTTTGATGTTTTGGGCAAACAGGCCCTGGATTTCCTCCGGCAAGAAAGCCAGTTCTTCCAACCCCAGGCCGCCTACCTGGTTGCGCGCCACCAGCAGGTGCAGGTCGGGCAAGGCTGGCAAGATTCGAGAGACCAGTATCAAATGGCAATGTTCGCCTGCGAGTTGGATAAGGCGGTTGATGAAAAAGCGCAGTGATGGAATTGGGTCTATGAATTGGTAATCATCCAAAACAATGGCGAAATGTTCGCGGATGTGATGGAAAATCTCATTCGTCAGGATAACCGCCAGTCTTTCATTTTCCTTTTCGATGGATGCCATGCTGTTGAGCAACGCTATTGATTCAGCGCCGAATCCGGGGAACCGTTCTCCGATACAGGCTATCAGGTAGGCGAGGAAACGCTGTGGTTCCTGGTCCAGGATGTCGAGGGAGAGCCAACAGACGGGGATTTCGCTCGATGCGACGAAATCTATCAACAGGGAGGTTTTCCCATACCCGGCAGGGGCAGAGACCAGCACCAGTTTCTTGTTCAGCAGGGTGTGCAGCATCTCAATCAACCTGGGACGCGAAATCAACTCTGCCCGGCGGCGCGGGGGAGTGATTTTGGTCTTGCTGATAGGGAAAGGCGTGGGCGCGTTCATCGCTCTATTGTATGTTAGTTCGGCATGATTGTAGCGGATTAATATACGAACTACCCAACGCGTTTCGGTATCCTTTTGTATTTCAAAATAAAGAACGCGCCCCACAGGGCGCGTTCTTTGCCAAAGGACTTCTTATCGGCTCTCATAAAACTGCAGGATGAAGGAGAGCGTTAAGGTACTGCCCTTGCCCACCTCGCTTTGCATTGAAATCGCGCCGCCCATATTTTCGGTCAGAGACTTGGCAATCGGTAATCCCAGCCCAAAGCCCGGCTCGGTCAGGCTGTCTTCGCCGCGATAGAAGCGGTTGAAGATGTGGGCCAGGGTCTCTGGAGGGATCCCCGGCCCTTCGTCTCGAATCTCGATTTTGGCCTGGCCGCCGTTTCGATGGGCCGTGACCCACACCCAGCCAGTGGAATGCTTGAGGGCATTATCCAGCCCGATGAGCAGAATCTGCTTGAGCGCATCGCGGTCGCCCTGGATGGTGAGGGGTTCGGCTTTGAGCAGAATCTCGCGTTGGGGGTCGAGGGTGCGCGCCTGGCGGCAGGCTTCTTCCAGGATGGGGGCGAGTTCGAGGGGTTCGCGGGCAAGATTCCGCCCGGCATCGGCGCGGGCCAGGGTCAGCAAGTCGTTCACCAATCGAATCAGGCGGTCGCTTTCTTCGGCCATGTCGCTCAAAATCTCGGCTCTTTCTTCGGCGGGGATGGGTGGCTGGCGTTGCAGCAGGCCCAGGTTGCCGCGCAGGGTGGTGAGCGGGGTGCGCAACTCATGGGAGACATCGGCCACGAAATCGCGCTGCATTTGGAGCGAATGCGCCACTTTATCGTAGGCATTCTGTAATTGCGCCAGCATATCGTTGAAGGTGGCGGCCAGTTTGCCCACTTCATCTTGCGGGCCGCGATATTGCAAACGGTGGCTGAAATCACGCTCCTGGCCGATGGTCTGCGCGGTTTGGGTGATTTGCACAATGGGGCGCAGCAGCAAACCCGAAAACAGCCAGCCTACCCCCAGCGCGGTGACGATGATGAACAGGCTCAGCCCGCCAAACGACATGCCAAAAAAGCCCAGAGAACGGTTGCGCTCTTCGAGCGAACGCGCCAATTGTAAGATATACAGGGTTTGCTGGTTTTGTATGAGTGGACGGCTGTAAATGAGCATGGTTTGGTCGTTGACCACCGCCGTTTGCCACCATTCATGCCCGCTTTGCAGCCGATTCAGTCCGTCGGCATCGAGTGGCAGGGCATCTTCTGATCGCCCCATAGGGCTGGCGAGTAAGTTACCGAGCGGGTCGAGAATGCGGATGATTTCGCGCTCACGCAACTCACGAAAAGGGCGGGGATCGGGAAAGTCATCGAAGGAACGCGGCGGGAGGCCGATGATGGGACGAATCTCCATATTGAGGCTGTTGGTGCTCAAGATGGCCTCACCCAGCCCCAAACTGGCGCGACGCAGGTCATCTTGCAGGGCCAGGTAGGTGACGCGCGCGAGGATGCTATACATTGCCAGGCCGATGAAGAGGAGGATGGCGGCCAGGATGACGCTGTAAAGCATGGCAAAACGCAGGCGGATGGACATGGGCGTTACTCTTCCCTCAAAACATACCCTACTCCGCGCACCGTCTGGATAAGACGAGGTTGGCCGTGCGCTTCGAGTTTCTTGCGCAGGTAGCCAACGTAGATTTCCAGCACGTTGTCGTCGCCGCCGAAATCGTATCCCCAAACATCGTTCAAAATTTGCAGCCGGTGCAGAACCTGGCGCGGGTGGCGCAAAAACAGGTGCAGCAGGTTAAATTCGGTGACGGTGAGTGTGAGTTTGGTGTTGCCACGCCAGGCTTCACGCGTCAGCAAGTTGAGGCGCAGGTCGGCATAAGAGAGCGGTTGGTTGATGTCTTCGGGTTGGGCGCGCCGCAGCAGGGCATGCACTCGCGCCACCAGTTCGGCGGGGGCAAAGGGTTTCACCAGGTAATCATCGGCCCCGCTTTCTAAACCCTCCACGCGGTTTTCGATGGCATCGCGGGCGGTGAGCATCAGCACCGGAACTTTGTTTTTCTCCCCGCGCAATTGCTGGAGCAGGGTCAAACCGTCCATTTTGGGCATCATCCAGTCCAAAATGAGCAGGTCGGGACGCTGCTGGTCAATGACCTCCAGCGCTTCTTGCCCGTTGCTGGCGGTGAAAACGGTCAGGTTTTCATAGGCCAGCGTGCGCTGGAGCATTTTGAGTAGTTTGGGGTCGTCATCTACGATAAGAACAGTGGGCATAGGGGGTGGTGATTGGGGATGGGTCATTATGGATTCTACATTCAGTATATTCCGATTTGCTGTGAAAAGGCTGTTAATCTGTTTTGTTTTCACAGCCTCTTCACAGGTTTTTCTTGGGGGCTTCACAGCAGCAGATTTTAGAATGTCAGTAATCAGTGATCAGTAATCAGTGATCAGTAAATGAGTCCACTGCAAAAAGGCCCATCACCACAAAGGACACGAAGTACACAAAGGAATTCCGAAAGACGGAATTAAGAATATTGAAATTCGGCGCAAGAGAACTTAATAAAACGTCGTGACCTTTGTGTACTTGGTGGTCAGAAAAGGTTTTTTCAGTGAAGTCAGTAAATAGTTTTTCAAATCCGATGACCAATCGCCAATCAGAAACAAAAATTACCAATGACCAAACATCACACAAGGAGTTTTCCCATGACCGTTTCCAACAAAACCAATCTCGTTTTTGACTTGCTTGTTTTTCTGGCTTTTCTCGTGCTTGCCACCCCTGACCTGACCGGCATGACCATTCACGAATGGCTGGGAGTGGCCTTCCTGGCGGCGCTGCTCACGCATCTGCTTTTCCACTGGCAGTGGATTGTGACCGTTACAACGAGCTTTTTCA
This sequence comes from Anaerolineales bacterium, assembly GCA_034432755.1. Taxonomy (GTDB): domain Bacteria; phylum Chloroflexota; class Anaerolineae; order Anaerolineales; family Villigracilaceae; genus UBA5195. Next base: position 11,471 of record DAOUBQ010000109.1, read on the forward strand.
AAAAACTCTGGCATTCCTCCCGTCTAAACTATCTGGTCAACCTGGCTTTTCTGGTGTTGATGACCGGGGCCTTGTTGAGCGGACTGATGATTTCTGAAAGCGTGCTGGCATTTTTGGGCATTTCGATTGAGCGCAACCCGGTTTGGGAGGGCCTGCATCACGCCCTTTCCGACGCATCCGTGCTGGTTTTGGGTCTGCACCTGGCCTTGCACTGGACATGGATTGTGAACAGCCTGGGCCGCTATATGGCTCAGCCGGTGGCCGGGTGGTTTCAGCGCGAAACGTATCCGGTGAAAAGTGGTCAGCCATCCGTAATCAGTGAACAGTGAACCGTGTTGCAGCACTGCAACCAATCTTCAATCACCAATCTCCAATCTCCAATTCCCCAAAAAGAAAGGTCTGCCATGAAAAAGTTTCTGAAATTTGTCCTGCTGCCCCTGCTCGTCTTGAGCGCGGTGGTGGCCCTGTTCGGCGCGGGCTGGTGGTGGGGGGCCACGCACACCTCGGCCTTTGCGGGCATGGCGCGTGGTGAAGAGCGCGCCTTTCGCCCCGGTTTTGAGGGCCAGCGTTTTCGCCCAGAAGGCTTTGAAAACCGCCTGTTTGAGAAAGGCCGAGGTGATAGAGGCCCCTCGTTTGCGCGCGGGTTGGGCGGCGTGCTTGGTTCGCTGCTCAAACTGGCGGTGATGGTCGTCCTCGTCCTGCTCGTCCAACGCGGCCTGGCCTGGTTCGATACCTGGCGCGCCAGCCGCAAAACGCCACCCACTACGCCACAACCCCCTGCTTCTCCAACAGAATGAACAGGAAAATGCTATGCGCCGCCAGCACAAAATCGAGCCGGGCGCCGAGGCCGATTTCCGCGTTCAGAGCCAGAGCGAGATGCTTGAAACGCTCAGCACCGTCACCAGCACCCTGACCACGTTTCTCGGCGCAATTGCCGCCATCTCCCTTCTCGTTGGCGGGATTGGGATTATGAACATCACCCTGGTCTCGGTCAGCGAGCGCACCCGCGAAATTGGCCTTCGCAAAGCGGTCGGCGCGCGCAAAGACCACATCCTGCTCCAGTTCTTGGTGGAAACGATGACCCTCAGCCTGCTGGGTGGCCTGATTGGCATTGGGCTGGGTGTGGGCATTGCCCAAGCCGTCAGCGCGCTCGGGCTGATTAATGCGCTGGTCACGGCCGCCTCTATCCTCTTGGCTTTCACATTCTCCCTGGCGATTGGCCTGTTCTTTGGTCTGTACCCGGCCTACCGCGCCGCCAACCTGCACCCAATGGAAGCCCTGCGGTCGGAATGATTTATGGAGTCTATCGGCTTGCCGATGGACAATAACTTTCGGAGAGCAATCCGTCCAACTTCATCGGTGAATCATGCAAACATCTCCCCAAACCCCTCCTCACCATCACCATTTTGCTCACCTTGCTCGCTCTCGTCAGCCTGGCGACACCGTTTTTGAGCGGCTTCGGGTTAAACCCCGCCAGACGCCTGCCCCTCCCCAGAAATATGCCGCCAGATGGCAATTTCCGGCCTGAAAACGCAAATCCCCCGCCCGGCGGGGGATTTCAGGGCGGCCAGCGCCAGCCCGACCGTGGATTAACCCTACATGCGGAACACCCCAAACGCGCCCTCTTCCTGCGGCGCGTTCAACACCACTGAAAGCGCCAATCCCAACACCTGGCGGGTATCCACCGGGTCAATCACGCCATCGTCCCACAGGCGCGCTGTGGAGTGATAGGGGTTGCCCTCGCGCTCGTATTTTTCCAAGATGGGGCGTTTGAACGCCTCCGCTTCTTCTGGTGATAGGAGCGGCTTGGCCTCGCGGGCCAGTTGCTCCTGTTTGACCGTTAACAGCACATTGGCGGCCTGCTCCCCGCCCATCACGCTAATGCGGGCATTCGGCCACATCCATAAGAAACGCGGGTTGTAGGCCCGCCCACACATGCCATAGTTCCCGGCCCCAAACGAGCCGCCGATGATGACGGTCAATTTTGGCACGCGGGTGGTTGCTACCGCGTGGACGAGTTTTGCACCGTCCCTGGCGATTCCGCCCGCTTCGTATTCTTTCCCCACCATGAAACCGGTGATGTTTTGCAGGAACAGGAGCGGGATGCCGCGTTGTTGACACAACTCGATGAAATGCGCGCCCTTCAGCGCCGATTCGCTAAACAAAACCCCGTTGTTGGCGAGAATCCCGACCGGATAGCCGTAAATGCGCGCGAAACCGGTGACGAGCGTTGTGCCATAGCGCGCCTTGAACTCGCGGAATTTGCTGCCATCCACCAGGCGAGCGATGATTTCGCGCACATCATACGTTTCACGGAAGGTGCGCGGCAGGATGCCATAGATTTCATCGGCGGGGTAGAGCGGCTCTTGCGGAGCAGACGATAGACCGTTGAACATAGACGACCGGTTTGGCCGGGGCAGGGTTTCTACAATTCCGCGCAAAATCTCGATAGCGTGTTCATCGTCTTCGGCGAAGTGGTCGGCCACGCCGCTCTTGCGGGTGTGCACATCGGCGCCACCCAGTTCTTCGGCGGTCACGTCCTCGCCGGTGGCGGCCTTGACCAGCGGCGGCCCACCCAGGAAAATCGTCCCCGTGCCGCGCACAATCACCGCTTCATCGCTCATGGCTGGCACATAGGCCCCGCCCGCCGTGCAGCTGCCCATTACCGCCGCAATTTGCGCAATCCCTTTTGCACTCATACGTGCCTGGTTGTAGAAAATGCGCCCGAAGTGATTCGCGTCTGGGAAGACTTCATCCTGCAAAGGCAGGAAAGCCCCGCCTGAATCGACCAGGTATAGGCAGGGCAGGCCGTTTTCTTCGGCAATTTGTTGGGCGCGCAGGTGCTTCTTCACCGTCAGCGGAAAATAGGTGCCGCCTTTGACGGTGGCGTCGTTGGCGACAATCATCACCTCGCAGCCCGCCACGCGCCCAATGCCGGTTACAATCCCGGCGCCGGGCGCTTCGCCCCCGTACATTTCCCATGCTGCGAGTGGCGAAAGCTCTAAAAAGGGCGAGCCGGGGTCGAGCAGGCGTTCGATGCGTTCACGCACAAACAACTTTCCCTGCTCCTCTTGTCTGCGGCGATATTTTTCACCCCCGCCCTGGCGGGCGAGATTGAGCCGCTCGCGCAGTTCGGCGGCCAATGCGCGGTGATGTTCTGCATTGGCGCGGAATTCGGGCGATTGGGGTTCAAAGTGTGTAGAAAGAGTTTCCATGCTTACATTGTAGCGTAAGATGACGCGCCGCGCTACACGATTGAAACCTCCGCGCCCTCGTAACTGGTTCCCAACTCAAAGATGCGCGCGGTCAGTCCCGCTTGCTCGAAGGCCTGCTGCATTGCCTTGCCAATCCTTCCGTTCTGATGTGAAGAGAAGGCAATCAAACTCGGCCCGGCCCCCGAAAGCGCCACTGCCGCTGCCCCAGCCTGACGAGCCGCTTGCATTGCTCCCTGCGCGCCCGGAATGAGCGGAATGCGGTAAGGCTGATGCAGATGGTCGGTCATCGCCTTTCCCAGCAAATCTAAATCGCCCGTGCGCAGGGCTTCTGTAACCAAAACGGCGCGGCTGATGTTGTAAATGGCATCGGCGCGGTCAATCTGCCTGGGTAAAATGGCGCGGGCCTGCTTGGTCGGAAAGTCAAAATCTGGCAAAACGACTGTAACGTGCATGGGGGAGCGGTTGGCCCGGGCAGGGAGCTTGAGCGAGATAACCCGCTCCTCGTATACAATCGAGGCCACCAGCCCGCCCAGCATGGCCGGGGCGACATTATCGGGGTGGCCTTCCGTCTCAATCGCCAGTTTCAGAATTTCCTCGTCCGTAAATGGGCTGCCCAGAAGGGCATTGGCGCCCAACATGCCGGTCAGCATAGCCGCGGAAGATGACCCCAGCCCGGAGCTAATCGGTATGCGGTTCAGGCAGCGGATTCGCAGCCCGGCGCAGGGCTTCCCGGCCAGGTTATAGATTTTTAGAGCAGACTCGACGATGGCGTTTTTGGTGTTCAGCGGCAATTTACCTTCCCCTTCGCCAGTGACGTTGATGGTAATCTGGCAATCGTTGCTGGTGACAAACTCGGTTTCGTTCCACAAATCCAGCGCCAGCCCCAGGGCGTCGAACCCGGGGCCGAGGTTGGCAGTGGTGGCGGGGACTTTAACTAAAATTTTCATGCGTTCTCTTCCTCATTGTGGTCCTGAAGCGATAAGACCGAATTATAAACTCGTGAGTTGTGTTTTATAATATTACGTTTGATGTGAAATCAAAAGGGGGGTGAGACAAGTCCGTTGATTGGTTACGCTTTTTCGTAACCAGTGCGCAACCATTCGGTTTCAAAATATGAGCTTACTGCCTCGAACATCAAATTCGCCCTGGCAGCCTGCAACACACCATCCACGAAGTGGTCGAAAAGTACCTTCACCTATCGGTCTTCGACGCCCGCTACAACAACGACGAGACCGGCGCAACCGCCCGGAATACCCCTCCCCCCGCCGCGTGAGCCGCTCCAGGCGGGTTTCGCTCCGCGAAAAAGGTTTTTCGACAGTTTCGTTGGGCAACCTATCTCGCTATCTAGTATCGCAATTTAAAATATGAGAGGCTTACACATGAAATCAAACCCTGAAAGGCGTTATTCCCAAAATGTTTTATTGGCAATAATTCTCACGTTTGCAACTTTGATAACAGCATCATGTCTTGGTCAAAAAAGCATTACAACGGAGACCCCAGAGGATGGCGCAAAACAATATGTAGAAGCGCTTCAAAAGCTGGATTTGAATGCTTTACGTAGTTTGACTTGCCCCGAATTCAGGTCACACATTGATAAATATATGCTGGAAAACGGTGAAGGTTTCGAGTTTGGAATTCATTCCAATCATGAAAGAGACACCAGCGACATCTCCGCATTAACTTACTCGACTATCTGGATTAATTCTGATAATGATATAGCCCATGTACACATAAGTGGTACTATAAAATATACAGATTCCGACGAAGTATTTACACAAGACACTGTACGGTTTATGAAAAAAGAGAATGGTATTTGGATGGAATGTGGAGTTGTAAATCAATAATACACGCATTACCGTGTTTCACAAAAGCACTTAACAATCCATGTCGGTTGCCCAACAAAGCGTCTCAAGAAACGGCTCCCGGTTGCGCCGATGGGACGAGCGAAAGCCCCAGGCGGGCGGCGCGGCGCTGCAGAGAGTTGAGTT
>DAOUBQ010000110.1:0-18657 GCA_034432755.1 Anaerolineales bacterium
CGCCCGCCGACCCCGTTTCCTTCGAGCCACCCGCAGCCCAAGCCCCGGCAGAATCCTTCCCCTGGGAGAGCGCCGCTGCAGAGACTGCTGCCGAGCCGCTGCCCTGGGAAACGCCCGCGTCCGAAACGCCCATGACCGCCAGTGCTGAGACTCTGACCGATGTGTCTGCCTGGCTGGAGAGTCTCGATGAACAACGCCCGCTTACGCCTGAAACATCCGTCACTGCTGAAACCGAGGAACTGCCTGACTGGTTGAAGGATATGTCGGCAGATGAAGAATCTCCAGTCCCGGCCCCTGTTTCTGAATGGATACCGGCCGAGGAACCACCTGCCAGCCAGGAAGTTGTGGCAGAAACGGCGATACCGGCTGAGACCGTGCGTGAATCGGAATCGATTCCCCAGCCGCCGCTTCGTCTGCGTTCCACCGCCTCGTTGCAGGATAAGGATGCATCGTTCATCAGGGCCGCGCGCGAATTGCTTGATAAAGGCAGCCTGGATGAGGCCATGACCAGTTACACCAAACTTATCAAAAAAGGGAAGCTGCTGGAGGAAGTCATCGAAGACCTGAACGAAATCGTGTACCGCTATCCAGTGGATGTCATCGTCTGGCAGACGATGGGGGATGCGTACATGCGCTTGAACCGCTTACAGGAGGCGCTGGATTCCTACACCAAAGCGGAAGAGTTGCTGCGAAGGTGATGAAAGCGGCGGGGCGGTACTGTAAGAGTCCCGCCCCGTTTTTTCGATGTGGTACAATCGGGCGCGTTTATTCAAAGATTAAAATTTTCGGAGGAAATGTGGAACGTTCTCTCGTATTGGTCAAGCCCGATGGGGTGCAGCGTGGCCTGGTGGGTGAGGTGATTGCCCGCCTGGAGCGGCGCGGGCTGCGCTTGGTGGCAGCGAAGTTCATGCAGGTCAGCAAAGCCCTGGCCGAAGAGCATTATGCTATTCACAAAGGCAAACCGTTTTACGATGGCCTGATTGCGTACATTACATCTGCCCCAGTGATGGCAATGGTTTGGGAAGGGCCGAATGCTGTGGCCGCCATTCGTCAGACGATGGGCGCTACCCGCCCCTGGGAGGCCGCTCCTGGTACCATCCGGCATGATTTTGCCCTGGAAGTGGGCCGTAACCTGACGCACGCTTCAGACAGCCCGGAAAACGGCGAAAAGGAAACTGCTCTGTGGTTTAAGCCCGATGAATTGGTCGCTTGGAGCCGCGACGTTGACCGCTGGATTTTCGAGAAGTAGTTTTCACGATAAAGAAAGGTGACGCTCGCTGCAAAAGCGAAAGTCACCTTTTTTGTTTTACCAGCCCTCGATATACGGGAGCCACTCATCATTCCCCGGCAGATGTGGCCCGAAAATGTACTGCGCGCTGGCGGGTGGTTCGCGGGGAATTACATGCAAGGTCATGTGGGCATCCTCCAGCCGGCGGCCTCCTTTGAAGTGGTTGCAGGCCGGACAGGCCGCGACTACGTTCGTCCAGGTGTGCATTCCGCCCAGGTGGCGCGGCAGGACGTGGTCGATAGTCAGGTTGTTCACCTTCCGTCCACAGTACTGACAGGTATAATTGTCGCGGCGAAATATCTCGCGCCGGGTCAGTTTGACTCGCGGGCGTGGTCGGTGAATCATGTTCTCTAGGCGGATGACGGATGGGCGTGGGAAAGAGGCAGAGACGGTTTTTATTTCGCCGCGCCCATTGGCAATCAGCGTGGCTTTCCCGGCGAGCATCAACCCAACCGCCCGCCGCATGTTGCAAATATTAATCGGCTCGAAGTTGGCATTCAAAACCAGGACATCCATAGCGTCTCCAAAACCTGTCAAATTATACTCCAATGCGATTAAGTGAGGATGACATGAACGTTCTTATCGCTGGCGGAACTGGATTTATCGGCTCGGCTCTGACCCGCTCCCTTTTGGCAGATGGGCATCATGTTTGGGTGCTGACGCGCAATCCAGCGCGGGCGCGCTTGCCCAAATCTGCGCAGGCAATTGGCTGGGATGGGCGGACGGTTGGCAACTGGCTGGATGTCTTTTCCCAAATGGATGCGGTCGTTAACCTGGTAGGCGAGAACGTCGGGCGATGGCCCTGGACGGCAGAACGTAAGCACAGTATCCGCAAGAGCCGGGTTGACGCTGGGGCTGCGTTGGCGGGCGCCTTTCAGAAGGCATCTCGGCGTCCGGCGGTTCTCGTCCAGTCTTCCGGGGTCGGATATTACGGTTCGTGCGGCGGCGAGCCGGTGGATGAATCCAGCCCGGTTGGGTCTGATTTTTTTGCATCGGTGGCGTCTGATTGGGAAGCATCCACCCGCGTTGTCGACTCTCTAGGAGTCCGCCGCGTAGTCATCCGTACCTCGCTGGTGTTGGATGCCCGGGCTGGTATCCTTCCGCTGATGGCATTGCCCGTCAAACTGTTCGCGGGCGGCAAACTGGGAGATGGGAAGCAGGGCGTTTCGTGGATTCACCTGGAAGACCATATCCGCGCCGTGCGTTTCTTGCTGGAGAACGAAAAGGCAATTGGGGTTTTTAACCTGTCCGCGCCCAACCCGCTTTCCAATGCCGATTTCATGGCTGCTCTGGCGAAATCGCTGAACCGTCCTTATTGGTTCCACGTCCCCGCTTTTGCTTTGCGGATGGCGCTGGGGGAGATGAGTACGCTGCTGCTCGACGGACAATTCGCTCTTCCGCAACGGTTGGTCCATCTCGGTTTTGTGTTTCGGTTCGAGACGGCTCGTGATGCCTTTGAATCCTTGTTCAGATAATAAAGTATAAGTGGTAGGAACGTCCTATACTGTAAAATCAGGCAACTGGGTAGAATTTGAGTGGAGGACTTTATTGGTGAAGCGCTTATATCGTATCAACCCACTCTCCTCAATGTCTCCAGAAATGAGATTTGAATGCAAGTTGGAACTGTCCAAAAACTGATTAATATCTTCAACCAGTCTTTCCGTGAGTTAGGGGTTTCGGTATCCTTGGAAAAACTGGAAGATTTGTCTGTCACCGTCCATCGCGCCATGACTGCCCATGCCCGGAAGTTTCACACCCTCGAGCATGTTTTTACTTTTGTTGATGTCAATGACCCCATCCGCAACCTGGCTGCGCTCTACCACGATATTGTCTATTTTCAGGTAGATATGGGTTTTTCTCCTGCGGTTTGGGAGATGATTGCACCTTATGTGCGCCAGCACAATGCGGCCTTTTTCGTGGCAGAAAATCTCTCGCCCGATGACCGGCAGGTCGCCTTGATTATGGAAGTGTTCGATTTGATGCCAGGGCAAAAACTGTTGTCCCTTTCAGCCCTAAATGAATTCTTGAGCGCGTTGGTGATGTGCAAACAGGTGGGAGAACTGGTTTCGGATAAAGACCTGTTGCGCATGGCACTTTGCATCGAGGCCACCATCCCATTTCGCCCGTTCACGTCCGATGGAAAATCTCATTTTCAGGTGATGGAGGAAATCCTGCCGCGTATTTGTGACCGGTTCGGAATTGAGTGTTCTGAGGAGGAGCGGATTGCGGCTATTAAAACCGCCGTCCTGTTTGCCAACAAAGATATCGAAAACTTTGGCGAAAGCGACCCATCCCGCTTCCTGGATAATACCTGGAATTTGCTTCCAGAAACCAACGCGGCGCTGCGCATGCCTGATGTATATTCCATCAGCACCTATCGCCAGGCGCTCTCGAAAATGGACGCTTTTTTTGAGAACCTCGACCCTAACACGGTTTTCAACCAGTATCGCGGGCTGCCGTCCGATGAAGAATACCAGCAACTGACTCGCTATGCCCGCAACAATATTGGCATTGCGCGCGAGTTCCTGCGCATCAAAATCCTCGGCACGACGATTATCGAAGCCCTCGCCAAGGCCACCGGTGGAGATGCCCCGCTTTCCTTGTTCCTGGGCGATTTACCACGTGAAGGGACCAGCATCAAACGGCTGGAATATTTTCTGCCTGAAATTGACTATACTCCCTGGGTGGACCAGCATTCAGTTCTGTATCGCCTGCTCGAGACGGGCCGCACCAGCGATGTTGATTTTGATATGAAAAACTCGCCTCTTTCGCTGTTCATCTATCGCACCATGCCTCCCGATAAAATTATGGAAGCGATGGAGCACGCAAAAAAATTTTATGACGGGACGCTTTCAGCGCATGATTTCCTGATGAGCCTCGACCCGTTTGTCGTTCAATCGATTGCCCGCGCCAGTTCCATCATGGTTTACACCCGGCGGCAGGCCTTGCTTCAATATGCCGGAGAAGGGTAGTGCGTTCAGATTTCATCCTCGCAAACTATGACTGAAAAAGAGACGTTTACTCCTGAACTGCTCCCGCGCCGGGGGGAATGGAACGCCTGGATTTTTGCGCTGGCTGCTACGATGGGATCGTTCATCATCCAAACCTGGGCAATCGTTCCTGGCTGGGTTTGGTTTTTCGTTGCTTTCCTCTATTTCTCCGCCCTTTCCATCTCTTTGGGCAATTGGGTAGACCGCCACACCCGCCTGACTCTTTCCCCTGATGGCGTTGCTTACGAAAACGGCCTGCGGCGGGTGCGCCTGGCGTGGGATGAAATTGAAACGGTGCGGGTACAGCCCGCCCGCTGGGGACGAAGCGTGCAGGTGGTGGGCAAATCGTCTCATTTTTCGTTCCACACCTTAGGTGAGGTCAACTTTCGTGGGGAACTGCGCGGTCGTATCGGTTTTGCGCAGGGAGACGCTATCCTGGACGTTTTGATTGGCTCCGCAGGGCTGCTCTCCGTCACGCACCAGGAGCCTTATACAATCTATTCGCGCAGGTGAGTTCTGATGTATAATATAAATATGATTATGTTGGTTTACGCTTATTATTCCAGCCGAACCTAGCCCTTGTTGTGGAGAATTCGACGCGCCTGCTCCACAGCAGGCGCGTTTTTGTTGTGATTATTTTTTTGGAGGATAGGATGAATGTTAACGAACAGGTCGAAATTTTGATGCAAGGCACCGAATATGGCGATGAAGGGCTGCGCAAAACGATGGAATCTGAGCTCCGCCAGAGGCTTATCGAGGCGGAAAAAGAAGGACGCAAGTTGAAAGTCTATTGCGGCTACGACCCGCGCACCGCAGACCTGCACATTGGACATACCGTTACCATGCGCAAACTGCGCCAGTTTCAAGATTTGGGTCACGAGGTCGTCTTTTTGATTGGGACTTATACCTCGCTGATTGGTGACCCCTCGGATAAGGACAAGCTGCGTCCACTGCTGACCCAGGACGATGTGATGGAGAATGCCCGCACTTACGCGGAGCAGGCGTTTAGGGTGTTAGACCGTTCCCAAACCATCATTCGTTACAACCACGAGTGGCTCTCGCAATTGTCCTTTGCCGATTTAATCAAACTTGGCTCGAATTTCACCATCCAGCAATTCCTGACCCGCGAATCCTTCCGCAAGCGTTGGGATGGCGAAGACGCCATTTACCTGCACGAGTTTTTCTATGCCATTATGCAGGGATACGACGCTTTTGCCTTAAAAACAGATGTGCAAGTCGGCGGCACCGACCAGTTGTTCAATATCATCACCGCCGGGCGCAAAATTATGACGGCCCTGGGCGAAAAACCGAATATCGGCATCATCATGTCTATCTTGCCCGGCACAGATGGCGTGGTCAAGATGAGTAAGTCGCTCGGCAATCACATTCCGCTTAATTCGACGCCGGAGGATATGTATGGCAAGGTGATGTCTGTGCCGGATATGGCTATGGGACAATTCGCCCGGTTGGTGACTCGCTGGCTGCCGGCCGAGGTGGCTGCGTTCGAGGCGGGTCTGAAATCGGGCAGCGTTCACCCGCGCGATGCGAAGATGAAACTGGCCCACGAAATTACGGCTACCTACTATAGCGAATCGCAAGCCGACCAGGCGCAGGAGGCCTTTGTGCGCCTGTTTCAGCAGGGGCAAGTTCCCGTTGATATGCCGGAATACAGCCTGAAGCCGGGTCAGACGCCGCTGGATGTCCTGCTCGAAGCGGGCTTGGTGGCGAGTAAATCCGAAGGCCGCCGCATGTTTGAGCAGAAAGGTGTCAAACTGGATGGGGAAATCCTGCAAAAGTTTGACGACTCTTTCCCGCATCCTGGCGTGTTGCAGGTTGGCAAACGTCGTTTCGTGCGCGTTAAGTAGGTTAAGCAAGGGCGGCTTCCTATTGGAAGCCGCCCTGCGCTATTCCGGGTGGACGTTTAATCCGCACCAGTAACGGTGAATGAGGCTGATGTCGCGGGAGAGCTGGTCATAATTAATGGCTTTCAGGATGTAGGAATTTGCGCCCAGTTCATATGCTTGCTTAATATCGAACATCTCGTTGGACGATGTTAGCACAACAACTGGCAGGAATTTGTATTTTGGATGTGTTTTCAATTGCTTGAGAATGTCCAACCCGTTGATTTTAGGAAGTTTTAAGTCGAGCAGGATGAGGATGGGCATTGGCGTGCCTTTTTCCCACTTGTTGAGATATTGAATGGCCTCCTCTCTATCCGATGCAATTTCCAGGTGAATGTTAGCTTCCACTTTTTGCAGGGCTCGTTTGATTAAATCAGAATCCAAGACGTTATCTTCGACGAGCAGGATGTGGCAGGATACGATATTCATAATTAATTCTTCTGGGAACCACCAACCAAACCGAAATGCACTCTCATCAAATTATACAGCAATTCCAAATTCAAAGTTTTTGGCACTGTCAGACCTCACGGTTCATGTTTTCTCAAAGCGTCGGCTTTGGTGCATGAATATTTTTCTTCTCACCCAAGGCTGATTTTCAGCAAAATTTTGACCGATTTCTCCCACAAAAAGGGCTCCAATCGTTAAAAACGAACCGAAATGTGGAATGTGCTGCCATAAAAACGCCAGAAATTCACCGCGCAACCCGCCAAGAACGCAAAGACGCCCTTTAATCTTTGGCGTTCTTCGCGCTCTTGGCGGTAAAAAATTCAAAATGTGCGGTAGAGAATTTCAGATTTGGAATTGTTGCAAATTATAGCACCGCCTTGACACAATTGAGTGCGCGCATTAGTATTTTTATATCAAAATATTGGACAATTCTTATGCCAACCCGTTTTCGCGGCGATGCGGACGTGACACGCGCCCTCAACACATTCATCAAATTGACGCGCGCAACCGAAACCCTGCTCCATCGACTCAACCAGCGCAAGACCATCTATCCGCTCAGCCCCAGTCAGTTTGCCGTGCTGGAAGCACTCTATTACCTTGGCCCGTTGACCCAGGGGCAGGTGAGCGCCAAAGTGCTGAAATCTACCGGCAATATGACCCTGGTCATTAATAACCTCGAAAAGCGTGGATATGTTCGCCGGGCGCGAGAAAATGAAGACCGCCGGATAGTCACGATTCATATCACCGAATCGGGGGAAAACCTCATTGCGCAGATTTTACCGGCCCATGCCCGGGCAATTTGCGAGGAATTATCAGCTTTGACGGAAGAAGAACACGAAACTCTCTCGCGTTTGTGCCTGAAATTGGGCAAATCGTAAGCAAAATGAAATTAGAATAGCAGATTAGCGCAAAAACCCTTCAATCTGCTCACGGATTGAGCGGGTTTAGATTTTTTACCGCAAAGAGCGCCGAAGAACGTCAAGTTTTAAAGGGCATTTTTGCGTGCTTCGCGGTTAATTTCTGGCGTTTGTACGGCAGCAAAACATGAATAAAAAAACGGGCCAAGAAGCCCGCTTTTCAGAGAGGCGACGATGGGATTCGAACCCATGTATAAGGCTTTTGCAGAGCCTTGCCTTACCACTTGGCCACGTCGCCATATGAAACTAGATAATAAATCATTTGGCTGGCCACGAGGATGGCCTATCTCAAACCATTTCGTGCCAGCCATTGGATGATTTGAGCGGGCGATGGGATTCGAACCCACGACCTTCTCCTTGGCAAGGAGACGTACTACCGCTGTACTACGCCCGCATTTCGGTCCTAGACCGAGAGTGCCGAGAGACAGAATCGAACTGACGACACCGCGATTTTCAGTCGCGTGCTCTACCAACTGAGCTATCTCGGCAGGTAGTTTTGTTTGTTAAGCGGACGAGATTTTACTCGTAGACGGGGAGAATGTCAAGCAATCGAAAAGCAAAAAGGGGCAATTTCAGCAATTCCAAATTCAAAGTTTTTGGCGCTGTTAGAATCTAAACGGCTCGCATTTTTCAAATCGCCACAAATTCTCACGAATAAACGAATGCCGCACAAAAATTTGAGTATTCGTAGAGGTTGGCAGCTCAAAGTGCCCAAATTTCCAAATTTCCGATTTCCAATTTGGAATTGCTGGGGCTGTGCGCATTGGCGAGGTCTTGCGTTTCGATGGTGAAAGGCGATTTTCTGATTCGCCTTACTTCCATCGGCAAACTGCGGTTAAAATCGGCCTACTCAAGATGAACGCAGATGTTTCGATAAGAGGAACCATGCCCGAACTTCACGAACTGCTCGTAAACTTGCACATGCACACCACCTACTCTGATGGCACTGGCTCGCACCAGGATATTGCCAGGGCCGGGCTGGAGGCCGGGCTGGATGCCATCATTGTGACCGACCATAACGTCTTGGTGAGCGGCGTAGAAGGCTATCACAATCGGGGCAAAAAACGCTTGCTGCTCCTGGTAGGAGAAGAAATCCATGACCAGGCGCGCGTCCCGCAAAAAAACCACCTGTTGGTTTTCGATGCCAACCGTGAACTGGCAACCTTTGCCTCCGACCCGCAAACCCTCATTGACAACGTGCGCCGCGCTGGGGGGCTATCCTTCCTCGCGCATCCGCATGACCCGGCCTGTCTTTTTATCAATGAAACTGACATCTCCTGGGAGGATTGGGATGTACAAGGGTATACCGGCCTGGAACTGTGGAACGGTTTAAGTGAAATCAAAGTGCGCGGCAAGAGTTTCCTGCACATCCTGTTTTATGTCTACTTCCCGCATTTCCTCAACCTCCGCCCGCCGCTTCCCACCCTGCAAAAGTGGGATGAACTGCTGAATAGTGGCAAACGAGTGGTTGCCATTGGTGGTTCGGATGCGCATGCCTTCAAAGTCAACGCTTGGCCGCTGCATCGTGTGATTTTTCCCTACGAGTTCCACTTTCAGACCATTAACACCCATCTGTTGACCCCCTCCCTGCTGACCGGCGACCTGGTCGCCGATAAAAAAATGATATACGACGCCTTTGCTGCCGGACACTGTTTCGTGGCCTGTGACCTGCACCACCCTGCGCGCGGGTTTCGCTTTACAGCCCAGGGGCGCGACCAAAACGCCATCATGGGCGATGAAATTCCCGCGGAAGGCGGAGTGACGCTCAAAATCCGGCTGCCCGAAGTTGCCGAGTGCCGCCTGGTTAAAGACGGGAACGTGATTCGCACCTGGAAGGATACCGACATCGGCACCTACATCACCACCGAACCGGGTATTTACCGCGTCGAAGTCTGGCGCCAGGCGATGGGCCGCCTGCGCGGCTGGATTTTCAGCAACCCAATTTACATCCGCTGATTTTTCCTGCCTTCCCAATTCGATAACTATCGGCTAAAATTGAACCCGTTTCATACAAGTCACGTAAACTGCGTGGCTCCTTCCGCTCCTGGCGCTGCCTGCGGCAGATTGACCAGGGGCAATCCCGAGGAAAGGAGGTTTTCCCTATATGCACAAGTATGAGTTGGTCTGCATCGTTCACCCGGACTTGGACGAGAACGCGTTCAAGGGCGTGTTGGAAAAGGTCAGCAATTGGGTGACAGAGTCTGGCGGAACCGTCGATAAACTCGATGTGTGGGGCCGTCGCCGCATGGCCTACAGTATCCGCAAGCAGCGTGAGGGACAATACGCTGTGATGAACATCAGTATGCCCTCCAGCGTCGCAGCCGAACTGGAGCGCAATTTGCGCTTCCAGGAAAACATTCTGCGTTCCATGATTACTGTGACTGAGTAAGTATTGAATCCTGTCGGTTGAACTGTTTTCTGAGCAAGGAGAAAAAAGATGAGCCGAGGTTTGAACAAAGTCATGATTATAGGTCACCTGGGACGCGACCCTGAAATGCGCTATACC
Organism: Anaerolineales bacterium; assembly: GCA_034432755.1. Lineage (GTDB taxonomy): Bacteria > Chloroflexota > Anaerolineae > Anaerolineales > Villigracilaceae > UBA5195. The sequence continues at coordinate 10,050 of DAOUBQ010000110.1, forward strand.
CCTTCAGGCCGCCCTGTGACAACCTTTAGCGTTGCCACCAGCCGTTCGTGGAGCACGGTTGACGGCGAGCGTCACCAAGAGACTGAGTGGTTCAATGTGGTTGCCTGGGGTAATCTGGCCGAAATCTGCAAGCAGTACCTTAACAAGGGGCAGCAGGTTTACATCGAAGGCCGCCTACAAACCCGTAAATGGGAAGACAAAGAAGGCAATAAACATAGCAGCGTCGAAATCGTCGCCAGCGAAATGATGATGCTTGGTGAACGCCGTGACAACACTGGCAACAATCACTTGGCATCTGAGGAAAATGATGCTCCAGATTCACAATCTACCGACGAGGATGAATTTCCCTTCTAATTACCAATGCGTGGCTGGCAACAGACCGCATGGATGGAGTAAACTAACCTATGGAAGACTATCGTGAACGTGAGCGCGAAGAGGGCGGCCCTTCTGGTGAGCGCCGTTTCTATTCGCGGCCAAAAATTTGTCAGTTCTGCGCCGATAAAAATATCCGCATAGACTACAAAAACATTGATTTGCTCAAGCGCTATGTGACCGAAGACGGCAAGATTCGCCCGCGCCGTCAGACCGGCACCTGCGCGCGGCATCAGCGCGCGCTGGCCTTGGCGATCAAGCGCGCCCGGCACATTGCCTTGCTGCCCTATGTTAGCGGGGGACGCGAAGACTAGAGCGAAACCGGGGCATGGAAACAGACTCCATGCCCTTGATTTTTGCGCGTAAAAGAGCGAGTGTTTATGACCCCCCAAAAAACCAGCAAGAAACATATTGCCCATCTGCAAGTTGTCCGCCGCCAGGAACGCATCATCTGGGTTTCCGCCATTGTGCTGGCGGTTGTTGTCATTGGCATCGTTGCCTATGGCATTTTAGCCGATACGGTTTTTTTGCCGTATCGCACGGTTGCAACGGTCAACGGGGATGCTATTCGCGCGGGCGAATTTCAGAAGCAGGTCAAGTTTCAGCGTTTGCAACTGGTGAGTCAGTTTAACCAGTATTACCAGTTCGCCCAAATGTTTGGCGCCTCTGACCCTATGAACGACCCCAATTTTGGCCGCATTTTACAACAGATCTATCAGCAACTCAACACTCCCACCGATGTTGGTCAAACGGTTATCGATTCGATGATTGATGCCGCCCTGATTCGGCAAGAGGCCGCCCGACGTGGAATTACCGTGAGCGCGGCTGAACTTGATAAGGCCATGCAGGAAGGGTTGGGTTATTACGCCAACGGCACGCCCACCCCCGCGCCCACTTCAACCCCTTTTGCAACTTCGACCCTGAACCCAACCGCCCTGGCAATTGTGACCATCACCCCGACGCCGACCCCGGTCACACCCACTGCCACTGCCACGCTGGAACCGAACATCACCCCCACTGAAACACCAACCAGCGCCCCCACCGCTACCGCTGGGCCCACTGTCACGCCTTTGCCAACGGCCACTCCCTATACGTTTGAAGGCTACCAGGCTGCTTTTGATGAGCAGTTTAAGTTTATCAATGAAAAGACTGGCATGACCCGCGAAGATTATCGCACACTTTATGAGGGTTTCTTGCTGCGTGACAAACTGCTCGAGGATGTGACCAAAGACCTCAACCGCGCTCAAGAAAAGGCATGGGCGCGCCATATCCTGGTTTCTGATGCGGCTCTGGCTCAATCGCTGGTCGAAAAATTGCGTGCCGGCGAAGACTTTGCCAAACTGGCCGCCGAATTTTCTACGGATACAGGCAGCAAAGACTCCGGCGGCGACCTGGGTTGGTTTGGAAAGGGCAGGATGGTTGCCCCCTTTGAAGAAGCCGCCTTCAGCCTGCCTATCGGCCAAATCAGTGACCCGGTGCAGTCGGACTATGGCTGGCACATCATTCAAGTCATTGCCCGCGAAGTGGTGCCAATGAGCGATGACGAGTTTAGCCAATACAAGCAAACTTTCTTTAGCGATTTCCTTAAACAACTGCGCGAACAATCTGCCATTACAACGAATGACGCTTTCTGGAAGAAAATCGTGCCAAAGGAACCCGCTTTGCAATAAAACTCAGCGCTCAGATTTCAGCCAGCGTAGATTTGAAACAGCCTCCACGAAAAATGCGGAGGCTGTTTTGAATTCTCGGATGTTCTTTTATCTTTATTAGAGATAGGCGCGCTCGTATCCAGCGATGATTTTATCCCACAGTGCATTGGCTTCGTGGTCAATGGTTTGGCGGCTGGGGTCGGCCTCGAACCAGGCGATGGCGCGCCGCACGCCTTCAGCCCAGCGCACCTCGCAGCGGAAACCGGGGACATAGCGCTTGATTTTACTGTTATCGAACACCACGCTGTTCGATTTGTCGCCAAGCAGGCTGCCGGTGGCTTCGGGGTTGTACATGGCGATTAAGTCAGAGGGGATGTGGACGATGTTTGGCGCAACTCTCAGGGCGCTTCCCAGCTCCAGCACGACCTGGTTCCAGGTCAACACTTCGTCGGAGGTGATGTGGAAGGCGTGACCGAGGGTCTCTTCGCGCCCCAGCAGGCCGACCAGCCCTTTGGCAAAATCACCGTTCCAGGTCAGCACCCACAGCGAAGTACCGTCACCGGGGACGATGATTTTCTGGCCGCGCCGGATGCGGTCGGGAATCGTCCAGGGGTGCTGCCAGCTGCCGTTGATGATGGGAATCTGCGAGGGGCCGTAGGTCAGCGAGGGGCGGATAATCGTCGCGGGGAAGCCCTGCTCACGCCAGGCACGCAGCAGCAGGTCTTCGCAGGCGATTTTGTCGCGGGAATATTGCCAGTAAGGGTTGTGCAGCGGGGTATCTTCGGTGATGAGGTAGCGGGCGGGCGGCTTTTGGTAGGCGCTGGCCGAACTGATGAAGATGTATTGGCCGGTTTTGCCATGAAACAGGTCGATTCTGTGCTGTATATCGGAGGCCGTGTAGGCGATGAAATCTATCACAGCGTCGAATCGCTCTCCATGCAGCAGGCCAGCGAGGTGTGCCGGGTCGGCATGTATATCGCCGGTGAGCAGGCGCGCGCCGGGGGGCGGGGTATATTTCGTCGAAGTGGCGCGGTTCAAAAGGGTCACATCCATCCCCTTTTGCAGGGCAAGTTCGGCGCAGGCCGAACTGATAAGGCCGGTGCCTCCAATAAACAAGACTCTCATTATCCTTCTCCTAATTCGGGAATTGGTTCGGGCCGAATGGCGCGCTGGGCGGCCCAACTTTCCAGCCAGAAAATGACCAGGGCCACCCACACAATGCCAAAGCCAATTGCCTGTGTTGCATTGAACGGTTCTTTGTAGACCAGCACGCCCAGCAGAAATTGCAGCGTGGGAGCCAGATATTGCATCAGCCCAATCATCGTGAGCGGGATACGGTGTGCGGCGGAGGCGAACATCAGCAGGGGGACGGTGGTGACGACGCCTGCGCCGACCAGCAGCAGGTTGGTGATGGGGGCGGCACGCAGGAAGGCGGCTTTGCCTGTGGCTTCTTGCACGCCGAGGTAAAGCAGGGCTGGCAGGAACAGGATGCCGGTTTCGAGGGTTAGACCGTAGACCGAGCCAAGCGGGGCCACTTTTTTGACCAGGCCGTAGATGCCAAAGGAGAACGCCAGCACGAGCGCAATCCAGGGCAGGCGGCCATAGGCAAAGGTCAGGTAGGCCACGCCCAGGGCGGCCAGCCCGACTGGCAGCCACTGGAGCGGGCGTAGGCGTTCACGCAGGAAGAGGACGCCCAGTGATACGCTCAGGAGCGGGTTGATGAAGTAGCCCAGGCTGGTTTCGACGATGAACCCGGCGTTGATCGCCCAAACATACGTCAGCCAATTGACGCCGATAAGGATGGCGGCAGCAAAATAGACCGCGATAACTTTGCGGTTCTGGATGGCAGCGCGAAAATCTCGCCAGTTTTTACCGGCCAGTACAGCCAGGAATAGGAAGGCAAACGACCAGAGGATGCGATGCGAGAGCAGTTCGAGCGCGCCTACCTGCTGGAGCCATTTCCAGTAAATGGGAAACAGCCCCCAGGTGAGGTAGGCCCCGAACGCGAATAACAATCCTTTTTTATCCATGCAGTCTCCAAAAGTTTATGGTTCTACTGTTTTTAACGGGAAAACCATTTTCAAACACGACGTATACAACGGGCGCGAAAGAAAATGCCCGTAAAATCAGCAAATTTTCCCCTTTGTGTACTTGGTCTTCTTTGTGTTTAGGTTCTTTCTTGGTAACTATTCAGCCCTCCCCCTCCGCCCTCCTTCGCTGGGGGAGGGGACTCACCAAACTGTTGCGACGCAGCCCCTCTCCCATGGGGAGAGGGGGCGGGGTGAGGAAAATAGCGCAATTTGGCGCCCGGCTGAACAGATACCTTTCTCGTTAATGATAGGAGAGCAAAATTTACACATCTATCTTGCTGTGTAAAAGTCCCTGGTAAACCGAAACAATGCGCCCGGCAATTGTTTCCCAGGCATATTCGCAGGCGTAGCGATGCGCGTTTTGGCCCATTTGATGGCGCAGGTCATGGTCGCTGAGCAATCGGGTCAGTTTCTCGCACAGGGCTTCATGGTCTCCATCGGGGACATGGAAACCGGTTTGTCCGTTTTGCACCAGAAAGGCCAGGCCGCCAACTTGCGAGGCGATAACCGGCGTGCCGCAGGCCATTGCTTCGAGCGCAACCATGCCAAATGATTCATAGTGCGAGGGCATGACCAGTACTTCGGCGGCGGAGTAGTAGTAAGGCAGCGTATCTTGGCTGCGTTTGCCGAGAAAAACGACCAGGTGTTTCATGCACAAATCGTCGCACAGCGATTGCAGGCGGGTCATTTCAGCGGTCATCTCTTCGGGGCTGGCGTTGGGGTCGCCGCCGATGATGGCGAGGTAGGCGGGTTTTTCCATTTCATGGACGCGCAAACAGGAGACAGCCCGGATGAGGGTATCAATGCCTTTGAGTGGTTCGATGCGCCCAACGAACAGAATCATGCGGTCGTCTTTGGGGATGCCGATGTATTCCCTGGCCTCGTCGGCGGGGATGGGGTAGAAGTGGCAGGTATCTACGCCGGGCGGGACGATGGTGATTTTGCGGGTTTCAGCTTTATAAAGCCACTGGAGTTGGGCCAGTTCGGCCAGGGTGGCTGCGATGATTTTATCGGCCCGTTTTAGCACGCGCCGTTCGCCATCTAGCCGGTATGCGCCTTCTTTTTCAGACTCGTTCTGGGCAATCCGGTTTTTCATCTCGCCCAGGGTGTGGAACATGTGGACGATGGGAACGTGCCAGGCATCGGCGAGCATTTCCGCTGCCAATCCCGACATCCAGTAGTGGCTGTGGATGAGGTCGTAATGAATATTTTTTTCGGTGGCGAAGGCTTTGATTCCCTCGACAAACTGCGCGAGATACTCAGCAAGCTGTTTTTTGGGAAGCGGCTGCTCAGGCCCGGCGGGGACATGCACCACGCGGTTGCCAAAACCGAGGTCGTGGAGCACGTGCGGGACGTGTTCATCCTGCGAGCGGGTAAAGACATCCACATGAATGCCCAGCCGCCCGAGTTCGCGGGTCAGGTCGCGGACGTAGACGTTCATTCCGCCGGTGTCTTTGCCGCCCAGGGTAGCCAGCGGGCAGGTGTGGTAGGAAAGCATGGCAACGCGAATCATGGGGTCTATTGTACGCGGAAATTGCTGTCTCGCCGGTTGATTTTTGATTTGAGAATCGCGCTTTGGGGCGTTTTTTTGTTTTTCGGACGTTTTTTTGTTGCGAAAACCAGGGGAATCTTGTATAATCCTGCCCGCTGGTTAACCAGCCACCATAGCTCAGCTGGTAGAGCAGACGATTCGTAATCGTCAGGTCAAGGGTTCGATCCCCTTTGGTGGCTCAACTGTATAAGAACACTGGCCTTGTGCTGGTGAGCTTCTTAAATCGGGTATTCTACTCCGCAATGGCGATTGCTTGATGGGTGGTCGCCGTTTTGTCTTAAGCACCCCAATCCTCTTTGGCTCAGAACTGTCTCAATGCGGCGGAGAATCGCCAGCCTGGTTTGGATACCCTCATCGCCAGAAATTCTCAGGCTGAGGCTTTTTTCATCACCGGCGGGCGGCTTCGCAGGGTGAGTTTGGCGCTTTTGTGCCTGCCCGGGGATTTTCCTCGGGGTTTGGCAACGGGAGCGGGTGCCCCGAGCCGTGTAGTGCCGCCGAAAATGCGGGTTCAGACTCAATTGCACCACGCTCCGGGCGGTGGTGTTGCTGCTGAGCGCATCCACCCAATCCATCAGCACGTCGGCTCGTTGATCGTTGTTAAAGTTCTGGTACAGCTCGTACCCGAACTGCGTCAGCGGGTTGGTTTTCGTTTTCACACACGCTGATGGTATTCAGTTCCATAAAAATTGTGCCCCGGTTTGGCCTGGAGCGCAATTTTTTTACTTTTCACTGATTACTGAACACTGCTTACGATCTCAACCGGGCGCGTTCTTCTTCGATGATTTTTTCATCCATCTTTTTAAAGAGTGGCGCGGGGGGGGGGAGTTTCTGGCCGGGTTTTAGCTCGCCAGGCTTCCATTGGTCAGACAAGATGCTCTCGTGTTCTACAGGCCGGTAGCGGAGGCCGGTGTGCGTCCCGAGGCTGTCGCTGATTTCTTCGGTGTATTGCTCACCAAAGAGCGGTGTTTCATAGCCGAAGAAACGGTGCAGTTTTTCGGAGGTGAACGGCAGGACGGGCGCGAAGAGCAGTTTGAGCGAGTCGATGGCGCGCAGGGCGGTGTAAATTGTCAGGGCGGCTGAGTCGCGGTCGGTTTTGAGGGCGGTCCAGGGGGCGTTGGCGTCGAGATAGCGGTTGACTTCGGTTGCCAGGCGGAAACATTCCTTGAGGGCGTCGCGCAGTTTCACGGCGTCGTAGAGCGCGCCGACAGACTGGAAGCCGGTTTCGATAACGGCCAGCAGTTTCCGGTCAGAATCGCGCAGGTTGGCGGGGTCAATGTCTGGGACGTGTCCATCCCAATGCTTGTAACTGAACGAGAGGACGCGGTTTGCCAGGTTGCCCCAGGTGGCAACCAGCTCGCCGTTGTTGCGTGAGACGAATTCGGCCCAGTCCCAGTCGCTGTCTTTGGCTTCGGGCATGTTGACGGTCAGGTAGTAGCGCAGCGCGTCGGGGTCGTAGCGGGTCAGGGCGTCGCGCGCCCACACGGCCCAGTTGCGGCTGCCGCTGATTTTTTGTCCTTCCAGGTTCATGAACTGGTTGGCCGGCACATCATAAGGCAGGGTGAGCGGCACGCCTTTTTGGCCGTTGAAGATTTCGGCAAATTGCTCGCCCACGCCCATCAGTTCGGCGGGCCAGAGCGAGGTATGGAAGAAGATGTTGTCTTTGCCGATGAAGTAGAACTGGCGGGCCTGTGGGTTCGACCACCACTGCTTCCAGGCTTCGGGCTGGCCGGAGATTTGCGCCCACTCGATGGCCGCCGAGAGATACCCAATGACGGCCTCGAACCAGACGTAGAGACATTTGCCCTCCCAGCCATCAACCGGTACGGGGATGCCCCAGTCCAGGTCGCGGGTGATGGGGCGCGGCTTGAGTCCTTCGGCGTTGATTTTGCCCAGTGATTCGCCCAGCACGGTCTCGCGCATGTAGGAGGCGCGCGCTTTTAGAAATTCGACGACTTTTGGCTCCAGTTTGGAGAGGTCAATGTAAAAGTGTTCGGTTTCGCGCAGTTCGGGGGTGGAGGTATCTCCGGCCCATTTCGATTTGGGGTTGACGAGTTTATCTGGCTCTAGCACGTTGCCACACTTGTCGCATTGGTCGGAGCGCGCGCCCTCGAAGCCGCAGATGTAGCAGGTGCCTTCGATGTAGCGGTCGGGCAGGAATTTGCCCAGGCCGGGCGAGAACCACTGCGGCTCGACTTTGGTGAACAGGTAGCCGTTTTCTTTCAGGGCCAGGAAGATGCTCTGGGAGACTTTGAAGTGATTTTCGGTGTGGGTGCTGGTGAATAGGTCGTAGGTGATTCCGTAGCCCCGGAAGGTCTCCAGGAAGGTGGTGTGAAAGTGTTTATAGACTTCCTCGACCGGCTGGTTGAGTTTATCGGCGCTCATGGTGACGGGTGTACCGTGCGAATCGGTGCCGGAGACGACCAAAACGTGGTTTCCCTTTAATCGGTGGTAGCGCGCCACGATGTCACCGGGCAGGTGTGAGCCGGTGAGGTTGCCGACGTGGATTTCGGCGTTGGCGTAAGGCCAGGCGATAGCGATGAGGATATGTTCAGGCATTTGTCCCTCGAAAAAATGAATTCTTATCGGTATGAAGAGATTGCTTCGCTCGCGCGTACGCTCGCTCGCAATGACATGTTATGAAACAAAAAGGACTGCCCTCGCGTTGGACAGCCCTTCGGTTTCGGCGTTATGGCGTGCTAACGCGTTCCCTGCGGCGCTGTCTGGGCGAGGGTGGGCATGGACATCATGAACATCGAATGAAACGTAGTGAACATGGGTTTATTTTACTACAAAGCGCGCTTTGTAGGTTGCAACAATTCCAAATCTGAAATCGCCAATTTGTGTAACAGGATAGAAGGATAAAAGGGTGTTTTTTGTATGGCTTATCTTGAAATTCCAGCCATTCCCTGTTCAAAGTTTCTGACGCTGTCAGGCGTTACGGTTCA
>DAOUBQ010000111.1:0-4401 GCA_034432755.1 Anaerolineales bacterium
CCACCGAAGTCCAATCAACTTTCTGGTCAATCTGCTTTGCGGCGTGATAGCGTATTGTCGTCAGCCCAAGAAACCTTCTCTTGGCTTGGGCACCCTGCCCGCTTTGGTTGCCTAACCCGAACTCACGTTAATTAGTTTGATTCTGCCAGGATGCGTTCGAACAAGTCGTCAACTTTTAGCATCTTAGCCAGCTTCCGCAAATATGCCAGGTCAAGTTGCCCTGACCTGGTTTTCATAACACCCAGAATGTCTCTCCATTGCCGCTCTGAGACTTCGCCCCCCATCCGATACCACTCCAGTTTGGACAAGATGATATCTTCAGGACTGGTGACATAGACGGTTCTGTCCGGATTTGTCATGATCAGGGATGGCATGCGTCTTTGCAACTGCAATTGATCAAAGACACGTTGTTTTGGAATGAAAACATCCACTTTGTAGGCCGTTTCAAGATGGATCAGGTTGAAGCTGCTGTGATGTTCAATGGCATCTCGAATCATCTCGTCGTCGGCATAGAATTCTTTCGATAATGCGGCCACAAATGCGGGGATATGTTGGAGTTGTAAATCAGCGACGATATCCACATCCATCGTGGAGCGCATAATTCCATGCACAGAGCTGGACATTGAGCCGCCAACGGCATAGGATATTCCCATCCTTTCGAGAGCATCCGTCACCAGCAAGGTCATACGGATGGCATCACCCTGCATGGTCGTAAACCTTTTTCGCCAGTTCTTGCCCGAGCAAAATATCTGCCAACATGCGGCGAATCTCTGTAGGTGTTGCGCCAGGATGTCTCTGCTTGATTCCGCTGATAGCCAACGTTCTCACGGTTTCATTTAAGTCATCGACCGCTGCAAATTTCTTCCAGGCTGGCATCTTGCGAATCAGTTCGATCTGCATTTGCTCAATTTTGGGGTGGGTGTCAGAGTAGTAAGCGCTCATAGGTTAAGTATACGTGAAAATTAAGCAGTGTGGTAACAGATTCAATACTCCGAAGTCAACATCACCACCCGGCCAGCCAGATCATCGGACTGTTCGGCATACAGGGTGATTTCGGAGAGCGGGAAATCCGAGTAAGGGATTTCCTGGCGCACCAGCACGGTTTCGTTGCCATCCGTGCAGACAAGCGCGGCCTGCTTTTGCTCGTTCACAGTTATCTTCCAGACCTGAAAGGGTTCAGCGGCCACCTGCTTGTTCGTCTGGTGACTGGCAATCGCATCCATCAGCCAGAAGGCTTTGGCAGTTTCGGCCAGGTACTTCGCGCCGTCCGTCAGCAGGAAGTGTGAGCGCAGCCAGGGATAGCGCAGGTTGGTATAGTTTTCCGTGCCGGTGAAGTGTGGCAGGTTGGCTTCCAGTTGTTCTTTGCGTGTGGGGGTAGAGGTGGTCATGGGTGGGTTCCTTGTGAAAGTAAATGAAACAGGAGACCGTTTGGGGTCTCCTGTCAGGTGGTTGTGAATCCGGTTGTGTTTACCTGGGTTGGGAATGGGTTTCGAGCCAGCTTGCCAGTTCGGTTATGGGCGGGTGTTCTGTCGCCACGCGCATGGTAAAGGCTTCCAGTTCTTCGGAGGAAGTGCGTAGCCCGTAGCCGTTGGCGCGTAAAAACAAGCCAGCCGCTGTGATCCCGGCGCGCTTGTTACCATCCACAAAGGGATGATTGTTCACCAGGCAATCCAGCAAAGCCGCGGCTTTTTCAAACAAGCCCGGATACAGGTCGGCGCCGCCAAAGGTTGCCTGGGGGCGCGCTACCGCTGATTCCAACAGGGATAGATCGCGCAAGCCGTGCTGTCCGCCTGTTTCCGCAATCAGCCTCGACTGGATGAAAAGCACCTGTTGGGGGGTAAGGTACTTCATCAGCGCGCCAGGGCTTCGAGGGCTGGACGATATTCCTCAATAAACTCAGCCACCTGGCGGGCAAAGTCTTCATCCACGCCGGGGATCGAACGTTCTACCGGGCGGATGATGATTTGCTTTGTGGTCAGGTCAAGTTCGACGGAAACATCCGACCCATCGCCAACGCCCAGGCTTTCGAGCATTTTGCGGGGCAGGGAAACGACCGTGCTGTTACCGGTTTTGAAAATTTTTCTCAACATAGTATTCTCCTGTGCTTACAGCGTAAGTATATCATGCCCTTTTGGTACTAATTGAAGCCAAGCCCTTTCTCCTTCATCGAACAATATTGGCCGTTTGCGCCCAAAATCAAGTGGTCAAGCACGCCGATGTCCAGGATTTTGCCTGCCTGGACGATTGCCCTTGTGACTGCTACGTCATTCGGGTTAGGCGTAATATCGGCGCTTGGATGATTGTGGCAAATGATGACCGCCGCAGCCTTCCGGGCAATCGCGGCCTGGAAGACTTCGCCGATGCGCACCTGCGAAGAGTTGACCGAGCCTTTGTAGACTTCCACAATCTCGATGACGTGGTTGCGGGTATTGAGCAAAATCACGCGGAGATGTTCCTCTGGCAGCAGGCCCATGTCGTACATCACCAGGTTTGCGGCGTCCGCCGGGGAGGTGATGATGGTGCGCTCCTGGGCGTCGTCGGTGGCCATGCGCAAGCCAATCGCCAGCGCCGCTTTCAGGCGGGCAGCCGTCTGCGCGCCAACACCGGGCACTCCTTCGATTTCACTGGCATGGGCGTTATACAGCCGCCGCAGGGTGCCAAACTTTGCCAGCAGGGCATTGGCCGTCTCGATTTGCTGAGGCCCGCCAATCACGGCGGCCAGCAGTTCTAGGCTGGTGCAGGCGGCGGGTGTAGACGAGGCGCGATAGGCCGGGCGTTCGCGCAGGGGCAGCAGTTTGACTTGTGACGGGGGGTATTTGGTTGTGGGGGTGGTGGTGAACAGCGGTGTTTGCATGTCGGTCTCCAAAAGAAAAGGGGGACAGACATTTCTCCCCTCTCCCGTGCTAGAACCGGGACTATCGCAGGGGCGCTGTCTGTCCCCTGTCAGGGAAATGGTGAGCGTGTGCTTATTCGAGGTAGCCGATTGGGCCGTCTGTTACCAGGTCGGCGCGCAGCAGGCCGGGGTAGAGCACGGTGTCTGTGGGCAGGGCGCCGTCCCAGGCGTTGAGTTGCTGGCCGTCTTTAGTCTTAACGTTTCCTCAAAAAATCGTCAGCTCCGGGTTTTTGCCTGCGAAAACCCTTTATCCATCCTGCCGGGCCGAAGTCCAGATAGTACCGGTCGCCGCCAGGAATTCGTCGTTGATTTTGCTCAGGTCGCAAAGATGCATGTCGGCCTTTTCCAGGTTGCTGCCGAGGGCCGCGTTAACCTCCCGGATGATGGCGCGCTGGGCCTTTTTGTTTTCGCAAAAGATATACAACTGCCCACCCGTGAACTGGAAAAAATTGCGCCATTTCGCATCCCGGTCCTGGTTGCCTTTGTTGGATTCGCGTTCCACTTCGATGTAGATGATTTCGCCATTGCGGCTGGCAACCATATCGGGGTTAAAGACAAAGTCAGCCGTTGGGATGGTGGGCGCATGTTCCAGGATTTCATAACCGGCCTTGAGCAGCCAATCCCTGGCTTTCAGGTTCAGGATTGTATGGGCGTCGGTTTTATGCTCTTTTTTGAGCGCATACTCGCTTTCAACTGGTTTTTTCCCGGTAAGGAATAGATACGCTACCTGCCCGAGAGGCGTCAATTCAATCACGTCACTTGGCCGCCCGACCAGGCCGCCTTCCGTGCTGTTATCCGTAACAAAGCCTCTCGTGACCAGGCTGTCGATTGTCCCGTCCGCGCTTCCACTATTTGGCTTCATCTCGAACTGTTTGATAATCGCTTTTTTCAGTTCTGGAGCCCGGGCCAGTCCGGTTTCGCCCATCAGCCGCAGGGTGAAGGCCTCGCGCTCAAAGAACTTTTCCCGCGTCCACGCCAGATAAAAATCGGGCAGGATCGACAGGTCTGGCATGGTGGCAATCCCTGGCGCCTGGGGTTGTGCATTGCTATTCCTTTGTTCACGCTCGCTGTGTTCCCTGACTGCTTTGGCAAGATTCCGATTTTCACCCTGCAAGTTGGCAATCAGGACTTCCGCCTGGCGGAATTTCTCTGCCAGCCGCTGGTATTTCTTGCGCAGGTCTGGGTCTGCTACCTGGACGGGTGCAGAAGCGGTTTGGGCAACCAGGCGCGGAATGTGTTCGCGTACCACGCTGATGAGCGTTTCCAGGGGAATGCGGTCCAGGTCTGTACCGGAAGTTTGCTTCTCGAACAGCCACTCACTGGCGACATACCAGGTCACCTCGAGGATAAACCGGCGAGCCGCTTGCCAGCGCCCTTCGGCCTCCTCGCGCAGCCGGATTTGGGGCTCCAATAAATCCTGTAGTTTTGCCAAAAGTTGGCGTAGAACCTTAAAAAACGAACCGAAATACGGCATATCCTGACTTGCTCAGGGAAGCAAAAAGGCGAGA